>NZ_WJBG01000063.1 GCF_009709555.1 Streptomyces blattellae | reverse complement strand
TTCCATGCCTGGCCCATCGCCTCCCAGCCGCCGAAGCCGACCAGCGTGCCCAGGCCCTTGATGGTGCCCCAGAGGCCGTCGACGATCAGGCCGTCCCAGACGAAGGACTTCACCCAGTGGCCGACCTCGTACCAGTGATGCTTCTCCTCCACCGGGTCACCCCAGGGAAGCTGGGCGTTCGCCATGTCCCCGGCGCTGAACCCGTACTGGTCCGTGCGGTCGGAGCCGTCTCCGGCGACCATCTGCGTGCCGCCCCACAAGGCGGTGATCTTGTTGTGGCAGGTGCGTTCCGCCGCCCAGAACGCCGCCACCGTCTCGGTGATCTCGTCCCGGAGCTGATTGTGCTCCTCGACCTTGTCCCCGTCGTACTCCCACTCGTCGTCATCCCGGACCGAGTCGACGAACGCCGTCGCGTCCGCCTTCAGCTGCTCCAGCCTGTCGACCAGCGGACGGATCTCCGTCGCATACGACGACAACGCGCCGGAGACGGTTTCCAGGTCGTCGGCGAAGGCGTCCGCGCGGTCCTTGACCGGCTGCGTCGTCGCGAACAACTGCTCCGCCTCCGGAGCCGTGTAATACGCCGACAGGCCCTGGAACTG
>NZ_WJBG01000062.1 GCF_009709555.1 Streptomyces blattellae | reverse complement strand
GGCGAAGTGGGACCAGCCCCCGAATCAGCCAACAGCGTCCGGACGATCGTCCGGGCCGGGGGCCGCGGTGCCGGGACCATGGTGAGCCGGTTCACGGGGGCGTTCCTTCGGGGATGGGTGCCCTTTCGGCTGCACCGCTGGTCACCGGTGGTTATCGGTGGTTATCGGGCAAGGGGTCATTCTCCGTCATATTTCCTGGAACGACTGGTAGCCAACCGATGTGATCGGTGAGGCTGCAGAGGACGGTGTACCGGTGCCTGCGCCGGACGTACCGTCCCCGAGCACGATCCAGCCACGTCCGATCGGAGTGAAGCATTGTCGAGTTCCGAACGCAGACGGATCCGCCCCAGTCTCGTCGCAGTACTGCTCACCGCCCTGACCACAGCCGCTGCACTGGTCGTCGGATCGCCGGGTACGGCATTAGCCGACGGGGCCACCTTCCCGCCACGGACGGCGGAGATCGATGTCCCGGGCGCCGTCGGTACGTCCCGCGCGGGGCAGGAGAAGGCGTTGCTTGAGTACTGGACACAGGAACGGATCGATGAGGCCGTGCACAACGGTGACCGGCAGGATCCGTCCGTTGAGCACAGGGTGTCGGCCCTCGCACGGGAGCTGCAGGGCCCGGTGGACGGTCCGGTGTTGGAACCCGTGGGCAAGATCCTCTTCAACTACGCGAGCGGATCGCCGGGTTCCTGCACCGGCACAGTTGTCAACACGGCATCCGGCCGCCTGGTGATCACCGCTGGCCACTGCCTGGAGGAAGGCGGCCCCGGCGGGGAGTGGCACAAGAACATCGCCTTCATCCCCGGTTACGGCGGCGAGGAGGACCTCGGCGTGTTCACGGCGGCGAACTGGGCCACGGACAGCCTGTGGGCCAGTGACGCGGACGAGAGGTACGACATCGGCGTCATCGTACTCAACGACAATGCCGCCGGTGAGCAGGTCGCGGATGTGGCGGGCGCCTTCGACGTCCGTACCACGCCGAGCACCACGGCCCCCGTGCACATCGCAGGCTACCCCGCCACGGGCGGGTACGACGGGAACCATCAGGAACACTGCGAGGATGTCACCGAGCCCACGCCCCCGCCGCGTGACCTCGTCATGGCCGAATGCCCGAACATGTACCAGGGGTCCAGCGGCGGCCCCTGGCTGTACGAGTTCGACCCTGTCGAGGAAGTAGGCGACATATACGGAGTGAACGGCATCTTCGATGGGACCTTCGTCGCCACACCGAAGTTCACCAGTCGTACTCTCCAGCACATCGCCGTGATGGAGATCGCGGCGTCGCAGATCTAAATGGTGGATCCAGGAGCTGCACTGAAGATCTTGAAAACGCACCAGGTTGCTCGGCTTACCACGATCGACCCTTGCGGGCAAAATGGGGTGAACCGGATAGGTCGAGCAAGATCTTCAGGAGTCTTCTAGGGGTTGCCCCGCGGATCAGGGCGGTCAGGACGCCCGCCGGATCGGGCGGAAGGAGGGCCAGGCGATGACGCAGCCACCACCCGGCAGAGGGCGCAAGTCCCGTCGGCGGCGCGAGGGCGGGCAGCGTTCGGCCGGTGTCCCGGCGGATCCGGACGTCTACTGGACGCCTGAACGGATCGCCACGGCCCCGGGCGCCGCCTGGCCGGTCCGTGCCCCGCTCCGCCCCATCGGCCCGGAGGAACCGCACTTGCTGCGGGTGGATGCACCGGACCTGCCCGCGAAGGTACCCCGCGCCGGGCGGCCGACGTTCTGGCTCATGGAGACGGAGACGGAAGACGCCGGATGCGACCCGGCTGTCGTCCGCGAGGGGCTGCTACGGTTGCTGGCCGCCGAGTTCGGGACCGGCCCCGGGGAGCCGGTAGTCGACACGGACCGGTGCCCAGAGTGCTCGCGGCCGCACGGCTTCACGGCCACCAGCCCGGGCCGGCCCGGGCGGCGGGTGTACGTCGGCTTTACGGGCGGGCCCGGAGCGGCGGTGTACGCCCTGAGCGACACGCCGGTCGGGGTCGGCATGGCGAACACGGGCGCGACAGAGACCACCCCGGCCGACCCGGCGACCGCCGACCCGTCCGCCCGCAGCCTCGCCCGGCGCGATGCCTGGACACAGTCGCGCCCCCGTGGCTGCTGCGGTAGGCGCTCCGCGGGCGGCCTCGCGGAGCCTCACGGGCTCGTGTACGTCGCCGTACCAGAGCCGTTGCGGGCGGCGGTCATCTGGGCGGAACGCCCTCCGCCCGGCTGAGCCCGCGGCCCTCACGGAAGCGCAGGCAGGAAGCCCCCGGCCCGGACGATCGTCCGGACGCTGTTGGCTGATTCGGGGGCTGGTCCCACTTCGCC
>NZ_WJBG01000002.1 GCF_009709555.1 Streptomyces blattellae | reverse complement strand
CGTCGACGGCATCGAGCAGCGCGACTGCTACGGCGCGATCGTCCTCGACGAGCAGCCGGAACTAGTCATGGCCCAGGCCAAGGGACGATCAACCAGGTCGTCGCGCAGGTAGGCACCGAAGTGCCGCGACTGCGGCGGGGCGATGGTCTCCTTCCACGTCCACGTCCGCGTCAGTGTCTTCCGGACCGTCTACGACAGGGCCGGACAGCGGTCTCGCAGGCGGACCTCGTCCTGGCCGTCGGCTCGAAGGGCATGTACGGCGGCTACTTCGGCCGCATCGCCCCCCCGGCCACGGTCATCCAGGTCAACCCCAAGCCCACCCAGTCCGCCGAGCGGGCGCCCCTGTCCATCCGGGCAGCGGCGGACGAGGTGGACGAGGTGGACGAGGTGGACGAGTGGCGCTGAGGACCCCGGCACGGACGACGACGGATCGACGAAGGAGAGAAGCCATGAGCATGGACGGCAAAGTGTGCGTCATCACCGGCGGCACGGATCGGCGCGGTCGTCGCCCACAACCCCACCATCTGGGGAGACCAGGTCGTCGAGTTCGGTCCGATGCGCTTCAGCGGCGCGGACTTCCTCGGCGACGACGTTCTCGCGGCGCTGCGCAGCCGGCCGTGGCCGACGTCGTACGAGTTCCACCCGGGCGCCGGCCACGGCTTCGGCCAGGGACCCACCGGCGACGACGCCGCGGCCCACCCGACGCCTTGCCGCGGACCCTGCAGGTGCTCTCCGCGCCCACGCCGCCAGCCTGACTCCAGAACCCAAGGAATACCGCATGCAGAAGAACAAGAAGAAGATCCTCGTAGTCGGTGCCGGCTTCGCCGGACTGTCCGCCGCATACTGGCTCGGCCGCCACGGTCATGAGGTCGTGGTCATCGAGCGGTCTCCGACCCTCAGGGCCTCCGGCGCGCAGATCGACCTCCGGGCGCAGGGCGTCGACGTCGTCAAGCGCA
>NZ_WJBG01000061.1 GCF_009709555.1 Streptomyces blattellae | reverse complement strand
CCGCAACGCCGTCCCGAACGACCCGCGCCCGCCGATGGTGACCTCGGGCCTGCGCATCGGCACGCCCGCCCTGGCCACCCGCGGCTTCACCGCCGAGGACTTCGCCGAGGTCGCGGACGTCATCGCCGAGACGCTCAAAGCGCCCTCTCCCTTCGGGGCGGCCGAGACCGAGGCGCTCAAGGCCCGGGTCGAGGCGCTGGCGGACAAGCATCCGCTGTATCCGGGTCTGTGACCGACCACCTCCCGCTGGGGCGTGCCGGTGACCGCCGGCACGCCCCACCCGTCCCACGGAGTATGGCGTGGCAATCAGCGTCTTCGACCTGTTCTCCATCGGCATCGGCCCGTCCAGCTCACACACCGTCGGCCCGATGCGCGCCGCCGGGATGTTCGCCACCCGGCTGAAGCAGGACGGTCTGCTCGCCCAGACCACCGCGGTGCGCGCGGAGTTGTTCGGCTCCCTCGGCGCCACCGGCCACGGCCACGGCACCCCAAAGGCGGTGCTGCTCGGCCTGGAGGGCAACGAGCCGCACACGGTCGACGTGGCCCAGGCCGACCTGGACGTCGAGCGGATCCGCGGCACCGGGCGCCTGCGCATCCTCGGCGCCGAGATCGGTCCGGCCCATGAGATCGGCTTCGACGCTTCGGCCCAGCTGGTCCTGCACCGCCGGCGCTCGCTGCCGTACCACGCCAACGGCATGATCCTCTTCGCGTACGACGCCGACGGTGTGCCGCTGCTGGA
The DNA here is from genome assembly GCF_009709555.1 of Streptomyces blattellae. Lineage (GTDB taxonomy): Bacteria > Actinomycetota > Actinomycetes > Streptomycetales > Streptomycetaceae > Streptomyces > Streptomyces blattellae. Next base: position 592 of record NZ_WJBG01000061.1, on the reverse strand, counting down.
GAAGACGTACTACTCCGTGGGCGGCGGCTTCGTCGTCGACGAGGACGCCATCGGCGCGGACCGGATCAAGCTCGACACCACCGTGCTGCCCCACCCGTTCCGCACGGGCGACGAACTGCTGGGCCTCTCCCGGGAGACCGGCCTGTCGATCTCAGCGCTGATGCTGGAGAACGAGAAGGCCTGGCGCACCGAGGAGGAGATCCGTGCGGGCCTGCTGGGGATCTGGCGGGTCATGGAGGCCTGTGTCTCCCGGGGCCTGGGCCGCGAAGGCATCCTCCCGGGCGGCCTGAAGGTCCGCCGCCGGGCCGCCGCGGCGGCCCGGGCGCTGCGCAGCGAGGGCGACGCCGCGGTCCGTGCGATGGAGTGGGTGACCCTCTACGCGATGGCGGTCAACGAGGAGAACGCCGCGGGCGGCCGAGTCGTGACGGCTCCGACCAACGGCGCGGCCGGCATCATCCCGGCGGTTCTCCACTACTACATCAACTTCGTGCCCGGCGCCGACGAGGACGGCATCGTCCGCTTCCTGCTCGCGGCCGGCGCGATCGGCATGCTCTTCAAGGAGAACGCCTCCATCTCCGGCGCCGAGGTCGGC
>NZ_WJBG01000060.1 GCF_009709555.1 Streptomyces blattellae | reverse complement strand
TAAGCCTAAATATTCCCTGGTGACCGATAGCGGATAGTACCGTGAGGGAATGGTGAAAAGTACCCCGGGAGGGGAGTGAAATAGTACCTGAAACCGTGTGCCTACAAGCCGTGGGAGCGTCGGACGAGGATTTGTCCTTGTCTCGTGACTGCGTGCCTTTTGAAGAATGAGCCTGCGAGTTTGCGGTGTGTTGCGAGGTTAACCCGTGTGGGGTAGCCGTAGCGAAAGCGAGTCCGAAGAGGGCGTTTCAGTAGCATGCTCAAGACCCGAAGCGGAGTGATCTAGCCATGGGCAGGTTGAAGCGGCTGTAAGAGGTCGTGGAGGACCGAACCCACCAGGGTTGAAAACCTGGGGGATGACCTGTGGTTAGGGGTGAAAGGCCAATCAAACTCCGTGATAGCTGGTTCTCCCCGAAATGCATTTAGGTGCAGCGTCGTGTGTTTCTTGCCGGAGGTAGAGCACTGGATAGGCGATGGGCCCTACCGGGTTACTGACCTTAGCCAAACTCCGAATGCCGGTAAGTGAGAGCGCGGCAGTGAGACTGTGGGGGATAAGCTCCATGGTCGAGAGGGAAACAGCCCAGAGCATCGACTAAGGCCCCTAAGCGTACGCTAAGTGGGAAAGGATGTGGAGTCGCAGAGACAACCAGGAGGTTGGCTTAGAAGCAGCCATCCTTGAAAGAGTGCGTAATAGCTCACTGGTCTAGTGATTCCGCGCCGACAATGTAGCGGGGCTCAAGCGTACCGCCGAAGTCGTGTCATTCCAGTACATACTCTCAACGGAGGCTGGGATGGGTAGGGGAGCGTCGTCTGCCGGGTGAAGCAGCCGTGTAAGCGAGTTGTGGACGGTTGACGAGTGAGAATGCAGGCATGAGTAGCGATTCACACGTGGGAAACGTGTGCGCCGATTGACTAAGGGTTCCTGGGTCAAGCTGATCTGCCCAGGGTAAGTCGGGACCTAAGGCGAGGCCGACAGGCGTAGTCGATGGATAACCGGTTGATATTCCGGTACCCGCTGTGAAGCGTCAAACATCGAATCCAGTGATGCTAAGCCCGTGAAGCCGTCGGCTGAGTCTTCGGACGAGGTCGGAGTGGTGGAGCCGGTGATCCGATCTGGTAGTAGGTGAGTGATGGGGTGACGCAGGAAGGTAGTCCATCCCGGGCGGTGGTTGTCCCGGGGTAAGGGTGTAGGCCGTGCGATAGGTAAATCCGTCGTACTTGGGGCTGAGACCTGATGCCGAGCCGATTGTGGTGAAGTGGATGATCCTATGCTGTCGAGAAAAGCCTCTAGCGAGTTTTATGGCGGCCCGTACCCTAAACCGACTCAGGTGGTCTGGTAGAGAATACCGAGGCGTTCGGGTGAACTATGGTTAAGGAACTCGGCAAAATGCCCCCGTAACTTCGGGAGAAGGGGGGCCACGCTTGGTGAGGGGACATGCTCCCTGAGCTGGGGGTGGCCGCAGAGACCAGCGAGAAGCGACTGTTTACTAAAAACACAGGTCCGTGCGAAGCCGTAAGGCGATGTATACGGACTGACGCCTGCCCGGTGCTGGAACGTTAAGGGGACCGGTTAGCTTGGATTCGTTCAGGCGAGGCTGAGAACTTAAGCGCCAGTAAACGGCGGTGGTAACTATAACCATCCTAAGGTAGCGAAATTCCTTGTCGGGTAAGTTCCGACCTGCACGAATGGCGTAACGACTTCTCGACTGTCTCAACCATAGGCCCGGTGAAATTGCACTACGAGTAAAGATGCTCGTTTCGCGCAGCAGGACGGAAAGACCCCGGGACCTTTACTACAGTTTGATATTGGTGTTCGGTTCGGCTTGTGTAGGATAGCTGGGAGACTGTGAAGCTGTCACGCCAGTGGTGGTGGAGTCGTCGTTGAAATACCAGTCTGGTCGTGCTGGATGTCTAACCTGGGTCCGTGATCCGGATCAGGGACAGTGTCTGATGGGTAGTTTAACTGGGGCGGTTGCCTCCTAAAGGGTAACGGAGGCGCCCAAAGGTTCCCTCAGCCTGGTTGGCAATCAGGTGTTGAGTGTAAGTGCACAAGGGAGCTTGACTGTGAGACCGACGGGTCGAGCAGGGACGAAAGTCGGGACTAGTGATCCGGCGGTGGCTTGTGGAAGCGCCGTCGCTCAACGGATAAAAGGTACCCCGGGGATAACAGGCTGATCTTCCCCAAGAGTCCATATCGACGGGATGGTTTGGCACCTCGATGTCGGCTCGTCGCATCCTGGGGCTGGAGTCGGTCCCAAGGGTTGGGCTGTTCGCCCATTAAAGCGGTACGCGAGCTGGGTTTAGAACGTCGTGAGACAGTTCGGTCCCTATCCGCTGTGCGCGTAGGAGTCTTGAGAAGGGCTGTCCCTAGTACGAGAGGACCGGGACGGACGAACCTCTGGTGTGCCAGTTGTTCTGCCAAGGGCATGGCTGGTTGGCTACGTTCGGGAGGGATAACCGCTGAAAGCATCTAAGCGGGAAGCCTGCTTCGAGATGAGGACTCCCACCCACTTGATGGGGTAAGGCTCCCAGTAGACGACTGGGTTGATAGGCCGGATCTGGAAGCACCGCAAGGTGTGGAGGTGACCGGTACTAATAGGCCGAGGGCTTGTCCATAGAGGCTCGCGTCCACTGTGTTGGTTCTGAGGCAACGACCGT
>NZ_WJBG01000059.1 GCF_009709555.1 Streptomyces blattellae | reverse complement strand
ACGGCGACTCGGTGAAGAACCAGAAACGCATCTCGCAAACCCCTCGTTGATCTCTACCGGACTTCGACAAACTCCCGGTCCGCCAGGAAAGCGTTGAGGTGCTGCACGAATACCGCCGGCTGTTCGATGTGCGGATAGTGACCGGCACCCTCGATCACGACCATCCGAGCACCCGGCACCGACGCCTGGAACGCCCGCCCGTAATCCACCGTCACGATGCCGTCACCAGCA
>NZ_WJBG01000058.1 GCF_009709555.1 Streptomyces blattellae | reverse complement strand
TCGGTGCCGACCTCGCGGGCCACGCGGGTGACCTCGTCGGCGAAGGCGGAGAGCTGGTCGACCATGGTGTTGAAGGTGGTCTTCAGCTCCAGGATCTCGCCCTTGGCCTCGACCGTGATCTTCTTCGACAGATCGCCCTGGGCGACGGCCGTGGACACCAGCGCGATGTTGCGGACCTGCGAAGTGAGGTTGTCCGCCATGAAGTTGACGTTCTCGGTGAGGTCCTTCCAGACGCCGGAGACGCCACGGACCTGGGCGCGGCCCCCGAGGTCTCCTTCGGTGCCGACCTCGCGGGCCACGCGGGTGACCTCGTCGGCGAA
>NZ_WJBG01000057.1 GCF_009709555.1 Streptomyces blattellae | reverse complement strand
CTCCGCCTCGTGCGCGTCGGCGTGCCACTCGACGGGTGTCTGCGCCTGCCGGTGTGCCTGCGGTCGTGGACTCGGCGGAGACTGCGGCGCCTGGCCCGGTTGAGGCCGGTGAGACCGGTGAGGCGGAGCCGGTCGCGGCTGCCGAGGTCGCTGAAGCCGTGGAGGAGGCTGCTCCGCCTCGTGCGCGTCGGCGTGCCACT
>NZ_WJBG01000056.1 GCF_009709555.1 Streptomyces blattellae | reverse complement strand
CCCCCGGCCTCACCCTCACCCCCCGGCCTCACCCTCACCCCCCGGCCTCACCCTCACCCCCCAGCCTCACCCCACCCCCCAGCCCCCCGCCTCCTACTGCCGCCGCCCGTCCCGACCCCCCGGCACCACAACCCCCGCCGCCCCCGACAACGCCGCCACCTCCGCCCGCAGCGCCCGCACCTCCTCCGTCAGCGCGGCGATCGCCTCCGTCTGCCGCCGTTCCTCCGCGTCATCGGACTCGAACCGCGCGATGAACCACGCAGCGATGTTCGCCGTGACGACACCCAGCAGCGCGATCCCGGACAACATCAGCCCGACCGCGAGAATCCGCCCCAGCCCAGTGGTCGGCGAATGATCGCCGTACCCCACGGTCGTCATCGTCGTGAACGACCACCACACCGCGTCACCCAGCGTCTTGATGTTCCCGTTCGGCGACTCCCGTTCCACCGACAGCACCGCGAGCGACCCGAACATCAGCAACGCCACCACCGTCCCGGCGACATACGTCGTCAGCTGGATCTGCGAGGCCATCCGCGCCCGCCGCCCCACCAGCATCACCGTGGACACCAGCCGCAGCAGCCGCAACGGCTGGACGAGCGGCAGCACCACCGCACACAGGTCCAGCCAGTGCCGCCGTACGAACTCCCCACGATGCGGCGCCAGCCACAGCCGCACCAGATAGTCCGCGGCGAACGCCCCCCACACCACCCACTCGACCACCGTGCAGGCCGCCGTCAGCGAGCGCCCCGCGGACGTGGCCACGATCGGCACGGCGTAGGCGACGGCGAACAGCACGGCAAGCACCATCAGCGGCCACTGACTGCGCTGTTCCCAGCGCTCCTGCGGCGATTGCTCCTCCATCCCCGCATCGTAGGGAACGTGAAGGGGCGGTGAAGCCCCAGGCTCCACCGCCCCTTCAACCGCCACGGCTCAACTCAACCGCTACGGCCGGCGCAGCACTACGCGTCGCCGCCCGCGACCCCGGGATCGGCGGCCGAGACATCCAGCAGCTGGTACCGGTCGACGGCCTGCTTCAGCACCGACCGGTCCACCTTCCCCTCCTTCGCCAGCTCGGTCAGCACACCCACCACGATCGACTGCGCGTCGATGTGGAAGAACCGCCGAGCCGCACCACGGGTGTCCGCGAACCCGAAGCCATCGGCCCCCAGGGACTGATACGTCCCGGGCACCCACCGCGAGATCTGGTCCGGAACCGACCGCATCCAGTCGGAAACCGCCACGAACGGCCCTTCGGCCCCGCTCAGCTTCCGCGTCACATACGGCACCCGCTGCTCCTCCTCGGGATGCAGCAGGTTGTGCTCCTCGCACGCCACGGCATCGCGCCGCAGCTCGTTCCAGGAGGTGGCCGACCACACGTCGGCCTTCACGTTCCACTCCTCGGCGAGGATCCGCTGCGCGTCGAGCGCCCACGGCACCGCCACCCCGGACGCCATGATCTGCGCCGGAATCGACCCCGACGTCCCGGCGGAGAGCCGGTGGATGCCCTTGAGGATGCCCTCGACGTCGACGCCCGCAGGCTCGGCCGGGTGCTGGATCGGCTCGTTGTAGACGGTGAGGTAGTAGAAGACGTCCTCGCCGTGCGGATGCTCCGCGTCGCCGCCGTACATCCTGCGCAGCCCGTCCTGCACGATGTGCGCGATCTCGTACGCGTACGCCGGGTCGTACGCCACACAGCCCGGGTTGGTCGAGGCCAGCAACTGCGAGTGTCCGTCGGCGTGTTGCAGACCCTCACCGGTCAGAGTCGTACGGCCGGCCGTCGCACCGAGCACGAAGCCGCGCGCCAACTGGTCCGACATCTGCCAGAACTGGTCACCGGTGCGCTGGAAACCGAACATCGAGTAGAAGACGTACACCGGGATGAGCGGCTCGCCATGCGTGGCGTACGAGGAGCCGGCCGCGATCAGCGAGGCCGTGCAGCCCGCCTCGGAGATGCCGTCGTGCAGCATCTGCCCGGTCGGGGACTCCTTGTAGGCGAGGAGCAGCTCACGGTCGACGGACTCGTACTGCTGGCCCAGCGGGTTGTAGATCTTCGCGCTCGGGAAGAACGAGTCCATGCCGAACGTGCGGTACTCGTCCGGCGCGATCAGCACGAACCGCTTGCCGATCTCCTTGTCCCGCATGAGGTCCTTGAGCAGCCGGACAAAGGCCATGGTCGTCGCGATCGACTGCTGGCCCGTGCCCTTCTTCACGGTCGCGTACGCCTTGTCGCCCGGCAGCGGCAGCGGCTCGGAGCGCACGACGCGGGTCGGGACGTAACCGCCGAGCCCCTTGCGGCGGTCGTGCATGTACTGGATCTCCTCGGAGTTCCGCCCGGGGTGGTAGTATGGCGGAGGCCCGCTCTCCAGCTCCTTGTCGGAGATCGGCAGGTGCAGCCGGTCGCGGAAGCCCTTGAGGTCGGCGACCGTCAGCTTCTTCATCTGGTGCGTGGCGTTGCGGCCCTCGAAGTTCGGGCCCAGTGTCCAGCCCTTGATCGTCTTGGCCAGGATCACCGTCGGCTGGCCCTTGTGCGCCTTGGCCGCCGAGAACGCCGCGAAGATCTTCTGGTGGTCGTGACCGCCGCGGCCCAGGTGCAGGATCTGGTCGTCGGTCATGTTCTCGACCATGGCGCGCAGCCGGTGGTCGTCGCCGAAGAAGTGGTCACGGATGTAGCCACCGGTCTCGGTGGCGTACGTCTGGAACTGCCCGTCCGGCGTGGTGTTCATCCGGTTGACGAGCACGCCGTCCCGGTCCTGGGCCAGCAGCGGGTCCCAGGTGCGGTCCCAGACCAGCTTGATCACATTCCAGCCGGCGCCCCGGAAGACCGACTCCAGCTCCTGGATGATCTTGCCGTTGCCGCGGACCGGGCCGTCGAGGCGCTGCAGGTTGCAGTTGACGACGAAGGTCAGATTGTCGAGGCTCTCGCGGGCCGCGATGGACAGCTGGCCGAGCGACTCCGGCTCGTCCATCTCGCCGTCCCCGAGGAACGCCCACACATGCGACGCGGAGGTGTCCGCGATGCCGCGCGCCTGGAGGTAGCGGTTCATCCGCGCCTGGTAGATCGCACCGATCGGGCCGAGGCCCATCGACACGGTCGGGAACTCCCAGAAGTCCGGCATCAGCCGCGGATGCGGATAGCTGGACAGCCCGTACGGCGCCTTCGACTTCTCCTGCCGGAACCCGTCCAGGTTCTCCTCGCTCAGGCGGTCGAGCAGGAACGCGCGGGCGTAGATGCCCGGTGAGGCGTGCCCCTGGAAGAAGACCTGGTCGCCGCCGTCGCCCTCGTCCTTGCCGCGGAAGAAGTGGTTGAAGCCCACGTCGTAGAGCGAGGCGGAGGAGGCGAAGGTCGCGATGTGACCGCCGACGCCGATGCCGGGACGCTGGGCGCGCGAGACCATCACTGCGGCGTTCCACCGGGTCGCGTTGAGGATCTTGCGCTCGATCTCCTCGTTGCCGGGGAAGAACGGCTCGTCCTTGGTGGCGATCGTGTTGACGTAGTCCGTGCTGCGCATCTCGGGCACGGCCACGCGCTTCTCACGGGCCCGCTCGATCAGCCGCAGCATCAGATAGCGGGCCCGCTCCCGGCCGCGCTCGTCGACGGCGGCGTCGAGGGAGTCGAGCCACTCCTGGGTTTCCTCGGGATCGAAGTCAGGAACCTGACTCGGAAGGCCGCCAATGATGATCGGGTTTCGATCGGATCCGGAAGCCACGGTGTTCCTTACCTGTCGGAGGTCTGCTTTTCGGGGTCTGCGGGTGCCCAGCACCGTCCACCATCGTCTACCTCGGTATGGAAAACGTCATCTCTACTTCGAGGTAACCCAAGCTTGACGCTCCTATAGGGTTCCCAAACGCACAAAGAGGGCAGAAAGGTGTGGCGTATGTCACGTACGGCTTGGGGCGCCCTGCCGGGAGTTGCGGCGAGACAGCCAGGATCGTCACCGTTTCGGCGGTCTGAACGGCCGGGTACTTGCGCGATCCGCCCCGCCCGTGTGGACTACGGCCAATGCCTCGCGCACGCGCGTGGCTGAGTTATTCACCAAGACATGATCAGGAGGCAACCCGTGAGCGCGACCGCGGACCACGCGGAGACGAGCCCTGCCGTCAGGCTGGGGTTCCAGCCCGAGCAGGTGGTCCAGGAGATCGGCTACGACGAGGACGTAGACCAGGAGCTCCGCGAGGCCATTGAGCAAGTGATCGGCAGTGACCTTGTGGACGAGGACTACGACGACGTCGCCGATGCCGTGGTGCTCTGGTTCCGCGACGAGGACGGCGACCTCACGGATGTGCTGGTGGACGCCACCACGTACATCGAAGAGGGCGGCTCGATCCTGCTGCTGACGCCGAAGACCGGCCGCGACGGCTACGTGGAGCCGAGCGACATCTCTGAAGCCGCGACCACGGCGGGGCTGTCCGCGTCCAAGAGCGTCAGCGTGGGCAAGGACTGGAGCGGCAGCCGGCTGGTGACGCCCAAGGCCGCCAAGTCCAAGAAGTAACCCCGGCCTCGTCCCCGAACGGCGGACGGGCTGAATGAATTCACTCAGCCCGTCCGACGGCCCGAGGTGGACGCTGCATAGGGTGTTCTCACCACCCGAACAGCCCCACCGAAAGGGTTCTACGACGATGGCGATCCAGGTCGGCGACAAGGCACCCGACTTCGAGCTCAAGGACAACCACGGCAGGGCCGTGCGGCTGTCCGACTTCCGCGGCGACAAGAACGTGGTGCTGCTCTTCTACCCGTTCGCCTTCACCGGCGTGTGCACCGGCGAACTGTGCGCGCTGCGCGACAACCTGCCGACGTTCACCGACCGCGACACCCGGCTGCTCGCCGTCTCCAACGACTCCATCCACACCCTGCGCGTCTTCGCCGAGCAGGAGGGCCTGGAGTACCCCCTGCTGTCCGACTTCTGGCCGCACGGCGAGACCTCGCGCGCGTACGGCGTCTTCGACGAGGACAAGGGCTGCGCGGTGCGCGGGACCTTCGTCATCGACAAGGAAGGCGTCGTGCGCTGGACCGTCGTCAACGGCCTGCCGGACGCCCGTGACCTGAACGAGTACGTGAAAGCGCTCGACAGCCTGTGATTCTTCGGGCTGTGATTCTTCGGTCCCAGGGCCTGCGAGGTCGGGGAACCGGTCACTAGGATCGAATCGTTGATCCGATACCAACGCACAACGGGGCTGACCGCCCCTGGACATCATTGGGAGGACTCGTGGGAGTCAGCCTCAGCAAGGGCGGCAACGTATCGCTGAGCAAGGAGGCGCCCGGCCTCACCGCGGTCATCGTCGGTCTGGGGTGGGACGTGCGCACCACCACCGGTACCGACTTCGACCTCGACGCCAGCGCCATCCTGACGAACACGGAGGGCAAGGTCAGCAGTGACGCCAACTTCGTGTTCTTCAACAACCTGAAGAGCCAGGACGGCTCGGTCGAGCACACCGGCGACAACCTCACCGGTGAGGGCGAGGGCGACGACGAGCAGATCAAGGTCAACCTCGCCGGTGTCCCGGCGGACGTCGAGAAGATCGTCTTCCCGGTCTCGATCTACGACGCCGAGAACCGCCAGCAGTCCTTCGGCCAGGTCCGCAACGCGTTCATCCGCGTCGTGAACCAGGCCGGCGGCGCCGAGATCGCCAGGTACGACCTCTCCGAGGACGCCTCGACCGAGACCGCCATGGTCTTCGGCGAGCTGTACCGGCACGGCGCGGAGTGGAAGTTCCGCGCCATCGGCCAGGGCTATGCCTCGGGCCTGCGCGGCATCGCGCAGGACTTCGGAGTGAACGTCTGAGCCGGTCCGACTGCCTCACCCGCCCGGCGCCGCACCGTTTGGGTACGGCGCCGGGCGCGCAGTACTCCGTACAACCGCACAGGATTCACCGGGTCTGTCTTTCGGATCAGCCCGACTCCGAGAGACGGTGCCCGGCAAAGCGCCGGTGAGCGGGGTCTGGTGCGTGCAGACCCCGCGTCCCCGGGGCGATCCGAAAGACCGGCTCCAAGGGGAGGACCAGCACATGGGCGTCACGCTCGCCAAGGGAGGAAACGTCTCCCTGTCCAAGGCCGCACCGAACCTCACTCAGGTGATGATCGGTCTCGGCTGGGACGCTCGCTCCACCACCGGAGCCCCGTTCGACCTCGACGCCAGCGCGCTGATGTGCAACGGCGGACGGGTCATGGGTGACGAGTGGTTCATCTTCTACAACCAGCTCAAGAGTCCGGACGGCTCGGTGGAGCACACCGGCGACAACCTCACCGGTGAGGGCGACGGTGACGACGAGTCGCTGCTGATCGACCTCTCCAAGGTGCCGGCCCAGTGCGAGAAGATCGTCTTCCCGGTCTCGATCCATATGGCCGACGAGCGCGGCCAGACCTTCGGTCAGGTCAGCAACGCCTTCATCCGCGTCGTGAACCAGGCCGACGGCCAGGAACTCGCCCGCTACGACCTGAGCGAGGACGCCTCCACCGAGACCGCCATGATCTTCGGCGAGGTCTACCGGTACCAGGGAGAGTGGAAGTTCAGGGCGGTGGGACAGGGGTACGCGTCAGGGCTCAGGGGCATCGCGCTCGACTTCGGGGTCAACGTTTCCTAGTTTCGTATTGCGCTACCTGTTGTGCATCACGCTACTCGTTGCGCAGTATGAGCTAAAGCCGGGCCCTCATGGAGCGCGACGGGGCGCCGACTAGACTTCGGCTTCAAGGTTTCGTAAAGCCGGGTGCGGCGCGGGGGAGACCCGTACACCCCGAACACAAGGGATTGGGTAGCCAGTGGTTCTGAAAACCTTCGGCTGGTCGTTCGCGGTCACCGCGGCCGGCCTCGTCGCGGCCATCTTCATCGGGGGGTGGGAGGCCTTCGGTGTCGTGGCGATCCTCTCCATCCTTGAGATCTCGCTGTCCTTCGACAACGCGGTGGTCAACGCCGGGATCCTGAAGAAGATGAATGCCTTCTGGCAGAAGATCTTCCTCACCATCGGCGTGCTGATCGCCGTCTTCGGTATGCGGCTGGTCTTTCCCGTCGTCATCGTCGCCATCAGCGCCTCGATGGGGCCCATCGAGGCCGTCGACCTCGCGCTCAACGACAAGGACCGGTACGAGCAGCTCGTCACCGACGCCCACCCGTCGATCGCCGCGTTCGGTGGCATGTTCCTGCTGATGATCTTCCTCGACTTCATCTTCGAGGACCGCGACATCAAGTGGCTCGGCTGGCTTGAGCGCCCGCTGGCCAAGCTCGGCAAGGTCGACATGCTGTCGGTCTGCATCGCGCTGATCGTCCTGCTGATCACCTCCATGACCTTCGCGACCCACGCTCATCTGCACGCGGGGAGTGCCGACAAGGCAGAGACGGTTCTGCTCTCCGGTGTCGCCGGCCTCATCACGTACATGATCGTCGGCGGTCTCTCCGGCTACTTCGAGGACAAGCTTGAGGAAGAGGAGGAGCGGGAGCACGAGGAGGAGGAAGCGGCGGAACGCGAGGGCAAGCAGCGCCCGGCGATCGTCCTGGCCGGCCAGGCCGCGTTCTTCATGTTCCTCTACCTTGAGGTCCTGGACGCGTCCTTCTCCTTCGACGGAGTCATCGGCGCCTTCGCCATCACCAACGACATCATCCTGATGGCCCTCGGCCTCGGCATCGGCGCGATGTACGTCCGGTCGCTCACGGTCTACCTGGTCCGCCAGGGCACCCTCGACGACTACGTCTACCTGGAGCACGGCGCGCACTACGCGATCGGCGCGCTCGCCGTGATCCTTCTGGTCACCATCCAGTACGAGATCAGCGAGCTCATCACCGGTCTCATCGGCGTCGTCCTGATCGGCTGGTCCTTCTGGTCCTCCGTCCGCCGCAACCGCGCCATCGCGGCGGCCGAGGGAAAAGCAGGCTCGGACGAGAAGACTGAGGTCTCGTCCGGGGTGTGACACCGCTGTAGGTGAGGAACGCTCTGTGCGGGGCGGCTTCGAGGCGAGTCCTCGTGGCCGCCCCGCCGGACTTTGACGCGGACGTGGGGGCGGAAAATGGGCTTGCTGGACGGACTGCTCTGGCGTGGGCGGAGCGAGGCCCGGTACGACTCGGGCAGCGCATCGAGCAACGCGATCGAACTGACCAAGCGGCACAGCCAGGTCTCACTGACCAAGCAGGACGCGGCCACCGGCCATCTGCGCGTCAACCTGGCCTGGCGGATGCGGACCTCCGACATCGGCGGCTCCCAGCGGGAGAGCCTGCTGCGGCATCCCTTCCGGGCGCTCAAGCCGCCGGAAGTGCTCGGTCACAGCCAGAGCATGGTCAACGTCGACCTGGACCTGGGCTGCCTGTATGAGCTGATGGACGGCACGAAGGGGGTCGTCCAGCCGCTCGGCGGGCTCTTCGGTGACGTGAACGCCGCGCCGTACGTCAAGCTCAGCGGCGACGACCGGTTCGGCTCGGGGTCCGGTGAGACGATCTACGTCAACCTCGACCATCGCGAGGCCATCAAGCGGGTCCTGGTCTTCGTCTACATCTACGACCAGACCCCGGCCTTCGACCGTACCCACGCCATCGTCACCCTCTACCCCAGCAACGGCCCCCGCATCGAAATCAGCCTCGACGAACGCCACCCGCAGGCCCGCTCCTGCGCGGTCGTCATGATCGAGAACGTCAAGGGCGAGATGATCGTCCGCCGCGAGGTGAAGTTCGTGTACGGCTTCCAGGCGGAGCTGGATCGGTTGTACGGGTGGGGGTTGCAGTGGGGGCGGGGCTACAAGACGAAGGCGGAACGCTGACGCTGTGTCTTGGCGGGTGCGCGTAGGGGGGCGGGGCTTCTTGTGGTTCGGCGGCCTTAGGTCCGTTGTGGCTGGTCGCGCCCGCGCGGCGGTAGCCGCACATCTACACAGCCCCGCGCCCCCAAAGGGGCGCTTCGCCCAGCCGTAGCCGCGGGCAGCCGTGCCGCCTGGGGCGGCACGGGTGGGCGCAGGCGGCACCCCGGAAGCGCCGGGCTGCGCGACTCGCCCCCGCCCGCGCTACAGCTGGCGACCGATGAACTGCGGGCCCTGCGGTGGCAGGTGGAACTCCGTGTCCGGTACGGCGGTCACCGGCTGGGGGTAACCGTACGCGGGCTGACTGGTCGGATGCGGATACCCGTACGCCGGCTGCTCCGGAGGCAACGGCCGCCCTGGAGCGGTCGCAGGCACCGGAACAGGCACCGCCGCCTCCTCCTGCGCCGCCTCCGACTCGTCCACCGAGATCCCGAAGTCGGACGCCAGCCCCTTCAGCCCGTCCGAGTAGCCTTCGCCCAGCGCCCGGAACTTCCACCCCTCCCCACGCCGGTACAGCTCACCGCAGATCAGCGCGGTCTCCTCGCCGGTCTCGGGCTTGATGTCGAAGTAGGCCAGCGGCTCACCGTCGGCGACGGCGGGGTCGTACAGCGCGATGCGCAGGCCCTGTACGCGGTCGAAGGTGACCCCATCGGCCGATGCGACCAGCAGAATCTGGCTGACGTCGGCCTCGACACCGGAGAGATCTGTCTGGATCGTGTCGGTCGGGCCCTCGGCGCCCCGCTTCTGGCCGAGCCGCCAGACCGTCCCGGAGGGGTGCCGGGGCTGGTTGTAGAAGACGAAATCCTCGTCGGAGCGCACACGTCCGTCGGGGCCGAGGAGCAGCGCCGAGGCGTCGACATCCGGGACCCCCTGCCCGGGCGTCCAGCGCACCACGGCACGTACCGTGGTGACATGGAGTGGGATGTTCGACCCCTTCAGCATCGCGTGCGTCATGCGGTCATCCTGCCTTCTCGGTCCTGGTCACGACAACGCGGGGGTACTGATCCCCTACCTGCTGTGCCGGCCTGCGTTACCTGAAATTCATGCCCGGCGGGAACCCCAGACATAGGCCTCTACGTACTATTACCGGCCACCTATCACCGACCGCAGGTTGCCCAGCCGCCACGGGGGAGTCCATATGCGTCATTTCGGGCACATCGCCCCGGAGGTGCGGCAGCGCCTCTTCCATCAGGAGCCGTGCGAGTTCGACGCCGACTCCCCGTCCCGGCGACTCTCCGCCGCCCTCGGCGCCACGCTCTACAGTCCGGCCACCCGGGCACGGCTCGCGGACGACATCGTCAAGCAGGCAGGCCGCGGCGTGGTCTCGATGGTGCTGTGCCTGGAGGACTCGATCGACGACTCGGAGGTCCCGGTCGCCGAGGAGAACCTCGTACGGCAGTTCACCGAGCTGGCCGGGCAGGAGGACGCCGACGCCGGCCTGCCCCTGCTCTTCATCCGGGTCCGTACCCCCGAACAGATCCCCGACCTGGTGCGGCGCCTCGGCCCCGCCGTCCGGCTGCTGTCCGGATTCGTGATGCCGAAGTTCACCGAGGAACGCGGCATCCCCTTCCTGGAGGCCCTGGCGACCGCCGAGGGCGCGAGCGGCCGGCGGCTGTTCGCCATGCCGGTGCTCGAATCGCCGGAGCTGCTGTACCGCGAGTCCCGGGTGGAGACCCTTGAGGGCGTCTTCCGCGCGGTCGACAAGTACCGCGAGCGGGTGCTGGCGCTGCGCCTCGGCGTCACCGACTTCTGCTCCTCGTACGGCCTGCGCAGAGCCCCCGACATGACGGCGTACGACGTCCAGATCGTCGCCTCCGTGATCGCCGACGTGGTGAACATGCTGGGGCGTGCGGACGGCACCGGGTTCACGGTCACGGGGCCGGTGTGGGAGTACTTCCGCGTGCAGGAACGCATGTTCAAGCCACAGCTGCGCCGCAGCCCCTTCCTGGAGGGTCAGGCCGAGGCGCTGCGCGAGGCGCTGATCGAGCACTCCATGGACGGGCTGCTGCGCGAGATCACCCTCGACCAGGCCAACGGCCTGCTCGGCAAGACCTGCATCCACCCCTCGCACGTCCTGCCCGTGCACGCACTCTCCGTGGTCAGCCATGAGGAGTTCAGTGACGCACAGGACATCCTGCGGCCCGAACGCGGCGGCGGGGGTGTGCTCAGGTCGGCGTACACGAACAAAATGAATGAAGTGAAGCCGCATCGCGCATGGGCCGAGAGGACCATGATGCGCGCCGAGGTCTTCGGTGTGGCGAACGAGGACATCGGCTTCGTCGAGCTGCTCGCCGCCGGAATACCCGGCTGAACCTGCCCGGATCCGGCTGAACACCAAGGGACGCATGAACAAGGCAGTGAACAACGGGGGGCCGGACCAGGTGTGGACCGGCAGCTGGGTCGCCGAGCGGCTCGGCGTCGAACTCGTCGGCGACGACCAGCTGGCCGGCCTGCTGGGGCTCGCGCTGCGCCGCAACCCCAAACGGGCGCATCTGCTGGTCTCCAACGTGCTCGGCAAGCACGTACCGCAGTCACCGTCCGTGGTGTACGGCTCCGGCTTCGCACTCGGCCGCCGGGTCCGTGAGCTGCTCGGCGACGAAGAGGCGGGCCGCGCGGTGGTCCTCGGATACGCCGAGACCGCCACCGGACTCGGCCACTCCGTCGCCGACGGCCTCGGCCTCGCGCCCTACCTGCACTCCACCCGCCGCCCGGTCCCCGGCGTCGCCCCCGCCGGCGGCTTCGAGGAGTCCCACTCCCACGCCACCTCGCATCTGCTGCTCCCGGAGGATCCGGCACTGCTCGCCGGAGACGGCCCACTCGTCCTGGTCGACGACGAGTTCTCCACCGGGAACACGGTGCTGAACACCGTCCGGGATCTTCATGAGCGGTATCCGAGGCGGCGGTACGTCATCGTCGCGCTGGTGGACATGCGGTCGGCGGCGGATGCGGGGCGCCTCGCGGAATTCGCCGGGGAGATCGGCGCGCGGGTCGATCTGGTGGCGGCGGCTTCAGGGACGGTGCGGCTGCCGGAGGGGGTGCTGGAGAAGGGGCGGGAGCTGGTGGCGCGGTACGAGGCGGAGAGTGCTGCGCGGGGTGGTCGGTCGGCCGCGGGCGCGTCGGGGCTGGTCGCAACCCCGGGCGGAGCCGCACATCGACACAGCCCCGCGCCCCTGGAGGGCGACGCAGGGGCCGCGAGCCTTGAGACCGACGGCCGGACCGCCCCCCTGGGGGCGCGGGACTGTGTCGAATCTGCGGCCACCGCCGCGTGGGCACGACCAGCCCCCACCGGCCCGCAGCCGCCTGACGACCGAGTCGACCGAGTCACCCGCGTCGAACTGCACTGGCCCCCGGGCCTCCCCGACGGCGGTCGCCACGGCTTCACCCCCGCGCATCGAATACGACTGGAGCAGGCCCTCCCCGCGATGGCAGCCCGCCTCGCGGAGGCACTCCCCGCCGACGCGCACCGCGTGCACGTCCTCGGCTTCGAAGAGCTGATGTACGCCCCGCTCAGACTCGCCCGTGAGCTGGAGCAGATCGCGGACACCGAGGTGCGCTACTCCACCACCACCCGCTCACCCGTCCTCGCGGTCGACGACCCCGGCTACGCGATCCGCACCCGCCTCGTGTTCCCCGCGCACGACGAACCGGCCGACGGCCCCGGCGATCGCTACGCCTACAACGTGGCCGGCGCCGGTTTCGACGCCGTGATCGCGGTGCTCGACTCCACCGCCGACACCCCCGAACTGCACGCGCCCGAGGGCCTGTTGGCACGGCTCGCCGCGCACACCCCGCACGTCCTGCTCGCGGTCGTGCCGTCGTACGTCCCCGACCCTCAGCTCGCCCCCGAAAGGCCCTCCATGCTGCCCGAGCCCCTGCGCGGCCCCGCCTTCTCCTCGTATGCGCCCGAGGAGGTCGGCTGGCTGCTGCAGGACCTCTCGGACGTCACGCTGGAGGCGCCGACCGAGGAGCGCGAGGAGGCCATCCAGAGCGGCGGCGCGCACTACGCGGAGTCGCTGCCGGTGGAGTACCAGCCCAGCGAGCAGTACCAGGAGCTGTTCCACGCCGCGCTGGACGCGTCCGCGGCGCGGATCGCGCGGGCGGTGGGTGCCGTCACCGAACTGGTCCTCGCCGAGCGGTCACCCCGTCCGGTCCTGGTGTCCCTCGCCCGCGCGGGTACGCCCGTCGGCGTCCTGATGCGCCGCTGGGCCGAGCACCGGCACGGCCTCGGCCTGCCGCACTACGCGGTGTCGATCGTGCGCGGCCGGGGCATCGACGCGAACGCGCTGCGCTGGCTGGCGGCCCATCACGACCCCGCCGACGTCGTGTTCGTCGACGGCTGGACCGGCAAGGGCGCCATCACCCGCGAACTTGCCGACGCCCTGCGGGAGTTCGAGGAGGCCGAGGGGGTGTCCGGCTTCGACCCGGAGATCGCGGTGCTGGCCGACCCGGGCTCGTGCGTGCGGACGTACGGCACCAGGGAGGACTTCCTCATCCCGTCCGCCTGCCTCAACTCGACGGTGTCGGGCCTGATTTCACGTACAGTGCTGCGCGCGGACCTGGTCGGGCCGCACGACTACCACGGTGCGAAGTTCTACCGCGAACTCGCCGGCGCGGATGTGTCGGTGGACTTCCTCGACGCGGTGTCCGCGCGCTTCCCCGAGGTGGCGGACGCGGTGGACTCACTCACCAAGGAACTGCTGGCGGCGGACCGTTCACCGACCTGGGAGGGCTGGACGGCGGTCGAGCGGATCAGCGAGGAGTACGGCATCCATGACGTCAACCTGGTCAAGCCGGGCGTCGGCGAGACCACGCGCGTACTGCTGCGCCGGGTGCCGTGGCGGATCCTGGCGCGGGCCGGGGCGGGCGCCGACCTGGACCACGTACGACTGCTGGCCGAACAGAGAGGTGTCCCGGTGGACGAGGTCGCCGAACTCCCCTACACCTGTGTGGGGTTGATCCACCCCAAGTACACGCGCGGTGCGACGGGTGCCGACGGCAGGGCGGTGACGGTCTGATGCCGGTGCTGGTCGCGAGCGACCTCGACCGTACGCTCATCTACTCCACCGGGGCCCTCGCCCTCACGATGCCGGACGCGCGGGCACCCCGGCTGCTGTGCGTGGAGGTGCATGAGAGCAAGCCGCTGTCGTACATGACCGAGACGGCGGCCGGGCTGCTGACGGAGCTGGGCGACGCGGCGGTCTTCGTGCCGACGACCACCCGCACCCGCAAGCAGTACGAGCGCATCAACCTGCCCGGCCCGGCCCCGAGATACGCGATCTGCGCGAACGGCGGGCACCTGCTCGTGGACGGGGTCTCCGACCCGGACTGGCACGCGCGGGTGACGGCCCGGCTGGCGGACGAGTGCGCGTCGCTGGCGGAGGTGCGGGACCACCTGATGGAGACGGCCGATCCGCTGTGGGTGCGCAAGCACCGGGTCGCCGAGGACCTCTTCGCGTACCTCGTGGTGGAGCGTGAGCTGCTGCCCGAGGACTGGGTGAAGGAACTGGCGGTCTGGGCCGAGAACCGCGGCTGGACGGTGTCGCTCCAGGGCCGCAAGGTCTACGCCGTCCCGAAGCCGCTGACCAAGAGCGCGGCCGTGCGCGAGCTGGCCCGCCGCACGGGCGCCGACCTGACCCTCGCGGCCGGCGACTCCCTCCTCGACGCCGACCTGCTGCTGGCCGCCGACCAGGGCTGGCGCCCGGGGCACGGCGAGCTGGCGGACGCCGAATGGACGGCTCCGGCGATCAGCCCGCTGCCGGAAAGGGGAGTGCTGGCGGGGGAGCGAATCCTGCGGGAGTTCTTGAAGGCGACTCGCACGACGACGCCGTAAAAGGGGGCACCCGCAGGCAGCAGCGCATCGTTTCAGCCAAGCAGGCCCGGCGACGTCCGCGACCGGCCACGATGACGCCGCGGTCGGACGGGCGGCACATCGCGGCCTGTGGTCGGACGGGCGGCACATCGCGGCCTGTGGTCG
>NZ_WJBG01000055.1 GCF_009709555.1 Streptomyces blattellae | reverse complement strand
CCGACACAGGCGGTGCCGACACAGGCGGTGCCGACACAGGCGGTGCCGACACAGGCGGTGCCGGCAACACCGGGACCGAGGCGGACAGCAGGGCGGACGCGGACAGCGACGACGAGGTCGGGACCGACGCGGACGCCGGTCAGGGCGCGGCCGACGCGGGCGAGGACCACGGCCGAGACGGGGCGGGCGAGGCATCGCGTACGGGCGATGAA
>NZ_WJBG01000054.1 GCF_009709555.1 Streptomyces blattellae | reverse complement strand
GGGTGTAGCTCTTCTGCGGGGACTGGTTGAGCTGGGTTGTTGAGCCTGTGGCTGTGGTCCGTGCGGGTGTCTCCTACGGTGTCGTCACGACGTTGGGGCGGCGATGGGCTCGTTGTTCGAGGAACTGGACGCGCGGGAGGCGGCGGCCCGCTCCCGCATCGGGGAACTGCGGCAGCAGATCGTGGAGTTGACCGAGTCGCTGGAGCGCGAGGAGTCGGTGCTGTCGCGGCACTTCGCCCCGCCGAGCTCATGCTCGGCGGGGCGAAGTGGGACCAGCCCCCGAATCAGCCAACAGCGTCCGGACGATCGTCCGGGCCGGGGGC
>NZ_WJBG01000053.1 GCF_009709555.1 Streptomyces blattellae | reverse complement strand
GCGCGACAGCTCGGCTGCCTGCTCGTCCGTGGGATAGAAGCGGTACTTGAACGCCCGCTTCACATACGTCGTGATGCTCACAAACTAGCGTCGCAACAAGTGAAGATCAAGCCTGCGGGTCAGAGCACAGCATTTCGCCCTGGCGGCGAAACCCCGCTCCCTGCCCTGCTCCGCAGGGGTCCGTTTCCTCTCCGCCCTGAACGGCGGAGTATCCACGGAGGAACATGATGACGACTTCCAGCTCCCCCTTCGGCCGTGCCCTGTGCGCCATGATCACGCCCTTCACCGAGGAGGGCGCGCTCGACCTCGACGGCGCGCAACGGCTCGCCGAACGGCTGACGTCCGAGGGCTGCGACGGACTGGTGCTCTCCGGTACGACGGGTGAGTCGCCGACCACCACGGACGCCGAGAAGTCGGCGCTGGTCGCGGCGGTCCGGGAGGCGGTGGGCGACCGGGCGTCGATCGTGGCGGGCGTCGGCACTTTCGACACCCGGCACACGGTCGAACTCGCGCTCCAGGCCGAAAAGGCGGGCGCGGACGGCCTGCTGGTCGTCGCGCCGTACTACAGCAAGCCCCCGCAGGACGCCGTCGAGGCCCACTTCCGCGAGGTGGCGGACTCCTCCGGACTGCCGGTCATGCTGTACGACATCCCCGGCCGCACCGGCATCCGCATCGAGCCGGACACCGTGATCCGGCTCGCCGAGCACCCCCGGATCGTCGCGGTCAAGGACTGTTCCTACGACTTCCTCGGCGCCCAGAAGGTGCTCTCCCGCACGGAGTTGGCGTACTACGCGGGCTGCGACGAGCACAATCTCGCCCTGTACGCGGTCGGCGCCACGGGTTACATCAGCACGGTCTCGAACGTGGTCCCGCACCAACTCCGCTCCGTCCTCGACGCGTTCGACGCCGGAGACACCACGGAGGCGGCCCGCCGTCAGCAACGGGCCACCCCGCTCATCGAGTTGATGATGTCGGCCGGATTGCCCGGCACGGTCACCGCGAAGGCCCTCCTGGGGGCGGTGGGCCTGCCCGCGGGCCCGGTCCGCGCACCGCTGCGGCCCGCCGACCGGGAGACGGCCGACGGGCTGCTGGCGGCATACGAGGAGTTCACGGCTGCCGGCTGATCAGCGCCGCGCCGGGTACGGGTGCTGCCGGCGTCAGCCCCAGCGGTACCCGTCGCCGAACAGCAGGAAGTGCTCCAGTACGTCCTCCATCGGGTCGTCCACCTGGCCGACGTTGATCAGACCGACCCGGGGGCCGTTGTGTGAGGCCTTGTTGGTCTCGTCGGCGTGGGCGGCTCCTGCCGGGAGCCAGCACACCATCGCGGCGGTGACCGCCCCGGTCAGCAGCCGTGCCACGGTCCTCGCCCGCTCGTTCGTCATCGCTCAGTCCCTTGTTACGCGTGTTACGCGGTTCGGCAGTTGATCGGACGCTGCGTCCACCCGTTCATCTGCCTAAACCTTGATCAGGTCACGTTGAGTAACCCGATCGTGCGCATCGAGGGCATGGTGTGTACCCGTACGGGTGGGTTCAGTTGTGGCTGTTCTGATGGTGACGCAGGTCAGGGGTCAGCTTGCCCCGGGGGCCGTTTCGGGGTCGTCTTCTGTTCTCTCCGGATCCGGAGGACCCCATCGACATCGACATCGACGTCGGCCCGGGCACGGGCCTCGCTACTGTTAGGACTTCGTGCTGTTGGGGCCGCTACGCCTCGTGCTGCGCCTTCGCTGCCCAGATGCGCGTCATGATCCGCAACAAGTCCGGGTCGATCAACTCGACATCATCGACGTGATCACGATGCGCGTAGACGTCCCAGCCGGGACCGCTGTTGCCCAGCTCATGAGCAACCAGCACCGCGTCATCCGGGTCGGTGATCACTCCATCGCACGAGCGGCAGACATGCAGCATCGTCCTGCTCATGTGTGATCGCCACCGAGGTTAACCAAGTGATCGCACAGAGCGTTGACCGAGCGGGACAGCTTCACCGCAACCGACAGGCGGACTGGCGCGGTATCGCCGGCTCCGAGGCGCAGACGCATGCGCGCCTCGCCAACACACGCCAGAGCGCAGGCGAGCGGGATGTCGTCCTTGGGCAGGCCCAGGGTCGCGGCCTCCACCTCGGGGATCAGTTGCTGAATGTGATCCCGCAGCAGCACGGCAAGTATCCCAAGATCCTCGGGGGAGATCGGTTCGGCGTCCTGCACGAGCAGCCGCCGCGCGCTGGCGCGCATGGCCGCGATGTCCAGGGGCAGGCCGTCGGCCTCTTCAGGGGTGAGCGGTAGGGCAGTCCGGTGGGGCATGTCGACCGACGGTAGAAACGGCCGGATCCGGCCGTCCACGAACTTGCATTAACTTGCACATCAATTCCCATGACCTTGCGCACCGTTGACAGTGTTGAGGCAGGCCAGGAGGCTGGTACGCAAGTCTGAGCAAGCTCTCGGACGCAGGAGACTAGGAGAGATCATCATGGCCGTGGAGTTCATCGGGATCGACCCTGACACCGACCGCGATCACTGCCCTACCGTGTGGGCGGACACCGAAGCACAGGAGATCCTTTTGCAGGGATGGAAGCCGGACGCGGTCACGCAGACCGCGTGCGAGTCGACGTCCCCAGCACACGGTCCGGTGCCCGACAGCGAGGCGATCATCCGGATCCCGGCCCGGCTGATCCCGATGATCCGGGAGGCGTGCGATGCCGTCGAGCGTGCCCCCGTTCGCTGATCTCCTGAGCGGCTGTGACCGCTCCGCCGTGCACCTGGAGATGCGCGACGCCTACGCCCCGACCGAACGGTTCGAGGCGTGGCGACGGGGCGAAAGAATCAACTGGGTCGACCGCGCGACGTGGTGGGACTCGTACCTTCAGATGATCTCGGACACGGTGGCGCGCGGCGTGGTGATCCGACGGGCGCGGATCGTGTCCGAGCCGGTGAGCGAGTACATCACCTGGGAGCACTACGTCACCCGGGAGCTGGCCGAGGCGGGGGAACTGGTCCGCTGGCTGCCCCGGCGTCGGACGACGGACCTGTCGCTGCCCGGGAACGACTTCTGGCTGTTCGACGGCCGATTGGCGCGGGTACACCACTTCGACGGTGAGGGCGCCGTGGTGGACGACGAGTTCACCGAGGACCCTGCGCTGATCAAGCACCTGTCCACCGCGTTCGAGGCAGTGTGGGAGCGCGCGATCCCGCACAACCAGTTTCACGCCTGACTGCGGCCAACTCATGCCCACGCATCCGTCCTCCAGCGTCCAGCAGGCGCGCGAAGCACTCGCCGCACATCTGCGGGAGATCCGCCTGGACGCCGGACTGACAAAGCGTGAGCTGGCCGCACGCTGCTCGTGGCACGAGTCCAAGTCCTCACGCATCGAGAACGCCCGCACACCGCCCTCCGACGCGGATATCCGGGCGTGGTGCACGGCCTGCGGCGCGACCGACCAGACGCCCGACCTGATCGCCGCCAACCGGCAGACCGAGGCCATGTACGTGGAGTGGCGGCGCCTCCAACGCACTGGCCTGCGCCGCCTTCAGCAGTCCGGCGCGACCCTCTACCAGCACACGCGGCAGTTCCGGGTCTACTGCTCGGACGTAGTCCCCGGGTTCCTCCAGACGCCGGGCTATGCGACCACCCTGCTCAAGTCGATCGCCGCCTTCCGGGGGACACCGGACGACGTGAACCACGCCGTGGAGGCGCGCATGCGGCGCAACTCCGTCGTACGCGAGGGCGACCACCGGTTCGCGATAGTCTTGGAGGAGTCTGTCCTGCGCTACCGGATCGGCGACGCCGATACCATGGCGGCTCAGCTCGGACACCTGCTATCGGCGATGGCCCTGCCGTCGGTATCGCTGGGCATCATCCCGTTCACGTTCGAGCGGACGGTGTGGCCCATGGCGACCTTCACCGTCTTTGATGACGCGCGGGTACACGCCGACTCCCTAGACGCCGCCGCGACGCTGACCCAGCCTGGCCAAGTCGACCTCTACGTCCGGGCGTTCCAGGGGCTGTCCGGCAGCGCGGTCTACGGTGCTGCGGCGCGTGGGCTGGTCACTCGGGCGCTGGCTGCCCTGGACGGCTGAGAGTCGCCTCTCAGGCGACTGGCACCACTTTTTGCGAGCGCCCGGCGCAAGGTCGTCCGCTGTCTAGTCCCAGGTGGTGTTTGACGTTCTGGTCCCAGCTGATGCTTGACGGTGGGCCTAGACAACATCAGGAACTTCGTAGGGTCTGTTCGCTTTCACGTTGCGGACCGGGATGTCGGTGGTGCGCCGGATGACCCGGGCCTGGCCGTCCAGTTCAACGGTGATAGTCGATTCCGCCACGTGCACGGTCACGGTTTGGCCTGCGTAGGGGCGGCCGAGGGAGACGACCTGCCGGCAGACCATGACCGTGCCGACCGCGCTTGACTCGCCGCTGGACACGCACCGGCTCGACCTGCGGTCGTGGCGGTGGGCCCGCGGGCCGTAGGCCACGCAGCCGCTGGACCTCATCAGGGCGGAGCGGGTTGGGCCGCACCCGCAGCAGCTCCCGCGAGGACAGGTCGAAGAACGACAGCGTCGCCGCGTCGATCCGGACGCCCACCCGGCGCCCGCCCAGGATCTCCGCCGCCAGCACCTGGTGCCCGCCCAGGCCCACCAGCCCACTGTTGTTCACGGTCCGATCGACCTCGAACGCGGCCCCGTCACCGGCCGGCAGCGGAGAAGGCCCGGCAGCCCGTCCGCCCCGAGCCGCCAGCTGAGCCAGGTCCGCCACCGACAGGTGCGAGCGCACCGTCTTGATCCGCGCCCCGGCGATCAGCAGATGGATCACCTGCGTGTCGGCCCAGAACGTCACCGTCAGCCCTGAGCGGGCCGGACCCAGCCAGAACTGCCTGCCCGCGACCTGCAGATTCCCGCTCGGCGGCACTACCCGCTCGAACTCCACCGGCCCGCCCTGCTCGACCGGCACCAACCCATCCGACTCCTGATCCGGCAGCTCCAACGCCTCCTGCGCCACCACGGCGGGCACCAGCTCAGCCTGCTCCGCAGCAGGAGGAGCCACCACCGGAGCCGTCCACTGCTGCGGGACGAGCGAAAGCACCCCTGGCACCTTCAGGCCCAGCACCTCCCGTTCCTCTTCCGGAACGGGCGTGAGCCGCTCCGCCGGGTTCTGCATATCGAGCGCCTGATGCGGACGCGAGGAGTTGTACTCCTGAACCCACATATCCAGCGCCGCCTGAGCCGCCGCCACGCTCTCGAATGGACCGCAGTCATCGAGGAGTTCGCGCCGCAACGTCTGATGGAACCACTCCGCCTTGCCCGTCGTGGTCGGTGACGCCGGCTGGGTGAGCCGGTGCGCGATCCCGTTCTCCCGGCAGATCCGGTCGAACAGCACCTCACCGCCCTGCCCGAACCGGTCGGTGAACTGCTTGCCGTTGTCGGTGAGCACCTCCTCCGGCACCCCGAACGCCCGCAGAGCTTGGACGAACGCCGCGCACACCGCCCGCCCGGTCGCCCGCTCGACCACGGAGGCGATCACGCAGTAGCGGGAGTGATCGTCCACACCCGTCACGATCTTCGCTTCGCGCAGTTCGCCGGTGACCGTGTTGACCAGCATCACCCCGCCGACGATGTCCATCTGCCACAAGTGCATCGCACGGTCCCGCTGCCAGCGCTTGTAATCCGACCGCCGTCGACGCCGAACCCCCGGCTCCACCAGCCCATGCCGCACCAGGATTCGATACACCGTCATCCGCGACGGCACCGGCGCCACCGCCCCGGACCGCTCCAGCACATGAGCGATCCGCCGCGGACCCCACCGAGGATGCTCGCGCCGCAGCTCACACACCGCCGCCTCCACCTCCCCAGAGGCCTGATGCGGGCACGAGGCCGGCCTACGCGAACGGTCCGCCAGCCCGGCCAGACCGGCAGCGGCATACCGGGACTTCCAACCGCTGACCGTCTGCCGCGACACCCCGAGCTGAGCGGCGACCTCCGTCACCGTTGCACCCGCCAGCACCGCCAGAACAGCCCGGTATCTCTGCTCGACAACCGACAACTCCACCAGCGCCAATCCCGGCCTCCCGCCACACGCCACAACGACGCGCACAGAAAAGCCGATCACGGCCACTGTCAACCATCACCTGGGACCGAAGTGTCAAGCATCTCCCGGGACCGGACACGCAAGGTCGTCCGCCTCGCGGTCAGAGTTTCCCTACATCTATCAAGGCCCGCGCACGGCGCGGGCGCGCGCCGCCTCTACGGCGCGGCCCGCCTCCTGTCTTCGCCCCGGCTGGCCGCGCCCGGCGGCGCGCTCGGCGGCTGCGGGCATGAAGTGGGGAGACACCCTCTGCGGCTGGGGCGGTCGGCTCCACGGCTTTAGGCAGCCACTTTGGGGCGAGCCTCTAAGATCTTGGCCCCAACGTCGTGCTTTAACGGGCAGGTCCACAGACTGCCCGACTCGCCATCAGCTTACGGGGCCAAGATCACTCGCCCCAAAGCAGCTCCAGCCCAAAGCAGCTCCAGCCCAAAGCCGCTCCGCCGACCTCAGTCTTCATCCGCTTCTCTGCTTTGCGACTCAAGCTGATCAACGAGGCTGTCAAGGAAAGAGTCCACGTTCATAGCATTGCGCCGCGCTTCGTTGTACAGGTTTCGCAACTTTAGATTAACAGCGCGCGTGGCACTCCTGTACTCCTCTTCGGCATCAGATTCCTGTTCGCTGCGACTCGGCCTCCGGATTGGCGCCTTGGTCCGAAGAGTCTCGACCGTTTCCCCATTATTGTTCCGCAACTCCAAGATGTGCGGCGACAACCCGTCATTATCCTTACTGTACACAACAAAGGACGCATCCGCCAAAGAAGTGGCGAATTTTGGAGCACGCGGGATACCCACGGACTCCCAATCGAGTCGTCCAGCCTCTGTAAGACTAAGAAGCAGGTCAAGGATCTTCGCAAGCCGGACGTCTTCCGCCATGTTCTAATCTCCGATCTGAAAACCAAGATTGGCCGCTAGCGAGCTAATCTCGCCGGTTACCTTTACGATGGCGGCTCGAACGTTCTTCGTGTCAGTGATCAGGTCTGTGGGATTCGAGACAAGGACATTCTTCGCTTCACCGGCCGCCACAATAGATGTCTGGAGGGCACGAAGAATCTTTTGCTCATCACTATTGGACGCCTTGAGCATTCCCTTTGCCTGACTCGCCTGCCACTTCCAGGTGTTAATCCAGGCGATAGCAGTCTTGACTTCTCCGTCATTAACTGCCTTGTCTAGCTCATCTTCCGTTTTCAGAAGCTGATGACTCAATGCAATTAGAGAGGAGCGAATGATCCGTTCACGCGTCGCTTCGGCAGCATCACGAGCTTTCTCCGCTGCATCCTTGGCCCCTTTGGCTTGCCAGAAAGTGACACCAAATCCAACGAGAGCCAAAGGAATGCTCGCGTATGTGGTAATTGTGTCGATGGTGTCATAGAAAGACATGGCCCCCCACGAACCGATGCCGCGCAATGTGGTTCCGAAGTCTAGCGCTCTTCAGGTCGGTGTCGACGAGGAAGCCCACGGCATCCGGAACTGATCAGAGCCGTGCGCTTCCTCAAGGATCGCCGGTCCGCCGTACCGATGATCAGTACACCGACGTGTAAGCGCCCTCCCGGGCCGTCCTAGGGCCGTGGAAGGGCGCTCAGCGTTGACCAACGTCGACAGCTACCGACAGCTCAGCGGCAGGTCACGGCGTTGATCGACAAGGCGGCCGCAGGTCACGGCCGCGCGTGATCAGTTGTGGCTGTGCAGGATCTCGTTCAGGCCGCCCCACACCGCGTTGTTCGGGCGGGCCTCGACGGTGCCGGTGACCGAGTTGCGGCGAAAGAGGATGTTGGAGGCGCCGGACAGCTCACGGGCCTTGACGATCTGGCCGTCGGGCATGGAGACGCGGGTGCCGGCGGTGACGTACAGGCCCGCCTCGACCACGCACTCGTCGCCGAGCGCGATGCCGACGCCCGCCTCGGCGCCGATCAGGCAGCGCTCGCCGATGGCGATGATCACATTGCCGCCGCCGGACAGCGTGCCCATCGTGGACGCGCCGCCGCCGATGTCCGAGCCGTCGCCGACGACGACGCCCGCGGAGATACGGCCCTCGACCATCGACGTGCCGAGCGTGCCCGCGTTGAAGTTGACGAAGCCCTCGTGCATGACCGTCGTGCCCTCGGCGAGGTGCGCGCCCAGGCGGACCCGGTCGGCGTCGGCGATGCGGACGCCCTTGGGCGCCACGTAGTCCGTCATGCGCGGGAACTTGTCGATGGACGTCACCTGGAGGTGCAGGCCCTCGGCGCGCGCGTTGAGCCTGACCTTCTCGATGTCGTCGACGGCGACCGGGCCGAGCGAGGTCCAGGCGACGTTGGCGAGGAAGCCGAACATGCCGTCCAGGCTCTGGCCGTGCGGCTTGACCAGGCGGTGGGAGAGGAGGTGCAGGCGGAGGTAGACGTCGTGCGCGTCGGTCGGCTTCTCCTCCAGCGAGGCGATGACCGTGCGGACCGCTACCACCTCTACGCCCCGGCGGGCGTCCGGCCCGATCGCCTGCGCCGCGCCCTCACCGAGCAGCTCCACGGCCCGCTCGGCCGTCAGCCGCTCGGTGCCGGACGGGCCGGGCTCGGCGGAGAGCTCGGGCGCGGGGAACCAGGTGTCGAGGACGGTGCCGTCAGCAGCGATCGTGGCAAGGCCGGCGGCAACGGCGCCGGTGGCGGTGGTGCGGGGTGCAGTCGTGTCGGTCATGAGGGCAACCTAACCGGCGGGGGGCGGCACGGGCCAACCGGTGGGGGCGGCGTCTCAGGTGGCGGGCCGGTAGGGGGTGTGAAGCCTGCACCGGCTCCGCGCTGGCCCCGCCACGGCTGCTGTTGCCAGCCCGCGCCGTCACCGGTGCCCGTTCTGGCCGTCGACCGGGATCGAGACGTTCGGGGCGTACGGCGTCGGTCACCGAGGAGAGCGCGGAGGCGGCCCGGCCGCGTCAGGCGGCTTGGCGCGGGTCAGGGGGAATGATCCGCGCCAATACCTCGCGGGCGTATTCCTCATCGTACGACTCGTCCGTGAGCAGTACCCGGAGGCAGATTCCGTCCAGCAGCGCGACCAGGGCGCGTGCCGTGACCGGGTCCGTACGCGGGGTGAGGCGGTCGGCCAGGTCCTGGGCCCATTCGGCGGCGACGGGGCGGAGGGCGGGGCGGCGGAGGGCGGCCAGGTAGAGCTCGTACTCCAGCTCCGCTCCGGTGCGATCGCCCGCGAGCCATTCACCGATCCCGGCGGCGAGTTCGGCCGCCAGGTCGGTGTCCGGGTCCTCCAGTGCGCCGCGCGAGGCGACCACCTTGGTGAAGCCCTCGTCGGCCTGGCGGAGCGCGGCGGCCATCAGGTCGTCCAGGGTCTTGAAGTGGTAGGTGGTCGAGCCCAGCGGCACGCCGGCCTCCGCCGCGACCGTGCGATGGGTCAGTCCGGCGAGCCCTTTCCGTCCTACGACCCGGATCGCGGCGTCGATGATCCGCTGGCGGCGCTCGGGGTCGTAGCGCCTACCCATCAGTGCGCTCCTCCGAGGTTCAGCACCACCACGCCGCCCACGATGAGCAGGATGCCGGCGGCCTTCGTGAAGGTCAGCGCCTCGCCGAACAGCCAGAGCCCGAGGACGGCGATCGTCGCGGTGCCGACGCCAGCCCAGATCGCGTAGGCCGTGCCGATGCCGACGGTCTTCAGGGTCTGGGCGAGCAGGACGAAGGAGACGACATAGCCGAGGAAGGTCAGCAGGGACGGCCAGAGCTTGCTGAAGCCATCGCTGTACTTCATGGCGGTCGTCGCCGCCACCTCGGCCGCGATGGCACCGATGAGCATCAGGTATCCCATGTGTACGAACGTACATAACCGGCGGGACAGAACAGCCGCCGAATGCGGAGATCCCTCTGTCCGAAACGGCTGCTCCCAGACCCCTGGGTCCACTACTGTTTCACCGTTCACATACCGAGTCTTCGCAGCCGCGGCCTGCCCCGCCGTTCATGGGGCGCCGCTGGAGGACAGCGCATGCCAGATACCACGCCCCGCCCTCCCGAGAACAACCCCTGGGAGAACGGCTGGGCCCCGGACACCTCCCGGATACCGGGAACGCGACGACTCTGGCTGGCCGGCACCCTCGCGGTGGCCACCGTCGCCGCGTGTGCCACGGCGATCGTCGTGACGGACAGGGGAGTTGACGAAGCGTTAGACACACCGGAGACCCCCGTCAACGCGACCGTCCCCGGCCTGATCTCCTTCGGCTCACCGTCGCCGAGTACGACGGCTCCCCCCAAGGGCAAGGACGGCCTGTCCTCCCCTCGGCCCACGACGAAGGCGCCGTCCCGGCACAGCTCCACGCCCACGCCCAAGCCCTCGGCGAAGCCGTCCAAGTCCCCGGCTCCGGAGAAGAGTTCACCGGCCCCGGCCTCCGACCTGAGGTCGGTCCGCGCGGTCAACTACCCCGACCGCTACTGGCACGCCACCGACGACCACGTGGCCCTCGACCCGATCACCTCCGCCTCCGCGGCCGAGGACGCCACCTTCAAGGTGGTCAACGGCCTTGCGAAGTCGTCCTGTTACTCCTTCGCCACCGCCGACGGCGGCTACCTGCGGCACCGCAACTTCGTCCTGCGCTCCGAACGAGACGACGGCTCGGCCCTCTTCGAGCAGGACGCCACCTTCTGCCCCCGCCCCGCGTCCGCGTCCGCGTCCGGCGCGATCATGCTGGAGTCGGTCAACTACCCCGGCCGCTTCCTCCGCCACCGGAACTTCGTGGTCCGCCTGGAGTCGTACGAGCACAGCACCCTGTACCGCCAGGACACGGCGTTCCGGCTGGTGGCGGGGCTCGACGACTGAAACCGAACAACTGCCGCCGAACGACTGCCGCCTAAACGACTGACCGCTGAACGACTGAGGCCCCCGGATCGGCTCCAGGGGCCTCAGACCAAGTCGTCCGGCTGCTCAGACGTTGAACCCCAGCGCCCGCAGCTGGTCACGCCCGTCGTCCGTGATCTTGTCCGGGCCCCACGGCGGCATCCAGACCCAGTTGATACGCAGCTCGTTGACCAGGCCGTCCGTGGCGGACTTGGCCTGGTCCTCGATGACGTCCGTGAGCGGACAGGCCGCCGAGGTCAGGGTCATGTCGATCGTCGCGATGTTCGCGTCGTCGATGTGAATGCCGTAGATCAGGCCGAGGTTGACGACGTCGATGCCCAGCTCGGGGTCGACGACGTCGTACAGCGCCTCGCGGAGTTCTTCCTCCGAGGCCGGCTTCATCTGGGCGGTGTCGCTCATGCCGTCTTCCTTTCAGCGGCGTCGGAGCCCAGCGCCTGGGCCGTCGCGTCCTTCCACGCCATCCAGCTCAGCAACGCGCACTTCACCCGGGCCGGGTACTTGGAGACACCGGCGAACGCGACCGCGTCCTCCAGCACCTCCTCCATCGCGTCGTCGGGCTCGACCCTGCCCTTGGACTGCATCAGCTCCAGGAAGGTCTCCTGGATCTGCTGCGCGTCGGCCAGGTCCTTGCCGACCAGGAGCTCGTTCAGGACGGAGGCCGAGGCCTGGCTGATGGAGCAGCCCTGGCCCTCGTACGAGACGTCCTCGATCTTCGTGCCGTCGTACTTCACACGCAGGGTGATCTCGTCACCGCACGTCGGGTTCACATGGTGCACCTCGGCGTCGCCATCCCTCAGACCACGCCCGTGCGGGTTCTTGTAGTGGTCCAGGATGACTTCCTGGTACATGGAGTCCAGCTTCACCTTGTCAGCACGCCCTTCAGCCGAAGAAGTTCCGTACGTGCTCCAGGCCGTCCACCAGAGCGTCGATCTCAGCCGGCGTGGAGTACAGATAGAACGACGCTCGCGTGGTCGCAGGAATTCCGTAGCGGAGGCAGACCGGCCGCGCGCAGTGGTGGCCGACCCGGACCGCGATGCCCTGCTCGTCGAGGACCTGGCCCACGTCGTGCGGGTGGATGTCGCCGAGCGTGAAGGAGATCGCGGCGCCCCGCTCCTCGGCCGTCGTCGGGCCGATGATCCGCAGGTCCGGGACCTCCGCCAGGCGCTTGACCGCGTACTCGGTGAGCGCGTGCTCATGGGCGAGGATCTTGTCCATGCCGATCGAGGACAGGTAGTCGATCGCCGCACCCAGACCGACCGCCTGCGCGATCGGCGGCGTGCCCGCCTCGAACTTGTGGGGGGCGGGAGCGTAGGTCGACGAGTGCATCGACACCGTCTCGATCATCTCCCCGCCGCCGAGGAACGGGGGCAGGTCCTCCAGCAGCTCCTGGCGGCCCCACAGGACGCCGATGCCGGTCGGGCCGCACATCTTGTGGCCGGTGAAGGCCACGAAGTCGGCCTGGAGTGACTGCACGTCCAGCGGCATGTGGGGCGCCGCCTGGGAGGCGTCGACGCAGACGAGAGCGCCGACCTCCTGGGCGCGGCGGATGATCGTCTCGACCGGGTTGACCGTCCCGAGGATGTTCGACACCAGCACGAAGGAGACGATCTTCGTCTTCTCCGTGATGACCTCGTCGATGTCGGACAGGTCGAGGCGGCCGTCGTCGGTCAGGCCGAACCACTTCAGCTTCGCGCCCGTGCGCTGCGCGAGCAGCTGCCAGGGGACGATGTTGGAGTGGTGCTCCATCTCCGTGATGACGATCTCGGTCTCATGGTCCACGCGGTAGGGCTCGTCGGCCCAGCCGAGCATGTTGGCCACGAGGTTCAGCGACTCGGAGGCGTTCTTGGTGAAGATCACCTCGTTGCGGCTGGGCGCGTTGATGAACTCCGCGACCTTGTCCCGCGCCCCCTCGTACAGCGCCGTGGCCTCCTCGGCGAGGACGTGCACGCCACGGTGGACGTTGGCGTTGTGCTGCTCGTAGTACTCGGAGAGCACGTCCAGCACCTGGCGTGGCGTCTGCGAGGTCGCCGCGTTGTCCAGGTACACGAGCTTCTGACCGTCGTGGACCTGTCGGTCCAGGATGGGGAAGTCCTTGCGGAGCGCCTCGGTGTCGAGGAGGCCCGGCAGCTGTGTCACTCTGATGCGCCACCCTTCGTGTAGCCCTCGTAGCCCTCTTCCTCCAGCTTGTCGGCGAGTTCGGCGCCGCCGGACTCCACGATGCGACCGGCCGAGAAGACGTGGACGTGGTCGGGCTTGATGTAGCGCAGGATGCGCGTGTAGTGCGTGATCAGCAGGGTGCCGACCTCGCCGGTCTCACGGACGCGGTTGACGCCCTCGGAGACGACGCGCAGGGCGTCGACGTCCAGGCCGGAGTCGGTCTCGTCGAGAATCGCGACCTTCGGCTTGAGCAGCTCCAGCTGAAGGATCTCGTGGCGCTTCTTCTCACCGCCGGAGAAGCCCTCGTTCACGTTGCGCTCGGCGAAGGACGGGTCCATGTTGAGGCGCTCCATGGCCTCCTTGACCTCCTTCACCCAGGTACGCAGCTTGGGGGCCTCACCGCGGATCGCGGTGGCGGAGGTGCGCAGGAAGTTGGAGACCGAGACGCCGGGGACCTCGACCGGGTACTGCATCGCGAGGAACAGGCCGGCGCGGGCGCGCTCGTCGACG
Organism: Streptomyces blattellae; assembly: GCF_009709555.1. Lineage (GTDB taxonomy): Bacteria > Actinomycetota > Actinomycetes > Streptomycetales > Streptomycetaceae > Streptomyces > Streptomyces blattellae. The sequence continues at coordinate 8,125 of NZ_WJBG01000053.1, read as the reverse complement.
GACATCTCCAGGACGTCCTCGCCGTCGAGGGTGACGGTGCCGCCGGTGATCGTGTACTTCGGGTGACCCGCGAGGGAGTAGGCGAGGGTCGACTTGCCGGAGCCGTTGGGGCCCATGATGGCATGCGTCTCGCCCTGCTTCACGGTGAGGTCGACGCCCTTGAGGATCTCCTTCGTGGAGTTGTCGGCCTCGACGGTGACGTGCAGGTCTCGGATTTCAAGCGTTGCCATGGGTGCCTCAGGACTCCTGGGTGAGGGAGGCGCTTACGTCGACGAGGACGCTGCCCCCTTCGATCTTTACGGGGTATACGGGGACGGGGCGCGTCGCGGGGAGGCCGGACGGCTTCCCGGTACGCAGGTCGAAGCTGGAGCCGTGCAGCCAGCACTCGATCTGGCAGTCCTCCACCTCGCCCTCGGAGAGGGAGACGTTCGCGTGGGAGCAGATGTCGTGGATCGCGAACACCTCGCCCTCGGTCTGCACGACCGAGACCGGCGTGCCGTCGAGTTCCACCCGCTTCGGGGTGTCCTCCTCCAGCTCGCTCAGCCCACAGGCGCGTACGTACGTCATGCGACGGACGCCTCCAGCTCCTCTTCGATCTTGGCGATCAGGCGCTCCTCGATGTCCGCGACGCCGATCTGCTGGACCAGCTCGGCGAAGAAGCCGCGGACCACGAGACGGCGGGCCTCGTGCTCCGGGATGCCGCGGGCCATCAGGTAGAAGAGCTGCTCGTCGTCGAAGCGGCCGGTCGCCGAGGCGTGACCAGCGCCGACGATCTCGCCGGTCTCGATCTCCAGGTTGGGGACCGAATCGACGCGGGCACCGTCGGTGAGCACCAGGTTGCGGTTCATCTCGTACGTGTCCGTGCCCTCGGCCTTGGCCTCGATCAGCACGTCACCGATCCACACCGCGTGCGCGTCGTCGCCCTGGAGCGCGCCCTTGTAGGCGACGTTGGACTTGCAGTGCGGGGTGTTGTGGTCGACCAGGAGGCGGTGCTCCTGGTGCTGGCCGGCGTCGGTGAAGTAGAGCCCGAACAGCTCGGCCTCACCACCGGTGCCCGCGTACGACACGCGCGGGTGCAGCCGGACGACGTCACCGCCGAAGGTGACGACGACCGACCTGAAGCTCGCGTCCCGGCCGACGAGGGCGTTGTGCTGGGCGACGTGCACGGCCTTCTCGTCCCAGTCCTGGACGGAGACGACGGTCAGCTTGGCGCCGTCGCCCAGGATGTACTCGACGTTGCCGGCGAGTACGGCGTCACCGGTGTGGTCGATGACGACGACCGCCTCGGCGAACGCGCCCAGCTCGATCACCTGGTGGCCGAAGGCGACCCCGCCCTCACCGTGTACGGCGATGCGGATCGGCTCGGTCAGCACCGTCTCCTTGGGGACGGTGACGACACCCGCCTTCTCGAACGCCGAGTACGCCTGGGCGGCGACGCGGTCGACCGGGGTGCCCGCCTTGCCCAGGCGCGCGTCGTCACGGCCGACGGTCTCGACGGTGACGCCCTCGGGGGCCTGGACGTCGACCTTCACGCCCTCGCCGGTGGCGACCGCGGTGCCGTCGTGCAGCCCGCGCAGGCGCTCCAGCGGGGTGAACCGCCACTCCTCCTCGCGGCCGTGCGGGACCGGGAAGTCCGTCACGTCGAAGGAGGGCGGGGCGCTCATGCGCGTGGCGACGGTCGACTCGGCCGCGACGGCGATCGAGCCGGCGGTGGTGGAGCCCACCGGTAGGGGTCCCCCCGCCCGAGCGGATTCGAGGGTGGGGGAGTTCTGAGCCTCAGCCATGGCTGTCGTAATGCTCGCTTTCCGTTACGTAAGGGGCTTGATGGAGCGGGCGGTTGGCGGTCAGCCGACCGCGCCTTCCATCTGGAGCTCGATCAGCCGGTTGAGCTCAAGGGCGTACTCCATGGGCAGTTCCTTGGCGATCGGCTCGACGAAGCCGCGCACGATCATCGCCATCGCCTCGTCCTCGGAGAGCCCGCGGCTCATCAGGTAGAAGAGCTGGTCCTCGGAGACCTTGGAGACGGTCGCCTCGTGGCCCATGGACACGTCGTCCTCGCGGACGTCGACGTACGGGTAGGTGTCGGAGCGGGAGATGGTGTCGACGAGCAGAGCGTCACAGAGGACGTTCGACTTGGCACCCGGAGCGCCCTCGCCGATCTCGATCAGACCGCGGTAGGACGTACGGCCACCGCCGCGCGCCACGGACTTGGACACGATGTTGGACGACGTGTTCGGCGCCATGTGGACCATCTTCGCGCCGGCGTCCTGGTGCTGGCCCTCGCCCGCGAAGGCGATGGACAGGGTCTCGCCCTTGGCGTGCTCGCCCATCAGGTAGACGGCCGGGTACTTCATCGTCACCTTGGAGCCGATGTTGCCGTCGACCCACTCCATGGTCGCGCCCTCGTAGGCGACGGCGCGCTTGGTGACCAGGTTGTAGACGTTGTTCGACCAGTTCTGGATGGTCGTGTAGCGGCAGCGGGCGTTCTTCTTGACGATGATCTCGACGACCGCGGAGTGCAGCGAGTCCGACTTGTAGATCGGGGCGGTGCAGCCCTCGACGTAGTGCACGTAGGCACCCTCGTCGACGATGATCAGGGTCCGCTCGAACTGGCCCATGTTCTCCGTGTTGATGCGGAAGTAGGCCTGGAGCGGGATCTCGACGTGCACGCCCTTCGGCACGTAGATGAAGGAGCCGCCCGACCACACGGCGCTGTTCAGCGACGCGAACTTGTTGTCACCGACCGGGATGACGGTGCCGAAGTACTCCTTGAAGAGCTCCGGGTGCTCCTTCAGCGCGGTGTCGGTGTCGAGGAAGATGACGCCCTGCTCCTCCAGGTCCTCACGGATCTGGTGGTAGACGACCTCCGACTCGTACTGGGCGGCGACACCGGCCACGAGGCGCTGCTTCTCCGCCTCGGGGATGCCGAGCTTGTCGTACGTGTTCTTGATGTCCTCGGGCAGGTCCTCCCAGGACTCCGCCTGCTTCTCCGTGGAGCGCACGAAGTACTTGATGTTGTCGAAGTCGATGCCCGAGAGGTCCGAGCCCCAGTTCGGCATGGGCTTCTTGTCGAAGAGACGCAGACCCTTGAGACGGAGCTTGGTCATCCACTCCGGCTCGTTCTTCTTCGCGGAGATGTCCCGGACGACGTCCTCGCTCAGACCACGCTTCGCCGAAGCGCCGGCCTCGTCGGAGTCGGCCCAGCCGTATTCGTACTTGCCCAGGCCCTCGAGCTCGGGGTGAGCAGTCTCCGTGGGCAGAGTCATGCGGGGTTCCTCCCGGCCGTGCTTGCAGATGCGTTATGGGTGTTCTTGGGAATCTTCGGGATAAATGTCGTGCAGACGCCGTCACCGTGGGCGATGGTCGCCAGTCGCTGGACATGCGTGCCGAGCAGCTGCGAGAAGATCTCCGTCTCGACCTCGCACAGCTGCGGGAACTTCTCCGCGACATGGACCACCGGGCAGTGGTGCTGGCAGAGCTGCTCGCCGACCGGTGCGCTGCGCGCCGTAGCAGCGTACCCGTCCGCGGTCAGGGCCTTGGCCAGGGCTTCGGTCCGCTCTTCGGGGGCCGCGGCCTCGATCGCCTTGCGGTACGCGGCGGCCTGCTCGGTGATCCTCGCGCGCGCGAAGGCCACGACCGCCTCGTCACCGCCGAACCGCTGCTGGATGTAGCGCAGGGCGTCCGCGGCGAGCTTGTCGTAGGACTGGTCGAAGGCGTCGCGTCCGCAGTCCGTCAGGGCGAACACCTTGGCGGGCCGGCCACGCGTCCGCGCGCCGTACACCCGCTGCTCGCGCGCCTCCACGACGTCGTCCGCGGCCAGCGCGTCCAGATGGCGCCGCACGGCGGCCTGGGTGAGTCCCAGCCGGCCGGCCAGCTCGGCGACGGTCGAGGGCCCGTGGTCCAGGATGGATCGCGCGACCCGGTTGCGGGTGGACCGCTCACCGGTCGCGAGTTCCTCCTGGGGGATACCCGTGCGGGTCTCCCGAGCCTCGCCGACGTTTTTCACAACGCCATTGTTGCGTAATTCCTCAGGACCGGGCAAGCGGCGTCCGACCCCCTGGATGGTGCCCTGCGTCACTTAGGTATACCTAATCTGACCTGCGGAAACGATCTCCGGTCGATCAATTCGGTGGCGCCGCCGGGCCCCGTCCGGGACACTCCCGGACCATGCCCACACCCCCTCCGACCGGCCCACTTGTCACGCGGAGCAGCATCAGCGAGGGCCTGCGCCGGCTTGGTGTCAAACCCGGCGAAATCCTTCTCGTCCACTCCTCGCTCAGCTCGCTCGGCTGGGTCTGCGGAGGCGCCGTCGCGGTCGTGCGGGGACTGCTCGACGCCCTCGGCCCCGAGGGCACGCTCGTCGTCCCCGCCCAGTCCGGCGACCTGTCGGACCCCGCGGTCTGGGGCAACCCGCCGGTGCCCGAGGAGTGGTGGGAGACGATCCGGGCCACGATGCCCCCGTACGACCCTCTCGTCACCCCCACGCGCGGGGTCGGCGTCGTCCCGGAGACCGTACGGACGTGGCCGGGTGCCCTGCGCAGCGCCCATCCGCAGACGTCGTTCGCCGCGGTCGGCCCGCGCGCGGCCGAGGTACTCGACGGGCACGCCACCGACTGCCGGCTCGGGGAGCGCAGCCCGCTGGCGAGGCTGGAGGCGCTCCACGCGCGCGTGCTGCTGCTCGGCGCGGGCTACGACGCGTGCACGAGCTTCCACCTGGCCGAGTACCGCATACCCGCACCGCTGGTGCGGGTGGGCCGCCCCGGACCGGCCGGATGGGAAGTGGTGACCGAGATGTCGATCACCTCGGAGCGGTTCGACGAGCTGGGGCACGACTTCGAACGGGACCGTCCCGTCGTACGCGGGGCGGTGGCCGCCGCCGACGTACGGCTGTTCCCGGTGGCGGACGCCGTGGCCTACGCGGAGCGCTGGCTGGCGGTGCACCGGCCCCGTGAGGAGGGGATCCTGCACCCGCCCGTATAAGACGGCGAGCGCCTACCTAGACTCTGGACCCATGCGAAGTGAGCCCGTGGTCCAGGTCCAGGCCCTGGTGAAGCGCTACGGCACGAAGACCGCTGTGGACGGCCTCGACCTGGTGGCCGGGGCGGGTGTGACGGCCGTGCTCGGACCCAACGGCGCGGGCAAGACGACGACGGTCGAGACCTGTGGGGGGTACCGGAAACCGGACTCCGGCACGGTGCGCGTCCTGGGCCTCGACCCGGTGCGGCAGTCGGCCGCGCTGCGCCCCCGGATCGGCGTGATGCTCCAGTCCGGCGGCGTCTACTCCGGCGCGCGGGCCGACGAGATGCTGCGGCACGTGGCGAAGCTGCACGCGCACCCGCTGGACGTGGACGGGCTGATCGAGCGGCTCGGGCTCGGCGGCTGCGGACGGACGGCATACCGCCGGCTGTCCGGCGGCCAGCAGCAGCGCCTGGCCCTGGCGATGGCCGTCGTGGGCCGCCCTGAGCTGGTGTTCCTGGACGAGCCGACGGCGGGGCTCGATCCGCAGGCCCGCCGCGCGACCTGGGACCTGCTGCGCGACCTGCGCAGGGACGGTGTCTCGGTCATCCTCACCACCCATTACATGGACGAGGCCGAGCAGCTCGCCGACGACGTCGCGATCGTGGACGCGGGCCGGGTCATCGCCCAGGGCACCCCCGAGGAGCTGTGCCGCGGCGGCGCCGAGAACACCCTGCGGTTCACCGGCCGCCCCGGTCTGGACGTGGGCTCCCTGCTCAAGGCCCTGCCCGTCGACTGCACCGCCGCCGAGCTGACCCCGGGCTCCTACCGGGTCGCCGGCAAGGTGAACCCCCAGCTCCTCGCCACGGTCACGTCCTGGTGCGCCCAGCACGGCGTGATGCCGGACCGGATCTCAGTGGAGCGGCACACGCTGGAAGACGTGTTCTTGGAACTCACGGGCAAGGAGCTGCGCTCATGACGCGGGCCGGTACTTGCCTCTGCCGGGGGTCCGGGGGTCGCCCCCCGGGAAGACACAGCTTGGAACTCACGGGCAAGGAGCTGCGCTCATGACGACGACCGTGGGCGCGTACGCGCCGAAGCCCGGTGCCGCCCCCCTCCCCCGCATGATCGCGGCGCAGGCGGTGCTGGAGACCAGGATGCTGTTGCGCAACGGCGAGCAGCTGCTGCTGACGGTGGTCATCCCGACGCTGCTGCTGGTCCTGTTCAGCACGGTGGACATCGTCGACACCGGCGCGGGCGAAGCCGTCGACTTCCTCGCCCCCGGCGTCCTCGCGCTGGCGGTGATGTCGACGGCGTTCACGGGGCAGGCGATCGCGACGGGCTTCGAGCGGCGGTACGGCGTCCTGAAGCGCCTCGCCTCCTCCCCGCTCCCCCGCTGGGGCCTGATGACGGCGAAGACGGCCTCGGTGCTGATCACCGAGATCCTGCAGATCGCCCTCCTCACGGTGATCGCCTTCGCCCTCGGCTGGTCCCCGCACGGCAACCCCCTTGCCGTACTTCTGCTTCTGATCCTCGGCACGGCCGCCTTCTCGGGGCTGGGCCTGCTGATGGCGGGCACGCTGAAGGCGGAGGCGACACTGGCCGCCGCCAATCTGGTGTTCCTGCTGCTGCTGGTCGGCGGCGGGGTCATCGTCCCGCTGGACGAGTTCCCGTCCGGCGCCCAGGACGTGCTCGGGCTGCTGCCCATCTCCGCCCTGTCGGACGGCCTGCGGGACGTGCTGCGGCACGGGGCCGGGATGCCGTGGGGTGACCTGGGGATTCTGGCGGTGTGGGCGGCCCTGGGGCTGGGGGCGGCGGGGCGGTTCTTCCGCTGGGAGTAGCGGGCTGAGCCCATCCCCCGTGCAGCTGAACCGCCCCCTCGTGAAAGCGTGCACAAGCGAGCGCCTACGATGGTGCGCGTGCCAAAGCTGACCCGCGCCGACGCCGAAGCGGCCGTCCGCAACCCGCTCGCCTTCATCGCCGAACGCTGGACTCCCACCCCCCGGACCGTCCAGCGGGCGGCTCTCGCCGCGCTCGTCATGTCGGTGGTGATCGTGGTCACCGGCGGTGCCGTGCGGCTCACCGGCTCGGGCCTCGGCTGCCCGACCTGGCCCACCTGCACCGAGAACTCGCTCACCACGACCCGGGAGATGGGCCTGCACGGGGTCATCGAGTTCGGCAACCGCATGCTGACGTACGTGCTGTGCGCGGCGGTCGGCTGGGCGATCATCGCGGCCCGCTCCGAGAAGCCGTACCGGCGCGGTGTGACGCGGCTGGGCTGGGCGCAGTTCTGGATCGTGATGAGCAACGCGGTGCTCGGCGGCATCGTGGTGCTGGTCGGCCTCAACCCGTACACGGTCGCCGCGCACTTCCTGCTCTCCTCGGCCCTGATCGCGGTCGCCACCGTGATGTGGCAGCGCACCCGGGAGGGCGACGGGGCTCCGCGTCCGCTGGTCGGCAAGGTCGTGCAGCAACTGGTGTGGGTCCTGGTCGGCGTCACCGCGACGCTGATCGCGGTCGGCACGGTGGTCACCGGCGCGGGTCCGCACGCGGGCGACTCCAGCGACGTGCCGCGCATGGACCTGCCGATGGGCATGTCCTGGGACGACATCACCAAGGTGCACGCCGTCCTGGCCTGGATCGTGGTGACCCTGGCCTTCGCCCTGTGGTTCGTCCTCAGGGCGGTCGACGCCCCCAAGGGCCCCCTGGCCCGCACCCGCGACCTGTTCCTGATCCTCCTCGCCCAGGGCGCCATCGGCTACGTCCAGTACTTCACGCACCTTCCCGAGATCCTCGTCGGCGCCCACATGCTGGGCTCGGCGCTGGTGTGGATCGCGGTGCTGCGGGTGCTGCTGTCGCTGCGGGAGCGTCCCGCGACCGAGGCCGGCATCCCTGATCCGGCACGCTCCGGGTCGGCGGTCACCGCGTCCGTCTGAGCACCACCCGGCGACACCGGGCGCGACCCGGCCACCCGCCCGGCACCCTCACGCACGCCCCGCCACCCGTCCGGCATCGCCGGGCACGACCTCCCGCCGTCGCGTCCTCAGGCACGACCGCCACCCGTCCGGCATCCTCAGGCACGGACCCCGCCACCCGTCCGGCATCCTCAGGCACGGACCCCGCCATCCATCAAGCATCGCCGGGCACGACCTCCCGCCGTCGTCCGGCG
>NZ_WJBG01000052.1 GCF_009709555.1 Streptomyces blattellae | reverse complement strand
CGCCGTCAGCCGCTCGGCGAGGATCTTCGCGCCCTCGACCGTGCGGCGCTGCCGCTCCTTGAAGTCCTCCGATGCGGCGACCTTGAAGGCGACGGCCTTGGCGGCGATCACGTGCTCCAGGGGCCCGCCCTGCTGACCGGGGAACACCGCCGAGTTGATCTTCTTGGCGAGGTCCTGGACTGACAGGATCACCCCGCCGCGCGGGCCACCCAGCGTCTTGTGGGTGGTCGTGGTGACCACGTGCGCGTGCGGCACGGGGTTCGGGTGCAGCCCGGCGGCCACCAGGCCCGCGAAGTGCGCCATGTCGACCATCAGGTACGCGCCGACCTCGTCCGCGATCCGGCGGAACGCGGCGAAGTCCAGCTGCCGCGGGTAGGCCGACCAGCCCGCCACGATCAGCTTGGGCTTGGACTCCTTGGCGAGCCGCTCGACCTCGGCCATGTCGACGACGCCGGAGTCGTCCACGTGGTAGGCGACCACGTTGTACAGCTTGCCGGAGAAGTTGATCTTCATGCCGTGGGTCAGGTGCCCGCCGTGCGCGAGATTCAGGCCCATGATCGTGTCACCGGGCTTGAGCAGTGCGAACATCGCCGCGGCGTTGGCCTGGGCGCCCGAGTGCGGCTGCACATTGGCGTGCTCGGCGCCGAACAGCTCCTTGACGCGGTCGATCGCGATCTGCTCGACCACGTCGACGTGCTCGCAACCGCCGTAGTACCGGCGGCCCGGGTAGCCCTCGGCGTACTTGTTGGTCAGGACCGAGCCCTGCGCCTCCATGACCGCGACCGGCGCGAAGTTCTCCGAGGCGATCATTTCGAGCGTGGACTGCTGGCGGTGCAGCTCGGCGCCGACGGCGGCGGCGACATCCGGGTCCAGCTCGTGCAGGGGGGTGTTGAGGACAGACATGTTCGTACGACTCCTCAGCCGGCGGAAAAGGCGGTGTACTCGTCGGCGGAGAGCAGGTCGGACGGCTCCTGGGCGACACGTACCTTGAACAGCCAACCGCCCTCGAAAGGCGCGGAGTTCACCAGCGACGGGTCATTGACCACGTCCTCGTTGGCCTCGGTGATCTCACCGCTGACCGGGGAGTACAGGTCGCTGACCGACTTGGTCGACTCCAACTCGCCGCAGGTCTCGCCCGCCGTCACGGTGTCACCGACCGCCGGAAGGTCGACGAAGACGACATCGCCGAGCGCGTTCGCCGCGTGCTCCGTGATGCCGACCGTCGCGACGCCGTCCTCGGCGGCCGACAGCCACTCGTGCTCCTTGCTGTAGCGCAGCTGCTGGGGGTTGCTCATGGCCTGAATTCTCCTGTACGCGGGGGAGTGCTGGTGAATGGGGGACTGCGGAAGACGGTCGTGAGCAGGGTGGTTGTGCCCGGCATCACAACCCAGTGTCTACTTCTGTCGCTTGTAGAAGGGCAGCGCCACGACCTGGTACGGCTCGTGGCTGCCGCGGATGTCCACACCGACCCCGGCCGTACCCGGCGCCGCGTGCGCGGCGTCGACGTATGCCATCGCGATCGGCTTGCCCAGCGTGGGCGAGGGGGCGCCGGAGGTGACCTCGCCGATCGCCTCGCCGCCCGCGACGACGGCGTACCCGGCGCGCGGCACCCGGCGGCCCTCGGCGACGAGCCCGACGAGGACGCGCGGCGGGTTCTGCGAGGCCCGGGAGGCCGCCTCGGCCAGTGCCGCGCGGCCCACGAAGTCGCCCTCCTTCTCGAACTTCACCACCCGGCCGAGCCCGGCGTCGAAGGGCGTCAGCGCGGTCGACAGCTCATGCCCGTACAGCGGCATGCCCGCCTCCAGGCGCAGGGTGTCCCGGCAGGAGAGGCCGCACGGGACCAGGCCCGCGCCCTCGCCCGCCTTGGTCAGCGCCTGCCACAGCTCGACCGCGTGCTCCGGCTTCACGAACAGCTCGAAGCCGTCCTCGCCGGTGTAGCCGGTGCGGGCGACGAGGGCGGGGACGCCGGCGACGGTGCCGGGCAGACCGGCGTAGTACTTCAGGCCGTCGAGATCGGCGTCGGTGAGGGAGGCGAGGATGCCGGGGGACTCGGGGCCCTGGACGGCGATGAGGGCGTAGGCGTCGCGGTCGTCGCGCACCTCGGCGTCGTACCCCTCGGAGCGCTCGACCAGCGCGTCCAGAACGACCTGTGCGTTACTAGCGTTCGCCACGACCAGGTACTCGGTCCCGGCCAGCCGGTAGACGATCAGGTCGTCGAGGATGCCGCCGTCCTCGCGGCAGATCATGGTGTAGCGGGCGCGGCCCGCCTTGACGGCGCCGATGTTGCCGACGAGCGCGTGGTCCAGCAGGGCGGCGGCCTGGGGGCCGGTCACGGTGATCTCGCCCATGTGCGAGAGGTCGAATAGCCCGGCCCGGGTGCGTACGGCGAGGTGCTCCTCGCGCTCGGAGCCGTAGCGCAGGGGCATGTCCCAGCCGGCGAAGTCGGTCATCGTCGCGCCGAGCGAACGATGCAGGGCATCGAGCGCGGTGCGACGCGGAGGCGTACTGCTCATCGGATCTGCTCCCAAAGGCATGACAGGCGAGGTCGTTCCTCCCCATCTGTCATCGGAACCTGAGAGGTTCGCCGTGACCGGTGGGACTACCGGTGTGACAACCGGTGGAGATCACGGCTTGCACCTTGGGTGGAGCCACTGGCGGCAGCGGCCCGCTTTTCAGATGTGCCTCGCCCGCGCGGTAACGGGGCCTGAGAGATTCAAGGGAGGGACTTGCTCCTTCGGCGCCCCAGCGACAGCGGTGCTGGGAACTCTCCCGCGCGGATTCAAGCGGCCGGTATGCAGTTGGCGCGCACATCATCGCACGCATCCGCCGGCCGCGGCAGGGGGACCTGTCACGGTGGCCGTCCACGGCCGTCCACGGCCGTCCACGGGGACCGCGCACCGTTCACAGGCGGTCACAGTGGCCTGTAGCAGGCTTGTTGCGGGAAGCGGACGGAAACGGGAGACACCGCGTATTACCTTCTCTTTACACTCGACGGGGATGGGAACTCCCGACCCCATGGGGAGGACGGTCACGGTGAACAGGATCACGGCGTACGCCACCAGTTCGGCCCTCGCGCTGCCCGAGCAGCACACGGCCCCGGCCCGGGAGGCCTGCGGCGCGCACCGGGCACCCGTCGTCCGGGACCTGCGTGACCGCGCCGGCCGCAGCCCGCACGCACTGCTCTTCGGCCCCAAGGACCTCGTCGTGATCACCGGCCTGCCCGGAAGCGGGAAGTCCACCCTGATGGCGCGCGCGGTGAACGGCATCCGGATCGACTCCCAGGACACCCGCGACCGCTGGGACGCCCGCGCGCCCCGCTTCCTGCCGTACGCGATCTACCGCCCCCTGGTCCGTCTCGCGCACTACTGGGGACTGCGCCGCGCCCTGCGCACCGGCGGCGGAGTCGTCGTCCACGACTGCGGTACGCAGTCCTGGGTGCGCCGCTGGCTGTCCCGCGAGGCCCGCCGCCGCGGCGGCATCCTGCACCTGCTGCTGCTCGACGTCGCGCCCGGCACCGCCCTGGAGGGCCAGCGCGAGCGCGGCCGGGGCGTCTCGCGCTACGCCTTCCTGCGCCACCGGACAGCGGCCGCCCGGCTGGTCCGTTCCGTGGAGCGCGGCGACCTGCCCGACGGCTGCGGCTCGGCGGTCCTGCTCGACCGCGACGCGGCGGACGTGCTGCGCAGGATCGGCTTCACGGGCTGACCTCGGTGCCGCACCCGTTAGCCTTTGAGCCACAGCGGTGATCTCGGCAGGCGGTTGACAGCAGATGAACTACCCAGGGGACCCCCCGGACTTCTCGGATTTCCCGGACTTTCCAGACTTTCCGGCACAGGCGCACCCCCACCCGCACGGGGGCTGGCCCGGCAACGAGTTGGAGGAGGTGCTCTCCGCATCCCTCAGCGTCCCGGGGGCCGGCGGGCGGATCATCGAAGTCCTCGGCCGCAGCTTCGTCTGGGTCCCGCTCCCGGGCGGCGGCGGCCCGAACAGCGTCCCGCTCGACCTGCCCACGCTCGAACTCGGCGGCCAGGCCTACGTCCCGGTGTTCAGCTCCGAGGAGCAGTTCCGCCAGGTCGTCGGCTCCCACATGTCGTACGCCATCGCCCCGGCCGTGGAGTTCGCCCGTGGCCTGCCCCCGCAGGTCGGCATCGCCGTGAACCCCGACGGCGTGGTCGGCATACCCCTGCCGCCCCCCGCGGTCGCCGAACTCTGCCGGGTGGGCCGCACCGCGCTGGACGGCCTCACCACGGGCGGCCGGGTCAAGCTCTACGAGCCGGACTGGCAGGACGACCCCATGGACTTCCTGTCCGCGGCAGCCGCCGAGTTCGACCGGACCGGCGTGGTGACGACGGCCCGCCGCTGCCTCGCGGCGATCGAGACGGCCGACCCGGTGATGTTCATCGGCGTCGAACTCTCCCAGTGGGAGGGCGACATCAGGGCTCGTCCACTGGACGCGCTGGGCCGCGCTTTGGCCGAGGTCCCCGTGCAGTGGCCGGTAAACCTGGTTCTCCTGGACGTAACACAAGACCCGGTGGCCGAGTGGATGCGTAACAGGGCCCGCCCTTTCTACCAACGGTGACTGCACGTACCTCAGGGGCGCGGGGCTGTATCGATATGCGGCTCCGCCGCGTGGGCGCGACGAGCCACGACGAACCCGCACCCGCCCACGATGAACAGGCCCCGAGCTCTCAACGGCTCAACCCGGCAGAGCGCTTAAGCTGGTTTCATATCCGGGGCAACCTCCAGTGAAGGGGCGGTACAAGGTGAGCGCCAGCATCGCGACCGGCCAGGTCGAGCACATGCTGCGCCAGGTGACGCCCGGGCGCTACGACGCCTACGAGGCACTGCTGCGCGCCCTCGCTACCCCCTCCGCCGGCCAGGTCTGGATGCTGCTCTGGCACGGCCAGGCGGGTTCACCGGACGCGCAGTACGGAAACATGGAGGTCGACGGCCACGGCTACGCCCCCTGTGTCACCTCCGCCCAGGAACTCTCGGCCAGCGGCTGGAACCGCTCCTACGAAGTCGTCGACGGAGTGGACGTCGCCCGCACCCTCTACCCCGACCACTACGGCCTCTGGCTGAACCCGCACGCCCCCGGCGGCGGCGTCGGCATCCCCTGGCTCGACCTGCGCCGCATCGCCACCGGGCTGGAACGGCAGCCCGCCGGCCCGCTGCGGCTGTCCGAACCCGGCATCGAGATCCCGCAGTTCTACGCCCTGCTCGCACAGAACGCCCACCGCACCCCGGCCGTCCGCACCCTGCGCCGCGCCTGGGTACAGCCCGCGCTCGGGGCGCCGTACCTCGCCATCGGCCTCGATGTATACGACGCCAGCCCGCCCGCCGTGGACTCGGTGCGGGCGATGATGCAGCAGTCCATCGGCGTGGTCCCGGACGGTCTGCCGGTGTCGACGGTCGCCATGTCCGACGAGTACGACCCGGTCGCGATGTGGATGCGCGCCCAGGCCCGCCCCTTCTACGACCGCGAGGCCCACGCCCCGGCCACGTCTCCGTCCCAGGCTCCGGCGGCCGGGTACGGCTACCCTCCGGCCCACGGCGGGTACTGAGACACCCGGAGCGCCGCCACCCTCCGCAGCAACAGCGGGGCCTTCTGCGCGCGTAGACCGCGACGGAAAGTACCAGTTCGCACCGGATGCTCCAACTTGTCCCTGTCCGGCCCCCGTTACCCGCTGTCCGGATAACGGAACCCTGGACGCCGCATCACGGTTGCGCATCCTTTCATCGCCAAGTCTGGCAACGCATCGCCGAAGCGTTAAAGACTCCCGCACCAGGGGTGTTCAAAACCCCAGTACGACGGACTGATCACGCCGCCACAGCGGCAAGCGCGGGCCGGTTACCGCCGGTTGAGAGGGGTCCCTGCCAGATGACGGCACCATTGCACGAGCCGACCGCCGAGGCGGCCCCGAGCGCGGCCGAGGAAGCGGCGGTCGCAGGCACCGGCGCGAAGGCCGTACAGGGTCGCTCCCTGGGCCGGATCGCCTGGGAGCGCCTGAAGCGGGACAAACTCGCCCTGGCGGGTGGTCTCGTGGTGCTCGTCCTCGTGGTGATCGCCCTGCTCGCGCCGGTCATCACCAACCTGCTCGGCCAGGACCCGAACGAGTATCACGAGGACCTGATCGACCCGCTGTTCGGCACCCCCACGGGGTCGTTCGGCGGCATCAGCGGCGACCATCTGCTGGGCGTCGAGCCGGTCAACGGCCGCGACATCCTCGCCCGCATCCTCTACGGTGCCCGGATCTCGCTGCTGGTCGGCTTCCTGTCCGCCGTCGTCGCCGTCATCCTGGGCACCGTCCTCGGCATCCTCGCCGGCTTCTTCGGCGGCTGGGTCGACTCGCTCATCAGCAGGGTGATGGACGGTCTGCTGGCCTTCCCGCAGCTGCTCTTCATCATCGCGCTGGTCTCCGTCATGCCGAACGAGATGCTGGGCCTGACCGGGTCCAGCGTGCGTGTGTTCGTGATGATCCTGGTCATCGGTTTCTTCGGGTGGCCGTACATCGGACGTGTGGTGCGCGGCCAGACGCTGTCGTTGCGCGAGCGCGAGTACGTGGAAGCGGCCCGCTCCCTGGGGGCAGGGCGGCTGTACATCCTGTTCAAGGAGCTGCTGCCCAACCTCGTCGCACCCATCGTCGTGTACTCGACGATGATGATCCCCACCAACATCCTCACCGAGGCGGCACTCAGCTTCCTGGGCGTGGGCGTCAAGCCGCCCACGTCCTCCTGGGGGCAGATGCTTTCGAGCGCGATCGACTACTACGAGTCGGACCCCATGTACATGGTGGTCCCCGGTGTGGCGATCTTCATCACTGTCCTCGCGTTCAACCTCTTCGGCGACGGCGTGCGTGACGCGCTGGACCCGAAGGGCTCCCGCTGAACTGCCGTACCTAAAGCGTCCCGTGGCACTGACACGGGGTCTCTCATCAAAACCGGAGGATCCGAGATCGTGACTACCAAACGCACCCCAGGGCGGCGTAAGCGGGCATTTGCCGCTGTCGCCGCGGTCGCCGCGCTGCTGACCACGGCTGCGTGCGGCGGTGGCGGCGACGACGACAACGAGGGCTCGAAGACCGGCGCGGCCGGCTACGACGCCGCCAACAACAAGGTCGCTCAAGCCTCCCTGGCCAAGAAGGGCGGCACGCTGAAGTTCGGTGGCGCCCAGGACGCCGACTCGTGGGACACCACGCGCGGTTACTACGGCTTCATGTGGAACTTCGCGCGCTATTACAGCCGCCAGCTCGTCACGGGCAAGACGGAGCCCGGCAAGGCCGGCGCCGAACTCACTCCGGACCTCGCCACCGGGCTCGCCCAGGTCAGTGACGACGGCAAGACCTACACGTACACCCTGCGTGACGGCATCACCTGGGAGGACGGCCAGCCGATCACCTCCAAGGACGTCAAGTACGGCATCGAGCGCGTCTGGGCGCAGGACGTGCTGTCCGGTGGCCCGGTGTACCTGAAGGACGTGCTCGACCCCGAGGGCGAGTACCCGGGCCCGTACAAGGACACCTCCAAGGACAAGCTGGGTCTGAAGGCGATCGAGACGCCGAACGACAAGACCATCGTCTTCAAGCTGCCGAAGGCCAACTCGGACTTTGAGGAGATGCTGGCGCTGGTCTCGGCGTCCCCGGTCCGCCAGGACAAGGACACCAAGTCCAAGTACGGTCTGAAGCCGTTCTCCTCCGGCCCGTACAAGTTCGAGTCGTACAGCCCGGGCAAGGACCTCACCCTGGTCCGCAACACCGAGTGGAAGCAGGACTCGGACCCGATCCGCAAGGCGTACCCGGACAAGATCACCGTCCAGTTCTTCTCGGACGCCAACCAGCTGGACCAGCGCCTGATCAGCGGTGACCTGGACCTCGACATCAACCAGACCGGCATGTCGCCGCAGGGCCGCACCACCGCCCTGAAGGAGCACAGGGCCAACCTGGACAACCCGGTCTCCGGCTACATCCGTTACGCGGCCTTCCCGCAGAGCGTCAAGCCGTTCGACAACGAGCACTGCCGCAAGGCCGTGATCTACGGCGCCAACCACGTCTCCCTGCAGACCGCCCGAGGCGGCCCCGTCGCCGGTGGTGACATCGGCACCAACATGCTGCCGCCGTCCGTGCCCGGTTCCGAGGGCCAGAAGTACGACCCGTACGGGCTGGCCGGCGCCAACAAGGACGGCAACGCCGAGAAGGCCAAGGAAGAGCTGAGGGCCTGCGGCCAGCCGGACGGCTTCGACACCACCATCGCCGTCCGCAACAACAAGCCGGTCGAGGTGGCCACCGCCCAGTCGCTGCAGGCGTCGCTGAAGAAGATCGGCATCAACGCCGAGATCGACCAGTACGACGGCTCGCAGACCAGCGGCATCATCGGCAGCCCCGCCAACGTGGAGAAGAAGGGCTACGGCATCATCATCATGGGCTGGGGCCCGGACTTCCCGACCGTCCAGGGCTACGGTATGCCGCTGTGGGACAGCAACTACATCCTGGAGAGCGGTAACAACAACTTCGCGCTCATCGACGACCCGACGATCGACGGCCTGTTCGACGACTACGTCAACGAGCTGGACGACACGCGGAAGACCGAGATCGCCACGGAGATCAACCACAAGGTCATGGAGGGCGGTTACTACCTGCCCTTCGTCTACGAGAAGTTCATCAACTGGCGCTCCGACCGACTGGCGAACGTCTACACCACCGACGGCTACAGCGGTATGTACGACTTCGTCAACCTCGGCCTGAAGTCCACCACGACCTGATAACCGGCACACCCGCCGAACGGCACGAAAGGCAGGTGAAGGCCGGCGCAGCGTGATCGCGGGCCACCGGAAGACCTCCGGTGGCCCGTGGTCCGCGGCGGGCCGAGAGCTGTGCTCGCTTACCTCATCAGGCGGTTGTTCGCCGCCGCAGTGATGCTCGTGGTCATCATCATGGTGGTCTTCGGCATCTTCTTCCTCGTCCCCAGGTGGGCGGGCGTCGACATCGCCACGAGCTTCGTGGGCAAGCAGGCAGACCCCGCCGCCGTCGAGGCCGTGCGGCAGAAGCTGGGTCTCAGCGACCCGATCTACGCCCAGGTCTGGGAGTTCTTCAAGGGCATCTTCGTGGGCCGCACCTACGCGGCCGGCGGTGACGTGACCAACTGCGCCGCGCCGTGCTTCGGCTACTCCTTCCGCAGTGAGCAGGCCATCTGGCCGGTGCTGACCGACCGCTTCCCGGTGACCCTGGGTCTCGCGCTCGGGGCCGCCGTGCTGTGGCTGATCTTCGGTGTCGCGGCCGGTGTGCTCTCCGCGCTGAAGCGGGGCTCCATCTGGGACCGCGGCGCGATGCTCGTCGCCCTCGCGGGTGTCTCCCTGCCCATCTACTTCACCGGCCTGCTCAGCCTGGCGATCTTCGCGTTCGGGCTGAACTGGATCGACGCGTCGTACGTGCCCCTGGAAGACAGCTTCAGCGGCTGGCTCGGCGGCATGATCCTGCCCTGGATCACCCTCGCGTTCCTGTATGCGGCGATGTACGCCCGGATCACCCGTGCCACGATGATGGAGATCCTCGGCGAGGACTACATCCGCACCGCCCGCGCCAAGGGCCTCAAGGAGCAGACCGTCATCGGCAAGCACGCCATGCGCTCGACGATGACGCCCATCCTGACCATGCTCGGCATGGACCTCGGCGCCCTCATCGGCGGTGCGATCCTGACCGAGACGACGTTCAACCTGCCCGGCCTCGGCCAGGCCGTGCTCCAGGCCATCAGGAACCAGGACCTGCCCGTCATCCTGGGCGTCACCCTGATCACTTCTCTCGCGGTGCTCTTCGCCAACCTCGTGGTGGACATCCTGTACGCCGTGATCGACCCCCGAGTGAGGCTCGCATGACGGAACTCAGCAAGACCGGCGCGGCCGTCGGGGAGCCCACCGGCACCTCGCCCGCCCCGACCGCCTTCCTCGAAGTACGCGATCTGAAGGTGCACTTCCCGACCGACGACGGCCTGGTCAAGTCCGTCGACGGGCTCAGCTTCCAGCTGGAGAAGGGCAAGACCCTCGGCATCGTGGGTGAGTCCGGCTCCGGCAAGTCGGTGACCTCGCTGGGCATCATGGGCCTGCACACCGCCGGCCAGTACGGCAGGCGCAAGGCGCAGATCTCCGGCGAGATCTGGCTCGACGGCACCGAGCTGCTGTCCGCCGACCCCGACCAGGTGCGTAGGCTGCGCGGCCGTGAGATGGCGATGATCTTCCAGGATCCGCTGTCCGCGCTGCATCCGTACTTCACGATCGGCCACCAGATCGTGGAGGCGTACCGCGTCCACCACAACGTGGACAAGAAGGTCGCCAAGCGGCGTGCGGTCGAGATGCTCGACCGGGTCGGCATCCCGCAGCCGGACAAGCGGGTCGACAGCTACCCGCACGAGTTCTCCGGTGGCATGCGGCAGCGCGCGATGATCGCCATGGCGCTGGTCAACAACCCCGAACTGCTCATCGCGGACGAGCCGACGACCGCCCTCGACGTGACCGTCCAGGCGCAGATCCTCGACCTGATCCGCGATCTGCAGAAGGAGTTCGGCTCCGCGGTCATCATCATCACCCACGACCTGGGCGTCGTCGCCGAACTCTCCGACGACATCCTGGTGATGTACGGCGGCCGCTGCGTGGAGCGCGGCCCCGCGGAGAAGGTGTTCTACGAACCCCGCCACCCCTACACGTGGGGCCTGCTGGGTTCGATGCCGCGGCTGGACCGTGAGCAGCAGGAGCGGCTCATCCCGGTCAAGGGCTCCCCGCCGTCCCTGATCAACATCCCGTCCGGCTGCGCCTTCAACCCGCGCTGCCCGTACGCCGACATCCCCAAGGACGACCTCACCCGCACGGTCCGCCCCGAACTGGCCGAGGTCGGCAGTCAGCACTGGGCCGCCTGCCACATGACCACGGAGCAGCGGGAGCGGATCTGGACCGAAGAGATTGCGCCGAAGCTGTGAGCGAGGACAAAGTGAGCATCCCTGCGCAGAGCGAAGGCACGGTGATCACCAAGGGTGACGCCGCCCCCGGCGAGATCCTGCTGAAGGTGTCCGGGCTCCAGAAGCACTTCCCGATCCGCAAGGGCCTGCTCCAGCGGCAGGTCGGCGCGGTGCGCGCGGTCGACGGCATCGACTTCGAGGTCAGGGCCGGCGAAACCCTCGGTGTGGTCGGCGAGTCGGGCTGCGGCAAGTCGACGATGGGCCGGCTGATCACCCGGCTGCTCGAACCGACCGCCGGCACGGTCGAGTTCGAGGGCAAGGACATCACGCACCTGGGTGTGAGCGGCATGCGCCCGCTGCGCCGCGACGTCCAGATGATCTTCCAGGACCCGTACTCCTCGCTGAACCCGCGCCACACCATCGGCACCATCATCGGCGCCCCCTTCCGGCTGCAGGGCGTCACGCCCGAGGGCGGCATCAAGAAGGAAGTGCAGCGGCTGTTGTCGGTGGTCGGTCTCAACCCCGAGCACTACAACCGCTATCCGCACGAATTCTCCGGCGGCCAGCGCCAGCGCATCGGCATCGCCCGCGCGCTCGCGCTCAACCCGAAGCTGGTCGTGGCGGACGAGCCGGTCTCCGCGCTGGACGTGTCCATCCAGGCGCAGGTCGTCAACCTGCTCGACGACCTCCAGCAGGAACTGGGCCTGACGTACGTGATCATCGCGCACGACCTCTCGGTCGTCCGGCACGTCTCGGACCGCATCGCGGTGATGTACCTCGGCAAGATCGTCGAACTCGCCGACCGCGAGTCGCTGTACAAGGCGCCGATGCACCCGTACACCAAGGCGCTGATGTCGGCCGTGCCGATCCCGGATCCGCGGCGCAAGAACGCCAAGAGCGAGCGCATCCTGCTCAAGGGCGACGTGCCGTCCCCGATCTCCCCACCGAGCGGCTGCCGCTTCCACACCCGGTGCTGGAAGGCGACGCAGATCTGCACGACGACCGAGCCGCCGCTCATCGAGCTGAAGCCCGGCCAGCGGGTCGCCTGTCACCACCCGGAGAACTTCGAGGACCAGGCCCCGCAGGACACGGTCCTGCTCTCCGTGGCCAAGGAGGCGGCGGAGCTGGTCTCGGACGAGGTGCTCGCGGAGTCGGCGGAGACGAGCGCGGCGGTGGCGGCCGAGGTTGCGGCCGAGGTGGAAGTCGCTGAGGACGCGGCGCCCGAGGCTTCGGAGGACGAGGCTTCGGAGGACGAGGCTCCCGCCAAGGAGAAGTGAGCACCAGCAGGGAGCCCTCGCCTTCGTTTGTAAGGCGAGGGCTCGCTTCTGGGTGAGAATATGGGGGTGTTCCAACAATTCTTCACCCCGTCCGTCCAGCACACGCTCGACCTGATCGGCATCTTCGTCTTCGCCATCTCGGGTGCACTGCTGGCCGTCCGCAAGAACTTCGACGTGTTCGGCATCGCCGTGCTGGCCGAGGTCACCGCGCTCGGCGGCGGGCTCTTCCGTGATCTGGTCATCGGCGCCGTGCCGCCCGCGGCCTTCACGGACCTCGGGTACTTCCTCACCCCGCTGCTCGCCACGCTCCTGGTCTTCTTCCTGCACCCGCAGGTGGAGCGGATCCAGGTCGGCGTGAACGTCTTCGACGCGGCGGGCCTCGGCCTGTTCTGCGTCTCGGGCACGACGACGGCGTACGAGTACGGGCTCGGCCTGACCGCCTCGGCGACACTGGGCCTGGCCACCGCCGTCGGCGGGGGTGTGCTGCGGGACGTCCTCGCCAACGAGGTGCCGTCACTGCTGCGCTGGGACCGTGATCTGTACGCGGTCCCGGCCGTCGTCGGCGCCACGCTGGTGGTCCTGTGCATCCATTACGACGTACTGACCCCGCTCGCCAGCGCGTTCGCCGCCGTCACCGCCTTCGTGCTCCGGCTGCTGGCCATGCGCTTCCACTGGCGAGCACCGCGCGCGTGGAACCGGCGCTCGACGGTACGGGAGGAGTGAGCGCGCCCCAGGGAAAGCTACCGCTTAGTAGTTGTTTGTTGTACCGTTCACCCATGCCTGAAGCAGCCTCCGCCCCGGCCGTACGGGCCGCGATCGGCGACAGCGAGTTCGACCGCGACACCGCGCTCACCCGACGCGAACCCGGCGTCTACGACATCGGCCTCTCCGCCGGCTGGACGATCACCAACGCCGTCAACGGCGGTTATCTGCTGGCCGTCCTGGGCCGCGCCCTCGCGGACACGCTTCCGCACGGCGACCCGTTCACCATCTCCGCGCACTACCTCACCGCCTCCCGGCCCGGCCCGGCGACCGTCCGCACGGACGTCGTCCGCACCGGCCGCACACTCTCCACCGGCCAGGCCTCGCTCCTCCAGTACGACGACGAGGGCCGCGAAGTCGAACGCATCCGCGTCCTCGCCTCCTACGGCGACCTCGACACCCTGCCGGACGACGTCCGTACGACGGCCATGCCGCCCGCGATGCCGCCCATGGACCAGTGCTTCGGCCCCGAGGACGCACCGGCTCCGGTGCCCGGCGGCTCCGCGATCGCCGACCGGCTGATGCTGAAGCTCGACCCGTCGACCCTGGGCTGGGCGCTCGGATCCCCGTCCGGCAAGGGCGAGATGCGGGCCTGGTTCGGGCTGGCCGACGGCCGGGACGCCGACCCCTTCTCGCTGCTCCTCGCGGTGGACGCGCTGCCCCCGACCGCCTTCGAGATCGGCTTGGTCGGCTGGGTCCCCACGGTCGAGCTGACCGTCCACGTCCGCTGCCGACCCGCACCGGGCCCGCTGCGGGTCGCCCTCACCACCCGCAACCTGGCCGGCGGCTTCCTGGAGGAGGACGCCGAGGTCTGGGACAGCGCGGACCGACTGGTCGCGCAGTCACGGCAGTTGGCGCGCGTCCGGCTCTGACGACGCTTCTGTCACGGGGCTGTACCAGCGGGTAGGCCGGAGGGTGGCCGGAGCTTGCCGCGAAACAGCAGGTCAGAGCGTTGCGTTGAGACGTGCTTTGCCGGATTGACAGGCCGCGTACAGGGCGGTGCCAAGGAAGCCCTAAGCGCCGTTGATTGAGTGCCCGCCTCAGGACTCCCTCATCGCTCTTGGAGTTGTTTCTCATGAAGCGTGCGCGTCTCGTCCCCGCCGTGGCCCTGCTGGCACTGTCGCCGCTGCTGCTCACGGCATGCGGCGGTTCGGACGACTCGTCGTCCACCTCGAACAGCGGCAGCTCCGGCCAGCAGCAGGCGGCCTGTCCGTCCGGCAACCCGTCCGGAATGCCGAGCGGCAACCCGTCCGCCATGCCCAGCGGTGCGCC
>NZ_WJBG01000051.1 GCF_009709555.1 Streptomyces blattellae | reverse complement strand
CAGGATCCGCCACGAGCGATCCGCTCTTGCATGCCGAACAATTCAGCCGTTTCCTCAACGCCGCCCTCCACGGTTCCCCCACCCGGACCCTGCACCAACTGAGCACCGGATTCACACCCGATGCTGATGGTCCGGACTCGACGTGGGCACGAGGCGAGACGCTCGATGTTGCTCCCGCGACAGTGGATGCACTGGTGCGCCGCCGGGTCGCGGCCGATCCGGACGCGGTCGCGGTCGTCGCCGAC
>NZ_WJBG01000050.1 GCF_009709555.1 Streptomyces blattellae | reverse complement strand
GTGCCGGGCCCTCCGGGAATTCCGTGCCGGGCCCTCCGGGAATTCCGTGCCGGGCCCTCCGGGGTTCCGTGTTGGGCCCGTCCGGGGTCCGTGTTGGGCCCGTCCGGGTTCCGTGTTGGGCCCGTCCGGGGTCCGTGTTGGGCCCGTCCGGGGTCCGTGTTGGGCCCGTCCGGGGTTCCGTGCCCGGCCCCGCCGGGGTTCCGTGCTGGCTCGGCCGGGGTTCCGTACCGGCCCTGCCGGGAATTCCGTGTCGGGCCCGCCCGGGAATTCCGTCAGTGCCGCAGTGTCGCCGGGCTGCCGCCGTTCGCCTCGTATCCCGCCACCGCCAGCGCGCGGTACACCGCGAACTCGGCCGCCGGGTCGGTGGAGAGGGTCCAGGGCAGGGCGCCCACGTGGCCGTCGACGTGTATGAGCTGGTTCATGGCCTCGGCCCAGCGCTCGGAGCGGACCAGGAAGAAGACCAGGAGATGGCGGACGTGGGCCAGCATCGGGTCGTCGGGGCGGGCCGCGTGGACGGCGAAGAGCGCGCCGTGGACCGCCTTCGTCACGACCTCGCTCTGGTAGAAGCCGCTGACCAGGTTCACCTCGGGGAGGTGCTCGAAGACCGCGAAGAGCGGCATCGCGGCGAGGAGCGATCCTTGCGGCGCCCGGGCCGCAGCCGCCTCCGCGAAGGACATCGCCAGCTCGCGCGAGCCGTGCCACTTCTCGCACCAGTAGTGCAGGGCGGCGAGGTGCGCCCCCATGTGGGCCGGCGCGCGGTCCAGGATCTTCAGCCAGAGCTGCTCGAACTCCGCCCGCGGGTAAGCCAGTCCACGGGCCACCGACAACTCGACGATGTACGGGACCGGGTCACCGGGAGCCAGCAGTGCGGCCGCGCCGCACGCCGCCTTCGCCTCCTCCATGATGATCCGGAACTCGTCGGTGCCGGGCGTCGACGTCCGCCACGCCTGTTGCGTCAGGAACTCCGCCTGGACCGCCGCGCCGCCCGCGTCCTTGGGGTTTTCGGCCCGCCACACCCGCAGCCACTGCCCGCCCGGCGTCTCGCCGACCCCGCCCGGCCGCTGGGCGAGCTCCAGCGACGCGGCGCCCGCGAAGGCCTGCACGCGCTGCCAGCGCCGCTCGCCCTCCGCCTCCGTGCCCGCGAGGAGCTGCGCTGCCGCCCGGTAGTCCTGAGTTCGCTGCACGAGGTCCAGGACGTCCAGCAGGTCCTGGTCGGGGCCGGGCATACGGATGTCCAGCTCCTCCTGCAACACGAACCCGTAGTCCGCGGGGTCCGCCGCGTCCGGGTGGCCCGGCGCGACCTGTTCGATCATGCCGCGCCTGCGCCGCAGGAAGGGCAGCAGCACGAAGCCGAGCAGGACCAGCGACATCAGGACCCAGAGAATCTCCATGCCTCCAGCGTTCCAGACGCCGCCGACAATTGGCCAACGTGGTTTCCGGCCCTGTGGAAAACCCCGCGATGCCCCCGCACCCGGTGCCTGCGAACGCCCGCTCACCCCGCACCCGCCCGGCGGGCCCACTACGCTCGGTGCCCATGAGCGACAGGCACATCAGTCAGCACTTCGAGACCCTCGCGATCCACGCGGGCAACACCGCCGATCCCCTCACCGGCGCGGTCGTCCCGCCGATCTACCAGGTCTCGACCTACAAGCAGGACGGCGTGGGCGGCCTGCGCGGCGGCTACGAGTACAGCCGCAGCGCCAACCCGACCAGGACCGCCCTGGAAGAGAACCTCGCCGCGCTGGAGGGCGGCCGCCGAGGCCTCGCGTTCGCGTCCGGACTGGCGGCCGAGGACTGCCTGTTGCGTACGCTGCTCAGCCCCGGCGACCACGTGGTCATCCCCGACGACGCGTACGGCGGCACGTTCCGCCTCTTCGCGAAGGTCGCCACCCGGTGGGGGGTGGAGTGGTCGGTCGCCGACACCAGCGACCCGGCCGCCGTACGAGCCGCGATCACCCCCAAGACCAAGGCCGTGTGGGTGGAGACCCCCTCCAACCCGCTGCTCGGCATCACCGACATCGCCGCCGTCGCCCAGATCGCCCACGACGCGGGCGCCCGGCTCGTCGTCGACAACACCTTCGCCACGCCCTACCTTCAGCAGCCGCTGTCCCTCGGCGCCGACGTCGTGGTGCACTCGCTGACCAAGTACATGGGCGGCCACTCGGACGTCGTAGGCGGTGCGCTGATCGTCGGTGACACCGACCTGGGGGACGAGCTGGCGTTCCACCAGAACGCGATGGGCGCGGTCGCCGGTCCCTTCGACTCCTGGCTGGTGCTGCGCGGCGCCAAGACGCTGCCGGTGCGCATGGACCGGCACAGCGAGAACGCCGCCAAGGTCGCCGAGATGCTGACCCGGCACGCGCGCGTGACGCGCGTCCTCTACCCGGGCCTGGAGGACCACCCCGGTCACGAGGTCGCCGCCAAGCAGATGCGGGCGTTCGGCGGCATGGTCTCCTTCCAGGTCGAGGGCGGGGAGGAGGCGGCCGTCGAGGTCTGCAACCGCGCCACGGTGTTCACGCTCGGCGAGTCGCTGGGCGGCGTCGAGTCGCTGATCGAGCACCCGGGCCGGATGACGCACGCGTCCGTCGCCGGCTCGGCACTGGAGGTCCCCGCCGACCTCGTACGCCTCTCCGTGGGCATCGAGAACGCCGACGACCTCCTGGACGACCTCCAGCAGGCGCTGGGCCGGTAGACCAGGTCAGACCAGGTCACCAGCCCGTGAGCGGTGGAGTCGTCTCCGACGGCGGCTCCACCCATGGGCGGGCCGTCAGGGCCCACACCAGGAAGGCCACCGACGCCGCGAACAGCAGCAGCCACAGCATCCGGCGGGCCGCTGTCCTGCGGCGCACCAGGCGGTCGCCGCGGCGCACCACATCCGCATGGAGGTCGGGCGGCACGGGCGGCGGGGTCTGCTCCAGGAGCTGCCGTACGCGCGCTTCACGATCGGGTCGGCTCATGACGGCGCCACCTTCGCCCCCACGACGGCCGGTGCCGGCCCCCGCGGCGGATGCAGCAGGGTCGTCGTGGCGCGGTTGCAGATGGCGCGGACCCGCTCCGTGGACAGGCCGAGCAGCGCCGCCGTCTGCTCCTCGGCGACCCCCTCGTACAGCCTGAGCACCAGGATCAGCCGCTCCTGCGGCGAGAGCCGGGCCAGCGGGCTGCCGGGCTGCGGGCGGGCGCGGCCGAGTCCGCCGTACCGGTGCCAGGCGTCGCGGGCGAAACGGGTGGCCAGGTACTGGCGGGTGCGGTCGTACGGGTCCTCGCCGCGCAGCCGGTTCCAGGACGCGTAGGTGTGGGCGAGGGCCAGGGTGAGCAGGCGTCGCGCGCGCGGGTTGTCGCCCGGGGCCTCCGCCGTCAGGAGCGTGGCGGCATGCAGCAGCCGCCCTGCCGCGCCCGCCACGAACGCCTCGAACTCCCGGGCCCGGCGGGCGCCCTGGGACGCCTGCCGACTGCGCACCACGCCTCCTGCCCCTGAGGTGATGACAGGGTCCGGGCCGCGTACGGCGGACGAAGCCGGGTACGACGACTGGCCCCGGTCTCATATGAGGCCAGGCGCGGCCCCACGGTCAAGACCCGGGCGGCACGCGCGCGTGCGTCGTGGTGCGGCAGCAGGTGCGTACGCGGCTCAGGAGGCCGTCGGCGGCTCGGCGCCCGGCAGGTCCTGTGCGGCCATGCGCGCGGAGAGCGCGGTGTTGAAGCGTGTGAGCAGCTCGCAGAACGCCTCACGCTCCTCCGGTGCCCAGTCGTGTGTCAGCTCGGCCATCAGCTGACGTCGCGACGAGCGCACTTCCTCCAGCCGCGACAGCCCGCGCGGGGACAACTGGAGCACCACGGCCCGCCCGTCCTCCGGATGCGAGGTGCGCTTGACGAGACCGGTGTCCACGAGCGGGGCGACCTGTCGGGTGACCGTGGACGAGTCGATCCCCATGCTCGCGGCGAGCGCCTTGACGCCCATCGGGCCTTCCTTGTCGAGGCGGTTGAGCAGCAGGTATGCGGCGCGGTCCATGGAGTTGCGCACCTGCCCGACGCCGCCGAGCCGGGTCTGTTCGGCACGGCGGGCGAACACCGCCACCTCGTGCTGCAGCGCGTCGAGAAGACCGCTGTCACCGATGGTCGTCATGTCCATCGACGTTTCAGGTGCTGTGGGCATGGCCGGGGGCTCACTTCATGAAGGGGTGCTGGGTTGGGGGACAGGGTACGCGGCCGGGAGGCGGGCCGTACCGGCGCTGCGTAAACCGGTCTCGGAGGTTGGTCACAGCGGCGTCCGGCGGCTGTGAACTGCGATGCTTGAGTCATGAGCTACAGCACGGCCGACGCCCTGCGGCCGGTCACCCTCGACGACGTACGCGGCGCCCAGAAGATGCTCACCGGCGTGGCGCGGATGACCGCGATGGAGGGCAGCAGGCACCTGACCCAGCTGGTCGGCGCTCCGGTGCACTTCAAGTGCGAGAACCTCCAGCGCACCGGGTCGTTCAAACTGCGCGGCGCGTACGTCCGTATCGCCGGACTGCTGCCGGAGGAGCGGGCCGCCGGTGTCGTCGCCGCGAGTGCGGGCAACCACGCGCAGGGTGTCGCCCTGGCGTCCTCGCTCCTCGGCGTGGGCTCGACGGTGTTCATGCCGAAGGGCGCCCCGCTGCCGAAGATCAGCGCCACCCGGGAGTACGGCGCCGAGGTGCGGCTGCACGGTCAGGTCGTCGACGAGACGCTGGCCGCCGCTCAGCGGCACGCGGCCGAGACGGGCGCGGTGTTCATCCACCCCTTCGACCACGCGGACATCATCGCGGGCCAGGGCACGGTCGGGCTGGAGATCCTGGAGCAGTGCCCCGAGGTGCGCACCATCGTCGTCGGGATCGGCGGCGGTGGGCTCGCGGCCGGTATCGCGGTCGCGGTGAAGGCGCTCCGGCCCGACGTACGGATCGTGGGTGTGCAGGCGGCGGGCGCGGCGGCGTATCCGCCCTCGCTGGCGGCCGGGCGGCCGGTGGCGGTGCAAAACCCGGTGACGATGGCCGACGGCATCAAGGTGGGGCGGCCCGGCGACGTGCCGTTCGGCATCATCGGAAATCTGGTGGACGAAGTCCGCACGGTCACCGAGGATGAACTCGCCACCGCGCTGCTGCTGTGCCTGGAGCGGGCCAAGCTGGTCGTCGAGCCGGCCGGGGCCAGCCCGGTCGCGGCGCTGCTGAGCGATCCCGGGGCCTTCGAGGGCCCGGTCGTCGCGGTGCTGTCCGGGGGGAATGTGGACCCGCTGCTGCTGCAGCGCGTGCTGCGGCACGGCATGGCGGCGCAGGGCCGCTACCTGGCCGTACGGCTGCGGTTGACGGACCGGCCGGGGGCGCTGGCGACGCTGCTGGGGGTGTTGTCAGTGGTGGACGCTAACGTCCTCGATGTGAGCCACGCACGGACCGATCCACGGCTCGGGCTCACGGAGGCGGAGGTCGAACTGCATTTGGAGACGAAGGGCACGGCGCACTGCACCGAGGTCGGCCAGGCCCTGCGTGAGGCGGGCTACACGGTCATCGACTGAGGTCGGAGCGTTCGCTCACTCGTCCGAGTCAATCCTCTTGAGAGACGCGATACATCGCGTTATGGTGTGTCTCGGGTCACTCGCCGGTGCCTGTCAGTCATCCATCAGGCCGAACAAAAGGCGTGAACCTGGTCTTCTCGAAGAACTCGAACTGACGATTTCCTGACCTGTCCCCAACGACGTGGAGAACTCACATGCCAGGCGCCATCTATGCCGAAGGCCTGGTGAAGACCTTCGGTGACGTAAGGGCACTGGACGGCGTCGACCTCGATGTCCCCGAGGGCACGGTGCTGGGCCTGCTCGGGCCGAACGGCGCGGGCAAGACGACGACCGTCCGCTGTCTGACGACCCTGCTGCGACCCGACAGCGGCTCGGCGGTCGTCGCGGGCATCGACGTGCTCAGGCACCCGGACGCCGTACGCCGCTCGATCGGCCTGTCCGGCCAGTTCGCGGCGGTCGACGAATACCTGACCGGCCGCGAGAACCTCCAGATGGTCGGCCAGCTCTACCAGATGAAGGCCCGGGCCGCGAAGGTCCGGGCCGCCGAACTGCTTGAGCAGTTCAACCTCGCGGACGCTGCCGACCGGACCGCGAAGACCTACTCCGGAGGCATGCGCCGCCGGCTCGACCTCGCGGCCGCCCTGGTCGTCTCGCCGCCCGTGATGTTCATGGACGAGCCGACGACCGGCCTCGACCCGCGCAACCGCCAGCAGCTGTGGGAGGTCATCAAGCAGCTCGTCTCCGGCGGTACGACACTGCTGCTGACCACCCAGTATCTGGAGGAGGCCGACCACCTCGCGCATGACATCGCGGTGGTCGACCACGGGCGGGTCATCGCCACCGGCACCTCCGACCAGCTCAAGGCCCGCACCGGCGGCGAGCGCGTCGAGGTGGTGGTGCACGAGCGCGAGGACATTCAGGCCGCCGTGGCGGTGCTGAGCGGCTTCGGAAAGGGCGACACCACGGTCGAGGAGCACATGCGCAAGCTCACCGTCCCCGTGACCGGTGGAGCCAAGCTGCTGGCCGAGGTGATCCGCGAGCTGGACACTCGCGGCATCGAGATCGACGACATCGGCCTGCGCCGCCCGACCCTCGACGACGTCTTCCTGTCCCTCACCGGACACGTGGCGGAGGCCGAGGACGAGGAGAACGGCGCGCAGGCGGACACCCAAGGACACCAGCGCAGCAAGGAGGCCGCTAAGTGAGCGCCGTCACCGACACCGTCCGGGTGGCACCGGCCACGAACGCGGTCAGCCAGTCCCTGCGGGACTCGATGGTCGTTGCGAAACGCAACCTGATTCGCATGTCCCGAATCCCCGAGATGATCATTTATGGGCTGATTCAGCCGATTATGTTCGTGGTGCTGTTCACGTACGTCTTCGGCGGCTCCATGCAGATCGGCGGCAGCACCAGCGCCACCGACTACAAGAACTTCCTGATGGCCGGCATCTTCGCGCAGACCGTCACATTCGCCACCGCCAGCTCCGGCGCGGGCATCGCCGACGATATGCACAAGGGCCTCATCGACCGCTTCCGCTCCCTGCCGATGGCGCGCGGCGCGGTGCTGACCGGGCGCACGCTCGCGGACCTCGTGCAGACCGCCCTGACCCTGGTCGTCCTCGCCGTGGTCGCCGTGCTGGTCGGCTGGCGCGTCGGGTCGGACGGCGACACAAACGTGGGCAAGGTACTCGCCGCCTTCGGCCTGCTGCTCCTGCTCGGCTACGCGTTCACCTGGATCGGCGCCCTGATCGGCATGTCGGTCAAAACGCCCGAGGCTGCCACGTCCAGCGGACTGATCTGGCTCTTCCCGGTCACCTTCATCTCGAACGCGTTCGTCGACACCAGCAATATGACCCCCTGGCTGCGACACGTCGCCGACTGGAACCCATTCAGCGCCACGGTCCAGGCCAGCCGTGAGTTGTTCGGCAACCCCGGGGTCTCCCCGTCGGACGCCTGGCCCATGCAGCACCCGGTGTGGGCCTCGCTGATCTACTCGGTCCTGATCATCGTCGTCTTCCGGACCCTGGCGGTGCGCAAGTACCGCTCGGCCACGGCCTGAGGCAGACGGGATGAATCCGGCCGGGCATGACGACGAACCCGTCGGGATGACGAGACCCATGACGGTGAACCCGTCGGTATGACGAGACCTCGCCGGGCAAGACGAGGCCCCCGGTGCCACAGGGCAGCCGGGGGCTCGTCGGAAATCCGGTCCTGAGGGTGATCCGGCCGGGTCAGCCGTTGTACGGCTCGGCCTTGAGGATCTTCACGGAGGCCTTCTTGCCGTTCGGCAGCTCGTACTCCGCGTCCTCGCCGACCTTGTGGCCGATCACACCGGAACCCAGCGGGGACTGCGGGGAGTACGTCTCGATGTCGGCGCTGGCGTATTCACGTGAGGCGAGCAGGAAGCTGAGCGTGTCGTCCTCGTCGCCGTCGAAGGCGATCGTCACGACCATGCCGGGCGCCACCGCACCGTCCGCCGAGGCCGGTGCCTCGCCGACCTTGGCGTTCTCCAGGAGCTGGGTCAGCTGGCGCACGCGGAGCTCCTGCTTGCCCTGCTCCTCCTTGGCCGCGTGGTACCCGCCGTTCTCACGCAGGTCGCCCTCCTCGCGCGCGGCCGCGATCTTGGCGGCGATCTCCGTGCGCGCAGGACCAGACAGGTACTCCAGCTCTGCCTTGAGCTGGTTGTACGCCTCCTGGGTCAGCCAGGTGACGTTCTCGCTGGTCTGGGTCACAGGTGCTCCTCGTCGGTACTGGGAATACAAAGCATCGCCCTACCCAGAAGAATGTTCCTTCACGGATGGGCGAAACCACGAGCCTAACAATTCAGCGGCGGAAGGGGGAGGACATAAGCCATCAGATTCACGTCAACGCAGGTCAGCCGCTACGTATTCCGGCTGACGTCAGTCGGCGTGGCAGCCCAGCAGCTCCGCCGTGGTGCCCGGCGAGGTGGTGCGGAGCGTGACGACCTTGTCGATGCGTGTGGCGTCCCCGTCGAAGTGGAAGTCCTTCCGGCCGACCTCGGCGCCGTTCTCCGCCTGGGAGCGCACCGTGCAGTAGCCGCTGGCGCCGGCGTCCTTGCGGACCTCCAGATGCACCTGCACCGTGTTCTTCGTGTGCTCGAACTCGATCACTTCAGCGCTGATCTTGTTCTGGCCGATGTAGTAGTAGGCGAAATACCCGATCACGGCGACCAGCACCGCCCCGAGCACGATGGCGGCGATCCTCAGCCTGCTGTCGGCACGCTCGTCCGAGGAGCGGCCGTAACGGCCCTCGGGCAGCCGCGTGCTCGCCGTACTCATGATCGTCCTCTCCGGCAGGGGACGGGACAAGAGTCCCGCACGGGGCGCCGGGACAGGGCCCCGGAATTTTTCGCCCCCCGATTCGGTCACTATAGAAGCCGCCGATCGCGCCTCACACACAGGGCGCCGACATGACTTGAGGATTGAGTCTTGACTGACCAGTTGCGACTGATGGCCGTCCACGCCCACCCCGACGACGAGTCGAGCAAGGGCGCGGCCACCATGGCGAAGTACGTGTCCGAGGGGGTGGACGTGCTGGTCGTGACCTGCACGGGCGGGGAGCGCGGCTCCATCCTCAATCCGAAGCTCCAGGGGGACAAGTACATCGAGGAGCACATCCACGAGGTACGCAAGAAGGAGATGGACGAGGCCCGCGAGATCCTCGGCGTGAAGCAGGAGTGGCTCGGCTTCGTCGACTCCGGCCTGCCCGAGGGCGACCCGCTGCCGCCCCTCCCCGAGGGCTGCTTCGCCCTGGAGGACGTCGACAAGGCGGCCGGTGAGCTGGTGAAGCAGATCCGTCGCTTCCGTCCGCAGGTCATCACGACGTACGACGAGAACGGCGGCTATCCGCACCCCGACCACATCATGACCTACAAGATCTCGATGGTGGCGTTCGAGGATGCGGCGGACACCGAGAAGTACCCGGAGCAGGAGTTCGGACCGGCGTACCAGCCGCTGAAGCTCTACTACAACCAGGGCTTCAACCGCCCCCGCACCGAGGCCCTGCACCAGGCCATGCTCGACCGCGGCATGGAGTCCCCATACGGGGACTGGCTCAAGCGCTGGGACGAGTTCGGTATGAAGCAGCGCACGATCACCACGCACGTCCCGTGCGGCGACTTCTTCGAGATCCGTGACAAGGCGCTGATCGCGCACGCCACGCAGATCGATCCCGACGGCGGCTGGTTCAAGGTGCCGCTGGAGTTCCAGAAGGAGGTCTGGCCGACGGAGGAGTACGAGCTGGCGAAGTCCCTCGTCGATACCTCCCTCCCCGAGGACGACCTCTTCGCGGGCATCCGCGACAATGCCTGACATGAGCGCAAGCGCAAGCCTGGCAATGACACAGCTCGCCACCTTCGCCGCCCAGGAGGTGGACGAGGACAGGGTCACACCCGGCGTCCTCGGGTTCATCGTCTTCGCGGCGATGGCGGTGGCGGTGTGGGCCCTGATGAAGTCCATGAACCGCCACATGGGCAAGGTCGACTTCAAGGAGTCGGAGGAGGCGGGGGCCCCGGGGGCCTCCCCGGAGAGCGCCGCCTCCTCGGGGTCCAAGGCCAAGCAGCAGGGCTGAGGTCACGAGCGGGGAGGGCTCCGCTGGAGTGGCGCCCCACGAGGGCACGCCCTGGCGGGGCGCCTTACTGGGGCGCTGCCACGGACACCCCCATCACCTCCCGCGCGTGCCTGCCCGGCACCATGCCCAGCCGCCAGGCCTGCCAGCCCGCTTCGAGGTTCACACCCCGCTCCAGCAGCAGGGCGTACGCCTCGACGTAGTCGTCGAGCTTCTCGTCCCGCGCGGTATGCCCCGACCGCGACAACTGCGCCAGCTCCTCCTGAGCCACCGCGGTGCCGATCTCGACACCCCCTGGGGCGGCGTACGGCAGCAGCGTGCAGCGCAGGAAGCGGGCCCAGTCCTCGCCGCGGCGGTCGCCGTACGACGTGAACAGACCCGCCGCCTCGTCGCACAGGGCCAGCGCCTGCTGGGTACGGGTGTTGCCCGCGTCCACCACCGCCAGCTCCAGGCAGGTCCACGCCTCCCCGTGTGCCACGCCGATGCGCTGGAAGTCGGCGCGGGCGTCCACCAGCAGCTGACGGGCGAACCCCGAGTTCCTGAGCGACCCGGTCTGCGCGGCCCGCTGATCCCGGGTGGCCCGCGCCGAGTGGTGCCGGGCGCAGGCGAGCCCGTACACGTCCCGCATCCGGGAGAACATCGTCCGGGAGCGCTCCAGTTCGCGGACCGCGAGGTCCAGGTTGCCGGTCTCCTCCAGGGCCTGGCCGAGGTAGTACACCGACCAGGCCTCGCCCCGGGCGTCCTCGTTGTCCCGGTGCCGGGCCGCCGCCTGGCGGAGACGGTCCACCGCCTGCGACGGGTCGCCGGCGACGAGACGGGCGCGGGCCAGCTGGGTCAGGGCCCAGGCCTCGCCGCGGGCGTCGCGGGTGCGGCCGTAGAGATCCAGGGCCGTGCGCAGTTCCGACTCCGCGCGCGGTACGTCGCCCATGCGCAGCGCCAGCTGGCCGAGCTGGAAGTGGGCCCACGCCTCGCCGTGCACCGACTCGCCGGCGCGGTGCAGGACGAGGGATTCGTTCAGCAGCTCCATGGCCTGGGACAGATGTGCCCGGTCCCGTTCCACCGCCGCCAGCGCGTGCATCGTCCACGCCCGGTCCGTCGCCAGTTCGGGAGAGGCCTGGAGATCCAGGGCCTCCTGGAGCTTGGCCGCGGCCTCGATGAGGTTGCCCTGGTGGTGCAGGGTGATGCCCAGGGAGCACAGGGCGCGGGCCGCGCCCGCGTCGTGATGCGCCTCCATGTACAGGTCGACGACTGAGGCGAGGGTGGTGCGCGCCTTGTCGAGTTCGCCCAGATGACGGGCCGCGATACCCGTACGCCACTGCACCGAGCGGACCAGCAGGCCCTGGTCGACAGCCTGTGCCAGCTCGCTGATCTCGCCCAGGCGGTAGAGGTCGCCGCGCAGCAGGCAGTAGTCGCACAGGGCGCCCAGCAGATTGAGCACCGCGGCCTGGTTGACGCCCTCCGCGTGCCGCAGCGCCGCCGTGATGAAGCTCGACTCGTCGTCCAGCCAGCGCAGCGCCTCGTCGAGGGAGGTGAAACCGTGCGGGCTGAAACGGTCCGAGCGGGTCGACATGTTGCCGTCGACCAGGCGCAGCACCGAGTCGGCGAGGTCGGCGTAGTTCGCGATCAGCCGTTCCTGTGCCGCCGTGCGCTCCGCGGGTTCCTCCTCGTCCAGGAGCCGGGCATGGGCGAAGGCGCGGACCAGGTCGTGCAGGCGGTAGCGGTTGCCGCGTACATGGTCGATGAGGCCCGCGTCGGAGAGCGTGACCAGGTGCCGGGTCGCCTCCGCCTCGTCCGTGGCCAGCAGCGCCGCGGCCGCCGCCGCGCCCAGCGAGGCCCGGCCCGCCAGCGCCAGCCGGCGCAGCAGCCGGCGTGCCGTCTCGGGCTGGTCGGTGTAGCGCAGCCACAGCACGCGCTCGACCGGTTCCACCGGGCCGTACGCCCCCAGGTCCGCCGCCAGCCGGCGCGGTGAGCGCGGGCCGAGCGAGGAGCCCGCGATCCGCAGCGCGAGCGGCAGCCCGCCGCACAACTCCCGGACTTCGTCGGTGGCTTCGGCGTCGTACGGACCCGACGCGTCCTGCGCCGTCGCGCCCAGCAATTCCTCCGCGCCCGCCGCGTCCAGCGCCTCCACCGGCAGCTGATGCACCCAGGCCGGAAGGTCCGCGGGCAGGTCGAGGGAGGTGCGGGCGGTGACCAGGACCAGGCTGTCGGAGCGTTCCGGGACCAGCGTGCGGACCTGTTCGGCGTCCGAGGCGTCATCGAGTACGACGGTGACGGGCAGGCCCGTCAGATGCTGGTGGTACAGCTCGGTCAGCCGCTTGAGGTGCTGGTCGGCTGAGGAGCGCTCGCGGAACAGCAGCTGCTCGCGCGGGGCGCCGAGACGATTGAGGAGGTGCAGCAGGGCGTCCCGGGTGGACAGCGGGGGCTCCTCCCGGCTGTCGCCCCGCAGATCCACCACGCACGCCCCGCGGAACTGGTCCTTCAGGTCGTGTGCCGCGCGGATGGCGAGGGCGGTGCGGCCGCTGCCGGGCGTCCCGTACAGCACGACCACCGTCGGCCGGGTCTGCGTACTCGCGCGAGCCGCCTGCACCCACTGCCGGATCCGCGCCATCTCCGCCCGCCGCCCGGCGAACGGGCCCTCCGGCTCCGGCAGTTGACCGAAGGACTGCTCCAGCACGCTCCGCCCGCGCGCCGCCGCGCTCTTGTCCGTGCCGCGCAGCTGCGGCCCCTTCTTCTTCGGGCCCGTGGACGCGGTGATCACCCGCTGCTGATCGAGCCACGGGCGGATACCGCGCACCTCCAGCGCCGTCAGCCACTGCAGCCGCAGCTGCTCGGGCCCGCCGGGCTGAGCGACCTCACCGGCGCGACGATGGGCGGCGGGCAGATGCGACCCGGCGACCTTCACGACGGTGGCCGCCGCGCCGACGACCCCCACGGCCACGCCCGCGCCCACCGCGGTCCCCGTGTCGGTGCCGAGCGCCAGGTCGGCCACCGCGGCGGCGACCGCGGCGACCCCGGCCACCATCAGCGGCGTACCGCCGCCCTCCCGCGCGTACCGCTGGCCGAACCCGATCTGCCCGGCCTCCGCCTCGTCCAGCGCACGCGTATAGGCCTCGTACTCCTCCGCGGCCTTCTGCGCCATGGCATCCAGCGCCGCACGCGCCCGCGTCAGCAGCACCTGACCATCGGTACGACCACCCGACCGCCGTACCTCTTCCTCCACGGCCCTGGCCAACAGCCGCTCGGCTTCCGCCCGATGGCTGTCCCGCATGTCATGTCCCCCTCCGACAGCAATGGTTCGTGACCAAGTGTGCTGCGGACCGGGCTCCCTGGGGAGGGGGCCGGGAGATCAAGCTCAGGTTGTGTGCTGTCCGGCGTTCCCCGGGTACTGCGGCAGGATGGAGGTATGCCCAACCGACTGGCCCAAGAGACGTCCCCCTACCTCCTCCAGCACGCCGAGAACCCCGTCGACTGGCGGCCCTGGTCGGCCGAGGCCTTCGACGAGGCCAGGAAGAGCGGCAAACCGGTCCTGCTGAGTGTCGGCTACAGCAGCTGCCACTGGTGCCATGTCATGGCGCACGAGTCCTTCGAGGACCAGACCACCGCCGACTATCTCAATGCCCATTTCGTCAACATCAAGGTCGACCGCGAGGAACGCCCCGACGTGGACGCCGTCTACATGGAGGCGGTCCAGGCGGCCACGGGGCAGGGCGGGTGGCCCATGACCGTGTTTCTCACGCCGGATGCGGAGCCGTTCTACTTCGGAACCTACTTCCCGCCGGCGCCGCGGCACGGGATGCCGTCGTTCCGGCAGGTGCTGGAGGGGGTGCGCGGCGCGTGGGCGGACCGGCGGGAGGAGGTGGCCGAGGTCGCGGGGAAGATCGTGCGGGATCTCGCCGGGCGGGAGATTTCCTACGGCGGCCCTGAGGCGCCGGGGGAGGAGGAGCTCGCGCAGGCGCTGCTCGGGCTGACGCGGGAGTACGACGCCGGGCGCGGCGGGTTCGGCGGTGCGCCGAAGTTTCCGCCCTCCATGGTCATCGAGTTCCTGCTGCGGCATTCGGCCCGCACCGGGTCGGAGGGCGCGCTGCAGATGGCCGCCGACACCTGCGAGCGGATGGCCCGGGGCGGGATCTATGACCAGCTCGGCGGGGGCTTCGCCCGGTACTCCGTGGACCGTGAGTGGGTCGTGCCCCACTTCGAGAAAGTGGCTGCCTAAGGTCCATCACTTCCGTACCATTTCCCCTGAGAACAGAGGGGGTTGTGGTGCGCGAGGATCACGCGACGCTCGTCGGGTTGGGGCTCGGCCCTGAGGAACTGGAGACCCTGGGATTGGACAAGCCTGCTACGGCGGAACCGTCCGGCCTCATGGATGCCTACCTGCGGCGGAGTAACAAAAAGGAAGACCTGGCCACGCTGCGGGGGCATCTGCGAGACGTGGTGCGCTGGGCGCAGGCGAACGGGCTTCAGATCCGGCACGTCTGGTTTGAACAACTCTCGGCCTCCAAGACCTACGTGCGGCGCAGGGAGTTCGAGAAGGCCACACAAGCGATCATGGACGGCAAGTCCAAGACGCTCGGCGTGTGGAAGACGGACCGCTTCGACCGGCGCGGCATGGGGGCGGTGGGCCGGATGCTCGACGAGTTCGACCGTCGGCAATCGCGGCTCGTTTCCGTTTCCGAGGGGCTGGACTCATCACAGGGCGGCCGCATGGTCTTCGCGATCCTGAGCGAACGCGCCAGGGAGGAAGCGAAGGACATAGCGAAGCGCGTGAAGATCGGCCATGACTCGCACAAGGCGGAAGGTCGAAGAGGAACGGGCAGGCCACCGTTCGGGCTCTACAGCGCCCCTGGAAGCGGCAAGGTCGAACCCCATCCCGACGAGTACGGCACAGCTCGCAGGCTGGCGGATCTCTTGCTCGACAAGAAGACGACCAAGGACACGGCCCACCAACTCAATGAGGAGGGGTACCGGACCCGGAGCGGTGCCACCTGGTCGCCCACGGCGGTGAGCAAGCTGGCTCAGTCCCCTCTCTTCGCGGGCATGGTCCCGGTCCGGCGGCGCAAGACGGACGAGCACGGCAACCCCTTGGACAGTTGGGAAGGGTACGGCGAGCCCCTGCGCAACGAGAAGGGCGAAGTCGTCATGTGTGGCAAGGGGGTTGTGACGCCCGGCGAGTGGTTCAAGATCAAGGCCCTCATCGCAGAACGGACCGATGACCGGTGGGCGAAGGGGAAGCCGGAAGCGAAGTACCTGGGGACGGGAAGCTACCGATGCGGGCGGCTGCGGGACAAGAAGGGCACGGGCGAGCTTGAACCGTGTGGCGGCTCGATGAGCCATCGTGGCGGACGCTACCGGTGCGAGGTCCGGCAGACGCGGGGCAAGTCGATCTGCGAGGGAGTGGTGACACTCGCCGACCGCATCGACCACGCGGTCGGACAGGCTTGGATCCACCACATCACAGCCCTTGAGCCCGGTGACCCGGTGGTCATCGAGATAGCCCGCCGGTGGCTCGCCTTCGCGGACCCCGAAACGCAGGCGAAGAAGGACGAGGCCCAGAAGGCCCTTGAGGCGGCCCAGCGTCGCGTGAAGAAGCTCGAAGACGACTTCTACGTGTACGGGAAGATGGACGAAGAGCGCTTCGAGGAACTGAGCGAAGGGCAGCGCGCCGTCATCGAGAGCACCACCGCGACGCTTGAGGCGTTGGACGCGGAGGCAGACCTATCGCCGCTTACCCAGGTTGCCACCCTGCGTGAGGCATGGGACGCGGCGGACATGGCGGACAAGCGGATGCTCCTGAAGTGCGCCCTTGGAAAGAAGGGCATCACGGTCAAGCCCGCCGCACGGCAGGGGGATCACACCCCGATCTTGGAACGGCTTGAGTTCGACTGGCTTTCGAAGAAGGACACAGCGACCGAGAAGTGAGTTCGGAGCAAGGCTGGGCCTTCGGGCCCGGCCATGCTCTCTTCTCCGGTAGGCAATCTGCTCACCAGTCTCCGAGTGAGGGCGTCTACGCCTCTCAAGACCCGGTTAGGAGGGTGTCAGGTGTCGCGAGCGAAGAGCCCAGCCCAGCGAACGGCAACCCGAACGGAGCGGCTACTCCGGACCCTGCCCCCGTGGTCTACGAGGGGCGTGCCCCTCGCGGCACATTCCGGCCGTCATGGGCATGGTCTGCTGTCCAGGGCACCTCCGACCCCTGCCCCCGACGGCTGCCCGCGCTGGGTGGTCGTCGGGGGCTTTCCCTGTTGGCCGAACAGGCGGTCTTGACCGGCTCGCCCTGGCGGCTGAAGGTCAAGCAATCGGCCGCAATCGGATCGACACAGGGAGAGGGCAGGCATGAAGCTCAGGTTCCTCGGGATCATCCCGAACACGCCCGTGGACGACTCGCCGACCATTTGGTTGGACGAGGAGACGGGAGACTTGCTGATCCAGTCCTACAGGGCCACCGAGGATGAGGTGAAGGCGTGTCAGGAGATCGGCTCCATCCCCGGTCACAGCACGGACGTGCCGGATCACGAGACGATCATTCGGCTCCCCGCCGTGATGCTGAAGTACATCCCGCGACCGGAGGACGGCAACGGTGAAGTACCCCGTACGTGAAGGGATCTCCAAGGCGCGGCACTCGGCCGTACACCTGGAGATGCGCGACAGCTACACGCCGGACGATCCGGAGTTTGACCGCTGGCGTGATGGCCACAGGTACAACAGCGACCCGGCCAAGCTGCCGGACTGGTGGGGCACCTGGCGTGACCTAGTGCAGGAGACGACAGCGCGCGGGGTCGTCATGCGGCGGGCCCGGATCGTTTCGGAGCCGGTCACGGACTACATCAGGTATGAGCACGACATGACGTTCGCCAATGTCGCGGCGGGGGAGCTGGTTCGCTGGCTCCCTCGGCGTCGGGCCGCTGACATCCCCTTGCCGGGTACTGACCTTTGGATGTTCGACAGCGAGGCCGTGTTGTTCACGTACTTCTCTGGCGTCGGGGAAGTCGTTGACCGGGAGTGGCGGACAGAACCGGAAGTCGTTCAACTTGTCGCGTCTGCCTTCGAGATGGTGTGGGAGCGGGCAACGCCCCACGGGGAGTACAAGCCGGTCCACTGAGTCATGCCTCAATCAGCATCATCTAGTGTCCAGCAAGCCCGGCAACTCCTTGCCGACCGCCTACGCGAGTTGGTCAAGGATGCCGGGCTTGACGGCAAAGACCTGGCCGCGCTGTGCGGCTGGCACCCGTCCAAGGTGTCTCGGATCTCGACAGCCAAGATGCAGCCCAGCGAGGACGACATTCGCGTGTGGTGCGCAGCTTGCGGCGCTCAGGACCAGACGGAGGACCTGATTGCCTCTCTACGGGCCGTTGAGGGCATGTGGGTCTCCTGGCGTCGGATGGAGCGCGCCGGCCTACGACGGGCGCAAGAGTCCGTGCGGCCACTGTTCGAGCGCACCCGTTGGTTTCGGGCCTACTCCTCCTGGCTCGTGCCCGGCCTGATCCAGACGTATGGCTACACCGAAGCTGTCTTGCGTGCTGTCCAGCGACGCCGGGTGCCAGTCGATGATGTGGCCGACGCTGTGGCCGTCCGCATGGAACGACAGCGAGTGCTCACCGAGGGGCAACGCCGGTTCGCGTTCCTGGTGGAGGAGTCCGTGTTGAGGAACGGCTACGGCGACGCCGACACCCAAGCGGAACAGCTAGAGCGCCTGCGCTCCCTCGCTGAGGGCGAGTTGCCCAACGTGACCTTGGGTGTGGTCCCGGCGCGGCTTGAGCGGGCACGTATGCCCGTTGAAGGGTTCTGGATCTACGACAAGGCGCAAGTGAGCGTTGAGCTTGTGTCTGGCTACCTCACGATCACTCAGCCCAGTGAGGTGAAGGCGTACGCCGACACGTTCGCCACGCTGGCCGACATGGCCGCTTACGGCGACAAGGCCCGTGCGCTGCTGGCCAAGGCGCGTGACTCCCTCGCGTAGTTGGCTCGCAATCGTGTGCAATCGCCTGTGAGTTGGGGTTCCGGTCTTCCTAGCGTGTTGGGTATCGGACCACGTGAGGGGACACCAGCGATGGCGAGTAGCACCAGCGATACCGACGCACGCAGGGACGAGTACGCGACGTTCGCCCCGACCGGCGAGACGTGCCCTGAGTGCGACCAGCCGATCGGACCTCTTGAAATCTGCCGCCGGGGCACCGCGGAACGGCACTCTGGTCCGCCCGCCGTGGTCTACCGGCACACCAAGTGTGCCGAGAAGTACCGGCGGCGCTGATGTCCCGCGCTGTCTACCGCTACGTGGCCCACACGATCCAGCACGCGCCTGAGGGCGGCATTACGGCGGAACTGTTCTGCACGTCCATCGGGTGCGGCGAGTCGTCCGGGCCGCAGGGTGATCCCGAGACCCCCCAAGACTGGGCGCTGAGGCATACGGGCCTGTACCCCGGCCACAACCTCTTCCGACGTGAGTACACCGACCATGCGCGCGTGACCCGCGCTGACCCGACCCCGGCCCGCTGAGCGACGGCGAGCAAGACAGTCCAGCGGTTCGGCCCGGCCCTGTTCGTACGCTGCCCCGTGGCGCATGGGCGGGGCGGTGGCGGGTGCGCAAGGATGGGGGTATGCCCAACCGACTCGCGCAGGCCACATCCCCGTACCTCCTCCAGCACGCGGACAACCCCGTTGACTGGTGGCCCTGGGAGACCGACGCGTTCGAAGAAGCCCGGCGGCGTGATGTCCCCGTGTTCTTGAGCGTCGGCTACAGCGCGTGCCACTGGTGTCACGTCATGGCGCACGAGTCCTTTGAGGATGACGACACCGCTGCGTACATGAACGAGCACTTTGTGTCCGTGAAGGTGGATCGCGAGGAGCGGCCGGACGTGGACGCTGTCTACATGGAGGCCGTTCAGGCCGCCACTGGGCAGGGCGGCTGGCCCATGTCCGTGTTCATGACCCCAGACGGGGAGCCGTTCTACTTCGGCACTTACTTCCCGCCCGACGCTCGCCATGGCATGGCGTCCTTCCGCCAGGTGCTCGAAGGCGTGCACAACGCATGGACGAGCCGGAGGGACGAGGTGGGGGAAGTCGCGGGGAAGATCACTCGGGACCTTGCCGCGCGGGAGCTGAGCACCGGGGATGCCGGGACGCCCACCGAGGAGACTCAGGCCCTGGCGCTCCTCCAGTTGACCCGGGATATCGATCCCGCGAGCGGGTGGTTCAAGGGAGACACCAAGTTCCCGCCGTCGATGGTGATCGAGTTCCTGTTGCGCCACCACGCGCGGGCCGGCTCCGTAGCCGCGCTGGAAATGGCGGAAGGGCTGTGCGGTGCGATGGCGCGTTCGAGCCTGTACGACCAGGTGGGAGGCGGGTTCCATCGGTACGTGCTCACACCTCGGGCTGGTGGACCTTTGGTACCCCACTTCGAGAAGATGCTGTACGACAACGCCCTGCTCTGCCGCGTCTACGCCCATCTCTGGCGCGCTACCGGCTCCGAGTTCGCCCGGCGCGTCGCCCTCGAAACCGCCGACTTCATGGTGCGTGAACTCCGTACCGGCGAAGGCGGGTTCGCCTCCGCGCTGGACGCCGACAGTGACGACGGGAGCGGGAGGCATGTCGAGGGGGCGTACTACGTCTGGACGCCGGAGCAGTTGCGCGATGTGCTCGGTGACGATGCCGAGCGGGCCGCCCACTACTTCGGCGTGACCGCCGAGGGCACCTTCGAGCAGGGCGCCTCGGTGCTTCAACTCCCGCAGCACGAGGGCGTGTTCGGCGCCGAGCAGGTGGAGTCCGTCAAGCGGCGGCTGCTGGCCGCCCGGGACGCCCGTCCCGCCCCCGGCCGTGACGACAAGGTGGTCGCCGCCTGGAACGGGCTCGCGATCGCCGCGCTCGCCGAGACCGGCGCGTACTTCGACCGTCCCGATCTGGTCGAGGCGGCGGTCGGCGCCGCCGATCTCCTCGTACGGCTGCATCTGGACGACCGTGCGCAGCTCGCCCGTACCAGCAAGGACGGGCAGGCCGGGGCGAATGCGGGGGTGCTGGAGGACTATGCGGACGTGGCTGAGGGGTTCCTCGCGCTCGCGTCCGTCACGGGGGAAGGGGTGTGGCTGGAGTTCGCCGGGTTCCTGCTCGATCATGTCCTCGCCCGGTTCGTCGACGAGGAGTCCGGCGCCCTCTACGACACCGCCTCCGACGCCGAGCGGCTGATCCGCCGTCCGCAGGATCCGACCGACAATGCCGCTCCCTCCGGCTGGACCGCCGCCGCCGGTGCCCTGCTGAGCTATGCCGCGCAGACCGGTGCCGAGCCCCATCGCACGGCCGCCGAGCGGGCGTTGGGGGTCGTGAAGGCGCTGGGGCCGCGGGTGCCGCGGTTCATCGGGTGGGGGCTCGCCGTCGCCGAGGCGCTGCTCGACGGGCCGAAGGAGGTCGCGATCGTGGGGCCGTCCCTTGACGACAAGGCGACACAGGCCTTGCACCGTACGGCACTTCTCGGCACCGCCCCGGGCGCCGTCGTCGCCGTGGGGACCCCGGACAGCGATGAACTCCCGCTGCTGGCCGGCCGGCCGCTCGTCCAGGGTGAACCGGCGGCGTACGTCTGCCGCAACTTCACGTGTGACGCCCCGACGACCGACCCGGAGCGGTTGCGCACCGCACTGCACGGCTGACGCAGCGGCAGAGCGGCGGATGTGGGTCTGCCTGTGTTGCGCGGGTGTTCGGTGTGCCCCGCTGGTCGACGATGCGTCAGGAGCGCCCCCGGAGGGGCGCGGGGAACTGCGCGACCAGTCACAGACGGCCCGCGGCTTCCTCACAGCCCTTCCGTCAACCGTGCTGCGAGCGCAGCGCCACCGCGCGTTCCACGATCTGCTCCAGCTGGTCGTGGTGCGCGCCCTTCCAGTACGCCCGCCCGCACTCCTCGCACCGGGCGAAGACGTCGTACGACCGATGCGTGCCGTGCTGCAGCTGGTCCGCGACCTCGGCCTTGGTGGCCTCCTGCAGCAGGCCGTTGCAGGCGGTGCACCGGGTCCAGGGCCGCAGCTCGGGGCGGAACCGGTCGAGGATGTCGGGGAGTTGTTCGGCGGGGCGGGTGCTGTAGACGAACGCGCCGGCCCACAGCTCGCGGCGCCGCAGCAGACCCCGGTCACGGCTCAGCATGACCCGCTTCTCGGCGGCCGAGCGCGCGGCCAGCGCGGGGTCGCCGATGTCCGTCGACTCGTACGCCGTGTCCACGCCGAGCAGACGGAGCCGGCGCGCGAGGGTGCCGAGATGGACGTCGAGGAGGAAGCGCAGGGGAGCGCCGGGGACCTGCTGGGGGCGTTCGACGGGCAGGACCTCCACCGAGTCGCCGGCCTTCGGGACGTACGACACCGGCACCGCACGCCCGTCCACGAGGAGTGCACCGACCTCGGTCAGCGGGACGCCGAGGGACTCGACGACGTGGCCGAGGGTGGAGACGCCGTCGGTACCGAGCGGGGTGGCGCCGCGGCGTCGGGCGTGCGGGACGAAGACGGCCAGTCCGGGGGCGAATCCGACCTGGATCTCGGGACCGTTCACCTGGCCAGGATGGCACGGCCGGGGGATCGGGCCTCAGGCGTTTTTCGTGGGGAGGCCGTGCTCGATGGCGTTCAGGGTGCGGTCGAGAAGGTCGTGGAGGTCGTCCTTGCGGCCACGGGCGGCGTCGGCACTTCCTCGGCGCCGGGGGTGCCGGGCAGGAACGCGGCGGCCGGCAGAGCCGATACGAGGGCGACGATCCCGCAATGTCGAGCACCGGCCGCTCCGCCCGCCGCTCGCGCACCACCAGACCGGCGATGAGCAGCAGGGCCGCGCCGGACATGCCCAGCTCCAGAGGGTCGCCCCAGCCGCGCGTCGGGGCCTCGGTGATCGCGTGGATGAGGGCGCCGAGCCCGGCCGCGGTGAGCGCGGTGGAGACTGCGTCGACCTTGGGGGAGGAGGGGTGCCGGGTCTCCGGGAGCAGGAAGACGCAGGCGGCGATGCCGATCGCGGCCATCGGGACGTTGACGAGGAAGACCGAGCCCCACCAGAAGTGGTCGAGCAGCCAGCCGCCGATGATCGGCCCGAGCG
This sequence comes from Streptomyces blattellae, assembly GCF_009709555.1. Taxonomy (GTDB): domain Bacteria; phylum Actinomycetota; class Actinomycetes; order Streptomycetales; family Streptomycetaceae; genus Streptomyces; species Streptomyces blattellae. Next base: position 21,522 of record NZ_WJBG01000050.1, on the reverse strand, counting down.
GCAGGCCGAGCGCGGACGCGGCGGACATGATGCCGACGTCCCTGGTGCGCTCCTGCGGCGCGGGCAGCACGGACAGCGCGAACAGCGCGAGCGGCGTGACCAGCGCGGCGCCCACGCCCATCACCGCCCCGCGCGATGATCACGGCGTCGATGTCGTCGACCAGCGCGCCGGCCAGTGACCCGGCCAGGAAGATCCCCAGCCCGGTGATCAGCATCAGCCGCCGCCCGAACCGGTCGCCGAGCATTCCGGCGGGGAGCATCAGCGCCGCGAAGACGACCACGTACGCGTCCGCCATCCACTGTTGCTCACCGGTGCCGGCGCCGAGGTCGGCGGCCGTCGTGGGCGGCGCCACGTTCAGGATCGTCGTGTCGAAGCCGAGCGTGAGCATGCGAACAAGAAGGCCGCGGCTCGGAAGCCGCGGCCATCGCGATGAACGTCCCGAAGGGCTACGCGTGCTGGTACGCCACCATCGAGATCCCCACGTAGTGCACGACGAACGCCGCCAGCGTGAAGGAGTGGAACACCTCGTGGAAGCCGAACCACCGCGGTGACGGGTTGGGGCGCTTGATGCCGTAGATCACGCCGCCCGCGCTGTAGAGGACCCCGCCCACGATCACCAGGACCAGTACGGCGATACCGCCGGTGCGCAGGAAGTCCGGGAGGTAGAAGACCGCCGCCCAGCCCATCGCGATGTAGCAGGGCGTGTAGAGCCAGCGCGGGGCGCCGACCCAGAACACCCGGAAGAGGATGCCCGCGAGCGCGGCCGCCCAGATGCCCCACAGCAGCCACTGGCCCTTGGCGCCGGGGAGCAGCAGCAGCGTCAGCGGGGTGTAGGTGCCCGCGATGATCAGGAAGATGTTGGCGTGATCCAGTCGGCGCAGGATGCCGTCCATGCGGGGGCTCCAGTCGCCCCGGTGGTACAGCGCGCTGACGCCGAACAGCAGGCAGGCCGTGAGGACGTAGATCCCGCAGGCGACGCGGCCCCGGGGGGATTCGGCGAGCGCGGTGAGCACCAGACCCGCTATGAGCGCGGCCGGAAACATGCCGAGATGCAGCCAACCCCGTAGCTTGGGTTTGATCGGGTGCGGCAGTGCGAGCGCATGGGGACGACTGCCGGTGACCGGCGGGTCCAGGGGCGCGTCGGAGGCGGACGCAGTCATGAGCGGCATCGTACCTACGCAACCGTAAGTTACATATCAGTCTGCCCGGATGACCGGTGCGGAGTGGCCATCGTCTCACGGGAGTTGGCGCCTCCCGTCTTCGACAAGGGCGCATGGCCACGCAAAGAGACCGTCTGCTGAACCCAGCGTGCACACAACCTGCACGCAAAGCGATGGTTCCAAGCGTGGCGATGCTCACTTCGCTCACCTGTGACGCCCTCTGGACAGATGGGCGCTACCGTCGGATGATCAAATGAGTGCGGTCGGCACCGGATGAGCGCAAGGCAGCCCGCTGAGATGCATGGGAAGCATGAGATGCATGAGATGCATGAGATGCATGAGATGCATGAGATGCGCGGGACTGCATGGGAAGCATCCGGGTCGCAGCCCCCACGGGGCCTCCAACCAAAAATCCCTCACCTAGGAGCAATCGTGGCGCGCGACATCGCGGCTCCCCCCGTCGTTCCCACCAACCACAAGGAACTGGTCTCGTGGGTGAACGAGATCGCTGAACTGACGCAGCCGGACAGCGTGGTCTGGTGTGACGGATCCGAAGCCGAGTACGAGCGACTGTGCGAGGAGCTCGTGGCCAAGGGCACGTTCAAGAAGCTCGACCCGATCAAGCGCCCCAACTCGTACTACGCGGCCTCCGACCCGACCGATGTCGCCCGGGTCGAGGACCGCACCTTCATCTGCTCCGAGCAGGCAGCGGACGCGGGCCCGACCAACCACTGGAAGGCCCCCGCCGAGATGCGGGACATCTTCGCCGGTGAGAAGGGCCTGTTCCGCGGTTCCATGCGCGGCCGGACCATGTACGTCGTGCCCTTCTGCATGGGTCCGCTCGGCTCGCCGCTGTCCGCGATCGGTGTCGAGATCACCGATTCGGCGTACGTCGCCGTCTCCATGCGCACGATGACCCGCATGGGGCAGCCGGTCCTCGACGAGCTGGGCTCCGAGGGCTTCTTCGTGAAGGCCGTCCACTCGCTGGGCGCCCCGCTGGCCGAGGGGGAGGCGGACGTGGCCTGGCCGTGCAACCAGACCAAGTACATCTCCCACTTCCCGGAGTCCCGCGAGATCTGGTCCTACGGTTCCGGCTACGGCGGCAACGCCCTGCTCGGCAAGAAGTGCTACGCCCTGCGCATCGCCTCCGTCATGGCCCGCGACGAGGGCTGGCTCGCCGAGCACATGCTGATCCTGAAGCTCACCCCGCCGCAGGGCCCGTCCAAGTACGTCGCCGCCGCGTTCCCGAGCGCCTGCGGCAAGACCAACCTCGCCATGCTGGAGCCGACGGTCTCCGGCTGGACGGTCGAGACGATCGGCGACGACATCGCGTGGATGCGGTTCGGTGAGGACGGCCGGCTGTACGCCATCAACCCCGAGGCCGGTTTCTTCGGCGTCGCGCCCGGCACCGGTGAGCACACCAACGCCAACGCGATGAAGACGCTGTGGGGCAACTCCGTCTTCACGAACGTCGCCCTCACCGACGACAACGACATCTGGTGGGAGGGCATGACGGAGGAGACCCCGGCCCACCTCACGGACTGGAAGGGCAACGACTGGACGCCGGGGTCCGAGACGCCCGCCGCCCACCCCAATGCCCGCTTCACCGTCCCCGCCGCGCAGTGCCCGATCATCGCGCCCGAGTGGGAGGACCCCAAGGGCGTGCCGATCTCCGCGATACTCTTCGGCGGGCGGCGTGCCACCGCCGTACCCCTCGTGACCGAGTCCTTCGACTGGAACCACGGTGTGTTCCTGGGCGCGAACGTGGCCTCCGAGAAGACCGCCGCCGCCGAGGGCAAGGTCGGTGAGCTGCGCCGCGACCCGTTCGCCATGCTGCCGTTCTGCGGTTACAACATGGGCGACTACATGGGTCACTGGGTCGATGTCGCCAAGGACAAGGACCCGGCGAAGCTCCCGAAGATCTACTACGTCAACTGGTTCCGCAAGAACGACGAGGGCAAGTTCGTCTGGCCCGGCTTCGGGGAGAACAGCCGCGTCCTGAAGTGGATCGTGGAGCGGCTGGAGGGCAGGGCCGAGGGTGTCGAGACGCCCATCGGCATCCTTCCGGCGAAGGGCGCGCTGGACACGGACGGCCTCGAACTGGCCGACGAGGAGCTGGACTTCCTGCTCACCGTCGACAAGGAGGTCTGGCGCGAGGAGGCGGCGCTGGTCCCCGAGCACCTGGAGACCTTCGGTGAGCACACGCCGGAGGAACTGTGGGACGAGTACCGGGCGCTGGTGCGGCGCCTGGGGTGATCCCGCCGTGAAGGCCGCGCACAATGGGGTGCGCGGCCTTCGCCGGGGACCCCCATCGCGGCGGAGCCGCACATCGACACAGCCGTGCGTCCTCTGAGGTGGCACGCCGCCGCCGGCCAGCACACCGCGAGCTGGGCGAGCAGGTCCTGCTGCTTCTGCCGGACGGGGAAGAGCACATCGGCACGGAGACTGCCGGCCTGCTGCGGATCGGTCACTTCCACCCCGCCGGTGTGCTGCTCGACGGCGGTGTCCAGCGCCTCGGTGAGGACGACACCCGCAGCCGCCCACCACCGGGCGTCCCACGGTCCCTCGGTCCCACGGCGAATCGCACCCCGCCCATGGCACTTGAACAACCCGGCGAGCCAACAACCCCGGCTCAAGCCAACGCAGTGCCATGGCGCCCGGTCCGCGCGTCGCTGCGGGTGCACGCGGACCGGGGCCGTTCGGGGGACCCGGTGAGGGTCAGCCGGCGGGGCTCAGCTCCGGCTCCTCCACCAGACGGGCGGCGTGCGCGTCCATCCGCTCGGCCGCCAGGATGGCCGCACCCGTGTCGGCGCGGGCCGCGGCGACGACCAGTGCGCGGCCGGCGAGCGCGTGCGCCCGCTCGTGCAGCGTCGTGACCTGGCGTCGGGCGCCGGAGGAGACCGCACGGACCGGCGGCCTGCCTCCCCGCAGCCGGGCCACCTGCTCCACGAGCCGTTCGGCAGCCGCGGTCAGATCGCCGGACGGCGTCTGCGCCCGCAGTTCGTCGGTGATCGCGAGGAGCGCGGCGAGATGGCCGGCGAGCTGGATGTCCAGCTCCTCCTCGCGGGACCGGTGGGGGAAGTCCGAGGAGGCGCCGGCCATCGAGTTGTGGACCGACTTGGTGCGGATCGGTTCGTACATGGGATGGCCTCCTGTGCTCTGACAGAAGTCATCCTAGCTTAGATTTCGTCTAAAGTTGCGCACTTCGCAGAACCGGACCGTACGCCCACGCGGCGTGACCGTCAGGTCTGGCTGTAGCCGTCCAGGAAGTTCCCGATCCGTCCCACCGCATCCCGCAGATCCCCGACCGTCGGCAGCGTCACCACCCGGAAGTGGTCCTGCTCGGGCCAGTTGAAGCCGGTGCCCTGGACGACCATGATCTTCTCGCGCCGGAGCAGGTCAAGCACCATCCGCCGGTCGTCCTTGACCTTGAACGCCTTGGGGTCGAGCCGTGGGAACAGATACAGCGCCCCCTTCGGCTTCACGCACGTCACCCCCGGAATCTGCGTCAGCAGCTCATACGCCACATCCCGCTGCTCGCGCAGCCGCCCGCCCGGCAGCACCAGGTCGTTGATGGTCTGCCGCCCGCTCAGCGCGGCGACCACACCGTGCTGCCCCGGCATGTTCGCGCACAGCCGCATGTTCGCCAGGATCGTCAGACCCTCGATATAGGAGTCGGCGTGTGCGCGCGGACCTGAGATCGACATCCAGCCGACCCGGTAGCCGGCCACCCGGTACGCCTTCGACATGCCGTTGAAGGTGAGGGTCAGCAGATCCGGGGCCACGGCCGCGGTCGGCGTGTGCGTGGCATCGTCGTAGAGGATCTTGTCGTAGATCTCGTCGGAGCAGATCAGCAGATTGTGCCGGCGGGCGATGTCGGTCAGGCCCTTGAGCATGGCCTCGTCGTAGACCGCGCCCGTCGGGTTGTTCGGGTTGATGATCACGAGCGCCTTGGTGCGGTCGGTGACCTTCCGTTCCACGTCCGCGAGGTCGGGCATCCAGTCGGACTGCTCGTCGCAGCGGTAGTGCACGGCCGTACCGCCCGACAGCGACACCGCCGCCGTCCACAGCGGATAGTCGGGCGCGGGCACGAGCACCTCGTCCCCGTCGTCCAGCAGCCCCTGCATCGCCATCACGATCAGCTCGGAGACGCCGTTGCCGATGAAGACGTGCTCGACGTCCGTCTCGATGCCGAGGGTCTGGTTGTGCATCACGACGGCCCGGCGTGCGGCGAGCAGCCCCTTCGCGTCGCCGTACCCATGTGCCGTGGACACATTCCGGAGGATGTCCTCCAGGATCTCGGGCGGACACTCGAAGCCGAAAGCAGCCGGATTGCCGGTGTTCAGCTTGAGGATCCGATGCCCGGCCGCCTCAAGCCGCATCGCCTCTTCAAGCACCGGCCCCCGGATCTCGTAACAGACGTTGGCGAGCTTGGTCGACTGGATCACCTGCATGTCAGGGAGCTTACGGCCCGGTAACGCGGTCCGGGCCGTGTTTTCCGCCACGTGAGACGCGGTGGTTTGGGCTGTTATCGCCGGTAGCTGTCCCAGGGGTCACATGCGTCCCTAGAATCCACGGTCATGTCCAGGCCATCGGAGTACGGCAGCGCGCAGAGCGCCCATCCGGAGGGCGGGGACCTTCAGGGCCCGCCGAACGTGTACCACCCGCAGGAACCGGCGACCCCGGCGTACGACGGGTACGCCGACCCGGCTGCCGCGCACGGGTGGCAGGACACCGCCTACGACGAGACCGCCCAGTTGCCTCCGGTGGCGGACGGCGTGTCCGCGACCCGGTCGGGTCACCGCGGCCGGCACCGGCCGCTCGGCCTCCGCTCGCGCCGCGTGCTGGTCGCCGCCGGTGCGGCAGGCGTCGTCTCCGCGGCTGCCGTGATCGCCGCGTTCTCCTTCTCCGGGTCGGGCGGGACGCAGGGCAAGCCGGAGCGGACAGGTCCCACGGCCGATGACTCCGCGGCGCCCACGGACACGGAGTCCTCCCCGGGGACGCTCGCAGACCGGCCGGGATCCTCGGCCGCGCCCGCCTCCCCGGCTACGAGCGCTCCACCAAGCCCCACCGCGACCGCGGACGCCACCGACGGCACGCGGGAACCGTCGGCCTCCGCCACGAGCACGCCTCCCACAAACCCCACCCCCACGAGCACCTCGGCCACCGCCCCCGGCAACTCCGACGAGCATCCGGGGCAGGGACAGGGCAGCACCAAGAAACCCAGGTAGCGACCGCGCGCTCAGGACCTGACTCGCCGGGCCACCGCGCGCACGAGGTCGGTCCTCGCGACCTCCAGGGCGAAGGCCTCGCCGGCGGCAGGGGCGGGCTTGGCGTACCAGGGCAGGGCGCGACGGCGCCACTTGGCCGGGGGAAGGTTCCTGGGCAGGCCCGGGAGGGGCAGCGACCAGGAGCCGAGCCGGAGAGCGCCGTGCCAGACGCCGGCGCTGAGTTCGGTGACGGGCACGCGTACGACGAAGCCGTCGCCGCTCACCGAGACCGGGAAGGCGGCGCTGCCGCCCCGCCCGTCGTCCAGGGTCACGGTGAGGGCGCCCTCCGGAACGGCGGCGAGCTTGCAGCGACCGGTGAACTGCAGTTCCGTAGGCGCCTCGGGGGCCCACCGGACCTCGTCCTGAAGGCTGAGACGGTCCAGCACTTCGTGCTTGCGCTCACCGATGTCCAGCGTGAGGTTGCCGTGCGGGCTGGTGGTGTAGAGAGTGACGGCACGTATGCCCTCGGCGGTCTCCACGACGTGCGTTGTGGACTTGCCGGATATGCCGGCGGCCCGCTTGCTGCCGACCCGGACCTCGCGGGTGATGCCCTGGGCGCCGATGGCGAGCGAGATGTCCCACAGCCCGTCGTCGAGCGGCCCGCCGTCGGCGGCGGTGGTGATGTCGACCACGGCTTCGAATCCGGCCTTGTCGTACGTGTACCGGCCCTCGTCCTCGTGCGCACCGACGCCGGGCGACCCGGTGTGCGTGACGGGCAGCCGGAACTCCGTCCCGCTGTCGCGCTCACGCAGGACGAGTCCGGTGGTGACGTCGTGGGTCTCGATGCGGTGGAGGTAGCCGTGCCCGGCGAGGTGCAGCGTGGTGCCGTGCACTTCGGCCCGGCTGACGTGGTGGCGTACGCCGAGTTGGTCGGTGACGTCGTAGCAGTTGTCGGGGACGGCGTGGGCGGGGTCGCGGAGGAAGGGGTAGCGGGCGAGGGCCCGGCCTTGGTCGACGACGACCGGGGTGGACACCTTGCTCTGGGCCAGTTCCTCCTCGAACCGCACAAGTTCGAGGAGTTCGTCGAGCATCCGATGGCGTATGAGATGCAGCCGCAGCCGGGCCATCGCGGAGAGCCGGTCGTTCAACCCCGCATGCCAGAGCGGGGCGATGATCTCGGCGAGGCGGGCGAGGGCTTTCTCCTGCTGTGGCTGGGTTTCGCACACCAGGTGGTCGAGGAATTGCTGCACTTCAACGGTCAGATGCCGGTGTGCCAGGTGATCGCGGCCCGGACCGGGCGGCACGTTCTCCAGGATCATGTCGACCACGCGGGGCAGGAACTTCAGCCGGGGCTCGGTGCCCCCCGTCCGCAGGGTGATGTTGCCGTCGTCCTCCCGTCGCACCCAGTACAGGCAGTCGTAATCGGCCAGGACGGAGACGCCGGCCGCGTGGAGGTAGGCGGGGCCCACAAAAAGCTGGTCCTCGCCGATGGACAGATCGGTGGGGAACCGCAGGCTGTGACGCTCCAGCAGCTCCCGGCGGAACAGTTTCATCGGGCTGAGCGTCCAGTACACACGGGATGAGAAGACGTCGGTCTTCGGCTGGTTCCGCTGGAACATCGAGGCAGGCGCCCCCCGCCCGCCGACGCCGACCATCTTGCCGAGCACGATGTCGGTGTCGTTCTTCTCGGCCATCGCCACCATGCGCTCCAGAGCCTCGGGCCCCAGATGGTCGTCGGCATCGAGGAAGAAGACGAATGTGCCTTGAGCATGATCGAGACCGGCATTGCGGGGTGCTGAAGGGCCGCCGGAATTCTCCTGGTGGATGATGCGCAGGAAGTCCGGATAGAGGTCGGAAATGCGGTCGAGTTCCTTTTCCGTGTCGTCAGTTGATCCGTCGTTTATGACAATGAGTTCAATCGCATCCCGGCCGATGCTCTGTTCGGCGACAGAGGTAATGCACCGCGTTAGATACGGCATGGCGTTGTACGCGGCGATAATCACCGAAACCGCAGGGCCAGTCATTTCTCGCGTTCTCCAGGTGCTGCAGTGGCAAATGAGGTGTGAAGATACCATGACCTGTTCACGGCTATGCCGAGAACAGGTCATGAAGTACCAGCTCGGAGGGGTGAGTCGGGTCACTTGACACATGAGTCAGACTGTCCACTTTGACGTTAATGTTGGATTTCTCTCTATTGTGAAGCTGATGGCGAAGTGGGTAAGTGCCTTCATGTTTGCCTTGTGTAATCGGGTGGGGCGGTGGGGTTGACACCGTTTATCTCGGCCGTATTTAGTCTGCGCTTATAAATTCAGCAGGGTGGGCTGGGGAGGTCCGTCCGAGGTGTGATCGAGGGGTGGGGTGTGCGCACGCGTGCACGACTGACCAGGGCGCTGGCTGTGTCACAGTGAGTTCCTTAATCGTGACGGCGGGTGTCGTGTCGCTGGAGGCACCTCAGGCCGTCGCCGCCACCTGCACAGGCGGTACGGCGAGCGACTTCAACGGCGACGGCGTCGTCGACACCGTCATCGCCGACCCGAAAGCCACCGTGAACGGGGCCAAGGGTGCCGGACTGGTGCGGGTGGTGCTCGGCGGCAGCAAGGGAGTCTTCGAGATATCCCAGGCGACGGGCGGTATGCCTGCGACGCCAGAGCCCGGTGACGGCTTCGGCGCCTCACGGACTTCCTATGACGCCGACGGGGACGGCTGTACCGACCTGGTCGTCGGCACCCCGTACGAGGACGTTGCCAACGCGGACGGAACCCAACGGGTCGACGCCGGGGCCATATACGTCATCCACGGCACGCCCACCGGCATCGGCGCGGGCTCCTTGATCGAGGGGTACTCCCAGGCGGGGCTCGACTCGTCGACGTCCACCGAGGCCTATGACTGGTTCGGTTACGCGGTGACGGCCGGCACAACCTCGAACGGCTCGCCCTACCTCGTGGTCGGCGTACCCGGCGAGAACGTCACCGTGGACGGCAAGACGTACGCCGATGCGGGTTGCATCGAGTATGTGCAGGGCGCGACCAAGGTCCCCGTGAGTCAGCGCGACCCGGGCGTGCCCGGCGTCGTCGAAGCACACGACCGGTTCGGCTACTCGCTAGCGGGGACGAACCGTTACTTCGCGGTCGGTACGCCGGGCGAGGCGATCGGCGACGAGGAGTTCGCGGGCGGTGTCACAGTCTTCAGCCACACCCTGTCCGGCGGACTGCCCACCCCCCTTGTGGGCCTCGACCAGGACAGCACGGGGATCACCGGCGTCGCCGAGAAGGGCGACGGCTTCGGTACCTCGGTCTCCATGACCGGCTACCGGCCGAGCAGCCAGACGTACAACTCGGATGTGCTGCTGGCCGTCGGTACCCCGGGTGAGGACATCGGGACGACGGCGGACGCGGGCGGCGCCGCGGTCGTCCGGGTGCAGCCGTCCGGCACGTACACGCAGATCACGGCCATCGACGCCGGGGTCACAGACGTGGGCGGTGATCCGGTCGCAGGAGACTTCATGGGCCAGCGGGTCACGATCGCCAACACCGACACCAGCGTCGTCACCAGCGCCGCCACCGTGCGCCTGGCCGTCGGCATCCCCGGCAAGGACGCCCCAACCGTGAAGGACGCCGGCGCCGTCCAGATCTTCCGTCCGCTGGACGCGGCCGTCGGCGCGGCCGACAAGCTCCTCACCCGCGGCTCGGGCCTGCCCGGCACCGCCACCGCTCGCGACTACGCCGGCATCGCTCTGACCTCCGGCTCCGTGAACCTTTACCTCGGAGTGCCCTACAGCAAGGCGTCCGACTCCGCCAAGGGAGCCCTCTACGTTCTGCCGTGGACCGACATCGACGGAACGACCAGCACCGGAACCAAGACCTACCTGCCCGGCTCGGGCGGGCTGCCCGATGAGGGCGTGTCGTTCGGAGTGGTCGGATGAGCAGCGGCGCTGGAACAAGGAAGTACTGGGCGAGGAAGCAGGGGGCGATGAACGGCCACAGCAGCGGAAGGCGCCGCACGCTCGCCGTCGCCACGGCCCTGGCGGCCCTGCTGGCGACCGGCATGACCGGTGCACCCGCAGGCGAGCAGACATCGGCCGCGCCTGCCGAGGCCGGCGACAGCCAGGCCCTCACTCAGGAGCAAGCGCGGATCACGGCCGCGAAGTCGGGCAAGCCGGTGGAGATCCTGAGCCTGCGCGACGAGCGCAGCACCACCGTTGCCAACCCCGACGGCACCTTCACGACCACCGAATACGTCCAGCCGATCCGCACCCGCAAGAACGGCAAGTGGACGGACATCGACGCCACGCTCGTGCAGCAGAAGAACGGCACGTACGCCCCCAAGGCCACACTCACCGCGATGTCGTTCTCCGGCGGTGGTGACACCACTTTCGCCGAGATCGAGAAGGACGGGCGCACGCTCTCCCTCGACTGGCCGGAGAAGCTTCCCGAACCGAGGCTTGACGGCTCGACCGCCACGTACGCGAACGTCCTGCCGGGGGTCGACCTCAAGGTGACTGCGAGCGCCGAGGGCTTTTCGCACATCCTGGTGGTCAAGAGCGCGAAGGCGGCGGCCAACCCGAAGCTGGCCGAGCTCGAACTGCCCCTCGAATCCTCGTCGTTGACGCTGAAGGAGAACGCAAGTGGCGGGCTGGCCGCCACTGACACCGGTTCCGGCGGGACCGTGTTCGAGGCGCCCCAGCCGGTGATGTGGGACTCCGGCGGCGAGACGGCCACCGAGCCGACGGCCGGGGAGATCACCGAGACGCCTCCCGAGGGTTCTCAGATCGCCGATGTCGCCGTGGACGTCACGTCCGACACCATGACCCTCACCCCTGACGCGGACCTGCTCACCGATGAGGGCACCGTCTACCCGGTCTACATCGACCCGGTGGTCAAGACCGCGAACCGCACCGGCTGGACCATGGTGTCCTCGGAGAACTCGACCGCTGAGTTCTGGAAGTTCAACGACGACGAGGGTGTGGGCCGGTGCCCCTCTGACGTGTCGTACCGCTGCGCCAGCAGCAACGACGTCAAGCGGCAGTTCTTCGCGATCCCGACGGGAACCTTCGAAGGCAAGGACATCGTCAGCGCCGAGTTCGCCGTGACGCTGGTGCACACCTACAGCAGCTCCGCGCGCGAGGTCCAGCTCGCTCGCGTGAACAGCACCGGCGCCAGCGCGATCAGCTCCTCGACGAACTGGACCAATCAGCCGTCCTCCAAGGAGACGATCGCCTCCAAGTCGCCCACGGACACTGCGGGTTCGTGCACCTCGACCAACCAGAACGTGCGCTTCGGTGTGACGAGCACCGTCCAGAAGGCGGCGGACAACGGCTGGGGCACCACCACGTTCCGGCTGAAGGCGGGCAGTGAGTCCGACACCTCGTACTGGAAGCGCTTCTGCGGCAACGCGCACCTCGAAGTCACATACAACCGGCCGCCGCTGGTGCCTGACCAGGACGACCTGCAGATGAAGCCGGGCGGTGCGTGCGAGTACGGCAGCGCCACCGAGCACTATGTGACCGAGGCACCGCGTGTCTCGGCCGTGATCAGGGACTACGACCACGGCGACACCGGTGCCAACTCCGAGACGCTCCAAGCCCAGTTCAAGGTCTGGTGGAACGACGGTTCGGGCAATACGGTCACGCACTACGCGACGACGGCCAAGAAGAGCACGGTCGACTCCAGCTGGAGCGATCAGACCGGCGTGGCCACGTTCTTCTACACCATCGGCAGCGACATATCGGGCGACGGCCAGCCGGGCTTCTCCATCCCGCAGAACACCACCATCGCCTGGGCGGTCCAGGGCTTCGACCAGCAGTCGTACGGTCCCTGGTCCACCGATGGCGGCCAGACCCGCTGCGAGTTCATCTACGACACGAGCAAGCCCAAGTCCGCCGCGGTCAGCTCGGCCGAATACCCGGACGACGAGACCTGGCACGCGGGTGTCGGCGACTACGGCAGCTTCACCATGGACTCGCCGTCCACCGACGTGACGCAGTACTCGTACTACTTCACCGGTCCGCAGGCCGACAACACGAAGAAGACGGTGGCTGCCGACTCGACCGGCGGCCCGGCGACCATCCGCTGGATGCCGCCGAGCGAGGGCACGTACACCCTGCACGTCACCGCGATCGACGGCGCGGGCAACCCGCAGAAGACGCCGACCAGCCATGTCTTCCTGGTGAGCGACGGTCGTGCGCCTGTCGCCGCGTGGACCCTCGGTGACGCCCAGGGCTCCTCGACTGCGACTGGCAGCGCAGACGCGACGAACGCCACCGCCGGCTCCGGCGTGACGTTCGGAGTCCAGGGCCCGCTCGGCTCCACCGACACCGCCGCTTCCTTCGACGGCACCGCCAACGCCTACCTTGAGGCCGTCGACGACACCGACCCCGCGCCGGACAAGTTCCCCGTCGACACCAGCGGCACCTTCTCGGTGAGCGCCTGGGTCATGCTGCCCTCGCTGCCCACGGAGAATGTCACCGTCGTCAGCCAGGACGGGACGGCAGAGCCGGGCTTCGAACTCGGCTACGACGTCGACACTGCCTCGTGGACGTTCCGCATCCCGGTCAGCGACATGGAGTCGCTCGGCACCTGGAAGGTCTCGGGCGCGGCGGCTGTCGCCGGCAGCTGGACGCATCTCATCGGGGTGTACGACGCCGAGCTGGGCAAGATGATGCTGTATGTCAACGGTGTACTCGTCGCCGACGACGTCCAGGCCCGCCACACGGCATGGAACGCAACCGGGGCTGTGCAGATCGGACGCAAGCTCTCTCTGGAGGGTTATGTCGGCCATCTGAAGGGCAGTGTCGCCGACGTCAAGTTCCACGATCGGGTGGTCCCGCCCACCGAGGGGCAGCAACTCGGCGGCATCACGCCGCATCAACTCGCGTACTGGCAGCTGGACCAGGCGTCGGCCGGTATCTCGCCGGAGACGGCTGGCGGCATCGGGCTGGCCCTGGGCGGAGGCGCCTCCCTCTACGTGCCCGACGAGACCTGCGACCCGGCGGCCGACCCGGACTGCGTGCCCCCTGCCCAACCGCTGTGGGGCGACGGCCACCTGGCACTGAACGGCACCGATTCCTACGCGACCCGCGCTACCGCCGGTCCGCTCACCGCACAGGACAGCTTCACGCTCACCGCACGCGCCCGGCTCGCCGCCGTGAACCCGGACGTGGACGAGACGGTGCTGTCCCTGTCCGGTACGAGCGGGACCGCCATCAAGGTCAAGTACCAGGCGTCCAGTGGTCGTTGGCAGCTTGTGGTGACCGACGCCGACTCGGCGGCCCCGGTGACCACCTCCGTCCTCGACACCGCGGACCCGCCGAGTTCCGAGGGCGACGGCGATCATTTGGCGCTCGTCTACAACGCGGTCTTCGGCGAGGCGGTCCTGTACGTCAACGGTACGGCGGTGGCCGAAGCGGCCTGGGACAACACGTGGGACTTCGGTACGACCCGCCTGCAGATCGGCCGCACGCTGACGGGCACCACCGCGAGCGAGTACTTCTCCGGTGCCGTTGACGAAGTCCGGATGTACCAGGGGCCGCTGGACGCCTCCTGGGTGGCGCAAGTGGCGGTCATGCCGCCCGGCGCGAGTATCGACGAGACGTCGGCCTAGCGCTCCGACACCACGGGCGGGCGGCCCTCGGGCCGCCCGCCGCCCCCACGCCTTCCCCATCACCTCCCCCGCCTCCTGGAGATGTCATGTCCTCGCCCTCCTGGTTCCGGTCGCCCAGACCGGCCCGGCGCGTCGGCCGCCGCCGCGTGGCGCTGGTCCTGGGGCTGGCCCTGTCCATCGGCCTGCTCCCGCAGTACACGCCCACTGCCGCGGCCGACCGTGGCCTGACCAGGCCGGAGACCCAGACGAACCTGGACGACCCGGTCCGCGGCAAGAACGCCCAGCCCAAGGCCTTCAAGAAGACCGACGAGGCCAGGAAGGCCGCCGTCCGGGACGTCGACGAGACGCACTGGCCCAAGGCGGGCAGCGCCGAGGTCGAGCTGTCCGGCACAGCGGTCAAGGCGAAGGACCTGCCGGTGACGGCCAAGGCGGCAGGGGGCGAGCGGGGTGCGGCCTCCCTGCGCGTCGAGGTGCTGAGCCACGAGAAGGCTGAGGCGGCGGGCCTCGACGGCGTCCTGCTCACCGTTGCCCGTACCGACGGCGAGACGTCCAAGGGCGCCGCCCGCGTCACCCTCGACTACTCCGACTTCGCGGGCGCCTACGGCGGCGGCTACGGCTCCCGCCTGCGCCTCGTCCAGTACCCGGCGTGCGTCCTGACAACGCCGAAGAAGAAGGGCTGCTCGACACCGACGTACCTGAAGAGCAGCAACAACGCGGAGCGGCAGACGCTGACGGCGACTGTGAACGCCGCCGGAGACACCGCCGGTCCAAGCACGCAGTTCTATGAGGCGGCCACCGACACGTCCTCCGCCACCGTCCTCGCCGCCACCGCCGGCAGCAGCGGCGACAACGGCGACTACAAGGCGACGAGCCTCAGCCCGTCCTCCCAGTGGGGCGTGGACACCTCGTCGGGCGCCTTCACCTGGAACTACCCGGTGACCGCTCCGCCGGTGCCCGGAGGCCTCAAGCCTTCCGTTGGCCTGAGCTACAACTCCCAGTCGATCGACGGCCAGACGGCGGCCACGAACAACCAGGGCTCGTGGGTCGGCCAGGGCTTCACCTACGAGCCCGGCTACATCGAACGCAGCTACAAGCCGTGCGCCGACGACGGCCACGACGCCACCATCGGCGACCAGTGCTGGGCGTTCGACAACGCCACGCTCTCCCTCGCCGGCGGCACGTCCGGCGAGCTCATCAAGGACGACACCACCGGCAAGTGGCGGATCAGCAACGACGACAACTCCAAGGTCGAGCGACTGACCGGCACCACCAACGGTGACAACAACGGCGAGCACTGGAAGATCACCACCGCCGACGGCACCCAGTACTACTTCGGTCTGAACCGGCTGCCCGGCTACGCCGCCGGCAACGAGGAGACCGACTCCACCTGGACCGTCCCGGTCTACGGAGACGACTCGGGCGAGCCCTGTTACAACGCCACGTTCGCCGACGCCTACTGCACACAGGCCTGGCGCTGGAACCTCGACCACGTAGTGGACCCGCACGGCAGCGTGATGTCGTTCTACTACGGCAAGGAGACGAACTACTACACGCAGGGCCTGAAGACCGCCGAGAACGGCAAGCCCTACATCCGCGGCGGCTACCTCAAGCGCATCGACTACGGCCAGCGCGCGGACACCGTGTACTCCACCAAGCCGGCCGCCCAGGTCGTCTTCACCACCGCCGAGCGCTGCGTCGGCGACTTGACGGACTGCTCCCCCGGAGCGCTGACGGACGCCACGGCCGCCGACTGGCCCGACGTCCCCTGGGACCAGAACTGCAAGGCTGACACCAAGTGCCCCGGCCAGAACTCGCCGACGTTCTGGACCCGCAAGAAGCTGACGAAGATCACCACGCAGATCCGCACCGGTGACGCGACCTACTCGCCGGTCGACGAGTGGAGCCTCACCCACGTCCTCACCGACAACGGCGACGGCTCCAAGTCGCTGTGGCTCAGCCGCATCGCGCACACAGGCAAGGCCGGCACGGACGTCTCGGTGCCCTCCGTCGAGCTGTACGGCACGCAGCTGCCCAACCGTGTCGACGAGACCGGCGACAACCTCCAGCCGTTCTACCGCTTCCGCCTCTCCGCGGTGAAGAACGAGACCGGCGGCGTGCTCAACGTCAACTACGCCGACCGGCAGTGCACCACCGCCGGCCTCCCGGCCGAGGACTCCTCCAAGCTGCGCTGCTTCCCGGTCAAGTGGAACCCGCCCGGCGCGGCCGCCCCGATCCTCGACTGGTTCCACAAGTACGTCGTCGACTCGGTCATCGAGACCGACCTCACCGGCGGCAACGCCGACCAGGTCACCAAGTACACCTACATCGGCGACGCCGGCTGGCGGAAGACCAAGCCCGACGGCATCACCAAGGCCGAGTACCGCACCTGGGGCGACTGGCGCGGCTACGGCAGGGTGCGGGTCGAGACCTCCGACGGCACCAACTCCGCCTCCAACACCAAGACCGAGCACGTTTTCTTCCGCGGCCTGGACGGGGACGTGGACAAGAACGGCACCACCCGCTCCGCGACGGTCACCGATTCCAACGGGGTCACCTACGAGGACTCCGACTGGAAGGCGGGCTCCGAGCTCGAGACGCTCACCTACAACGGCTCCGCCATCACCCAGAAGTCGGTGACGGTGCCGTGGACCGCGGTGACCGCCACCCAGACCGAGGACTGGGATACGCGCAGGGCCCGTTATGTGAATACGGGAACCACCAACACCTACACCGCGCTGACCGGGGGTACTTGGCGCAACACCAGGTCTGTCACGACGTATGACGCCGCCACGGGTCGCGCCACGCAGGTCAACGATCTCGGTGAGATCGGCGTCGCGGACAACCAGTGCACCCGCACCGAGTACGCGGACAACGCGAGCCTGAACATGTACGCGTACGTGTCGCGGGTGGAGAAGGTGGCGGTCGACTGCTCCACCACGCCCAACCGGGCCACCCAGGTCCTCTCCGACGACCTGACCTACTACGACGGCGCCGGCGTGCTCGGCACGGCTCCCACCAAGGGTGACGTGACCACCACCAAGCGGTTGTCCGCACACGACGGCACCACGGCGACGTACCAGACGACCGCCGTGACGACGTACGACGACTACGGCCGCCCGCTCGTGGTGAAGGACGCGGAGACGGCGTCGTCCTCGACGACGTACACCTCGTCCATCACGTACACGGACACCTACGGCCTGGCGACGAAGTCGACGGTCACCAACCGGCTCGGTTGGACCATGTCGACGGAGTACGCGCCCCAGTGGGGCCTGACCAGCGCGAAGGTGGAGCAGAACGGCAGGCGGACGGACTTCGCCTACGACGGCCTGGGCCGCCTGATCTCGGTCTGGCTGCCGGACCGGCCGAAGGCCTCCAGCTTCAGCCCCTCCCTCAAGTACGAGTACCTCGTGCGGGGCGACACCGCCCCGACGGCCGTCCGCACGCAGAAGATCGAGAGCGACGGGACGTCGTACGGCAGCGAGTGGTCCCTGTACGACGGCCTGCTCAGGCCCCGCCAGGAACAGACGGAAGGACCGGGCGGCGGCCGCATGGTCGCGGACACCCGGTACGACGGTTCCAACCGGGTGGTGCAGGTCAACGACACCTACTACGCCTCCGACGCCCCCTCCTCGACGCTCTTCCAGCCGGTCAATGCTGACCTCGACGCCCAGACGGTGACCGAGTACGACGGCGCGAGCCGGGTCACCGCCTCGATCTTCAAGGTGCAGGGGACGGAGAAGTACCGCACGACGTACGCGTACGACGGCGACCGGGTCACGACCACCCCGCCGACGGGTGGCGTGAAGTCCACGGTCGTGAGCGACGCCCGGGACCGTGCGGTGACCCGGATCGAGTACCCGGTCGGCGGGGCCGCGGTCACCACCATGTACGGCTACACGCCCGCGGGCCTGCTGTCGAAGGTGACCGACGACGCCGGGAATG
Source organism: Streptomyces blattellae (assembly GCF_009709555.1). Lineage (GTDB taxonomy): Bacteria > Actinomycetota > Actinomycetes > Streptomycetales > Streptomycetaceae > Streptomyces > Streptomyces blattellae. Next base: position 3,610 of record NZ_WJBG01000050.1, on the reverse strand, counting down.
TGTGGTCGTACAAGTACGACCAGCTGGGCCGCCAGAAGGAGTCGGTCGACCCCGACACGGGCACGTCCTCGTTCACCTACGACGTGCTGGACCGCCAGACCTCGGTCACCCTCAACGGGGACAAGACCTCGACGAAATACGACGAGCTGGGCCGTGCGGTCTCGACCTGGCAGGGCGAGCCCGACACCGGCACCAAGCTGTCCGTGACCAAGTACGACACGGTGGCCAAGGGTGAGTTGTACGGCACCTACACGTACAAGAACGGGGCGGTCTACGCGTCGGTGACCTACCCGGCCCTCGACGCGAACAACGACTACAAGCCCACCTCGACGAAGTACTTCCTGTCCACGACGGCGGAACCGCAACTGGGCGGCACTTACGAATACACCACCCAGTACAACCGTGACGTCACGGTTCAGGGGCAGGGCCTGCCGGCGGCCGGCGACCTGCCGGCGGAGGCACTGTCGTACACGTACGACGAACTGCAGCGGCCGGTCGGCGTGCGCACCTCGATCGGCGCCGGCAGCTACGTGACGGACGCCACGTACTCGCCGACGTCCAACCTGGAGCAGATCGAGCTGTCCACAGGGGCGACGGCCGCCCGGAAGACCTGGCTGACGAACAGGTATGAGCCGGGTACCGACCGCCTCCTCAACTCCCGTGTGGACGTGGAGGGTGCTACCAGCGTCGCCTACGACGCGGACTACACGTACGACGCGGCCGGCAACATCCTCTCCATCGCGGACACCCCGAGCGGGGGCACGAAGGACGTCCAGTGCTTCGCCTACGACGGCCTGCGCCGGGTGACGAGCGCATGGACCTCGTCGGCGGCGACGAGCGGGGCCTCGGGCACGGGCGCGGCGGAGACCGCCTGTTCCCCCGGCGCCTCGTCCTCGACGGTCGGCGGCGTGTCCCCGTACTGGACGGAGTACGGCTACGACGCGATCGGCAACCGCACCAGCGAGACGCGACACGGTCTGAACGGGGCGGCGACGTCCACGAGGACGTACACCTACGGCCAAGGCTCCGGCCCGAACGGGACGGACTCCGGCCCGCACACGGTCTCCTCGGTCGTGGAGAACACCGCGGCGACGAGCACGACCCCGGAGGTCACCTCCCAGAACACGTACACCTACGACGCCTCCGGCAACACCCGGACCCGGGTCCTGGACGGCGACACCCAGTCGCTGGAGTGGGACAAGCGCGGCGAGCTGACCAAGGTCACCAACGCCGACGGAGCGGTGACGTCGTACACGTACGACGCCGTCTCGGGTGAGCGCATCCTGCGGGACACACCGGACGAGAAGACGTTCTACATGCCGGGCATGGAACTCCACCTGGACAAGTCCACGTCCACGGTGAAGGCGACCCGGTACTACTCCTTCAACGGCGTGACGGTCGCGATGCGGGAGGCGGACGGCGTCCACTTCCTGCTCTCGGACCACCAGGGCACCGCAGAACTCGCCGTCGACCCGACGACGGGCACCACCACGCGGCGCCGCACGGACCCGTTCGGACTCGCCCGTGACGACGCGATGTCGTCTCCGGCCGGCTGGGTCAACGACAAGGGCTTCGTGGGCGGCACCATCCAGGAGTCCACGGGCCTGACGACGCTCGGCGCACGCGAGTACGACGCGGACACGGGCCGCTTCATCTCGGCCGACCCGATCATCGACTTCAACGACCCGCAGCAGATCAACGGCTACGCCTACAGCAGCAACAACCCCGTCACCACGAGTGACCCGACCGGGCTGTTCCCCATCCTGATACCCGGCGCGATCATGGTCGGCAGGACAGGCAACTCCGGCGATGGTGACTCCGGCGGTGGTGACTCCGGCGGCAGCACCACCAAGTCACCGGCCAAGGCCAAGGCGGACGAGGCCCGGGCGCAGGAGGACGCGGCCAAGAAGCGTGCGGTCGCCATCGCCAAGGAACTCGGCGCGATCATTGCCGACGAGCTGGGGATCACCGACGCGCTGGATTGCTTCACCACCGGGGCTCTCGGCTCGTGTGGAGCCACGGCGGCCAATGTCGTCACGTCGCTGATCAGCGGCGGGCCTCTCGGCCGGCTCGTCGCGAAGTACGGATGGCGTCTCGACAAGGCCGCCGCTGTGGGCAAGCGGATCGTCGGACTGGGCAAGAAGCTGTGGGACGGCTTCAAGGACTGGCGGAAGAGCAAGAAGGCCGCTGACAAAGCGGCGGAGGCAGCTGAGGAGTGCAACAGCTTCACGCCGGACACCAAGGTGCTGATGGCCGACGGGACCGCGAAGGACTTTAAGGACGTCGATATCGGCGACAAGGTCCTGGCTACGGATCCGGAGACCGGCGAGACCAGCGTCGAGACGGTCACGGCCGAGATCAAGGGCCAGGGGCTGAAGCACCTCGTCAAGGTGACGATCGACGTCGATGGCAAGAAGGGCGCCAAGACCGCCTCGGTCACGGCTACCGACGGACACCCCTTCTGGGTCCCCTCACTCGGCGAGTGGGTCGACGCGACAGACCTGACGTCGGGGGAATGGCTCACGACGAGCGCCGGCACGCGCGTTCAGATCACCGCGATCAAGCGGTGGACGGCTTCGTCGGCCACGGTGCACAACCTCACCGTCAGCGATCTGCACACGTACTATGTGCTGGCGGGGCGGACTCCGGTCCTCGTTCACAACAGCGGAGCGGGCCCTGACCCCACCTCTTTCTCGAACCTGATTCCGGCAGATACGCCGGAGTGGTTCAAGCCGATTGCTCCTGGCACCGTTCTCTCTCGCTCGGGTAACTATGCATACGTGGTGACCGGCGACGGCGAGCTCGTCATTGGGAAGCGAACGGCTGGTCATGTGAGCCTCGCCCAGGGGAGGGACGTGCTGGCTGCCGGAGAGTTCAAGACCAAGGGTGGTCAAGTCGTGTACCTCGACAATAAGTCTGGCCATTATCAGCCTTACGGTGCTCACGCCCAGAAGGCGGCAGTGGATGCCTTCAACAAGAATGGACTTGGTGCTGATGGGAAGTACATTGAGGCGTGGCGGCCTAGCTGCTGATCCGGTCGCGGAGTTCATGCAGGTCGTCCAGAGGGTCCTAGCCACGGCAGAGGAGACCTGCGGCGCCGAAGAACTCGAGCCGGGACTGGAGCGTGCTCTCGCGATCCTGCAGGGGAATCCTGAATTGAGAGGGCAATTCGAGAGTCGCCTGATCGCTCTGATCGATTCCCCTCAGGAAGGTGTCGTTGAAATTGTTTCTTTCCTGATGCATGTGCTGCGTTGGGAGGCTGTCCGAGAGGCGGTCGAAGAAAGGATCAGACACCCCCGAGGGGACGTCAGCCATCTTCGGTTGCACGAGGCCATGCTGGATGCCTTCTCCGATTCCTGGCGCGACCGTGATCTCTTTACGAGATTCTCTGGGGCGTGAGGCCGTAGCCCTGCAGTGCGTGAGCGGGTAAGTCGCGAACGCAAAGATGAAGCCCCGTCAGGTGCGTCCTGGCGGGGCTTCTGCGGTTGGTGACGGCAGTAGTTGACGGCAACGTCAGTGGACGGTGGCTCCGCACAGCGGCGGGTCGTCGCCGTCGTCGCGGGTCGACTCGTCGTTGGCGGGGCCGTCAAGGGCGGTGCTGAGGGTGTTG
>NZ_WJBG01000049.1 GCF_009709555.1 Streptomyces blattellae | reverse complement strand
CTCAAGAGCGAACCGGCGGGCATGAGCGAACTCGGCGAGTCGCTCGGCATGTCGCCCAGAAACATGACCGTCCTGGTGGACGGCCTGGAGAGGGAGGGCCTGGTCAGCCGGGTCACCCACCCCCACGACCGCCGCATCAAGCTGGTCGAGCTCACCCAGGCCGGCAGACAGGTGGCGGAGCAGGAACTCGCACCCTCGCAATCGACCGCGGCGGCGCTGTTCGACGACTTCACACCCGA
>NZ_WJBG01000048.1 GCF_009709555.1 Streptomyces blattellae | reverse complement strand
ACCACGAAACACCAGGTCACAACAACCATCTGAGATCTCTATCGAACTCGGGGCGGTTCACAGGAACACCCACCATCGTTGTGCGTGAACCCGTGCCCGAAAAGAGCGTGCAGGCCGGATACCTAATCCCAAGGACCGCTCAGCGCCTGGACCTCACCTTCACCCCACAAGAACCCCCCACGGCACGCCTGCCGGTCATCATCCTCCCTGCGCCCCTGCCGATGGGAGCCGGCACCACACTCGTCGAACTCCTCCAGCAGATCGATGCGCCACTCGCCAACCGTGTCCCAGCCGCCAGGCCGTTCGCACCGGCCGTGCTGACCTCCCTCGTGACCAGCGTGGTGAGAAACCCTGACGACACACCCCAGTACCTCCTCCTGGCGGTGCCCCACCCCGCCGGCGGCCCACCCCATCTGCTCGCGGGCCGAATCCCCGCAAGCGCCGCCAACGAACTCCGCAGCCTCGCAAGGCGCCAGCCCGGTTGCTTGAGCAATCTCACCCCCAGCGCGGTCAACCCGGCCCTCCCGATCGAGTGGTGCCGAGTGTCCGACGAACGGCATACCGTCACAACCCGCCGCGACGACAACCTGAGGGGCCTCGCGTTCCACGGACAGGGATGCGACTGTTTACTTCAGGCGACGATTCGCAAC
>NZ_WJBG01000047.1 GCF_009709555.1 Streptomyces blattellae | reverse complement strand
ACGAAGTCGTAACAAGGTAGCCGTACCGGAAGGTGCGGCTGGATCACCTCCTTTCTAAGGAGCACCTGGCCCCTGTAGGGGTCCAGACGCCGGTACGCGAGCGGATGTCTCGCGCTGGCTGCTCATGGGTGGAACGTTGATTATTCGGTGCACTTGATCGTCTTCTTCTGTCTAGTACTGCTCTTCGGAGTGTGGAACGTCGGGGGAGTCGGGGGGTGTGCCGGGCACGTTGTTGGGTGTCTGAGGGAATGAACTCCCTCGGTGCCGGCGCCGGTGAAGCAC
>NZ_WJBG01000046.1 GCF_009709555.1 Streptomyces blattellae | reverse complement strand
TGACCGCCCCGCCCCCGCGCCCCACTGACCGGATCAACTCCCCCACCTCGACCAGCCCCTGCCGACCAACCCCACCGGCCCACTACTGCAGCCGCCCGACAAGATCACACGCCACGCACCCCGACCCGCCCCAGTCCCACAGTGACCGCCCCGCCCCCGCGCCCCACTGACCGGATCAACTCCCCCACCTCGACCAGCCCCTGC
>NZ_WJBG01000045.1 GCF_009709555.1 Streptomyces blattellae | reverse complement strand
GCCGCCGGAGAACAGGATCACCGGCCGCTCGAACTCGCCCGCCACCTCACGGAAGATGTGCACACCCTCGGACTCCAGAGCGTCGAGGTGAGAGAGGCTGAACCCGGTCACACCAGCCCCCGCTCCGCCAGCACCGCGTACACCGCGTCCGCCGACTCCTGGGGCGTCTGGTCCTGCGTCGGCAGCACCAGAGCCGCCTCCGTGGGCGCCTCGTACGGGTCGTCGACGCCGGTCAGCCCGGTCAGCTCGCCCGCGGCCTGCTTGGCG
>NZ_WJBG01000044.1 GCF_009709555.1 Streptomyces blattellae | reverse complement strand
GCCGCCGGAGAACAGGATCACCGGCCGCTCGAACTCGCCCGCCACCTCACGGAAGATGTGCACGCCCTCGGACTCCAGGGCGTCGAGGTGGGACAGGGCGTACGGGGCCTGCGTACCCTCCTGCGCCTTGGTCACGGTCGTCATGCCAGTCCCCTTTCGGTGAGCAGGCCGTGGACCGCGGCAGCGGACTCCTGCACGGTCTGGTTCTGTGACTCGATCCGCAGGTCGGGCGACTCCGGCGCCTCGTACGGGTCGTCGACGCCGGTCAGCCCGGTCAGCTCGCCCGCGGCCTGCTTGGCG
>NZ_WJBG01000043.1 GCF_009709555.1 Streptomyces blattellae | reverse complement strand
CAGGGCTGACGCAAGGTCCGGGATTGAGACGTTTCCGCAGGTGAGCGGTCCGTGACGTGGAAGACCGAAGCTCCGTTGAGCGGGGTGACCTACCAAGTCGCCCTGTGCCTACGGAGCTTCGGTGAATCGTCAGTCTGCCATGTGTGTGCCCGTGATGGAGTCGATGTCGCTCGCGTCGGAGCGGACGTTGCTGCTGCGGCGGCTGGCCGAGGTGAGAGACCCGCGTGATCCTCGGGGCCGGTGCTTCTCGCTGGTGTCGTTGCTGCTGGTCACGCTGTGCGCGACGGCGGCCGGGTTCGGCTCGTACCGGGCCATGG
>NZ_WJBG01000042.1 GCF_009709555.1 Streptomyces blattellae | reverse complement strand
CTATGGTGTAATTGGCAGCACGACTGATTCTGGTTCAGTTAGTCTTGGTTCGAGTCCAGGTAGGCCAGCTCGCAGAGCTCATCTGCAAAGCCCCCGTTGTGTAGCGGCCTAGCACGCTGCCCTCTCAAGGCAGTAGCGCCGGTTCGAATCCGGTCGGGGGTACGGCGATCTCCTTCGCGATGATCGCTGGGCCCCCGTTGTGTAGCGGCCTAGCACGCCGCCCTCTCAAGGCGGTAGCGCCGGTTCGAATCCG
>NZ_WJBG01000041.1 GCF_009709555.1 Streptomyces blattellae | reverse complement strand
ACCAGGTGGCGGAGGCGTCACCGGAGGAGTCCTTCGAGCTGTTCCTGTCCGACGAGACCCAGAAGGCGCCCGGCTTCCAGGAACTGGACCTCCAGACCCTCGACGACGGCGAGTTCACGGGCTCCCGGCTGGAGTATCTGGCCGACTCGATCAGGGGCGAGCCCGACATCGGCCCCTGGCACGTCTACGACGAGCGGTTCGTCGCCGAGGACGGCAACATCTACGCGATCGCCGCGTACGGCCCCGACGCGGACGGCCGCGAGGACGAACTGGAGCTGCTCACCACGGCGTTGTCCGGGTTCTGCCCGCCCTACGCCTGCGACCCGGCCTCGGTGGACTGATTCCCACGCTCCACAGTTCGTCCCGGAGCTTCCCCGATGTCACGGGAGTAATCGTGCTGTTTTCCATTCCTGAATAAGGCCGCGCGGATAGAGTCGGCTCATGACCGATACCGATTCTGTATCCCGCGTGGCCCTCAAGAAAATCACCCCCGATGTATCCGCGGCGATGGGCTCCCTGCACGCCGCCGCCGTTTCCGCGGCCCAGGACGCCAAGGTCGAACCGGAACTCCTGGAACTGATCAGGATCCGCGCCTCGCAGATCAACGGCTGCGCGTTCTGCATCGACATGCACACCAAGGACGCCCGCGCCCAGGGCGAGACAGAGCAGCGCGTCTACGCCCTGAACGCCTGGCAGGAGACCCCCTTCTTCACCGAACGCGAGCGCGCCGCACTGGCGTTGACCGAGGCCGTGACCCTGGTGCACGACGGCCGGGTGCCGGACGCCGTCTACGCCGAGGCGGCCGAGGTCTTCGACGAGGCGCAGATCGCGGCACTGATCTGGGCCGCCACCGTCATCAACGCCTACAACCGGACAGCCATTGCGACGCGGATGGCGCCGGGGGCTTATCAGCCGGTCCAGAAATAACCCAGAAATAACGCGGAATACGGGCATCGGTGCTCATGGCCGGTGCCCGTGTTTCTATGTTCCGTTTACCGCTGCTTTATATTTCCGGCAGCGGCTCCATCAGCGAGTCCAGCCACTGCCGCCATTCCGCCGCCCGCACCGCGGGCGCGGCGCTGATCCAGGGCTGACGCAAGGTCCGGGATTGAGACGTTTCCGCAGGTGAGCGGTCCGTGACGTGGAA
>NZ_WJBG01000040.1 GCF_009709555.1 Streptomyces blattellae | reverse complement strand
AACCTTCGAGTAGGTGTCGTCGGGTATCGGGACGACAACTGGTTGGCTTGAGGATACGAAGACCCCGGACAGGTCTTCCACGTTCTCGTGGCCAGCGTTCTCGATTCCGAGGATGCTACTCCAATACGCGGCACCTTCTTCGATCCTGGAATCGCCGGAATTCTTGGCGTCTATGACGTTCTTCATGCTGCCGAACCAGCGGTCCGGGACCGAATCGCCGGCTTGCGTCGCGGAGTAGACCTCGGCGACGCGGCGGATGAACAGAGAGATGCTGTAGCCGTCAACGAGCAGG
>NZ_WJBG01000039.1 GCF_009709555.1 Streptomyces blattellae | reverse complement strand
CTGGCGTGGGACCAGTGGGGCCACAACCCCGCCCGCGCCGCCGGAGCGGTCACCTTCAACGTGCTGACCACCGTGTTCACCGGTGGTGCCGGTGGCGCGGCGGCGGGTGTCGGCAAGGCGGGCGCGGCAGCCAGGGTCCTCTCGGCAGCGGGTCGGGCGGGCCGGGTCCTCGACCCGATGACTTACATCGCCAGGGGCGCAGGCGCCGGCCTGTCGAAGATCGGCGACATCAGCGCGGCGCTGAGGGGTGTCGGCAACATCGACATCCCGGCGTTGCCGGAGAACGCGATCACGCTGCCGGAGGGCTCGCTCAAACTCCCGGACGGCACGGTGCAGTTGCCGGAAGGGGCAGCCGTTCCGGCGGGGGCGACCCGGCTGCCCGACGGCAACATCAAACTCCCCGACGACGCCCCGGTCCTGCCGGAAGGCACCATCAGGCTGCCCACGGGGGAAGGCGCCCCTGCCCGCTACTTCGACCCGGACGGCAACCTCCTCGACGAACGCGGCAAAGTCCTCCAGCGGGCCGAGGACGGCCCCGGCGACATCGCCGACCAGCCGTCCGCCGGAAACCCGGCCAATGGCGCGGACGCACCGCGCGTCGACTCGCCGGTCAAGGAACCGACTCTCGTGGGCGCGGGGACTCACACCGCGGAACAGGCAGGTCCAGCACATCCGCCTGGGGAGCGATCTCGACGACGTGGGGCACGTCGGGGAGGATGCCGCCGCCACATCGGCAGTGCACGCGGGCGGGGATGTGCCCGTGGTTCACGCCGGACGAGACCTCCCGGACGGCACAGCGGGCAACGATCTACCCGGTGGCAGCGCGGGCGATCACGTTCCGGACGGAATGGCTCACGAGCACGGCGCTGGCTCGTCTGCCAGCCATGAACCGCCGACCGGTCACGCTGGTGATCACAGCGGCGGTCACACTGACCCGCCTGGCGGTGCCGGGCGCGAAATGCTCGGTGGAGGTAACGAGCAGCCAACGACCGGTGGCCACACTGATGGACCTGCCACTGGTGGCCACGAGGGTCCCGCCACCAGTGGTGGTGGGTCGAATGGCACCTCCGATACTGGAACGGGTGCGGGCCTTCCCCGCGGGAATGACCCGGTGCCCGAAATGACACCGGAAGAACGTGCGGCACACTGGCAGCATCTGGATGAGGTCGAACAGCGCAACCCTGAAGATTTTGACGCCTTGCAGCGTGACCCAGACAAAAATGGTGGCATATCGGAACCGTCGAAAGACGAGGGGCGCGTGGGCCTCGACCTTCGGGAACAGCAGCGGCTACCTGATGACATTCAACGACCCGCCGAGGCGGACCGCGGTGAGTTCTACTCGCCGAGCACTGACCGATACTATGACATCAAGGGAGTGCACTCGGACTGGCCACCGTTCAACAACGTTCGCGACAAGTCACAGCCGTTCCGCGGTGCGTACGATCCGGTGAACAACGGACGATGGGTCAACAAGCTTCACGAGCAGATCGTCATGAAGGGGCGGATTGTTATCCTGGACCTCAGAAACGCGAATCAGGCGGCGATCGACGACGTGAAGGCAATTGTTGTAAAGAATGGCTGGGGAGACGATGTCATCTGGTACCCGTAAGGGGTGGAAGCCGGTCGGATTGCCGCAGAACGAGACCGCTGCTCAGCGGTTGCGGGAGTGGCTTGAAGGAGACGGCGGGCTCGACGCTGTGGGGCTGGACTTCAGTGGTGCGGACCTCTCGCATGGAGACTTCTCCGAGTCATGGTTCACCGACGCAAGGCTCATGAACGCGAGGCTCTTCCAGGCAGAGCTGTATCGTTCCGATGCCCAGGGAGCGGATCTCACTGGAGCTGATCTCACGGGCGCTTCTCTCGTGCGAGTCAATCTTGATGACGCCATTCTGAGAAATGCGGTTCTGGATGCTGCGAACTTGGTAAAGGCCTCTCTTTGCGACGTCGATGCTTCAGGTTCAAGCTGTCGTGGCACGCGTTTCATGGGGGCGTCGCTGTTGGGTGTCGATTTCCGTTCGGCCGACCTCAGCCAATCTGTTTTCGATGAGAATTCTTTCCAAGTCACGCTGGATGAAAATACGAAGGTCGAAGCGATGACCGGATCCGTTTTCGGGCCTGCAGTTGTTGTCGAGGAATCGGGGGCTAGAGAGCTGTCCGGCGCAGAACTCGAGGAATGGGTACGAAGCAAGGGTGGCAACGTAAGTGTCATCGACGTGCGAAAGTAGCTGGAGATGGACGCGAGTGGGTTCAATGCACTGCTCGGTACGGATTTCGAAGGTCAACCGGTGTCGGATGTGGAGGACGTCATCTATGAGGCGCTCGACGATCCCCGGCACTGCGAACGGGTTCCGGGTCTGGCCGGCCTCCTGAACGACCACTCGGCTCAGGAAAGGGAACGGTTCCTGGCGTGTGTCGCGCTGACGACCTGGGCAGAGCCTGCGGGATTCGACGCGGTGATCGACGCGGCGCGTGATCCGGAGCGGGCGCCCTGGTACGACGTCCTCATCGATCGCAAGTTCTCCGTGGACAACTCCTTCGCTCAGCTGTCGCTGGCCGTGTCGGACAGTGATGTGCTGGCGCGGGAGAAGAAGACGTGGGCGCTCCGGACTGAGGCGTTCCGCTCTCTGGTGCGGATCGCGCATCGCGAGCACTTCGACGAGAAACTCGGCGATCTGCTCGACGCGCAGACCGTGGCTGACCTCCTGCCTGACATCCGGGAGGTTGTGGCGCGGGGAGCCGCGGAGCTTGCCGTGCGTCGGCCGCAGAGGTTCGACCTGGCGACCCAGCTCGTTGATCTGGCTGCGGCGGTGGCGACCGTGGATGCGGCCACGGCCGTCAGCCTCGCGCAGGATGTGCTGAGCCACGAGGCGGGGCACCGTGCGCTCGTCCACGCAGCGGCCATCGTGCAGCGCGCGAATACGCCCGAGACTCGTCAGTTCGCCGACTACCTGTCCACCGTGGGCGACGACGGGGTGCGAGCCCAGGCCAAGCAGGCTCTTGGGTGACCGGGCCAGAGCCGACTGCTGCTGTACGTCGGCAAGTTGTGTGCCGGTAAGGCTCAGAAGTGGGCCGAGCGGACGGAACGACGGGCCCCTGGCCATCCGCGTCGGCGGCAATGAACCGATGGGCGTTCCGCCACGCCTGGCGGGACGAGGAAGGACCAGGAAGTCGGCGCCGACGGAGTGCTGCGGACCGCGACCGACGACACAGCGCAGATCATCCCGCCCCGCCCCGGACATCGAAGAACTGGTTCAGCACGACCTGCACGGCCTCAAGCCCCGCTGACGGCACCGACGTTCCGGGACACTGCTGCGGTGCGCATGTTTTCGGACAATTTTCGTCGCCACCCCGGTGACCGGAGTCTCGGTCTACGACTCCCGCCGCGTCGCCGTCGGCCGTCACTGGCTGACGTCCAGTCACCTCCCCAGCAGACAGCGGCTGCTCAGCCGCGGCCCGTTCGTGTGCCCGGGCCGGCGGAGGATAGCCTTCACCCGGGGAACATCCTTCCGCGCGTGATCGTAAGAGAGGTCAACGACGGAACCACACGAAGGTTCTGCTCAGGCCTCATTGCCCGGCGTAACCTGCCGTGATACACAGAGTGACCGTACGAGCCATTCGTACGAATCCCGCCCATCAATGACGCCAAGTCGACATACGACAGCGGAATTGTCGGCGAGAATGGTGCCTGACCTCTGCACACCGCAGGGGAGTCGGAACTACCCAACAGGGGCGGTGACTTACATGCTCTTCGCGGCCGAAGAGGGAGACATCAACACCATCATCGGCGGGATCGCTCCGGACTGGGGTCCCTTCGGGGCGCTGGGGAACGAAGCAAGGACGATGATCCAGGTCGTCATGGCGGTCTCCATCCTGCTCTGTCTCGGCATCGCCATCTGGGGTGCCGCCAAGCAGCGCATCGGCGCGACGGCCCTGCGCGACACCTTCAGCGCGGAACAGGGCAAAGGCCTCATCATCGCCGGCCTGACCGGAGTCTTCATCATCGGCTCGCTCGGCACACTCTTCACGATCGTGTACGGCATGGCCGTCTAGCGACCTGTCCCTTCCGGGCGCCCGTTCCGGTCCCCTCCCCCTACCCCACCCGCCCGTCGTGCCCCCGGCTGAGGTTGCGTTTCCCTGATGTCCCTGATGTCGAGTCACCACACCGCGCCCATGCCGGAACCAGCACGGCTACCGTCGTACATCTACGCGGTCCGCTATGACATCGAGGGGGCGTACGGCCCATGAGTCTCGGCGACGAGCACGAGCCCTCCGGGGGCTACGGCGGCACAGGCCACACCCGCACCCGGCTGCCGGACAGCGGCGGTGACGCGTACGGGGGCGCGAGACGAGGCCCGCGATCCTCCTCACGGAGCATGGTCAGCGTGGTGGGCGTGGTCGTCCTGCTCATTGCCGCGATCGCATTCGCCAACCGTGGAGGAGGGGATTCCTCTTCCGGCGGCGGAGCGAGCGCGGACAAGCCGGAGACGTCGAGTACGGCGGCGAGCGGGGAGCGGCCAGTGCAGACCGAGGTGGGCGGGATTCCGTCGGGGTTCGCGCATGATCTGCAAGGGGCGGAGAGTGCGGCGGCGAACTATGCGGTGACGCTGGTCTCGGCCGACATCCTCAAGCCCGCCCGCCGCCCCGAGATCGTCCAGCAGGTGTTCGTCGCCGACCAGCAGGCCACCCTGACGGACAGACTCGACAAGGCGTACTCCAAGGAATTCCTCAGCAGCATCGGTCTGGACGAGAGCGGCAACGCGCCCGCGGGCTCCACCTACATCTCGCGCACCATGCCGATCGGTACCAAGACCACGAGCTACGCCGACTCCGCGGCGACCGTCGAGGTGTGGTGCACCGGAGTCTTCGGTACGGCGGGGGAACAATCGACCAACCCGGTCAGCAGTGACTGGTTCACCATGACGCTCCAGCTCCGGTGGACGAACAGCGACTGGAAGGTCGACACCTTCTCCCAGAAGGACGGCCCAGCGCCCGTCCCCGGGGACAACAGGGCGTCCAGCGCCGACGAGATGGCCAAGGCCGTTGAAGAGTACGGAGGCTTCACCTATGCCCGGTAGCCAGCACCGCGTACTCAAAGCCACCGTCGCCCTCACCGCCGTACAGACCGCAGTCGTGCTGCTGTCCACCCGGGCTGTCGCCGCACCCACCCCGTCACCGACCCCGTCGAACGACAACTGCGACCTGATCGTCGGTCCCGCCCGGGACTACTGCGAACGCGACTCCGGCAGCGGCAGCGGCAGCGGCACCACCCCCTCCGTCCCCGACACCCTCGACCCCCTCTCCTCCCTCGCCCAGGGCTGTGCCGACGCCGCCGCATGGACCGTCGACAGGCTCAGCGAGGCCGTGAAGGACACGGCGAACGTGGACTTCACGAACGCGAGGTTCCTTCAGCAGTACGCGGTCGTCTTCGCCGCGTCGACGATCCTCACGCTGCTCCTCTGGCTGCTGGCGGTGGCCAAGCGGGCCGTGCGGGGCGTGCCGTTCGCCACGGCGATCAGCGAAGCGATCGGCTTCCTCTGGCTCACCGTGCTGGCCTCGGCGTTCACCCCGCTGATCCTCTACACGGTCGTATCGGCGACCGACGGCATCACCGACGTCCTCGCGAACACCACCGGCGACCAGACGGACACGTTCTTCGGCACCTTCTCGGGCGCTCTGGAGAGGGGCGAGGACATCGGCGGCGGCCCGATCATGCTGATCGTCGTCTCGCTCGTGTCCATCCTCGCCGCCGGCGTCCTGTGGCTGGAGCTGGTGATCAGAGCCGCGCTGCTCTACGTCGGCGCCCTCCTCGGCACCGTCGTCTACGCGGGCCTGGTCGACAAGAACCTGTGGAGTCATGTCCGCCGCTGGGCCGGGATCATGATCGCGGTCATTCTGGTGAAGCCGGTCATCGTGATCGTGCTCGGGCTCGCCGGCGCGCTGTCCACCGACGACGGACCGAACGCCTTCTCCGCGGTCGTGTCCGGCCTCGCCATCATCCTGCTGGCCATCTTCGCCTCCGCGATGATCTACCGCTTCGTCCCCGGCTTCGGCGACGAGATCGCCGGCTCCCGCAGCAACCGCATCATGCAGGGCGCCGAGGGCAAGGCCGCCGCGGTCATCAGCTCCCCGGCGACCCTGGTCGCGCAGGGCATCAAGACGCACAGCTCCCGGGCCGACAACAACGGCAGCGGCGGCGGCCAGTCCAACACGCCCCGCCCCGCCAACCCGGCCTCCGGCGGCGTCGCCGCGCACAGCACGCGCAGCTCGAACGGCGGCGGATCCGTCCCCTCCGCCGCACCCGCGCCCCGTTCGAGCAGTACGGTCAACACACCTCACGCCAGCAACACCCGCAACAGCAGTCCCAACCGCACGGGAGGTGAAGGGCGTTGACGACCGAGTCCCACCTGTCCCATCCGGTCACGCCCCGCCGTACATATCTGATCGGCCGCGCCCGGCCGAACGCGATCGTCGGCCGGAATCGTGAGACCGGTGAGATCGCGCTGATCATCGCGGGCGCGTTCCTCGGCATGATGTGCGGCCTCCTCGTCCCCGTCCTGTCCCTGCGCATCGTGCTGCTGGTGGGCTTCCCCATCGTCGCGCTGGCCGCGGTCTACGTGCCGTACAAGCGCCGGACGTTCTACAAGTGGTACGAGATCAACCGCACGTACAAGCGCACCGTCAAGCAGGGCACCGTGTACCGCTCCGGCGTCATGGAGGCCGGCATCCAGCTCGACGGCCGTGAGATCGAGGTGGGCCCGCCGCCCGGCATCGGCCGTATCAACTGGCTGGCCGCGCCGTTCGGCCCCGACGAGATCGCCGTACTGCTGCACGCGGACCGCAAGACCGTCACCGCCGCCATCGAGATCGAGGGCCCCGGCGTCGGCCTGCGCGACAGCGAGGACCAGGAGGCCCTGGTCGACCGCTTCGGCACCCTGCTCAAGCACGTGGCCAACGGCGACGGCTTCGTCACCCGGCTGCAGATGCTCGCCCGCACCCTCCCCGCCGACCCGGACGCACACGCCAAGGACGTCGCCGTACGCGGCGACGAACGCGCACCGGGATGGCTGGCACAGTCCTACGACCAGCTCCAGTCGATGGTGTCGACGAGCAGCGAGCAGCACCGCGCCTACCTCGTCGCCTGTATGCACTACACCCGCGAACTCGCCGCCGAGGCGAACGCGATGGCACGCGCGGCCCGCCCGCACGGCGGCAAGGCCGACCGGGACTCGGGCCTCGCGGTCGTCATGGCCCGTGAACTGACCGACATCTGCTCCCGGCTCCAGGAAGCCGACATCCGCGTACGACAGCCCCTCGGCCAGGGCCGTCTCGCCTCGCTCATCCACTCCATGTACGACCCGGACCACCCCATCGACCACATCCAGGCGATGACGAAGCGCAACGCATGGCCCGCCGAGCTGGACGCGATGGAACCGACGTTCCTTCAGGCGAAGACCCGCGAGTCCTCCACCCGCGCGCCCTGGTGCCACGCCACGGCCTGGGTCAAGGAGTGGCCGATGACCCCGGTCGGCGTCAACTTCCTCGCCCCGCTCCTCGTCCACACCCCGGACGTCATCCGAACGGTCGCCGTGACGATGGATCTGGAGCCCACCGAGGTAGCCATTGAACGCATGCTGACCGAGAAGACCAACGACGAGGCCGAGGCCTCCCGCCAGGCCAAGATGAACCGCACCGTCGACCCGCGTGACATCGCCTCCCACAACCGTCTGGACCAGCGCGGCGAGGACCTGGCGAGCGGTGCGGCCGGGGTCAACCTGGTCGGCTACATCACCGTCTCCTCCCGCAATCCGGAAGCCCTGGCGCGCGACAAGCGGACCATAAGGGCCTCGGCCGGAAAGTCGTATCTGAAGCTGGAGTGGTGCGACCGCGAGCACCACCGCGCCTTCGTCAACACACTGCCCTTCGCCACCGGCATCCGGAAGTAGGACCTGATGCGGGATCCGCTGTCCGTCCTCACCGACGCCTTCACGTCCTTCCTCTTCGGCAAGGTCGAGACGACCCGCCTCCCGGTGCGCACCTCCACCGGCCAGGCCCAGGCGGTCTACCTCCCCACCGCCGCCCCCGGCCTCGGCGACTCCGGCGTGATCATCGGCCGCGAGGTCTACTCCGGCAAGGGCTACATCTACGACCCTTTCCAGCTCTACGGCCAGCAGCTCCCCGCCCCCCACTGGCTGGTCCTCGGCGAGTCCGGCAACGGCAAGTCCGCCCTGGAGAAGACGTACGTCCTACGACAGCTGCGCTTCCGCGACCGCCAGGTCGTCGTCCTCGACGCCCAGGGCGAGGACGGGGTCGGCGAATGGAACCTGATCGCACAGGAGTTGGGGATAACGCCTATCCGGCTGGACCCGATGGCGGCACTGGACCACGGCATCCGCCTCAACCCCCTGGACCCCTCGATCACGACCACGGGCCAGCTCGCGCTCCTGCGCACCATCATCGAGGTCGCGATGGGCCACGGCCTGGACGAACGCTCCGGCTTCGCCCTCAAGGTCGCCCACGCCTACGTCAACGAGACCATCGTCGAACGCCAGCCGGTCCTCACCGACATCGTCGAACAGCTACGGCACCCCGAGCCGGAGTCGGCCGAGGCGATGAACGTCGACATAGACGACGTACGGGCGTGGGGCCTGGACGTGGCGCTGGTCCTTGACCGGCTGGTCGACGGCGACCTGCGCGGCATGTTCGACGGCCCGACGACGGTCGGCATCGACCTGGACGCCCCGCTCATCGTCTTCGACCTCTCCCACATCGACCGCAACTCCATCGCCATGCCGATCCTCATGGCGATCGTCGGCGTCTGGCTGGAGCACACCTGGATCCGCCCCGACCGGAAGAAGCGCATCTTCCTGGTCGAGGAGGCCTGGCACATCATCGCCAGCCCCTTCGTGGCCCAGCTCTTCCAGCGCCTGCTGAAGTTCGGGCGCCGGCTGGGCCTGTCCTTCGTCGCGGTCGTCCACCACCTGTCGGACGTGGTGGACGGGGCGGCGGCGAAGGAGGCGGCGGCGATCCTCAAGATGGCGTCGACGCGGACGGTCTACGCCCAGAAGGCGGACGAGGCAAGGGCGACGGGCCGGGTGCTGGGCCTGCCGAGGTGGGCCGTCGAGATCATCCCGACCCTCACTCCCGGCATCGCGGTGTGGGACGTCAACGGCAATGTCCAGGTCGTCAAACACCTGGTCACCGAGACGGAGCGCCCGCTCGTCTTCACCGACCGCGCGATGACCGAGTCCTCCACCGACCTCACGGACGACGCCCTGCGCGCCGCCGAGTTGGAGGCGGAGGAGCGGGCGGCGGCCTTCGTGGAACAGCACCTGGGTGACCTGGACGGCTCGTCGGAGTCGACGGTGGCGTGAGCGTGAGCGTGAGAAGAGCGTGAAATGAGACACGACGACCGCAACCGCCGTCAGGACGCCCAGGGCGGCATCCCCGACGGCATGCTGATCGGCATACTCTCGTTCCTCCTCGGCATGACCCTGCTGGTCTGGACAGCGACGGGCCTGGCCGGCCTGTTCGCCCACGGCGCCTGGCCGAAGGCGGTCACCTTCACCCGCGCCCCCGTCGCCATACGCCACCTCATCGCCCAGCCCAGCGACATCACCGGCGCCTGGCCCGACACCCCCGCCGCCCAGCTCTCCGGCTACGGCCTCTTCTGGGGCCTGTTCATCAGCCAGCTGATGATCCTGTCCGTCCTGACCGTGTTCGTGATCGGCACGGTGGCGAGATGGCGAGCGGTCCGGGCGAGACAGCGAACGGAGCGGAGGTCGCCGGCGCCGGCACCCAAGGTCCACGACGTCCACGAGATCCACGAAGTCCCGATGCCGCGCGCGGAGCCCGAGCCGAAGTCACCGCCTGATCCGACCGAGATGCCGCGGGAAGCGGCACCGCCGGTGGAATCGGTCCGTTCGGCGGTCAACGGCGGCCCGGTGGGCGGCTGGGAAAAGGTTGTCGTAGCCCCAAGAGACTCCCGCCGGACCACCGCAACCCAGGCGGTACGAGACGCGCAGGGCCCCACCGTGGTCGTCACGTCCAATCCATCCGTCTGGCAGGACACAAAGGACCCCCGAGCCAAGCTCGGCCCCACTCTCCTCTACGACCCCACACACCTCTGCGATACCCCGGCCCGCCTCCACTGGTCACCCACGGCCGGCTGCGAGAACAAGGCGACGGCGGTCGCGAGAGCGGCAGCCCTACTCGGGCCGGTGCGACCGACCGCGAAGATCGACCAGGCCGTGGCCGACACCGCCGCAACGCTCCTGCGGAGCTACCTGCACGCCGCCGCCATCGACGGCCGCACCATCCGCCACGTCCACCGCTGGTCACAGGGCATGCAGGTCCAGGACGCCGTACGAGCCCTCCGTACGAACCCGAAGGCGGCCTCGGGAGCCGCCGGCGAACTGGAGGCCACTCTCACGGCACACCCCGAACGCAGAGACGTGGCGCAGGAGTTGACCACCAGAGCCCTTTCCGCCCTCTCCACGATCAATGTGCGCGAGACCTGCACTCCCAACCGAAGTGACGCTCTCGCCCTGGATTCCTTCCTCGACGAGGGGGGCACGCTTTATGTGGTGGGTGAATCCATCGAGGACCCCAGGACCAATCCCGGCGCGATGCCCTTCCTGACGGCCCTCCTCTCCAGCGTGGTCGAGCGCGGCCGGCACATGGCCGAACGGTCATCCTCCGGTCGCCTCGACCCACCACTCACACTCGTCCTCGACGACATCGCCGCCGTGGCTCCGCTTCCCCAGCTGCCGGAGCTGCTGGCCACCGGAGCGGACCAGGGCATGCACACCCTGGCCCTGCTCCGCTCCCGGGAACAGGCCCGAACCCGGTGGCCGCACGACGAACTCCCGGTCTGACGTCGGTACGCGCGGTCTGCCGTCACTCGCGCTCGATCACGAACTCCAACTCGCACTCCTCCTGCGCCTGCGCCTGCGCTTGGGCCAACGGGACAGTCCTCCCGGTCGGCACGAACCCCACCTTCCGGTACAGCCGCTGAGCCCGCCCGTTGTCCTCGTGCACAATGAGCCGCACCCGCTCGGCGCCCTGCGCCCACGCCCACTCCAGGCCGGCGTCGAAGAGCACCTCGGTCAGCCCGATGCCACGGTGGTCGGACCGCACGAACACCCCGACCACATGCCCCTGCCTGCGCTCCACGGGAAACCCGGCCCAGTCCGACGCCCCGGCCTCCTCCATCAGCACGGTCAGCGTCCCCACCCACTCCCCGTCCGGCCCCTCAGCGATGATCTGCTGCGCACCCGACGCTCCGTCGGCGCTCGTGACGGCCCGCTTCTGCCAGAAGGAGTCGGGATGCGCTACGGCTTGCTCGTAAGTCTCCAGGAAAGCGAGATGCGCCACGGGATCCTGCAGAGCGAGAAGCCGCAGGGCCTTTACCGCGGACCATTCGTCGGCACGTATGGAACGGACCTTGTAGTTCATGCCTGCCACCGTAGCTGAACGCAGAAAACCCCCGTACCGGTAACCGGTACGGGGGTTTCCCTAAATTTTGTTCGGCGGTG
>NZ_WJBG01000038.1 GCF_009709555.1 Streptomyces blattellae | reverse complement strand
CAGGGCTGACGCAAGGTCGAATTTCTCAGCAAAGTCGCAGGTCGGTGGGTACGCCGAAGAGGTCCAGGGGTGCCTTGTGGGGTGACAGGGCAATCCGGCGCTTGGCGTCCGCGATGGAACTGCCCATAGTGCGGAGGTAGTTCATGGCCACCGATCGCAACGTCGAGGCATTCTGCGGTCCGTGGCCGCTGCGGATGCGCGAGGCATCCTCGCCGAACGTCACATCCCGCACGTAGTG
>NZ_WJBG01000037.1 GCF_009709555.1 Streptomyces blattellae | reverse complement strand
GTCGGCGACGACCGCGACCGCGTCCGGATCGGCCGCGACCCGGCGGCGCACCAGTGCATCCACCGTCACCAGCGCGTCCACTGTTGTCGCCGGCGCGATATCGAGCGTCTCGCCTTGCGCCCACGACGGATCCGGGCCGTCGGTACCGGGTGTGAATCCGGTACTCAGTTCGTGCAGGGTCTGGGCCGGGGACCCGTCGAGGACGGCGTTGAGGAAACGGCTGAATTGTTCGGCATGCAAGAGCGGATCGCTCGTGGCGGATCCTG
>NZ_WJBG01000036.1 GCF_009709555.1 Streptomyces blattellae | reverse complement strand
AAACCTGTCGTGCCAGCTGCATTAATGAATCGGCCAACGCGCGGGGAGAGGCGGTTTGCGTATTGGGCGCCAGGGTGGTTTTTCTTTTCACCAGTGAGACTGGCAACAGCTGATTGCCCTTCACCGCCTGGCCCTGAGAGAGTTGCAGCAAGCGGTCCACGCTGGTTTGCCCCAGCAGGCGAAAATCCTGTTTGATGGTGGTTAACGGCGGGATATAACATGAGCTATCTTCGGTATCGTCGTATCCCACTACCGAGATATCCGCACCAACGCGCAGCCCGGACTCGGTAATGGCGCGCATTGCGCCCAGCGCCATCTGATCGTTGGCAACCAGCATCGCAGTGGGAACGATGCCCTCATTCAGCATTTGCATGGTTTGTTGAAAACCGGACATGGCACTCCAGTC
>NZ_WJBG01000035.1 GCF_009709555.1 Streptomyces blattellae | reverse complement strand
CAACGCCCTCGACCCGGAGTTGTGGCGGCGGGCGGGATGGTCGTATCGCGCGATGGGGCGTCCGACCGCCTGACCAAGGCCGCCGCGAGGAAGGCCGCCGCGAGGGTGGACGCCGCTCCGGCCGAGGCTCAGTCGGCCGGAGCGGCGTCCACCCCTATTCTCCACACCTCGGCCACATCTCGGGGACCTCTTCCCATTCCCAGGAG
>NZ_WJBG01000034.1 GCF_009709555.1 Streptomyces blattellae | reverse complement strand
CTCGCGTTCGGCGCGCAGGCCGTCGGTGAGGAGGGCGAGGTCGGGTGCCTCCTGGCCGCGGTTCCGGGAGGCGTGCTCCACGGCCTCCAACTGGTCGGCGAGGACCGACTTGGAGTCGTGCAGCAGCCGTCCGACGAGGGTGGACTTGCCGTCGTCGACCGAGCCCGCCGTCGCGAAACGCAGCGTGTCGATGGTCGTGCTCATGCTTAGAAGTACCCCTCGCGCTTACGGTCTTCCATCGCGGCCTCGGAGAGCTTGTCGTCGGCGCG
>NZ_WJBG01000033.1 GCF_009709555.1 Streptomyces blattellae | reverse complement strand
GGTGCAGGCCGCCGCGAGGGCGACGAGGTTGCGGGCTGCGTTCTCGTCCCGGTCCAGGACCAGACCGCAGACGTCGCAGGTGAAGACTCGTACGTGCAGCGGCAGCTTGGCTTTCACCGCGCCGCAGTCCGAGCAGGTCTTTGAGGAGGGGTACCAGCGGCCTGCCACGATGGTGCGGCAGGCGTTGCGCTGGCCCTTGTAGGTGAGCTGGCGCCGGATCTCCCCGAACCCGGCATCGGCCACGCGGCGGGCGAGCCGCTTGTTGCGCAGCATCCCGGCGACGTTG
>NZ_WJBG01000032.1 GCF_009709555.1 Streptomyces blattellae | reverse complement strand
AACCACGAAACACCAGGTCACAACAACCATCTGAGATCTCTATCGAACTCGGGGCGGTTCAGTCTGACCCCCCCCCGTGAATGGACACCCTGCACGGTCTTCGGGTCATGTTTGCCGGAGGCGCCGAGGGTGGTGGTGTAGAAGTGCTTGAGATCGTGGAAGCGAGTTCTTTCCGGAAGCCTGGCGTGCTCCACCGCCCTTCGCCATTTCTGATGGAAATCGCTGTGGAGGACAGGTCTGCCGAACCGGTTTGTGACGATCAGGTCCTCGTCCGGCGGTTCGGTGTAGCCGCGTGCTCGGCGGCGGCGCTCGGCCTCCGGCAGAACGGGCGTCGGATCGGAGAATTGCGATGCGTGCTGGGTCAGCCGCGCGATCAGGAAGTGATCCACGGGCAAGGTGGCATAGCTGGCTTTGGTCTTGAGGCAATGCCGTTCAGTTAGGGCTTGCCGGGAAACAAGCCGTGGCTTCGGGTCTTGGTCCTCGTTGTCGTGGTATGG
>NZ_WJBG01000031.1 GCF_009709555.1 Streptomyces blattellae | reverse complement strand
TGACTTCCATGTCCCGGCGGGTGGTAACCGTACGACGGTGTACGACGGCACCGGCGCGCACACGAGCGACCTGCTGACGGTCCAGGGCGGTCCGCTCGCGGGCAGTCGTCTGGACGTGAACCTGAACGGCACGCCCACCCGGGTGGTCGACGGGGGCGGTGTCCAGACCCACAACGTGGTCGCGCTGCAGGGCACGAATGCTCTGGTGCTCGTTCCGAACACGGCGGGCGGCCCGATGGGCCGGGTCAGCACGGGCGGTGTGGACCAGGGCGCGGTCACCCGGGTCGGCGGCGGCTTCCATGTCCCGGCGGGTGGTAACCGTACGACGGTGTACGACGGCACCGGCGCGCACACCAG
>NZ_WJBG01000030.1 GCF_009709555.1 Streptomyces blattellae | reverse complement strand
TCAAGCGGATCCTGACGCGGCTTCAGCAGGAGCTTGGAGCCGACATCGCCTATACAACGGTGTCCCGGGTTCGACGTAATTCGGCAGCCTGGAGAGGCGAATCTGGGGCCTGACCTGGGCGGACATGCGTGTGTCCGCCTGGAGGGCGTGTCTCTAGGCGGTGGTGTTCTCGCTGGTCAGCGAGGAGCGGGCTGAAGTGAGACGACCTGCTTGGGGGCGGGGATGTCCAGCTTCGCGAGTAGGTCGCGCTGAGGCTTGGTCAGGGTGGTGACCTGCTGGAACGTGCCGGTGCGGCCGGTGAAGGTGCCCAGATGGAGGCGGTCGAGTTCGCGTCGGATGTGCGGCCAGGTCTTGCCGGTGGTGGTCTCGGTGATCCGGATGAGGAGGAGGGCGAGCCAGCAGAGGATGACGTGGGCTCGGATGCGTTCTTCGAGGCGGTGGTAGACGGGCCGCAGGTCGATGATCTGCTTCATGTCCCGCCAGCCGCGTTCAAGGAGCAAGCCGCAGTGCTGACATAGACGAGGACG
>NZ_WJBG01000029.1 GCF_009709555.1 Streptomyces blattellae | reverse complement strand
CCTCCCGGACGGCGAAACGGGACTGACGGATCCGGCGGAGGCGTTGCTGAGCCTGTTTTAGGCAGGGGGCTGCGGGGTTCGCAGGTGACGTATGAGGGCGGTGAGCCCGGTGACGGTTGCGGGCATGTACTACAGCCTCAGATCATGAAGATCTGAGGCTGTAGTACTGGTCCCCTGCGGAACCCGATTCCCGTCCGGGAGGTTGCGGGCGCCCAGTTCCGTGTCGACACTGCTCTTGGCCTCGACGACGACGAAGCCTCCGTCCTCGCGCCGCCACACCTGGTCGAACTGGCCGCTGCCGTTGGCCGGGCCGTCCAATGGCTCCCGGGTGGCATTCGGATAGCGCTCCGGGATTGCGTGGTGCTCGGCACGTCCTGGCCGGTCCTGGCCGGTCCTGCGGACATCCCCCGCGTCCTTCTTCAGGTCCGCACACTCCGTCTCCAGCTGCGCCAAGTCACCCGTGAACTGCGGTATCTCCCCCGGCTCCAGCACGCCGACGCCCCCTCA
>NZ_WJBG01000028.1 GCF_009709555.1 Streptomyces blattellae | reverse complement strand
ACCTCTTCGGCGTACCCACCGACCTGCGACTTTGCTGAGAAATTCGACCTTGCGTCAGCCCTGTTCGCGGTATGGGACTTCATGTCCCTGCTCAAGTCCCTGCAACGGGAGCTCACCTGCGTCGACGTCCCCTGGGTGCCGCGCGGCACGACGGTGAGCCGGCGACTCATCAACGACATCGTGCTCGTCGAGGAGAGCGACGAGCTGAACGGCGGCTTCACCAGCCACTTCGAGCTCTACCGCGCCGCCATGGACGAGGCGGCGGCCGACACGACCCGCATCGACACCTTCCTCGCCCTGCTCACGGAGGGCCACGGCGTGCCGGCGGCCCTGCGCGGCGCCCAGGTCCCGGCACCCGCCGACGAGTTCGTGCGCACGACCTTCGGCATCATCGAGGACCGCCCGCTGCACTGCCGGGCCGCCGCCTTCGCGTTCTCCCGCGAGGACCTGATCCCCGACATGTTCGACCAGGTCATCAAGAAGGAGGGCACCGAACGCTTCCCCCTCTTCTGCGACTACCTCGCCCGCCACATCGAGGTCGACGGCGAGGAACACACCCCGATGGCCATGCAGATGGTGGCCGACCTCTGCGGCACGGACGACACCCGCTGGCAGGAGGCCACCGATACGGCGACCCTCGCGCTGGAGGCGAGGTCGCGGCTGTGGGACGGGATCACGGAGGCGATGGGGTGAGACGTACGGCGATCCGGGGGCGGGGCTGGGAGGGGCCGTCGGCCGGCCTGATCACCGACGAGCAGGGCCGCTCCGGTCGGCGGGATGAGCGGGGTGAGCCGTCGGCTCGTGTGGTCCGTGGTGGTGGGGGCCGCCGTCGTCGGGGTCGCCG
>NZ_WJBG01000027.1 GCF_009709555.1 Streptomyces blattellae | reverse complement strand
CCGCCGAGCCGGCCGTCGGTGCCGACCTCGCGGGCCACGCGGGTGACCTCGTCGGCGAAGGCGCGCAGCTGCTCCACCATCGTGTTGACGG
This sequence comes from Streptomyces blattellae, assembly GCF_009709555.1. GTDB lineage: Bacteria > Actinomycetota > Actinomycetes > Streptomycetales > Streptomycetaceae > Streptomyces > Streptomyces blattellae. The sequence goes on along the minus strand of NZ_WJBG01000027.1, from coordinate 259 downwards.
TGTCCTTCAGTTCCAGGATCTCACCGCGGGCGTCGACGGTGATCTTCTTCGACAGGTCGCCGTTGGCGACGGCGGTGGTGACCTGGGCGATGTTCCGCACCTGCGACGTCAGGTTCAGCGCCATGAAGTTGACATTGTCAGTGAGGTCCTTCCAGACGCCCGACACGCCCCGCACCTGCGCCTGCCCGCCGAGGTTCCCTTCGGTGCCGACCTCGCGGGCCACGCGGGTGACCTCGTCGGCGAAGGCGGAGAGCTGGTC
>NZ_WJBG01000026.1 GCF_009709555.1 Streptomyces blattellae | reverse complement strand
CCTACGCGGCCCTGGCCCTCACCGGCAGCCTCGTGGACGATCACCCCACGGCCGGTCGCTGGATCGGCTCGGTCGCCTTCCTGCTCGCGGGCCTCTACCAGCCGGACCCCCGCGAGGGAGACCCGGCCGGCTCCAGGTTCCGGTGCCCAGGTGTGCAGCCCCGGTGCGTCAGAGCCAGGGTGGCAGGGTCACCGGGGCGGCGGGGCGGGGTGCGCGGCCGGTTGTCCAGGCCAGCAGGTCTGCCGCCGGTGCCTCGACCACGGGCGCGGGATCGGCCGGTGTCGGGCCGACGTCCCAGGTGCGGTCGCGGTCGGCCGGGGCGAGACGGACCGCCGGGCATGCGGGGCGGGTGGAGAGGGTGGCCGTGACGTCGTCGAGGAGGGCGTCGGTCAGGCCGGCGGGGAGGTCTGCGAAAGCGACAGTCGCTCCTGATGCCAGGTCGATCGCGTGCAGCCACACCTCACGCACCCGCATCCAGGGGATCTCGGCGGCGGGGATCGTGCGCCCCAACGCGCTCCTGACCTCGGCCTGCCACGTCGTCCCGTCGAGGGCCGCCAACGCGTCCTCCAGTTCCGCCGCCGTGGACACCAGCTGAGACCGGAGGGCCGCGGGAGGAAGCGTCGCCGAGGACTCGATCTCGGCGGCACGTTGCTCCCGGTCGGCGTACATCGGAGTGGGGACGCCCGTGCGGGCCCACGTGGAGAGGCGGACGAGGGCCTCGGCGTTGCGGGCCACGTGGCCGAGGACGTGGGCGCGGGTCCAGGCGGGGAGGGCGCTGGGTGTACCGAAGTCGTCGTCGGTGAGGCCGGCGGCCGCGCGGACCAGCGCGGCGGTGCCCTCACGCATCCACGGCAGCGTGACGGTCAGATCATGGCGGTCGGTCATGAGGTGACGCTCCCTGTACGCCCATCGCCGCTGCCCATACGCGCCACGATGTCCGCGCGCAGCGCCTTCTTGTCGATCTTTCCCACCTTCGTGGACGCCAGCTCCTCCACCACCACGAGGTGTTCGGGCAGCTTGAAGCGGGCCGCACCGGCCGCTTCCATGGCGGCGCGGATCCTGTCCAGGGTCGGGGCGGGGCGGCCCGGTGCGGGGACGACGTAGAGGCAGACCCGTTCGCCCAGGTTGGCGTCGGGCATCGCCACGGCCGCCACCTGGCCGACGTCGGTGAGCTCGTAGACGAGGTTCTCGATCTCCTCCGCGGAGACCTTCTCGCCGCCCCTGTTGATCATGTCCTTGTCGCGGCCCTCGACCACGAGGTTGCCCTCCGGCGTACGGCGGCAGATGTCGCCGCTGCGGTACCAGCCGTCGGCCGTGAACGCCCGGCTGTTGTGCTCGGCGGCCCGGTAGTAGCCGCGGGGGGTGTACGGGCCGCGGGTGAGGAGGGAGCCGGGCTCGCCGTCGGCGACGTCGTGGTCGAGTTCGTCGACCAGGCGGACCTCGTCGTCCGGGCACATGGGGCGGCCCTGCGTGGTGCAGATGATCTCCTCGGGGTCATCGAGGCGGGTGTAGTTCAGCAGGCCCTCCGCCATGCCGAACACCTGCTGGAGTGTCGTGTCGAAGACCGGGCGGATCCGGCGGGCCAGTTCGTCGGCCAGCCGTGAGCCGCCGACCTGGAGGACCCGCAGCGTGTCCAGTCGGTCGGACCCGTGCTGCTCGGCGTGTTCCAGCCAGCGGCCGGCGACGGCCGGGACGACGGCCGTGTGCGTGACCCCCTCGTCCGCGATCGTGGCGAAGGCCCGCACCGGATCCGGGCTGGGCAGCATCACCACCCGGCCGCCGGACAGCAGGGTGCCCAGGATGCCGGGGCAGGCGAGCGGGAAGTTGTGGCCGGCGGGCAGGCTCACCAAGTAGACGGAGTCCTGGTCGAGGGCGCTGACCTCGGCGCTCGCCCGCGCGTTGTACGCGTAGTCGTCGTGGGTACGGGCGATCAGCTTCGGCAGGCCGGTCGTGCCGCCGGAGAGGAGGAAGACGGCCACCTCACGGCTGTCGGGCGCGGCGGCGTCCAGGCTGGCCCGGTCCGCGGCCGGGTCCGGCCCCGGCGCGCACAGGGCTCGCAGGTCCACGCTGCCGGCGCCGATCTCGTCCCCGGCGACCAGGACGTGCCACGGACCCGGGATCTCCTTGCCGAGTTCGTGGGCCAGTGTCTGGTGGTCGAAGTCGCGCAGCCGGTCGGGTACGGCGATGGCGGCGGCCTCGGCGTGGGCGGCCAGGTAGGCCAGTTCGAGGCCGCGGTGGGCGGGGAGGGCCATCACCGGCACGATGCCGGCGCGCAGGCAGGCCCAGGTCAGGACGGTGAACTCCCATCCGTTGGACAGCTGGACCACGATCCGGTCGCCGGGGGCGAGGCCGAGGCCGAGCAGCCGCAGCGCCAACGCGTCGGCGCGGTCGGCCAGTTCGGCGTAGGTCAGGCGGAGGTCGCCGGCCACGAGCGCGGTCTCGTCCGGGGTGCGGTCGGCGCTCTCGCGCAGCAGATCGCCCAGCGTGCGGCCCGCCCAGTAGCCGGCCGCGGTGTAGCGGTCGGCGTCGGCCTTCGGCCAGGGAACCGTTCCCTCACTGGTGGGTGCGGCCATCAGCAATCACCTCTTCTCGCAGCTTCTCGCAGCTTCTTGCAGCGACTCAGCGGGTCTCGACCGTCTCGACCGTTTCGATCGTCTCAGCGATCTCGGCCGTCTCGGCCGTCTCAGCCGTCTCGGCCGTCTCAGCCGTCTCAGCCGTCTCAGCGGCCGTCTCAGCCGTCTCAGCGGCCGTCTCGGCCATCTCGGCCGTCTCAGCCGTCTCAGCCGTCTCAGCGGCCGTCTCGGCCGTCTCAGCGATCTCGG
>NZ_WJBG01000025.1 GCF_009709555.1 Streptomyces blattellae | reverse complement strand
GGACGACCAGCGGGTGCTCAGGTCGTTGTCCAGGGTGTTGGCCGGGACGTTGCCGTCATCGGGACTCGCCGTGACGCTCTCGACCTCCAGCGGAGAGGCGTCGGCCGCCGCGGCCGGAGAGGTGTCGGCCGCCGCGGCCGGGTAGAACCCACCCGACACTCCGACGGCGATCGCACCCACTAACAACGCATGACACATGCGTCTCATAAGGCCTCGCTTCGATTGACAGTGCAGCTGAGGTGGTACTCCGATTGCGGAGGCACTGTGTCAGTCAGGTAACGGGACGGGTCCCGGGGGTGGCCCTGACCCCGTCACTGGGGGAAACCCCCGTGGGAAGTGGGTTGTTGCCCGGATGTGAGGGATGGGCCTGCTCCGCGAGGCTCGTATGTATGAAGCCGATGACCAAGAGCCTCGTCCTGATCGCCGCCGCGTCCGGAGTCGTCTTCGGTGTGCTGACGCCGCTGAACGCGTCCGCCGCGAGCGGTTCGGCCACGGAGCTGAAGTGGAGGAAATGCGAGGGCACCGGTCTCGACCCGCGGCAGGAGTGCGCGACGGTCGAGGTGCCGATGGACTACGCCGACCCGGACGGGCCGACGATCGACGTCGCCGTCTCCCGTATCCCCAGCGAGCAGCCGTCCGCCCGCCGGGGCGCCCTGCTGCTGATCCCCGGCGGACCGGGCGGCACCAGCCTCAACGACCCGTCGGGCAAGGGCCAGAAGCTGCCGCAGCAGGTGCGTGACACCTACGACCTGATCGGGTTCGCGCCGCGCGGGCTGGCGCCGTCCACCTCCGTCAGCTGCGGCCTCGACCGCGCCGACCTCGCCTTCACGGCCACCCGGCCCTGGCCCGCCCCCGACGGCTCCATCACTCAGAACCTGGTCACCGCCGAGCGCATGTCGGACGCCTGCGCACGCAACGGCGGAGAGCTGATCAAGCACCTCAGCTCCGCCAACGAGGCCCGCGACCTCGACCGTATCCGCGCCGCGCTCGGCGAGCGGAAGATCTCCGCCTGGGGTGTCTCGTACGGCACGTATGTCGGCGCGATCTACGCCGAGAAGTTCCCGCACCGCACCGACCGCTTCGTGCTGGACAGCAACGACAACCCCGACCCCGTCAGGGTGCAGCGCGCCTGGCTGGCCGCCCACGAGCAGGGCGTCGAGGACACCTTCCCGGAGTTCGCCAAGTGGGCTTCCGCGCCCGGCAATCCGGACCGCGTCGCCGCGACCCCGGCCGAGGTGCGCGCGGACTTCCTGAGCCTGGCCGCCCGCCTCGACCGGGAGCCGATCCCCTGGCCCGGCGCCAACCCGCCGGTGCTGAACGGCAACGAGCTGCGCCAGGCCATGATGAACGCCATGGTCGACCCGGACAACTTCCAGGGCCTGGCCCAGCTGATTCTGGCCGCGCGGAAGGGCACCGTGCCGCCCGCGCCGCCGTTGCCGCCCGAGGAGGTGCTGCAGAACGTCACCGCGGTCGGCGCCGGGACCATCTGCAACGACGCCGACTGGCCGGCCACCGCCGACGCGTACCGGGAAGACGTCGCGAGGAGCCGGGCCGAGTACCCACTGACCGCGGGCATGCCCCGCAACGCGATGCTCTGCGCCGCCTGGCCGTACGAGCCGCGCGAGGCGCCGGTACGGATCACCGATCGCGGCCCGTCCAACATCCTCCTCTTGCAGAACGAGCGGGATGTGAACACCCCGCTCAGCGGCGCCCTGAAGATGCGTGAGGCACTCGGCAAGCGTGCGGTCATGGTCGTCAACGACGCCACGGGCCACGACGCCTACCTGGCCAACGGCACGCAGTGCGGCGACGACCTGGTCTCCCGGTTCCTGGCGACCGGCGAGCGGCCGGAGCGGGACACGTACTGCGACTGAGCGCTCGGCCGCCGGCCGTGAAGGCCGTGAAGGCCAGGACGCATCCAGACGCGTCCGTCGCACGAACACATTCCAAGGGGGGCGCCGCACAGGGGACGGCGCCCCCCTTCACCCGTCCCTACGCCATTCGTGTGGGTTCCCTTGACCGCCCCCACACCCAATCTTATGGTCGCGCTGACTACAGGACATAGGGCGCCATATCTATTCATATCTCCCGCTCTTCCGCTCTTCCGCCCGTCCTGTCGTATCCCCTCATCCCCTCGTGTCCCCACCCCCATCCCGCTGGAGGAACCGTGCGCGACGTGACCGACGAGGTGCCGGCGCCGCATCGCCGGACTTTCCTGAAGTGCACCGGCGCGCTGGGAGCGTCCGCAGCGGTCTCCGCGGTCTCCGCGGTCACCGCCTCGCTGTCGGCCTGTTCCTCGGGCCCGGAGTCGACCAACGACACCGGCGGCAGCGGCAGGAACCGCGCACTGACCGCGGTGATCGGATACGGAAACGACGGCAGCTGGGACCCGACGCAGACCGCGTCGGCCTTCTGCATGGCCGCCAACAACCATGTCTATGAGGGGCTGCTCGACACCGATCCGATCTCCCGTGAGCCGTATGCGGCGCTCGCCACGCAGGTGCCGGGCGACCCGAACAGCACGTCGTGGCAGTTCACGCTGCGGGCGGGGGCCACCTTCCACGACGGGAAGCCGGTCACCGCCGACGACGTGGTGTTCGTCTTCGACCGGATCCTCGACCCGAAGACGCAGACCCTCGCCAAGGGGTTCTTCGCGGGCTGGCTGAGGCAAGTCCGCAAGGTCGACGCGCGGAACGTCGAGCTGGTGCTCAAGTTCCCCTTCCCGGAAGGGATTTCGCGGCTCACCCTCGCCAAGATCATGCCGAAGCACGTGTTCTCGCAGCCCGGCGCCTTCGACGACGCGATCAGAGGGAAGGCGGTCGGCTCGGGACCGTACCGGCAGACCGCGCACCACCCGAAGTCGAACACCACCTTCGAGGCGTACGACGGCTACAACGGCCCGCGCAGGGCCGCCTTCCAGCGGATGAACTGGCTGACGATCGTGGACGCCGCCCCGCGCGTCGCCCGGATCTCGGGTGCCAGCGCGGGGGCGCAGATCGCCGACAACATCCCGTACGCCAACATCGGGCGGCTCAGGAGCGGTGGGCTCACGGTCGCCGGCGGGGCCGGGATGAACAACCTGTTCCTGATGTTCAACACCAGGCACAGGCCCTTCGACGACGTACGGGTACGGCAGGCGCTGCACTACGCCATCGACACGGAGACGATGGTCGAGGTGGCGCTGAAGGGGCACGGCAGGCCGTCGTCGTCCTTCCTCGACGAGGGCAACCCGGGCTACCGGCGCGCGAAGACGGTCTACGACTACGACCCCGCGAAGGCGAAGGCGCTGCTGAAGCAGGCCGGGGTCAGCGGGCTGAAGGTCGACATCCTTGCGGTGAACCTGAGTTGGATCGTCGACTGCCTGCCGACCATCAAGGCGTCCTGGGACGCGATCGGCGTGCGGACGACGCTGTCCCCGCAGGAGACCACGGCCGTCTTCACCAAGCTGGACCAGAAGCAGGACTACCAGGTCGTCGCCGCCGCCTCGAACCCCAACCAGTTCGGCCTCGACGCCGACCTGATCATGCACTACAACTACGGGCCCGCCAACCTGTGGATGGGGTACACGCGCTGGTCCGGCAACGCCGTCGCCAAGCGGCTCTTCAAGGACATGGGCGCCGCGACCCGGGAGCCCGACCCGGACAAGAAGAAGACGATGATCCAGGACTACATCGACGTCGTCGCCGAACAGGCCGTGCTCTACCCGGTCGTCCACAACGAGCTGATGACCGCCTGGGACCCCACCGAACTCGCCGGGACAAGGGCACAGCCGTACCCCGGAATCAACCTCCTCCAAGCCAAGTGGGTCTAGCGCCCCGGCATAGTGCCCCGGCACTGGTCACCCCATGTTCAACACGCCTTAGTCAACGACGTCGTACGGGAGTTGGTCCGTGGTCGCCATCGCCAGGATCCTGGCCCGCCGTGTCGCCCTGCTCGTGCCGCTGATGCTCGGCATCGTGCTGTTCGTGTTCCTGGTGATGCGGTTCTCGGACGTCGACCCGGCGTCCGCGTTCTTCCAGGGCGCCAATCCGACGCCCGGCCAACTGCACGCGTTCCGCGAGGAGAACGGTCTGCTCGACCCGCTCCCGGTGCGCTACGTCGACTTCGTGGGCGCCCTGCTCCACGGGGACCTGGGCACCAGCGCGCTGACCCGGGCGCCGGTGATCGACCAGGTCGCGACCGCGCTGCCGCTCACCCTCCAGCTGACCTTCCTCGGGCTGGGCATCGCGGTGGTGCTGTCGCTGGCCGGCGGGGTGACGGCGGCGATCCACCGGGACCGGCTGCCGGACCAGATCGTCCGGGTCGTGTCGCTGACCGGCGTCGCGGCGCCCGGCTTCTGGCTGGCGCTGCTGATGATCCAGTACCTGGCGGTCGACCTGGGCTGGTTCCCGGCCGGCGGCTACATCAACCCGGCGGACTCGTTCACCGGCTGGCTGAAGACGATGACGCTCCCGGCGCTCGCGCTGTCCCTGCCGGTGGCGGCCGGGCTCACCCGCGTCGTCCGGGCGTCCGTGGTGGAGGAGCTGGACAAGGACTACGTCCGCACGGCGATCGGCAGCGGTCTGCCGCCGCGCGTCGTGGTCGGCCGGAACGTGCTCAGGAACGCGCTGATCAACCCGCTCACCGTGCTGGGCCTGCGCGTCGGCTATCTGCTCGGCGGCGCGGTGGTCATCGAGACGATCTTCTCGCTGCCCGGCATGGGCAAGCTGATGATCGACGCGGTGAAGAACGGCGACCCGGCCGTCGTCCAGGGCGTCGTCCTGACGACCGCGACCGGCTTCGTCGTCGTCAACCTCGTGATCGACATCCTCTACCTGCTGGTCAACCCGCGACTGAGGGAAGCCTGATGTTCACGCGCAAGAGCCTCACCGCGGCCCTGGGGCGTGTGGCGAAAGTCCCGCCTGCCTGGCGGCGCCCGGCACGCTCCCCCGTCCCCGAACCGGCTTCGCCCGGCTCGGACGGGGGGACCCCCTTCGCCGCACCGGGCGAAAGCCCGAGTACGTCCAGTACGAGGGCTTCCGCCCGGCCCGGCGTCCGGCTGCGCGGCTGGCGCCGGCTGCCGCCGCTGTCGAAGATCGCCGTCTGCTTCCTGGCCGTCGTGGTCCTGGTGGCGCTGTTCGCCCCGCTGCTCGCGCCGGACGACCCGCTCGGCCAGCAGCCGCCCGTCGACGGCACCGGGCATCCGTCCGCCGGGCACTGGATGGGCCAGGACAGCCTCGGCCGGGACCTCATGAGCCGGCTGATGTACGGCGCCCGCTGGTCCCTCGCGATCGGGCTCGGGGCGACCGGGCTCGCGCTCGTCGTGGGCGCGCTCGTCGGAGCGGTGGCGGCGACCTCCCGCAAGGCCGTCGACGAGACGCTGATGCGCTGCCTGGACGTGGTGATGGCGTTCCCGGGGATCGCGCTGGCCGCCGTGCTGGTCGCGGTGTTCGGCGGCGGCATCACGGTCCTGATCTGCGCGATCGCGTTCCTGTTCACGCCGCCGGTGGCACGGGTCGTACGGGCCAATGTCCTCGATCAGTACGGGGAGGACTATGTGACGGCCGAGCGGGTGATCGGCGCCCGCACCCCGCACATCGTCTGGCGGCACGTGGCCATCAACTGTGCCGCCCCCGTCCTGGTGTTCTGCACCGTCCAGGTCGCCGAGGCCATCGTCTTCGAGGCGTCGCTGTCCTTCATCGGCGCGGGCGTACGGCCGCCGGACCCGTCCTGGGGCAGTGTCATCGCGGACGGCAAGAACATGGTGCTGACCGGCGGCTGGTGGGCGACCCTCTTCCCCGGGCTGCTGATGCTGGTGACCGTGCTGTCGCTGAACGTCCTGTCCGAGGGCGTCTCGGACGCGTGGGCGGCACCGTCGGCGCGGGACGTGGAGGTCCGCGACGAGGACGACCGGCTTGAGGTGCCGGAGCCGGGCAACGGGGAGATCGTACGGCTGCCGGGGCTGACGCAGGCGGCGGCGCGGCTGCGGGCGCGGGCCCGTCCGCTGCCCGGCGGCGCCCAGCCGGTGCTGGCCGTGGAGAACCTGGCCATCGGATTCGAGGCCCGGCATCAGGGCGTGGACATCGTCGACGGGATCAGCTTCGAGGTGCGGCCCGGTGAAGTGCTCGGCCTGGTCGGCGAGTCGGGCTGCGGCAAGTCGCTGACCGCGCTGACGGTGATGGGCCTTCAGCCGAAGGGGGCCCGGGTGCGGGGGCAGGTCCGCTTCCGTCAGCGGGACCTGCTGGCCGAGCCGATGCGGGTCCGGCGCAGGCTGCTCGGCCACGAGATGGCGATGATCTACCAGGACGCGCTGTCGTCCCTGAACCCGGCGATGACGATCCGCGCCCAGCTCAGACAGGTCGTACGACGCGGCGGGCGCCGTACCCCCGGGGAACTGCTGACGATGGTCGGCCTCGACCCCGACCGCACCCTGCGCAGCTATCCGCACGAACTCTCCGGCGGCCAGCGCCAGCGCGTGCTGATCGCCATGGCGCTGTCCCGCGACCCGAAGCTGATCGTCGCCGACGAGCCGACGACCGCGCTGGACGTGACCGTGCAGGCGCAGATCATGGAGCTGCTGCTCCGGCTGCGCGAGGAGCTGGGCTTCGCGCTGATCCTCGTCTCGCACGACCTCGCACTGGTCACCGAGGTCACCGACCGGGTGGTGGTGATGTACGGCGGGCAGATCGTGGAGACGGGCGTGACCGCCGACCTGGTGGAGGCACCGGCGCACCACTACACGCGCGGGCTGCTCGGCAGCGTGCTGTCCCTGGAGTCGGCGGCCGAGCGGATGACGCAGGTCAAGGGGGCCGTACCGGCCCCCGCGGGCTTCCCGGCAGGCTGCCGCTTCGCCGACCGCTGTCCGCGGGCGAGCGAGATCTGCCGGACGACTGCGCCCGTGCCGGCGGGTACCCGCACCCATACGGCGGCCTGCCACCATCCGGCCGTCGACCTGATGGACGTGGAGGTCGCCCGGTGAGCGCGCTCGTCGAACTGTCCGACGCACATGTCGTCCACCGGGCCCGCAGCGGCGGCCTGTTCACCCGGGACCAGGTGTACGCCCTGACCGGCGCCGACCTCGCCATCGCGCCCGGCGAGACGGTCGGCGTCGTCGGCGAGTCCGGGTGCGGCAAGTCGACGCTGGCGAAGGTGCTGGTGGGTGTGGAGCGGCCGACGTCCGGCACGGTGTCCTTCCGGGGCCGCGACCTGTGGAGCATGGCGCCCGCCGAACGCCGGGCGGCCGTCGGCCGCTCCACCGGCATGATCTTCCAGGACCCGTCCACCGCACTGAACCGGCGCCTGACGGTCCGGCAGATCCTGCGGGACCCGATGGACGTGCACCGGCAGGGCACCGCGCGGGAACGGGACGCCCGGGTACGGGAGTTGATGTCCCTGGTCGGCCTGCCGAAGGCGCTGGCCGCCGCGCTTCCCGGCCAGCTCTCCGGCGGCCAGCGCCAGCGCGTCGCCATCGCGCGGGCCCTGGCCCTCGACCCCGATCTCGTGATCGCGGACGAGCCGACCAGCGCGCTCGACGTCTCGGTGCGCGCCCAGATCCTGAATCTGCTGCTCGACCTGAAGGAGCGGCTGGGTCTCGCGCTGGTCTTCGTCTCGCACGACATCCAGACGGTACGGCGGATGAGCGACCGCGTGATCACGATGTACCTGGGCCGGATCGTGGAGGAGGCTCCGGCCGACCGGGTGACGGAGGGTTCCCGGCACCCGTACACCCGTGCCCTGTTCTCGGCGACCCCCGGCCTGCTGCACCCGATCGACCCGATTCCGCTGGTCGGGCCGGTGCCGTCGGCGACCCGCCCGCCGAGCGGGTGCCCTTTCCGCACCCGCTGCTGGAAGGCGGACGGGGAGTGCGCCGACACGATGCCCGATTTTTCCGTTGCGTCCACTCCTGTGCACCGGTTCCGGTGTCACCATCCAGTGGAGGAGGGCCGACCGACCCGCGACCTGGTGAGTCAGGCGGCCGTACCGGATGAGCACCAGGAGCCGACATGAACTTCCCCACGCCGCTGACCGGAGTCGTCCCGCCCGTCTGCACGCCCCTGACGCCGGACCGCGAGGTGGACGTGGCCTCGCTGCTCAGGCTGGTCGACCATCTCATCGACGGCGGGGTGGACGGGCTGTTCGTGCTCGGGTCGTCCTCGGAGGCCGCGTTCCTGACGGACGGGCAGCGCAGGCTGGTCGTGGAGTCGGTGGCGGGGCACGTGGCGGGGCATACAGCCGGGCGGCTGCCGCTGCTGGCCGGTGCGATCGACATGACGACACCGCGGGTGCTGGACCATGTGGCGGAGGTGACGGCGGCGGGCGCGGACGCGGTCGTCGTGACGGCACCCTTCTACACGCGCACCCACCGCGCCGAGATCGCCCGCCACTACCGGCGGATCGCCGCCGTCTCCCCCGTGCCCGTCGTGGCGTACGACCTCCCGGTGGCCGTCCACACCAAACTCCCCGCCGACCTGGTCCTGGAACTCGCCGCCGACGGAGTGCTGGCCGGGCTGAAGGACTCCAGCGGCGACCTGGGCGCCTTCCGCACCGTCGTGACCGGCGCCCGCACCGACCCCGGCATCACCGGCTTCAGCGTGCTGACCGGCTCCGAGGTGACCGTCGACGCGGCGCTCGCGCTGGGCGCAGACGGGGCCGTGCCCGGCCTCGCCAACGTCGACCCGCACGGATACGTCCGCCTCACCCGGCTGGCCCGCGCGGGCGACTGGGAACGGGCCCGCGCCGAACAGGAACGGCTGTGCGCCCTGTTCGGCATCGTGGGCGCCGGCGACCCGGCCCGGATGGGCGGCGGCTCGTCGGCCCTCGGCGCCTTCAAGGCCGCGCTCCATCTGCGCGGCATCATCGACTGCCCGGCCACCGCGGAGCCCCAGGTACCGCTGTCGGAGGACGAGGTGGAGCGGGTGGGGAAGCGTCTCGCGGCGGCGGGGCTGCTCTGACGCCGCGCTGGCTGCGGCGATCTGCGGCTCCGGCACGGGGCCGTGACGGTGGTCGGCCGTCTGCGGCTCCGTCGTGGCTGGTCGCTCCCCCAAGTTCTCGGCTTCGCTCGAACC
>NZ_WJBG01000024.1 GCF_009709555.1 Streptomyces blattellae | reverse complement strand
GCCGGCCAGGGTCGCCGCGTGGATGTCCTGCGGCCCCAGCCGCGCGCCGAGCTGCCCCATGACGCCGAGGTAACCCATCAGGTCCATGTCCACGGCCGCGGTACGCAGCGCCGACTGCCACACGTGCCGGTGGGTGTCGACGAACCCGGGCAGCACCACCCGGTCGGTGGCGTCGATGACGGTGGCGCCCTCCGCCGGCAGGCCGGGACCTACGGCACTGATCCGGCCGTCCTCGATCAGAACGTCCGTATGGGGATGGACGACCGGCTCGGGCTCGGTGTCGATGACGTGGCCGTTGCGGAGCAGGATGCGGGTGTCGGTCATGGTGTTGCCAATCTCTTTCGACTCAAGGACGGGGCTGGAAGCCTGCATGGGCCGCGTTCCTGGACGCGATGGACAGGGGCGTGCGGGCACCGGCGGAGCAGAGCGCCGGTCATGCCACGCCGGCGAACATCCGACCGCAGACGGGACCTGCCGCGAGGTGTTCAAGCTCAACCACGCTCAGCCCGGACAGCGAACGACCGTCAGACACGTGGCCTCCACGTGGACGAGTAAGTGCGGAGA
>NZ_WJBG01000001.1 GCF_009709555.1 Streptomyces blattellae | reverse complement strand
AGGCACGGACCCCGCCATCCATCAAGCATCGCCGGGCACGACCTCCCGCCGTCGTCCGGCGTCCTCAGGCACGCCCCCGCCACCCGCCCGGCACCCTCACACACCACCCCGCCACCCGCCCGGCACCCTCACACACCACCCCGCCACCCGTCCGGCATCGTCAGGCACGGACCCCGCCATCCATCAAGCATCGCCGGGCACGACCTCCCGCCGTCGTCCGGCG
>NZ_WJBG01000023.1 GCF_009709555.1 Streptomyces blattellae | reverse complement strand
TTGAGGTCTTACACCAGCTCCACAGGCCGAAACCGCCCGTCCGGCGGCCAGCAGGTTCTTCGCCGCGTTCACGTCCCGGTCGTGGGTCGTTCCGCAGTCGCATGTCCAGGTACGGACGTGCAGCGGCATCTTCTCCTGCAAGGTGCCGCAGGTGGAGCACAGCCTGGACGAAGGGAAGAAGCGGTCCACCGCGATCACTTCCCGCCCGTACCAGGCGGCCTTGTACTCCAGAAGG
>NZ_WJBG01000022.1 GCF_009709555.1 Streptomyces blattellae | reverse complement strand
GGTGTGGGACTACGTGAGTCGGCGCCGTCAGGAGATAGCGGAGGCGGCCGGAGCGGCGCCCTCGGCGGGATTCGTGATCCGGCACAACCAGCCGGGCATGGATGCCGAGGTCGACTTCGGTGAGGCATGGGTCGATCTGGCCGGTGAGCGCACCAAGTGCTTCGTGTTCGCATTCCGGCTGGCTTACTCGGGCAAGGCGGTGCACCGCATCACGGTTTCCTGCGGCCAGGAGGCATTCCTGGAAGGACACGTCCACGCGTTTCGCACGCTGGGCGGGGTTCCGGGCGGCCAGATCCGCTATGACAATCTCTCCCCGGCCGTGTCGAGGGTGATCCGCAAGAGCCGGTCGCGAGAGGAGCATCCGCGCTGGAGGGACTTTCGCCAGCGGTTCGGCATCACGCCGTTCTACTGCGAGCCGGGACTTCGCGGCGCCCATGAGAAGGGAGGCGTGGAGGGCCAGGTCGGTTACTGGCGTCGCAATTACTTGACGCCGGTGCCGCGGGTCGACTCCCTGGATGAGCTCAACGCCCGCTTCGCGGAGTTTGAGAGGGCGGAGGAGGCACGGCGGATCGGGATGCGGATTCGCACCATCGGCCAGGACTTCGCCCAGGAGGCCCCGCTGCTGCTGCCGCTGCC
>NZ_WJBG01000021.1 GCF_009709555.1 Streptomyces blattellae | reverse complement strand
GGGCACCGGACCACCAGCGCCCCTCACCAGCAAGCGTCAGCGCGACTCCACCGGCACGAAGTCGCGCTCGACGACGCCCGTGGCCGCGCTGACCCGGGGGACAACCCCCGGACCCCCGGCCACAGCCCCCGCAGCCAGCACACCCACCACACCAGCACCCGCAACCACAGAGCAGGGCCCAGTGACGGGGCGCCGGACCACCAGCGCCCCTCACCAGCAAGCGTCAGCGCGACTCCACCGGCACGAAGTCACGCT
>NZ_WJBG01000020.1 GCF_009709555.1 Streptomyces blattellae | reverse complement strand
AACCTTCGAGTAGGTGTCGTCGGGTATCGGGACGACAACTGGTTGGCTTGAGGATACGAAGACTCCCGACAAGTCCTCCGCCTGGCTGGTGTTCTCGACCCCGAGGACACTGCTCCAGTACGTGACGTCTACTTCGGCGCTGGAATCGTTGTGCTTGTTGGTGTTTGTGATGCTTTTCAGGGTGCCGAACCAGCTGTCCGGGACCGGGTCGCCGGCCTGCTGTGCGGAGTAGACCTCGGCGACGCGGCGGATGAACAGAGAGATGCTGTAGCCGTCAACGAGCAGG
>NZ_WJBG01000019.1 GCF_009709555.1 Streptomyces blattellae | reverse complement strand
AGGGCTTGCCGGGAAACAAGCCGTGGCTTCGGGTCTTGGTCCTCGTTGTCGTGGTATGGGGAGACTGGAGGGGATTGAGGCGGCTCTGGCTGGGAAGTTCCAGGCGCTGTTTCCGCACTTGGACGAGCGTCAGCGCCGTTTGGCCATAGGAGCGGAGGCGCGGTCGCTGGGCCATGGCGGGATCAGGCTCGTCGCCCGCGCGGCCGGGGTCCGCGAGGGCACCGTCTCGCGCGGGGCG
>NZ_WJBG01000018.1 GCF_009709555.1 Streptomyces blattellae | reverse complement strand
TTCTGCAGCGTCTGCGCACCCATGTCGAACTTCATACCGAACTCGCCTCCCCCATCGGGCTGCCACAGCAGACCCTTCCCCGTCTGTTCCGTAACTCTCCTCCATCCCTATCAACACATGGTTGCCTGTGCAATGGAGGTCCCCGCACTCACAAAAGCATCACCACTCGGCGGGGATTCTGGTCCGGCCCCGCAGTGTGCCCAGCCGTGTCCAAGGAGCGGTGTACGGCTCGGACCTGGGTGATTGTTGCGTAAGTCCCACCGCCGTCGGCAAAATCCCAGGTCACGAACCTGGCCGGTGGGACT
>NZ_WJBG01000017.1 GCF_009709555.1 Streptomyces blattellae | reverse complement strand
CGACACACGCCCCCGGCGCACTCCCTAACCGTGATCGGCTACACCACGACAAGGGACGCCATCACGGCTTTCTGTGTGGTCGCCTGTGCCGTCCCGTACTCCGCTGCCAGTGCGACCGTCCCAGGGAAGCGCTCACCAGGTGTCCACTCTCCAGCGCGCAACCGGCGACGCAGATCATCGGCAATCTGGGGCCAGAGGTTCCGGGAACGGTCAAGATCAGCCATACGGTCAGCCTGTGCGCTATCGCGCAACTCTGCTACCGCGCTTACGCGTAAGCGCATAAGCTCAGCTCACACCGGCTATGAGGAGCTGAGGACAGTGAACGACCGCGCAAGCGCAGTGAGCCGACCAAGCCATGTCCGGCTGTTGCCCTGGAAGGGGCCAGAGGGGAAGTCCGCGCACCTGATCACGGACGGCACGCGTACGCCCCTGTCCATGCTGGCCGACACCATCGAGAGTCAACAGATCGAATCAGCCACGGTCATTGTCGGACTGGCGCGACCGATGGTCACAGAAGAGGCCACACTCACGGCAGATGAGCTGCGCTGGATCGCAAGCCGTCTGATCGAAAGCCTGACGGACGTACTGAACATCGCTGAGAGCCGGGGGCAGCGGATTCCTGCCTATGAGGAATGAACGACGTGAACAGAGCGAAGAGGGCACGTATCCGCATGCCGGGGTTGGCTCTGCTGACTGTACTTGCCATGGCCGGTTGCGGAAGCCAGGAAGACGAGAGCAGCGGTACCGATGCGCAATCGGATGAGCCGGTAAAGGTCAAAAGTTGCGGCGCCTCAATGGAGATCGAAGCAACCAACGACTTCCAGGGTGTCCATTCACGGGTGGTGCTGACCTGCGGTGGGGCCCGGTGATCTCTGCGATCTGACGAT
>NZ_WJBG01000016.1 GCF_009709555.1 Streptomyces blattellae | reverse complement strand
CGGCCCGGCGGTAGAGGTCTCGCACCTCCACTCGGTCACATGGCGCCTCGTGGCGCACCCAGCTGTTCTTGCGGCCCACCGGTGCGAGCAGCCCGCGCACGTAGTCCCGCATCCGGCGGCGGGGTTCGACACGGCCGAAGCGGTGTCCGATGGTAGTGAAGAGGTCATCCAGGTCGCGGTCCCAGGTCTCTGCCTGTGCGGTCATCACGATCGGGGGCTTCCCCATACAGATGTGCCCTCGCTGTCGGGGCCACTCGTTCGAGGGGCGGGCGGGCAGAAGCCGCTCGTGACAGCCCTCTGAC
>NZ_WJBG01000015.1 GCF_009709555.1 Streptomyces blattellae | reverse complement strand
GGAAGCAGCCGAACGCGCGGGGGCCACCATCACCCCGCTGATCACCCGGCTCAACACCATCCGGCGACGCCACCCCGCACTGCGAAGGCTCAGGAACCTCGCCTTCCACGAGACCGACAACGACGCCCTCATCGCGTACAGCAAACGCACGGGCGACGACACGGTCATCGTGGTCGCCAACCTCGACCCGCACCACGCCCAGGAGGCCACGGTCTCGTTGGACATGCCGCGACTCGGCCTGGACCGGCACGAGTCGGTGCCGGTGCGCGACGAACTCACCGGCGAGACCTATCACTGGGGCAGGACCAACTACGTCCGTCTGGAGCCCGGCCGGGCTCCCGCACACGTGCTCCACGTGCAGCGAGCGCCCGTCTCACCGCAGAACGGAGGGTCGGCCGCGTCATGACCGTCAACCAGCCCGTCCCGGACACCTTCGAGGACACGCCCGCCAAGGACCGGGACCCGGAGTGGTTCAAGCGAGCCGTCTTCTACGAAGTCCTCGTCCGCTCCTTCCACGACAGCAACGGCGACGGCGTGGGGGACCTCCGCGGCCTGACCGCCAAGCTGGACTATCTGCAGTGGCTGGGCGTGGACTGCCTGTGGCTGCCGCCGTTCTTCAAGTCACCGCTCAGGGACGGCGGGTACGACGTC
>NZ_WJBG01000014.1 GCF_009709555.1 Streptomyces blattellae | reverse complement strand
CGGCGTGCCCACCCCCGAGATGAAGCTCGAACTGCCGCTGCTGGACGTCTTCGGACGCGGCGGCGCCCTGAAGTCCTCCTGGTACGGCGACTGCCTGCCGTCGCGCGACTTCCCGATGCTCATCGACCTCTATCAGCAGGGCCGGCTGGACCTGGACGCCTTCGTCACGGAGACCATCGCGCTGGACGAGGTCGAGAAGGCCTTCGAGCGGATGCACCACGGCGACGTACTGCGCTCGGTGGTGGTCCTCTGATGGCCGCCCGCATCGAACACCTCGTCACGTCGGGCACGTTCTCGCTGGACGGCGGCACCTGGGACGTCGACAACAACGTGTGGATCGTCGGCGACGACACCGAGGCGATCGTCATCGACGCCGCGCATGACGCCGAGGCGATCGAGCGGGCCGTCGGCGGGCGCACCCTGCGGGCCATCGTGTGCACGCACGCGCACAACGACCACATCGACGCCGCGCCCGAGCTCGCCGCGCGCACGGGTGCCCCGGTCCTGCTCCATCCGGACGACCTGCCGCTGTGGAAGCAGACCCACCCCGAGCGGGCGCCGGACGCGGAACTGGCCGACGGCCAGGGCCTGACGGTGGCCGGCGTCGAACTGACCGTGCTGCACACACCGGGCCATGCGCCCGGCGCGGTCTGCCTGTACGCGCCGGCCCTGACGGCCCTCTTCAGCGGCGACACGCTGTTCGCCGGCGGGCCGGGGGCGACCGGAAGGTCGTACAGCCATTTCCCGACCATCGTCGACTCGATCCGGGACCGGCTGCTGACGCTGCCGGGGGACACCGTCGTGCACACCGGGCACGGGGAGACGACCACCGTCGCCGCGGAGGCCCCGCACCTCCAGGAATGGATCGACCGCGGTTTCTGACCGCCCCCGACAGGGCCTTTCGCGTGGCGCCCGTTCCGCCTGTTTCCGCAGGTGGTGCGGGCGCTTTGGGGTGCCCGGAGAACGCGCGGCCAAACGGCGTGAACCGTGCCTTGTGATGCCTTGACAACGGTTCGGAGCGGCCCGCAGACTGGCGTTGCGTCAATCGCAATCCGTTTCGCTATACGCACCGAGGTGGTCATGATGATTCCCGCGTGCCCTCTGGCGGACCTTCCGCGAGGAGAGGCCTTCCGGCTTGAGACCGACCCGCCGGTCTCGGTGTTCCACACCGAGGACGGTGAACTCTTCGCCCTGGACGACACATGCACCCACCAGGACGCCTCGCTCGCCGACGGCTGGGTGGAGGACTGCTGGGTGGAGTGCCCGCTGCACGCTTCTAAGTTCAACCTGAAGACCGGCGAGGTCGACGCCCCGCCGGCCAAGCTCCCCGTCCGGACCCACCAGGTCGTCGTCGAGGACGGCATGATCTACGTCAAGCTGTCCACGGCCGCTCCCAACCTGCCGCACTGCGTCGCGCGCAAGCTCGCCGGGGCCGGCACGTGAGGACCGTCGCCGTGGTCGGCGCCTCGCTGGCCGGCCTGTCGGCGGCACGCTCACTGCGCAAGCAGGGCTACGACGGGCGGCTGGTCGTCATCGGCGACGAACTCCACCGGCCGTATGACAGGCCCCCGTTGTCCAAGGAGTTTCTCGCCGGAACCCTCGGCGAGGAGGACCTCACGCTGGAGGCGGACGGCGAGGACCTGAGCGCCGAGTGGCTGCTCGGTGTCCGGGCGACCGGACTCGACCACACGGCACGTGCCGTCCGGCTCGCGGACGGACGGGAGGTGCACGCCGACGGCTTCGTCATCGCGACCGGCGCCGCGGCCCGCACCTTTCCCGGCTCCGAAGGCCTCGCCGGAGTCCACACCCTGCGCACCCTGGACGACGCCCGCGCCCTGCGCGACGAACTGGTCCGCGGCGGACGGCTGGTGGTGATCGGCGGAGGCTTCATCGGCGCCGAGGTCGCCTCCACCGCGTACGCCCTGGGTCTTGAGGTGACGGTGATCGAGGCCGCCCCGACACCGCTCGCCGGACCGCTCGGCGAGACCATGGGCGCCGTCGTCTCCGCCCTGCACGCGGACCACGGCGTACGGCTGCTGTGCGGTGTGGGCGTCAAAGGGCTGAGCGGAGAGCGGCAAGTGGACGCCGTCCTGCTTGAGGACGGCCGCAGCATTCCGGCCGACATCGTGGTGGTCGGTGTGGGCGCCCGTCCGTGCGTCGAGTGGCTGGAAGGTTCGGGCGTGGTGCTCGACAACGGCGTCAAGTGCGGCGCCGACGGCCGCACCAGCCTGGCCGGCGTGGTCGCGGTCGGCGACTGCGCCAGCTGGTACGACCCCCGGGCCGGGCACCATCGCCGCGTCGAGCACTGGACCGGCGCGCGCGAGCGCCCGGAGGCCGCGATCGCCACGCTGCTGGCGGGCGGCGCCGTGGAACCGGGCGTGCCCCGGCCGCCGTACTTCTGGTCCGACCAGTACGGGGTGAAGATCCAGTTCGCCGGTCACGCGACCGGCGCGGACAGCGTGACCATCGAGGACGGCGCCGCGGACGACCGCAACGTCCTGGCCGTCTACCGGCGAGCCGGGAACCCGGTCGCCGTGCTGGGGATGAACCAGCCGCGGCTGTTCATGCGCTGGCGCAAGCAACTCGCCGCCACATCTTGACACCGCCCCGGCGGCATTCCATGCTGCGGTTTCACATAATGCGCAGCGTTGCACCATACACAACACCGCACAACACCGTCCGGAGTCGCTCTCCCCGGCGCGTGAATGACCCCTCCCCGACGTTCTCCCGAGGAGTGCACCGTGACCTCGACCCGCCTGCCGGACAGCCTGATCGCCACCCTCCCCGGCACCTCCTACACGGATCCGGCGATCTTCGCCCAGGAGCAGGAGCACATATTCGAGACCATGTGGTTCTGCGTCGTGCGCGCCTCCGAACTGGCGAAGCCCGGTGCCTTCCGTACCGTGGACGTGGGCCGCGAGAGCATCCTCGTCACCCGGGCGAGGGACAACAGCATCCGTGCGTACTTCAACGTGTGCCGGCACCGCGGAGCCAAGCTCTGCACGGAGGAGACCGGCGAGGTCAAACGGGCCTTCCAATGCCCTTACCACGCCTGGACGTACGACCTGAACGGCAAGCTGGTCGCGGCGCCCAACCTCACCAAGATGCCCGACATCGGCCGCACCGAGTACGGCCTGGTGAGCGTGGCCGTGCGCGAATGGCTCGGCTATGTCTGGATCTGCCTGGCGGAGAACCCGCCGCCCTTCGAGGAGGACGTCGTCGGCGACGTCGTCGGCCGCCTCGGTGACGCCGAGGCGATCGAGCACTACGACATCGCGAGCCTCTCGGTCGGTAAGCGGATCACCTACGACGTGAAGGCGAACTGGAAGCTCATCATCGAGAACTTCATGGAGTGCTACCACTGCGCCACGATTCACCCCGAACTCACCGAAGTGCTCCCGGAGTTCGCGGACGGCTTCGCCGCTCAGTACTACGTCGGCCACGGTGCCGAGTTCGGCGAGGAGGTCCAGGGCTTCACCGTCGACGGCTCCGAGGGCCTGGACCGCATTCCCGGGGTCGCCGAGGACCAGGACCGCCGCTACTACGCGATCACCGTCAGGCCCCAGGTGTTCATCAACCTCGTCCCCGACCATGTGATCTTCCACCGGATGTACCCGGTGGCTGTGGACCGCACGATCGTCGAGTGCGACTGGCTCTATCTCCCGCACGTCGTCGAGAGCGGCAAGGACGTCAGCCGGTCCGTGGAACTCTTCCACCGCGTCAATCAGCAGGACTTCGACGCCTGCGAGCGCACCCAGCCCGGCATGAGCTCCAGGATGTACGCCAAGGGCGGCGTGCTGGTGCCCAGCGAGCACCACATCGGCGCCTTCCACGACTGGGTGAACGAGCGCCTGGGCACCCCTCAGGCGTGACTCAGCCCAGGTAGCCCATCCGGTGACTGATCTCCTCGGCGCCCTTGAGCAGCAGCGGGGAGAGTTCGTGCATGCGCTCCTCGGTGAGCCGGTAGGCGGGGCCGGAGGCGCTGAGAGCGGCGATGACGTCGCCGTCCCGGTTGCGGACCGGTGCGGCCATGGCGTGCAGGCCGATCTCCAGTTCCTCCATGGTGATGGAGTAGCCCCGCTCCAGCGTCTCGGCGAGGTTCTTCTCCAGCTTCGTCTTGGCGGTGATGGTGCGCGGGGTGACCTTCTTCATGCCGGTCTCGGCCAGCAGCGCCGCGCGCTCCTTGGCAGGCAGGTACGCCAGCAGGATTTTCCCGCTCGACGTGGCGTGCAGGGGGGTGAGTTGACCGACCCAGTTGTACGCACTGATGGCCCCCGGGCCGCGCACCTGGTACATGTTGATCGCGTAGTGCTCCTGCATGACGGCGATGTTGACGGTCTCGCCCAGCTCCTCAGCGAGGCTTTCGCAGACCGGGCGGCCCTGCTGGGTGATGTCGAAGCGGCCGGTGACGGCGCCGGCCAGCCGGACGATCCCGAAGCCGAGCCGGTACTTGCCGCGTTCCCCGGCCTGTTCCACCAGGCCGCGCGACTCCAGGGCGCCGAGCAGACGGAAGGCGGTGGACTTGTGCACGTCGATCTCGGCCGCCACTTCGCTCACGCCCGCCTCGCCGCGTTGAGCAAGGATCTCCAGGACGCTGATGGCGCGGTCCACCGACTGCACGCCGCCGGCGTGTGAATTCGTGGTTTCCATATCAGGGCTGTAGTTGCTCACAGTGAAACTATACGCGCAGTAAACAACAAACCTGCAAGTAACCGGGTCGAAACGAAGGCACCCGAAGTTGCGTTGTCCGCAACCTGGTGCGTATGACGCTACAAGCGCTAGCATGTCTGACATCCCTTCGGCGCGAGCGAGACGGGGCAACATGGCTTCTGTGCAGCACGACTTCGACGTCGTCCACGACAAGCAGCCGCCGGTGCCGTCGAAGGCCGCGTACCACCGCCACCCCGACGCTCAGAAGCAGGCGAGGTAGACAGTGGGTGCCACAGGACTCCGGACGCTGCTGGACAGCGTCCGCTACGAGGTGTTGCCCGCGAAGGCGACCGAGGACAAGGTCCTCGCCCATGTCCCGCGCGATGTCGTCGTCACCGTCACGGCGTCGCCGGTCAAGGGTCTGGAGCCGACCCTCGACCTGGCCGGCCGGCTCGCGGCGCACGGCTACCGCGTCGTCCCGCATGTGCCCGCGCGGCTGCTCCGCGACGACGTGCACCTGAAGGAGGTCGCGGGCCGGCTCCGTGAGGCGGGCGTGGACGACGTGTTCGTCCCCGCCGGCGACGCCGACCCGCCGGCCGGCGTCTACGACGGGGCGCTGCCGGTGCTGCGCGGACTGAGCGAACTGGGCAGGCCCTTCGCCCGCGTCGGCGTCACCGGCTACCCCGAGAGCCATCCGCTCATCCACGACGACATCACCGTCCAGGCGATGTGGGACAAGCGCGAGCACGCCACGTACATCGTGAGTAACCTCTGCTTCGACCCGCGGGTGCTGGGGGAGTGGATCGCTCGGATACGGCGCCGGGACGTCGTGCTGCCCGTCCATGTGGGTGTGGCCGGGCCCGTGCAGCGGGCGAAGCTGCTGGCGATGGCGACGAAGATCGGGGTGGGCGAGTCGACGCGCTTCCTGACGAAACACGCCTCCTGGTTCCTGCGGTTCGCGGCGCCCGGCGGGTACTCACCCGACAGGCTGCTGGCACGTACCGAGGAGGCGCTGACCGCGCCGTCTGCCGGGGTGGCGGGCCTGCACCTGTTCACCTTCAACCAGATCGCCGAGACGGAGAAGTGGCGCCGCGCCCTGCTGGACCGGCTCAACGCCTGAACGCACGCCGAGTTCGGGCCTGCGGAACTCGCGGCCGTGCTCGGCGACTTGCTCCGGCAGCAACTCTGAGCCGGAAAGACGTATTTCGCGGCTGATGGTGGACGGGCCGCGGCCCAGTTCGGCGGCGATGGCCCGGACCGGCGCTTTCTCGCGTATCCGGTCGGCGATGTAGATCCGCTCGTCCTGGCTCAGGTATCGCAACGAGGAAGCGGACGGCGGCGCCACCGGACGAACCGGTGGCGCCGCGTTGTTCCGGCCGGACGGTATACGTCCGTTGCCCCAGCGCCTGCCGGTCTTCGGGTTCACCCCGATGATCCGGCACGCGTCCTCGTTGCTCACGCCCTGCTGCATGAGCTGGAAGTACGCAGCTCGCTCAGCAGAGAGCTTCTTGCGGCCCTGAGGGCTCCGCACCTTCCGGATCTCGAAGTCCAACGCATCCCCTGAACTGGGGTGTTGCGACAACCACCAGAACGGAAGGCGTCGGCGGTCGGCCGGGCCCTTTGTGTTCCGGCTACTGATATATTTGAAGTATGTCAGAGCAGAGGATGCTGGTGCCGCCAGTTCTGCGTGAAGGAAGAGGTGGCCGGAAGATGAGCAGCCCCGAGGTCTCTCCCGTGACTGACGAGGCGCCGGTCTCATTGGCCGACCTGGCCTACGAGCGCCTTCAGGATCGGCTGGTCATGCTCGACATCCGGCCCGGCGAACCCATCAACGACAACCAGCTCGCCGCGGAGATCGGCGTCGGACGCACACCCGTGCGTGAGGCGCTCAAGCGGCTTGAGACCGACCACCTCGTGGTGTCGTACCCGCGCCGGGGTACCTTCGCCACCGGCATCGACGTGACCGAACTCGGCGCGATCTCCGACATCCGCGAGCAGCTCATGCCGTTCGCCGCGCGGCGGGCCGCCGTACACGCGAGCAGCGCCATGCGCGACGCGTTGCGCGTCAAGGCCGACGAGGTGAGGGGCGGCGAGAGCCCGCACGGTGACCGTACCGCGATGATGCGGACGGACATGTCGCTGCACCGGCTCATCTACAAGGCGGCCGGCAACCCACATCTTGAGGATGTGCTGATCCGCTACGACAACCTGGCCACCCGCATCTGGTGCCTGGTCATCGATCGGCTTCCCGACTTCGCCCACCACATCACCGAGCACGCGGACCTGCTCGACGCCGTCGCCGACGGCGACGCCGACCGCGCCGAGCAGCTGACCCATGAGCACATCGCCGGCTTCGCGAGGGAGATCCGCGGCGTGCTCTGACCGCGCTTGAGAACAGTTTCGCCCTGCCGGCCAGAAGCCGGCAGGGCGAAGTGGGTTACGGGCCCTCGAACGATCAGAGGTCGAACAGGCCCTTCGGCTTCTGAGGGACCTCACGCTCCTCCGACTCGGCCTCCTCGACGTCGAAGAGGGAGCCGGGGGCGGGCGTGGGCTCCGGTTCCTCCTCGACGTCGAAAAGGGAGCCTGAGGGTGCGGTTTGTGCGGGGGGCGTGGGTGCTGGTGCCTCGTCGGCCGGGACGTCGAAGAGCGAGGTGGTTGTGGTCGCCGGTTGGGTTTCGGGCTGGTCGAAGAGTGAGCTGGCGGGGGTGGCCGGTTGGGTTTCGGGCTGGTCGAAGAGTGAGCTGGCGGGGGTGGCCGGTTCGGCCTTGGGCTGGTCGTAGAGTGAGCCTGCTGGAGTGGCCGGTTCAGCTGTGGGCTGGTCGAACAGCGAGGTGCTGGCGGGTGGCTTCGGGGTCGGCTCGGTGGGTGGCTCGTCGAACAACGACGGCCCCGCGGCGCTGGGGGCGGTCGGCTCGGCAGGAGTGGCCGCCGGAGGAGCCGTGGTGGTGGGTGCGGTGGCGGGGGCCGTCTCGGCCTTGACCGTGGCCTCGCCGCCCTTGACCGAGGCGAGCAGCATCTGCGCGACGTCGAGGACCTCGACCTCCTCGCGGGCCTCGTCCTGGGCCTGGAGCGCCGTGACGCCGTCGGAGAGCATCACCCGGCAGAACGGGCAGCCCACCACGATCTGATCGGCCCCGGTGCCGACGGCCTCCGTGCTGCGGTTCATGTTGATCCGCTCGCCGAGGCTCTCCTCCATCCACATCCGGGCGCCGCCCGCCCCGCAGCAGAAGGACCGCTCGGAGTTGCGCTCCATCTCGACGACCTTGGCGCCCGGCAGCGCCGACAGCAGCTCGCGAGGCGGGCTGTAGACCTGGTTGTGCCGACCGAGGTAGCACGGGTCGTGATAGGTGATCGACCGCGTGCTGGTGCCTGGCTCGGGGGCGACCGGCGTCAGCCTGCCCTCACGCACCAGACGGTTGAGCAACTGGGTGTGGTGGACGACCTCAAGCTCGATGCCGAAGGATTTGTACTCGTTCTTCAGTGTGTTGAAGCAGTGGGCGCAGGTCGCGACGACCTTCTTGACCTTGAACTCCTTGAAGGTCTCGACGTTCTCCTGGGCCAGCGCCTGGTAGACGAACTCGTTGCCGGAGCGGCGGGCCGAGTCGCCGGTGCAGGTCTCGCGGTTGCCGAGGACGCCGAAGGAGACGCCGGCCATGTGCAGCAGCTCGGCGACCGCACGCGTCGTCTTCTTGGCCCGGTCCTCGTAGGCGCCCGCGCAGCCGACCCAGAACAGCCAGTCGACCGACTCCAGCGATTCGAGGTCCTTGCCGACCTCCTTGACCTCGAACGGCAGACCCTTGGCCCAGTCCATGCGCGCGCTCGCCGCCATGTTCCAGGGATTGCCCCTGTTCTCAAGGCCCTTGAAGACCTGATTGAGTTCGGCGGGGAAGTCCGACTCGATCAGCACCTGGTAGCGGCGCATGTCCACGATGTGATCGACGTGCTCGATGTCGACCGGGCACTGCTCGACGCAGGCGCCGCACGTCGTGCACGACCAGAGCACGTCCGCGTCGACGACGTAGTCACCGCCCTCGGGGTTGTAGGACTCCGAGTCCGCGTCGCCCTTGCCGATCAGTGCCCGGTCCACGTGTCCGGCCAGGCCGGCGGCCTTGAGATAGGTGTGCTCACGCAGGCCCTTCATCAGCAGCTTCGGCGAGAGCGGCTTCTGGGTGTTCCAGGCCGGACACTGCGACTGGCAGCGACCGCACTCGGTGCAGGTGGTGAAGTCGAGGAGGCCCTTCCAGGAGAAGTCCTCGATCGCTCCGACGCCGAGCGTGACGTCCTCGTCCAGATCGTCGATGTCCTCCAGGGTGATCGCCTTGCCCCCGACGGCGAGCGGCTTGACCGCGCCCAGCGCCGTACGGCCCGAGGACTCACGCTTGAACCAGATGTTGAACCAGGCGGTGAACCGGTGCCAGGCGATGCCCATCGTCAGGTTGCGGCCGATGACGATCAGCCAGACCATCGCCAACGCGATCTTGAAGAACGCGATGAAATACACGAGGTTCTCGTTGGCGCCATGGCCGGCGGGGTAGAGCGCTTCACCGATCCAGGAGGAGAGGGGGAAATGCCCGCGGGTCGCGTGATCGTGATCGGACAGGTGGTATTCCGCGCCCCGGATGAACAGGATCGCCGCACCTTCGAGCAGGGCCAGGAACTCCACGAAGTAGGCCTGCCAGAACGTCGAGCCGAAGAACCGGCTCTTGCGGCCCTCTGTGCGGGGGTGGTGCTTCTGGCGGTAAACGATCAGCCAGACGATCCCGACCGTGCTCAGCGCGCCGATGAACTCGCTGAACCATTCGAAGGGATACCAGTGGCCCACGATCGGCCAGGCCCACTCGGGGTCGAAGAGCTGGACGTAGGCGCCCGCCACCGCGGTGCTCAGGAACAGGAACGCGGCGAACACGAACCAGTGCATGACGCCGACCCAGGTCCACTGGAGCATCCGGGTGTGCAGCACGGTCTCCTTGAGCATGGTGACCGTACGGGCGACGGGATCGTCGGTGCGGCTCGGGCTCGCGGCCTGGCCCATCCGAATCACCCGGAGCATGCTCCGGACCGCTGGGACCAGGACGAACAGGGCGGCCAGCGTGAGTGCCAGCGACGCCACCAGGGCGAAGATCTGCATCAGGGTTTCCTCGGGGACGGTCTTCTGGCCGGGCGGCGCCAGAGGGCGCCGGATGTCGCCGACAGCGGTGGCTGCCCCGCGCCCCGTACGGGGCGCGGGGCAGCCATTATGCGGTTTCGCCGCGCGGGCGCGACCAGCCACAACACACCCGCGGGTGACGTACCGCCGGTCACACGTCTCAGCCGCTCACACCACGCGACCTGAGCTCCTCGATGATCGCGGGAAGCACCTCGTGCATGTCGCCGACGACAGAGTAGTTCGCCTTGGTCATCATCGGTGCCTCGGGATCGGTGTTGATCGCGAGGATCGTCTTCGACGACGCGCAGCCCGCCCAGTGCTGGATGGCACCGGAGATCCCGCACGGGACGTACAGATCCGGGCTGATCCGGGAGCCGGTCTGGCCGACCTGCTCGTGGTGGGGACGCCAGCCCAGCGAGGTGACCACCCGGGACACACCCACCGCGCCGCCGAGCAGCTCGGCGAGTTCGGCGACCGCGTCGAAGCCGTCCGCTCCGCCGGCCCCGCGTCCGGCACCCACGACGACCTTGGCGGACTTCAGCGAGCCGGAGTGGTCGACCTCCTTGGTGCCGGTCGACACGACTCGCGCCACGAGGTCGGACTCGGCGACCTCGGGGGTGACCTCCACCCAGGCGGCGGGCGACGCGCCCTCCACCGGCGACACGGCCCACGAGTGGCCGGCGACGGTGAAGATGGCGGGCCGCTGGCCGAGCGTCATCTCCTCCATGGCCGCCCCGCCGACCACCTGCCGGGTCACCACGAACGGCGCCAGGCCCTGGAAGGCGGTCGCGTTGGCGGCCATGGGCACATCGAGCCGGGCGGCCAGATGCGCCAGCACCTCGTTGCCCCGGGGCGAGCCCGCCGCGGTGACCACGACGGAGCGGGTCGACTCGCGGATCGCCTGCAGCGCCGCCGCCCAGGCGGCCCCGGCGTACGACGTGAACGCCTCGCCCACCGCGTGGTGGACCTCCGCCGCGCCGTGGGTGCCCAGCTCGGCTGCCAGCGCGTCGCGGTTGTCGACCTCGCCGACCACGACCGCGCGGATGGCGATGCCGCCGCCCTCGGCCGACAGTGCCCGGGCGAAGGCGAGCGTCTCCAGGGAGATCTCGCTCGCGGCGCCGTTCTCCGTCTCTACCAGCACCAGAATCATCGGGTCACCCCCAGCTTTCCGAACAGGTCGGCGACCGCACCGGCCGCCTCCGGGCCCTCGCCCAGCACCTCGACCATCGAGGGCATCGGCGGGGGCAGCAGCAGCCGCACCCGGCTCGCCCCGGCGGGCTCGGCCGACAGGGGCCGGGTCTCGATCTCGACCTTCTTGGCAGCCATCCGGCCCCTCAGCGTCGGGTAGCGCGGCTCCACCCCGCCCTCCAGCACGGTGGCGACCGCGGGCAGCGGCGGCGAGTAGGTCTCCTCACCGTCGGGGCCGTCACCGCGGGCGGTCAGATGGCCGTCGGCCACCTCGACCGTCGACACGCCGTTGACCACGGGCCGGCCGAGCGCGTGGGCCAGCCGGATGCCCACCTGGAAGTCGCCGCTGTCGGCGGCGTCGTTGCCGAGCAGGATCAGGTCGTACGTCGTGCCCGCGGCCTCTTTCTCACGCACGACGTGCGCGATCTCCCGGGCCACGTCGGCCGGGCCGAGCCGGGTCGGCTCCGCCTCCACCAGGACGGCGGCGTGGCAGCCGAGCGCCAGCGTGTCCCGCAGCTGCTCGGTGGCCTCGGACGGGCCGACCGTGAGCAGCGTGACCGTACCGCCGGTCGCCTCGGCGGTCTGGACCGCCAGCTCGACCGCACAGCTCTCGTGGTTGCTCACGGTGAAGCCGACGTACCTTCCGTCGACGCCCTGCTGGTCGTCGGTGAGCAGGACCTCACCGGAGGAGTCGGGGACCCGCTTGATGCAGACCAATACGTTCGTCATCGTTCACCTCTCGTGGTCTCGGCGGTGCCGGCCACTGACAGCACCGTCATCAGCGGATCCGCTCGTTGTCCGGGTCGAAGGGGGGCGTGGCGTCGTTGCCGATCACGGTCACGGGGTAGAGCTCCTCCATGTAGGAGACCGCGAGCTCGTTGCCGATCCGCGCCTGCTCGGGCGGCAGGTACGCCAGCAGCAGGTGCTTGCCCAGCGAGGGGGCCGAACCGGCGGTGGTGACGTACGGGTGGTGCCCGTGCCCGTCGGTCAGCGTCTCGCCGGAGCGGGTCAGGATCGGCTCGCCGCCGAGCATGTACCGCTTCACCCCGGACGCCGACGTGTGGTCGTCGACAGCCAATGTGCACAGCACCGCCGCGGGCTCACTGGCGCGCTGTGCCAGGTAGGCCTCCTTGCCGATGAAGTCGGCACCCTTCACCTTCGGCCGCTGCATGCCCGCCTCGACGATGGTGCGCTCGCCGTCGAGTTCGAGGCCGAAGGCCCGGTAGGCCTTCTCGATCCGCCCCGTGGTCACGTAGACGCCGATGCCGACCGGGCGGGCACCCAGGGGCGCACCCGTCGCGAGCAGCTTGTCCCACACCGCGGCGGCCTGGTCGAAGGAGACGTACAGCTCCCAGCCGAGCTCGCCGACGTAGGAGATCCGGGAGGCCAGCACGGTGATGCCGTCGAGGTCGATCTCGCGGCAGCTGAGGAAGCCGAAGCCCTCGTGGGACACGTCCGCGTCGGTCAGCTGAGAGAGGATGTCGCGGGCCTTCGGGCCCCACAGCCCGATCGTGGAGACCTGGTCGGTGAGGTCCACCAGGGACGCGTCGTCGCCGAGCTGGTCGGCGAACCACTTCTTGTCCGCCATGCCGTGCGCGCCGCCGGTGACGACCCGGTAGTGGTCCTCACCCAGGCGCATCACGGTGAGGTCGGAGCGGAAGCCGCCCTTGCCGTCCAGCACCGGGGTGTAGATCACCTTGCCGACCGCCACGTCGCACTGCGCGACACAGGTGCGCTGCACGGCGTCCAGCGCGCCGGGACCGGTGATGTCGAAGATCGCGAAGGCGGTCAGGTCGATGACGCCCGCGGACTCGCGCATCCGCAGGTGCTCGGCGTTGACGATCGGGCTCCACCAGCGCGCGTCCCACTCGTGCTCGCGCGGCATCACACGGTCGCCGTACACCTCCAGGAGGTCGGCGTTGGACCCGTACCACTGCGGACGCTCCCAGCCGACGGCCTCGAAGAAGACCGCACCGAGCTTCTTCTGCGACTCGTTCATGGGGGAGAGCCGCTGCTCGCGGTCGGACTCGTACTGCTCGGCGGGGTGGACGATGCCGTAGGTCTTGATGAACGACTCGGTGGTGCGCAGCCGGGTGTGCTCGCGGCGCATCTGGTGGGGGTAGAACCGGGCGATGTCGCAGTGCGAGATGTCGATCTCGCTGTGGCCCTGGACCATCCACTCCGCGACCGCGCGTCCGACGCCCGGGCCCTCCTTGATCCACACCGCGGCTGCCGTCCACAGGCCCTTGACCTGGCTCTCGCCGAGGATCGGGGCGCCGTCGCAGGTCAGCGAGAGCAGGCCGTTGATCGCGTACCGCATCTCCGCGCCGTCGGCACCCAGCAGCTCGGGCATCAGCTCGTAGGCCTGCTCCAGCTGCGGGTCGAAGTCGTCGGAGGTGAACGGCATCTCGGTGGGGCTGAGCTTGGACTGCTCGATGCTGGGGATGTCCTCCGGCTCGTGCAGGATCGCCCGGTGGGCGTAGGAACCCACCTCCATGTCCGCGCCGTGCTGGCGCTCGTAGCAGAAGGTGTCCATGTCCCGGACGATCGGGAAGTTGATCTCGCCGGGCAGCCCGGACAGCTGCGGGCAGGGGCCCACGGAGATCATCTGGTGGACGGCGGGGGTCAGCGGGATGCTGACGCCGGCCATGTCACCGATCTTCGGGCTCCACACACCACAGGCGATGACGACGTACTCGGCCTCGATGTCGCCCTTGTTCGTGCGTACCCGGCGGATCCGGCCGTCCTCGACGTCCAGGGCGGTCACCTCGACGTTGGGCACGCTGGTCAGCGCGCCGCTCTCGATGGCGCCGTCACGCATGATCGTGCCCGCGCGCAGGGAGTCGACGACGCCGACGCCCGGGGTCCAGAAGGCGCCGATGAACTGGTCTTCCTCAATGAACGGCACCTTCTCCTTGACGAAGGCGGGAGAGACCAGCTCCGACTCGATGCCCCAGGCCTTGGCGCTGGACATCCGGCGGCGCAGCTCCTCCATGCGCTCCTCGGTGCGCGCGATCTCGAAGCCGCCGGACTCGGTGAAGACGCCCAGCTCCTTGTACTGCCGCACCGAGTCCAGCGTCAGATCGGTGATCTCGCGGGAGTGGTCGACGGGGAAGATGAAGTTGGAGGCGTGGCCGGTCGAGCCACCGGGGTTGGGCAGCGGGCCCTTGTCGAGCTGCACGATGTCGCGCCAGCCGAGCCGGGCCAGGTGGTGGACCAGGCTGTTGCCGACGATGCCGGACCCGATCACGACGCATTTGGCCTGCTGCGGAACCTCTGCCATGGGGACCTCCCTCAAGTGACACGCGACTGATATACCAGTTGTGCGGTGACGCTATACGGCAGGCGGCCGACGGTCAAGAGGGGGTGAGGTGGAGCGGCCGCACCCGATGGCGACCCCTTGACAGATTCCTCATATATCAGTGGGATGTCAGCCGCTGGCGGGGCGACGACGCACATCGAGGCAGGCCCCGCTCCACATCTGCATCCAAGGGAATCCAAGGAATCCAAGGAAGAGGAGCACTGCCGGTGAATGCACAGCTGCTCGACGGCAAGGCGACCGCCGCCGACATCCGCCGCGAACTTGCCGAACGCGTGACCAAGCTGACCGCCACGGCCGGCCGCCCGCCGGGCCTGGGCACCGTCCTGGTCGGCGACGACCCGGGCAGCCGTGCCTACGTCGCCGGCAAGCACCGCGACTGCGCCCAGGTCGGCATCGCCTCCATCCGCCGGGACCTGCCCGCCGATGCCTCCCAGCAGCAGGTCGAGGACACGATCGACGAGCTCAACGCCGACCCGGACTGCACCGGCTACATCGTCCAGCTCCCGCTCCCGCGCCACCTGGACGCGGGCGCCGTACTGGAGCGCATGGACCCGGCCAAGGACGCCGACGGCCTGCACCCCGTCAACCTCGGCCGGCTCACCCTGGGCGTCGAGGCCCCGCTGCCGTGCACCCCGCGCGGCATCGTCGAACTGCTCCGCCGCCATGAGGTGCCCCTCGCGGGCGCCCGGGTGTGCGTGATCGGCCGCGGCATCACCGTCGGACGCCCCCTCGGCCTCCTCCTCACCCGCCGCTCCGAGAACGCGACCGTCACCCTGTGCCACACCGGCACCAAGGGCCTCGCCTGGCATGTCCGCGAGGCCAACATCGTCATAGCGGCGGCCGGGTCGCCCGGACTGATCACCAAGGACATGCTGCGCCCCGGCGCGGTGGTCCTGGATGTCGGCATCACCCGCACCGAGGAGGGTCTGGCCGGTGATGTGCACCCGGAGGCCGTGACCGTGGCCGGCTGGCTCGCGCCGATGCCTGGCGGCGTGGGCCCCATGACCCGGGCGATGCTGCTGGCCAACGTGGTCGAGGCGGCCGAACGGAAGACGACCGCCGTATGAACGTTCCCCAAGTACGCGCGGGATCCGCGCTACGGGCAGGATCCGCGCTACGGGCAGGATCCGCGCTACGGGCAGGATCCGCGCTACGGGCAGGATCCGCACTTTTCAGTCCCGAAGCGGGCCTCCTGTGACCCCCATGGCTCAGGTCACCACCGGTCCCCACCCGCACGGGCTGCCGCGACCCGGGAGGACGCTGGTCATGGGCGTCGTGAACGTCACCCCGGACTCGTTCTCCGACGGCGGCCTGTCGTTCGCCGCGGAAGCAGCCGTCGCGCATGGGCTCGCGCTGCTCGGACAGGGCGCGGACATCGTGGACGTGGGCGGCGAGTCGACGCGGCCCGGCGCGAGACGCCCGCCAGTGGAGGAGGAGTTGCGACGCGTCCTGCCCGTCGTCCGGGAACTCTCCGCGGCGGGCGCGGTCGTGAGCGCTGACACCATGCGGGCCGAGGTCGCCGCCCGCGCGCTGGACGCGGGTGCGCGGCTGGTCAACGACGTCTCCGGAGGCCTCGCCGACCCCGCGATGCTGCCGCTGATGGCCCGGGCCGGCACGCCCTACATCGCGATGCACTGGCGCGGGCACTCCGCGGGCATGCAGGCGAACGCCGTTTACGGCGATGTCGTCACCGACGTGCTCGACGAACTGCGGCTGAGGATCGACGCCGCGCTGGAGGCGGGGATCCCGCCGGGTCATCTGATCATCGACCCCGGGCTGGGCTTCGCGAAGGAGTCCGGGCACAACTGGGAGCTGCTGGGCCGCCTCGGCGAGGTGCGGGCGCTTGGCCTGCCCGTCCTCGTGGGGGCTTCACGCAAGTCGTTCCTGGGCCGGCTGCTGGCGGACCCGGCGACGGGACAGCCCCGTCCGGCACCGCTGCGGGACGCAGCGACGACCGCCGTGTCCGCGCTCGCCGCCGCGCAGGGCGTCTGGTGCCTGCGCGTGCACGACGTGGCGTCGACGGCCGATGCGGTACGGGTGACGGCCCGCTGGGGTGCCGAGGTGGAGGCGTCGGCGCAACACCTGACGCGCTGAACGCCCCTGCGGGAACTCGGCCCGCACAGCCCGTCCGGCGGTCGGTCTCCTCCGCCCCGTCGATCAGGGCCGGCGCGAGGGCGCGTGGGATCACAGGGGTTGTGCGGGAGGGCCCCGACGGCCGGATCACGCCCGGACGCCGGATCCCAGGCCGCCGTCGCGACCACGGCCGTCGGCGTGGTCGCACGGCCGCCGTGTCAGCGGAAGACCACGGTGCAGTGCCCGTTGACCAGCACCCGGCTCTCACTGTGCCACTCGACGGCGCGGGAGAGTACCTGCGCCTCGACATCACGTCCGATGGCGACCAGTTCATCGGGATCGCGCGAGTGGTCCACGCGGACGACGTCCTGCTCGATGATGGGGCCTTCGTCGAGGTCGGGCGTGACGTAGTGCGCCGTGGCGCCGACGAGCTTCACCCCGCGCCGGTGCGCCTGGACGTAGGGCCGGGCGCCCTTGAAGCTCGGCAGGAACGAGTGGTGGATGTTGATGGCCTTGCCCTCAAGCTGCTTGCACAGGTCGTCGGAGAGGATCTGCATATAGCGGGCCAGGACCACCAGGTCGACGTCCAGCTCGCGCACCAGCTCCAGCAGCCGTGCCTCGGCCTGGGCCTTGGTCTCCCTGGTCACCGGGATGTGGTGGAAGGGAATGCCGTAACTCTGCGCCAGTGACTCGAAGTCGCGGTGGTTGGAGACGATCGCGGGGATGTCGATGTTGAGGGCGCCCATGGACCTGCGGAAGAGCAGGTCGTTCAGGCAGTGGCCGAACTTCGACACCATGATCAGTGTGCGCGTCGGGGTCGAGGCGTCGTGCAGCTGCCAGCTGATCCCGTACGCCTGACCGACCGGGCCGAATCCGGTGCGCAGGTCCTCCAGTGAGATGCCGGGGTCCGAGACGTCGAAGTGCACCCGCATGAAAAAGCGGTCCTGCCCCCGGTCGTTGAACTGCTGGCTCTCCAGGATGTTTCCGGAGTGGCTCACCAGAAAGGTCGTCACGGCGTGGACGAGACCGGCCTGGTCGGGACACGAAAGGGTGAGGACGAACTCGCGGCCGGGCTGCGGTCGAGGAGACATGCCTTCCTCCGTCATCTGATGTGGTGCGGATGGCGCAACGTGATGAGCAATGCGCAACATAGTGGGAGGGGGGCGGCTCGGCGGTCAAGGGGTGGTGCCGTGAATCTGTCCCTTGGCGGTGCGTTCCGGAAGGGCGCATCGGTCTCTGTGGAGACGATCCCGGCGCCGGACCCCGGCCCGGGTGGGGTGTCGGCGCGCATCATCAGCGGGTCCCGCACCTGGCTGCGGAACAAGCCGGGCGCCGGTCGCGGGATGCGCGACTTGAGCGTCATCGGAAATTGATGTGCGGTACCTCCCTTGACAGCGCCCGCACCGCGCGGAAAGCATGTTGCGTATAGAGAGTGTCGTTGTGTTATGCGAGACAGCTCACCGTCTGGAGCCGGCATGAGGAGCATCACCGTCGTCGGAGCGTCGCCGGCAAGGCCGGCGGACGGACATCTGCTGCCCGCCGCCGTCTCATGAGCCCGCCGCCCCGCCTCCCCCTGGAATCCGCGCACGAGACCGCCGCGTGCATCCCGCGGCACCTGCGCTACACCTGGGACCACGAGTGGCTGGTCGTGGACGAGGGCAATGCCACGGTCGGCATCACCGCGTTCGCGACACAGGCTCTCGGTGACGTCGTCCACCTCCGGCTGCCCGAAGTCGGCACCTGGGTCGAGGCCGGGGAGAGCTGCGGGCACATCGAGTCCCGCACGGCCACCAGCGTCCTGTACGCGCCCGCCTCGGGCCGAGTCCTGGACGTCAACACCGCCCTGGCTGACGATCCGGGCACCGTCAACGCCGCGCCCTACACCGGCGGTTGGCTGTTCAGACTGCGGGTCGAGAACATCGCCGGCGCCCTGTCCGCCGAGGCCTACGCCGCCCACTGCGCCCACATCCGAGGAGACCGCCGATGACCCTGTTCAACCAGTCCCTGCACGAGCTCGACCCCGAGGTCGCCGCCGCGGTCGACGCCGAGCTGAACCGTCAGCAGTCCACCCTCGAAATGATCGCGTCCGAGAACTTCGCGCCGGTCGCGGTCCTTCAGGCGCAGGGCTCGGTCCTGACCAACAAGTACGCCGAGGGCTACCCCGGCCGCCGCTACTACGGCGGCTGTGAGCATGTCGACGTCGCCGAGCAGATCGCGATCGACCGGCTCAAGGAGCTGTTCGGCGCCGAGTACGCCAACGTGCAGCCGCACTCGGGCGCTTCGGCCAACCAGGCCGCCCTGTTCGCGCTGGCCCAGCCCGGTGACACGATCCTGGGCCTGGACCTGGCGCACGGCGGTCACCTGACCCACGGCATGAAGATCAACTTCTCCGGCAAGCAGTTCCAGGTGGTCCCGTACCACGTGGACTCCGAGACCGGTCTGGTCGACATGGCGGAGCTGGAGCGGCTGGCGAAGGAGCACCGCCCGAAGGTGATCATCGCGGGGTGGTCGGCGTACCCGCGGCAGCTGGACTTCGCCGAGTTCCGCCGGATCGCCGACGAGGTCGAGGCGTACCTGTGGGTCGACATGGCGCACTTCGCGGGCCTGGTCGCGGCGGGCCTGCACCCGAACCCGGTGGAGTACGCCGACGTGGTCACCTCCACCACCCACAAGACGCTCGGCGGCCCGCGCGGCGGCATCATCCTCGCGCGCAGCAAGGACTTCGCGAAGAAGCTGAACTCGTCGGTCTTCCCGGGGTTCCAGGGCGGCCCGCTGGAGCATGTGATCGCGGCCAAGGCGGTCTCCTTCAAGGTCGCGGCGTCGGAGGAGTTCAAGGAGCGGCAGCGCCGCACGGTCGAGGGCGCGAAGATCCTCGCCGAGCGGCTGACGGCG
>NZ_WJBG01000013.1 GCF_009709555.1 Streptomyces blattellae | reverse complement strand
GCTGAAGTCGACGCTGGAGAAGAACGACGCTACGGCGCAGTCGACGCTTCAGCGGGCGAAGGCCGCGGTCGACAACATCGGCTGAGTCGGGTTGGCGGGGGTTGTCGGTGCCGGGCTGGGATCTGAAGCCGCAGGGTATTTCGGGTGTGTTGAAGACGACGGGTGAGACGGCGTCGGAGCTGGAGGAGCACGGTACGGCGTTCGGTGATCATCTGACGTCGGCGGCGACGAGTGCGGGCACGATTTCCGCCGAGGGCGGCGGCGGCGGTGGTGGGGGCGGCGAGCAGGCGGCGGGTGGTCTGGTGGCGCTGGCGTTGTCGCAGTATGCGGAGCGGGCGTCGCGGGATCTGCAGTACGTCGCGGCCCGTGCCGGTATGTCATTGCAGGGTGCGGTGGACGCGACCACGGCCTATCTGAACGGTGATGAGGAGATGGCGGCGCAGGCGCAGCGTGCGGCGCTGGCCGAGCCGAGGCTTGATATGCCGGGGGTGGACGGGGAGTGATCCAGCCGGGGCAGATTCCGCAGTTCACGGGTGACTTGGCGCAGCTGGAGACGGATCACGCGGCTCTGAGGAGGGACGCGGGGGATGTCCGTCGGACCGGCGGGGATGTGCACGCGCAGTTCCAGGGCCTGTCGGCGTATTACACGGCTCCGGAGGCGGAGCAGTTGTTCGCGACGACG
>NZ_WJBG01000012.1 GCF_009709555.1 Streptomyces blattellae | reverse complement strand
GGTGAGCTCGGTGGCGGCACGTGGTGAGCTCGGTGGCGGCACGTGGTGAGCTCGGTGGCGGCATGTGGTGACCTCGGTGGCGGCACGTGGTGAGCTCGGTGCGGGCGCTGTGGTGACCCCGCTGGCAGCACGTGGCGCCCCTCGATGCGAGCACTGTGGTGACCCCGCTGGCTGAACCGCCCCGGCTCGAATGGAGACTCGATTTCGTGAAAGGATCGAGTCATGGCACGACCT
>NZ_WJBG01000011.1 GCF_009709555.1 Streptomyces blattellae | reverse complement strand
GCCGACCTCGGCGCCGGAGATGGAGGCGTTCTCCTTGAAGAGCATGCCGATCGCGCCGGCCGCCAGCAGAAACCTCACCACCCCGTCCTCGTCCGCTCCCGGCACGAAGTTGACGTAGTAGTGCAGGACCGCCGGGATGATGCCGGCCGCGCCGTTCGTCGGGGCCGTCACGACCCTGCCGCCCGCGGCGTTCTCCTCGTTGACGGCCATCGCGTAGAGCGTGATCCACTCCATGGCCAGGGCCTTCGGGTCGCCCTCCGAGCGCAGCTTGCGGGCCGAGTTGGCCGCCCGTCGCCGTACCTTCAGGCCGCCCGGCAGGATGCCCTCGCGGGACATGCCGCGTGCCACGCACTCCCGCATCACCTGCCAGATCTCCAGCAGGCCCGCGCGGATTTCCTCCTCGGTCCGCCAGGACCGCTCGTTCTCCAGCATCAGGGACGAGATCGACAGGCCGGTGTCCGTCGTCAGGCGCAGCAGCTCGTCGCCCGTGCGGAAGGGGTACTTCAGGACCGTGTCGTCGAGTTTGATGCGGTCGGCACCGACCGCGTCCTCGTCGACGACGAAGCCGCCGCCCACGGAGTAGTAGGTCTTGGCGAGGAGTTCGGCGCCGGTGGCGTCGTGTGCCCGGAGCGTCATGCCGTTCGCGTGGTAGGGGAGGGCTTTACGGCGGTGCAGGACCAGGTCCTCGGCGAAGTCGAAGCCGATCTCCCGCTCGTCGAGCAGCCGGAGCCGGCCCGCCGCCTTGATGTCGTCCACCCGCTGGTCGGCGGTCGCGACGTCCACCGTGCGCGGTGCGGCGCCCTCCAGTCCGAGCAGTACCGCCTTGGGCGTGCCATGGCCGTGTCCGGTCGCGCCCAGGGAGCCGTACAGCTCGGCCCGTACGGACTCGGCCGAGTCCAGGACCCCTTCGCTGCGCAGCCGGAGGGCGAACATGCGGGCCGCGCGCATCGGGCCCACGGTGTGGGAGCTGGACGGGCCGATGCCGATCGAGAACAGGTCGAAGACCGAGATGGCCACGGGGACTCCTCACAGCGGGGTGACGGGGCACCCGGTACCTGGTGACGATGACCGGGTGCCCCACCGGGGGTACTTAGTTGTTCAGGCCGGGATACAGCGGGTGCTTGGCCGCGAGCGCGGTGACCCTGGCCCTGAGCGCCTCGGCGTCGTACGACTGCTTCAGCGCCTCGGCGATGACGTCCGCGACCTCGGCGAAGTCCTCGGCGGTGAAGCCGCGGGTGGCGAGGGCGGGGGTGCCGATGCGCAGGCCCGAGGTCACCATCGGCGGGCGCGGGTCGTTCGGGACGGCGTTGCGG
>NZ_WJBG01000010.1 GCF_009709555.1 Streptomyces blattellae | reverse complement strand
TCGCTCCCCCAAGTTCTCGGCTTCGCTCGAACCCGGGGGGACCCCCATCGCGGCGGAGCCGCACATCGATACAGCCCCGCGCCCCTTCGGGGCGCTGCAGAACCGCAGTGGACATCGCCCGGCCCGCTCAGAGACTGTTCACCGGGATCCGGCGGAACTCGATCGTCTCGTAGGTGCTCCTCGTCCCCGTCTCGTACAGGATCCCGACCGTGTTGCGGTTCACCTGGACCAGGTCGGAGTAGGCGGCCCGGCGCCCGTCCAGGGTGCGGACCTTCCTGAAGGTCTTTCCGGCGTCGTCGCTGCGCCAGATCGCCATGGACCGGCGGGCGGTGGGCACGGAGGGTCCGGAGAACAGCAGCGGGCCCGACTGCGCCTGGAGGACGCTGGCCTCCACCACGGGTACGTCGCCCAGGGTGTGCTGCACCCCGTAGGGGCGGTCCAGCTTCCGTGCGCCGCTGCTCGAACGGCTGTCGAGCCGGTTGCCGGTGCTCGTGCCGTTCTGGTCACGGGAGTTGAAGTAGATGCGGCCGTCGGGGAGCTGGGCGGCGGTGGATTCGTTGGCGTTGTCGTAGCCGTTGTAGGTGGTGTCGACGAAGCCCAGGTTCCAGGTCTGGCCGCCGTTGTCGCTGTAGAGGGCGTGGCCGCCGTAGTACTTGGGCTCCTGGCCGGTGTCGGTGGAGCCGGTGGGCGGGGCCGTCGAGTGGTTGGCGGGGACCACCAGCCGTCCGGCGTACGGGCCGCGGGTGAGGGCGATGGCGTGGCCCGGTCCGGTGGCGTACCAGCGCCAGTTCTTCCGCTTCACGCGGGTGGTGATGTCGCGCGGCGCGGTGAAGCTGAGGCCGTCGTCCCAGCTGCGCTGCACGAACACCCGGCGGCTCTGGGCCGGCGTGACCTCGCCGCGCATGATCTGACTCTCCGTCACTTCACCGCTGTTGTAGGAGGTGAGCAGGACGACCGCCTCGGCGCGCGGGTCGTACACGGGCGCCGGGTTGCCCCGGGTGTGCCCGCCACCGGCCGCGACCACCTGGAGCGGTCCCCAGGTGCAGCCGCCGTCGGCGGAGCGGCGCAGGACGACATCGATGTTGCCGGTGTCGCCGGCGCCGTCTCTCCGGCCCTCGGCGAAGGCGAGGATCGTGCCCTGGCCGGTCCTGACGGTGGCGGGGATGCGGTAGGTGTCGTAGCCGCCCTTCCCGGAGACGTACGGCAGCGAGGCGGTGCAGGCGGCTGCCGAGGCGGTGGCCGTGGGGGCGGCCAGGGGACCGATGAGTGCGGCGGTGGCGAGGAGGGTGCGGATCAGGAGTGTCATCCCTCTCCCTGACGGATCGTCGGATGTGGTCCGTCACATGGTCCCCGGTGTGACCATCCCCGACTCGTACGCCACGATGACCAATTGCGCCCGGTCTCTCGCCCCGGGCTTCCCCATGATCCGGCTGACGTGGGTTTTCGCCGTCAGCGGGCTCCCGTTCGGACAGGCGTTCCGGCCCGTCCGCCGCCGGTGCGGCCGAAGTACTGCGCAGAAGTCGCTCGACCAGCCGTGCCGTCGGCCCCGGCGACAGCAGCGCGTCCCCGGCCGCCACCGTCCGGACGCCCGTCCAGCAGTTCGGCCGGACGGGTGTCCTTCAAGGGTCGTTCTCCAGGCTCCCGGCGGGAGAGGGGCGATTCGTCGCGCGTGAGGGGTACTACTCCCCGGGGAGTACGGGCTACGACGGTGTATGGGTTACGACGGTGTACGGGCTACGACGGTGTACGGGCCGCCGCCAGCAGCCGGCTCACATCGTCGCCGCGGATCGTGAGCGCCGCCCCCACCGTGCTGAGCACATCCCGCTCGGCCGGGGTGTACGGCCCGTCCGCGAGGGCGATCCGCGCGCCCTGGAGCAGGATCGCCTCCCGGCCCGACGCGGCGAGGTGCGGGGCGAGCGGGTCGAGGGCCTCGTGCAGCTCTATGGCCAGGCCCGCCCCGTACGGCTCTCCGTAGACCCGGCCGGTGTCCGCGGCCAGCGCGTCCACGAGAGCGCTCAGCTGATCCTCCGTGCAGTCGTCGAACCCGGCGGCGCGGACCTCGGTCGCGGCGGCCTCCAGGGACGTACGGCTACAGGTGCCGCCCGCGGCGAGGACCGCGAGGGCGACGGTGTGCACGGCGTCGCGGAGCATCGCGGAGAAACGGGTCGTCGTCGGGTGGTCGAGGACGTCCGTGCCGAAGTGGCGGTGGCAGGCCGCGCACTCCACGACCGGCCCGGACTCACCCCGCGGCAGCACGGGCACGCCGAGCACCGTGAACCGGCGGCGGCCGGTCAGCCGCTGGTAGTTGCGGTCTCCCCCGCACCCGGGACAGAAGAACTCGCCATCGCCGACGGCACTCCACGCGGTACGGGTGCCCAGGATGCGCGCACGCCTGGCAGCACGGCCGTTTCGTCCCCGTCCTGGCAGCACGTCGCACCTCCGTAACCCCACACGGCAACATCGCCGCGCTGGCGTGATGTTAGCCACTTTGTCCAGGCGGAGTCAGCCCTCCGGACGAGACCTACCCGTGACCTGCACAGGGATTGGCCGGAAAGCGACGGACCCCGCCCACCTGACTCGGCGGACGGGGCCTCTGAACACCGGGCGCGGCAGTGCCGTCAAGGGGCGCGGGGAACTGCGCGATCAGCCACGACGGCACCGCAGCCGCTCGACAACCCCTCGCACCACCCGCGGAGCGAACCGTCAGCGAGTCGCCCGATTGACCGCCGACACGACCGCCTTCAGCGACGCCCGCGTCGTGTTCGCGTCGATGCCGATCCCCCACAGGACCTTGTCCTCGATGGCGACCTCGATGTACGACGCGGCCTGCGCGGACGCGCCCTCGCTCATCGTGTGCTCCTGGTAGTCCAGCAGCCGGGCGTCGATGCCGATGCCCTGGAGCGCGTGGAAGAAGGCCGAGATCGGACCGTTGCCGGTGCCGACCAGGGTGGTCTCTTCGCCGTCCACCTCGGCCTCGACGTGCAGCGTGTCCACGCCGTCCTTGTCGGTGGTCGACTGGTTGTTCCTGACCTGGATACGGCCCCACGGGTTCGCGGCGTTCGGCAGGTACTCGTCCTGGAAGGCCGCCCAGATGTCCTTCGGCGTGACCTCGCCACCCTCGGCGTCCGTCTTCGCCTGGATGAGCTTC
Source organism: Streptomyces blattellae (assembly GCF_009709555.1). Lineage (GTDB taxonomy): Bacteria > Actinomycetota > Actinomycetes > Streptomycetales > Streptomycetaceae > Streptomyces > Streptomyces blattellae. The sequence continues at coordinate 39,299 of NZ_WJBG01000010.1, read as the reverse complement.
GAGAACTCGATCTGCATCCGGCGCGGCAGGTCCAGCTTGTGGTCGTTCTTCAGGACGTACGCGATACCGCCCTTGCCGGACTGCGAGTTGACGCGGATGACCGCCTCGTAGGAGCGGCCGACGTCCTTCGGGTCGATCGGCAGGTACGGCACGGCCCACTCGATGTCGTCGACGGTGACCCCGCGAGCCGCCGCGTCGGCCTCCATCGCGTCGAAGCCCTTCTTGATGGCGTCCTGGTGGGAGCCGGAGAAGGACGTGTAGACCAGGTCGCCCACGTAGGGGTGGCGCGGGTGGACCTGCATCTGGTTGCAGTACTCCCACGTACGGCGGATCTCGTCGATGTCGGAGAAGTCGATCTGCGGGTCCACGCCCTGGGAGAACAGGTTCATGCCCAGGGTGACCAGGTCGACGTTGCCGGTGCGCTCGCCCTGCCCGAACAGGCAGCCCTCGACCCGGTCGGCGCCGGCCATCAGCGCCAGCTCGGCCGCCGCCACCGCCGTACCGCGGTCGTTGTGCGGGTGGATCGACAGGCAGACGTGCTCACGGCGGGAGAGGTTGCGGCCCATCCACTCGAAACGGTCCGCGTGCGTGGACGGCGTCGAGCGCTCCACGGTCGCCGGCAGGTTGAGGATGATCTCGCGCCCCGGACCGGGCTGCCACACGTCCATCACCGCCTCGCAGACCTCCAGCGCGAAGTCCAGCTCGGTGTCGGTGAAGATCTCCGGGCTGTACTGGTATCCGAACTCGGTCTCCGGGCCCAGCAGCTTCTCCGCGTACTCCATCACCAGCCGCGTGCCGTCGACGGCGATCTGCTTGATGTCGTCCTTGGAGCCGCGGAAGACGACCCGGCGGAAGACCGGCGCGGTGGCGTTGTAGAGGTGCACGGTGGCGCGCTTGGCGCCCTTCAGGGACTCCACCGTCCGCTCGATCAGGTCCTCGCGGGCCTGGGTCAGTACGGAGATGGTGACGTCGTCGGGGATCGCGCCCTCTTCCTCGATGATGGAGCGCACGAAGTCGAAGTCGGTCTGGCCGGAGGCCGGGAAGCCGACCTCGATCTCCTTGTAGCCCATCTTGACCAGCAGGTCGAACATCGCGCGCTTGCGCACGGGCGACATGGGGTCGATCAGGGCCTGGTTGCCGTCGCGCAGGTCGGTGGAGAGCCAGCGGGGGGCGGTGGTGATCCGGTTCTGCGGCCAGGTGCGGTCGGGGATGTCGACCTGCTCGTACCGGCCGTACTTGTGAATCGGCAGAGAACTGGGCTGCTGGCGGTTCGCCATGATGCGGGGGCTCCTCAGGGTGTCCGGAAGGACGGCCGACGACGCAACACCAAGCTCCGCGGGGAGGGAGTCGACCTGAACTACAGGCCCTCGCCGCGGCAGCTAAGGAGAAGCAGCCCGAAACGCATGATGCCCAGCATGCTAGCGGAGCCCCGACCGGATGCGGCGCTCCGTATCAATATGCGGGACCGATCACGCCCCGACAGGGGCGCGGGCCGTGTCGATATGCGGCTCCGCCGCGTGGGCGTGCCAAGCCACACACAACCCGCGGCCAATAACACAGCGCAACCATTTATGACGCAAACACGCCCCAATTCCACCAATCAAGGTCGCCGATAGTGACAGTCGGCTAACGCAGTGCCATCGTGCGGGGCATGACGACAAACGGGGGCTTCACGCCCGTCTTCTGCACCGTCGTGCCACCCCACATCCTCGACAAGCTGGCCCAGGCCGAGGACCCCATTCTCGCCGGCCCCGCTCGCAGGACCCTCGAACGCGACGCCTACCAGCGCACCCACCGCCGCATGACGACCGTCCTCGGCGCACCCACCGCCGCCCCGCCCGCCGAAGCCGCCGCGGGCAAACCGCACCGCACGATCCACGACGCCGAGCACAAGACCGAACTGCCCGGCAAGAAGGTCCGCGGCGAAGGCGACGAACCCGGCAAGGACGCCACCGTCAACCGCGCCTACGCGGGCCTGGGCGCCACCTTCGAGCTGTTCCTGAAGGCGTACCAGCGGGACTCGATCGACGGCGGCGGACTGCCGCTCGACGCGACCGTGCACTACGACGAGGACTACGGCAACGCCTTCTGGAACGGCGAGCAGATGGTGTTCGGGGACGGCGACGGCGAGATCTTCCTCGACTTCACCATCCCGATCGACGTCATCGGCCATGAGCTGACCCACGGCGTCACCCAGTACACCGCCAACCTCACCTACTTCGGCCAGCCGGGCGCCCTGAACGAGTCGATGTCCGACGTCTTCGGCTCGCTGATCAAGCAGTACACCCTCGGCCAGACCGCCGCCGAGGCCGACTGGCTGATCGGCGCCGGCCTGCTCGCCCCGCGCGTGACCGGCAAGGCGCTGCGCTCCATGAAGGAGCCGGGCACGGCGTACGACGACGACGTCCTCGGCAAGGACCCGCAGCCCGCGACGATGGACGACTACGTCCGCACCGGCCGCGACAACGGCGGCGTGCACATCAACTCCGGCATCCCCAACCACGCCTTTTACCTCGCCGCGACCACGCTCGGCGGCCACGCCTGGGAGCGGGCCGGGCAGATCTGGTACGACGTGCTGACCGGGGGCGAACTGAAGGAACAGGCCCTCTTCGCCGACTTCGCCACGCTGACGGTCGCTGCCGCGAAGGCACGGTACGGCGACGGCGGCGAGGAGCTGCAGGCCGTACTCAAGGCCTGGGAACAGGTCGGGGTGCGCACCCTCTAGATCCGTACTAGACATGACCCATGCGTATTCAGGTGCGGCGCACGGGCGGATTCGCGGGCATCGAGCGGCACGCCGAGGTGGAGACCTCGGGGCGGCCCGATGCCCAGGAGTGGCACTCCCTGGCCGAGAGCGCGGTCGCGGCCGGCCGGGGCGTGCCCCCCGTCGGGGTTCCGGACGGCTTCAGCTACCAGATCACCGTGGACGGCAACACGGTGTACTGCTCGGATCCCCGGCTCACGCAGGAGCAGCGGAAACTGATCTCCAGGGTGCTCAAGGAGGGCGCGTAACGGGGCGCGTAACCGGTTGCCGGCGACTGCCCGTTGACTTCCGTTACCGGTGGTACGGATGATCCGGCGCATGGCGAACGACCCGATACCCCAGTTCCCGCCCGGCTTCCTGTGGGGCGTCTCGACGTCCGCCCATCAGATCGAAGGCGCGGCCGACGAACGCGAACCCTCCGTCTGGGACGCCTTCACGGCCGAGCCCGGACGGGTGAAGGACGGCTCCACGGCGGCGGTGGCCTGCGACCACTACCACCGCTACCGCGAGGACGTGGCACTCCTGGCCGGGCTGGGGGTCGACGCGTACCGCTTCTCGATCTCCTGGCCGCGGGTCCGGTCCGAAGGCGGCCTGGACTTCTACGACCGTCTGGTGGACGAGCTGTGCGCGGCGGGCGTACGTCCCGTCGCGACCCTCTTCCACTGGGACCTCCCGGTGTCCCTCGACTGGCTGGAGCGGGACACGGCCCGGCGGTTCGCGGAGTACGTGTCGACGGTGGCCGGCCGCCTGGGCGACCGCGTCACACGGTGGATCACCATCAACGAGCCCGCCGAGCACACCCTGTTCGGCCACGCGCTCGGCGCCCACGCGCCCGGCAGGCGGCTGATGTTCGACGCGCTGCCGGCCGCCCACCACCAGCTCCTGGCCCACGGCCTGGCCGTACAGGCGCTGCGCGCGTCCGGCGCCCACCGCATCGGCATCGCCAACTCGCACGGCCCGACCTGGCCGGCCTCCGGCGAACAGGCGGACGTGGAGGCCGCCGACTTCTACGACCTGCTGCTCAACCGCCTCTTCGCCGACCCGGTCCTGCGCGGTGAATACCCGGAAGGAATCGGCGAGTTGATGCCCGGGGACGTGCCGGCCGACCTGAAGGTCATCGGTGAGCCGCTGGACTTCTACGGCGTCAACTACTACGCGCCGACCCGGGTGGGCGCCCCGCAGGGCACCGACATCGAGTTCGGCGGACTCACGATCCCCGCCGAACTCCCCTTCTCCGTCCGGGAGATCGAGGGCGTCCCGGTGACCGACTTCGGCTGGCCGGTGGTCCCGGAGGCCCTCACCGAACTGCTCACCACCTTCCACGAGCGCTACGGCGACCGGCTCCCGCCCGTCGTGATCACCGAGAACGGCTGCTCGTACGAGGGCGTCGACGACCAGGCCCGGATCGCCTACCTGGACGGCCACATCCGCGCGCTGCACCGGGCGGTGGCGGCGGGCGTGGACGTGCGCGGCTACTTCGTCTGGTCGCTGCTGGACAACTTCGAGTGGGCAGAGGGATACGCGCGGCGGTTCGGGCTGGTCCACGTGGATCACCAGACCCTCACCAGGACCCCGAAGGCGTCGTACGCCTGGTTCCGGGATGTGCTGCGGGCCCAGGGATGACGACGGATGCCCGCCCTTGCCTCACAGCGCTCCCGCGTCCCGGGCGGACCAGACACTCGGGAAAACGGGCCGGAAACCCAGCTCCCGGCGGATCCGCCGAGTCGACATGATCCCGAACCACGGGTCGGGGTCCGTACGCGTGTGGGCCTCCGCGGGCACCTCGACACCGTTGAGCCGATGCAGCTCCACCGTCGTGACGGGGGCGTCGTCGGCGATGTTGTAGACACGGCCGCCGACCCCGGGCGCGTACAGCAGCCGCAGCAGGCCCTGTGCGACATCCACGTGGTGGGCCATCTGCAAGCGCTGCGCCGCCGCCCAGTGCGTGGCCCACCTCAGCGACTGGGCGAGGTGCGGATCGCCGTCGCCGTAGACGAAGGGGAGCCGGCCGACGCGTACGTCCATGCCGTCCAGGGCGAGCAGCTCCCGCTCGGCCGCGATCTTGGACTCGGCGTAGGCGCCCCACATCGCACCGCCGGGCCGGGGCTCGTCGTCCTCGGTCAGCGGGCGGCCACGTCCGACGCCGTACACGTTCCCCGTGCTGACCTGTACGAAGCGCCGCACCCCGGAGGCCAGCGCGGCGCGGCCCAGCGCCACGGCCGCGTCCCGGTTGACCGCCCACGCCTCCTCGTCCGGCACCCCGCGGAAGGACGCGGCGACGTTCACGACCGCGTCCACGCCGGCCACCGCCTTCCCCAGCGCCTCCTCGTCCCGCAGGTCCCCGACCACGACCTCGGCGCCCAGTTCCGCCAGCCGTTCCGCGCGCGCCGCGTCACGCACCAGCACTCGCATCTTCTCCGCCGCCGCGGCCTGTGCCAGCAGCCTCGGCGCGAACCGCTTGCCGACCTGCCCCGTCGTCCCCGTCACCAGTGTCAACATGATCTGCTCCCTCACGAACCGACTGCTCCGGACGCGCTTCCGCCACCACCCTCGGACGGTGCGGCGCCGGCCGGGAGAGACCCGTCGATCAGGGGATCGGCAGTCCCTGGATAAGGCGGGCGGAGTACCGCACGCTGGAGGCGTGGACCGAGCCGAACTCGCGGACTTCCTGCGCCGGGGCCGCGCCCGCCTGACCCCGTCGGACGTGGGCCTGACGCCGGGCGCCCGGCGCCGCACGGCCGGCCTGCGGCGCGAGGAGGTGGCGCAGCTCGCGGGCATGTCGGTGGACTACTACACACGCCTGGAGCAGTCCCGGGGGCCGCGCCCGTCCCGGCAGATGCTGGCGGCCCTGGCCCGCGCCCTGCGCCTGACCGCCGACGAGCGCGACCACCTGTTCCACCTGGCCGACGAGGAGCCGCCGCGCCGCGAGACGGCGTCGACGCATGTCCCACCCGGCCTGATGCTGATCCTGGACCGGCTGCACGACACCCCGGCGCAGATGGTGACCGACTGCGGCGAGGTACTGGCCCAGAACACGATGGCCAGGGCCCTGACCCTCGATGTGATGTCCCGCCCCCCGGGCGAGCGCAACCTCCTGCGTCTCTACTTCCTGGACCCGAAGGCGCGCATCCTGTTCCCGGAGGAGGACCGGCACGAGCACGCGCGCGCTCACGTCGCCAATCTGCGCGCCGTGGCCGCCGCCCGCCCCGACGACCCGGAACCGGCCGCGCTGGTCGCCGAACTCCGGTCATCGAGCGAGGAGTTCGCCCGCCTCTGGGAGAAGCACGAGGTGTCCCTGCGCCACCGTGCGACCAAACGCTTCCAGCACCCCCTGGTCGGCCTGCTCGACCTCGACTGCGAGGTCATGCTCAGCCACGAGCACCACCAGCTCCTGGTGATCCACACGGCCCGTCCGGGCACGGAGTCCCACGAACGCCTCCAGCTGCTGCGCGTGGTGGGCCTGCAGGACATGTCGGTCGGGCAGCCCTGACCGCACGGGTGGTCACGGAGGGTAAGGATTATGGGCTGGGTAGATGAAAAGTCCTACGGCGATGTCAGTCTCCCGGCGTACTCTTGAAATCGCCAGGCCGCCCATGAGGCAGGCGAGTCGTACGGAGGAGGACGTCCAGGCCTACAGAGCCGGCCCATGACTCAGACACCCACAGCTCACACCCCTGCGCAGGGGCAGGCACGAGCACAGTTCACCGTCCCCGCCCAGCACCCCATGGTCACCGTCCTGGGGTCCGGCGACTCCCTTCTGCGCGTGATCGAGAAGGCCTTCCCGGCGGCCGACATCCACGTCCGGGGCAATGAGATCAGCGCGGTCGGCGACACCGCTGAAGTCGCCCTCATCCAGCGCCTGTTCGACGAGATGATGCTGGTGCTCCGCACCGGACAGCCGATGACGGAGGACGCAGTGGAACGCTCGATCGCCATGCTCAGGGCGAGTGAGAACGGGGAGAGCGACGGCGAGGAGACCCCCGCCGAGGTCCTCACCCAGAACATCCTCTCCTCCCGCGGCCGCACGATCCGCCCCAAGACGCTCAACCAGAAGCGGTACGTCGACGCGATCGACAAGCACACGATCGTCTTCGGCATCGGCCCCGCCGGTACCGGCAAGACCTATCTCGCCATGGCCAAGGCGGTGCAGGCCCTGCAGTCCAAGCAGGTCAACCGCATCATCCTGACCCGGCCCGCGGTCGAGGCCGGCGAGCGGCTGGGCTTCCTGCCGGGCACACTGTACGAGAAGATCGACCCGTATCTGCGCCCGCTGTACGACGCGCTGCACGACATGCTCGACCCGGACTCGATTCCGCGGCTGATGGCGGCGGGGACGATCGAGGTGGCACCGCTGGCGTATATGCGGGGAAGAAGCCAACCTCGCTTCACGAACGTCCTGACACCGGACGGCTGGCGTCCCATTGGCGACCTCCAGGTCGGTGACCTGGTGATTGGTTCGAACGGTGAGCCGACGCCGGTACTCGGGGTCTATCCGCAGGGCGAGCGGGACATCTACCGCGTCACGGCCCAGGACGGTTCCTGGACCCTGTGCTGCGGTGAGCACCTGTGGACGGTCCGTACGGCCTCGGACAAGCGCCGCGACAAGCCGTGGCGGGTCCTGGAGACCCAGGAGATGATCGGCAACCTGCGAGCTGCGCACGCCCGCCGGTATGAGCTGCCGCTGCTCACCGCGCCGGTATGTTTCCCTGAGCGTGAGGTCCCTATGGACCCGTACGCGCTGGGACTGTTGCTGGGCGACGGTTGCCTCACGGGTTCCACCACGCCATCCTTCGCCACGGAGGATCCGGAACTGGCGGCTTCACTGGAGGCTGCGCTGCCCGGTGTCACGGTGCGGCACAAGAGCGGACCCGACTACGTTCTCAACCGGGTCAAGTCCCCAGGCGACGTGATGACCTTGGAAAACCCGGTCACACGGGTTCTGCGAGAACTGGACCTGCTCCGCACCCGGTCGCACACCAAATTCATCCCGGACGACTACCGGTACAACTCCGCCGAGGTCCGGCTGGCCGTCCTTCAGGGTCTGCTGGACTCCGACGGCGGGCCGGTCACCCAGGCCGACCGCACGTGCCGGATCCAGTACACGACGACGTCGATCCTGTTGCGGGACGACGTGATCTCGCTCGTACAGTCACTGGGCGGCGTCGCGTACACCCGTCGCAGGCCGGCGAAGGGCCGCAGGCCAGGTCTGGCAAGGGGCCGGGAGGTCGGGTACCGGTACGACGCTCACATCATCGACATCCGCATCCCCGAGGGCATAGAGCCCTTCCGCCTCGCCCGCAAGCGCGACAAGTACCACGCGGCCGGAGGCGGCGGACGCCCGATGCGGTTCATCGACAGCATCGAGCCCGCAGGCCGGGAGGAAACCGTATGCATCCAGGTGGCAGCCGAGGATTCGCTCTACGTCACCACGGACTACCTGCTGACGCACAACACCCTCAATGACGCCTTCATCATCCTGGACGAGGCCCAGAACACCAGCCCCGAGCAGATGAAGATGTTCCTCACCCGGCTCGGCTTCGACTCGAAGATCGTGATCACGGGTGATGTGACGCAGGTCGACCTCCCGGACGGCACCAAGTCCGGTCTGCGCCAGGTCCAGGACATCCTGGACGGCGTCCCGGACGTCCACTTCTCCCGGCTCTCGTCCCACGATGTCGTACGGCACAAGCTCGTCGGCCGTATCGTCGACGCGTACGAGGAGTACGACAACAAGCACGGCACCCAGAACGGCACCCGCAAGGGCGGCCGGGGCAGGCAGTCCGGGCACAAGGGACTGTGACATTTAAAACAGGAGACACAGCGGCACCATGTCGATCGACGTCAACAACGAGTCAGGAACCGAGGTCGACGAGCAGGCGATCCTCGACATCGCCCGCTACGCGCTCGCACGGATGCGCATCCACCCGCTCTCCGAGCTGTCGGTGATCGTCGTGGACGGCGACGCCATGGAGCAGTTGCACATCCAGTGGATGGACCTGCCCGGCCCGACGGATGTCATGTCCTTCCCGATGGACGAGCTGCGCCCGCCGACGAAGGACGAGGACGAGCCGCCGCAGGGCCTGCTCGGCGACATCGTGCTGTGCCCGGAGGTCGCCGAGAAGCAGGGCAAGGAAGCCGAGACGCAGCACTCCATGGACGAGGAGCTGCAGCTCCTGACCGTCCATGGAGTACTGCACCTGCTGGGCTACGACCACGAGGAGGCCGACGAGAAGGCCGAGATGTTCGGTCTCCAGGCGGCGATCGTGGACGGCTGGCGGGCCGAGAAGGGCATGACCGGCCCGTCTCCGGCGCCGACCGTGTCATGAGCCTCCCGCTGATCTCCGGCGCCGTCGCCCTGGTCGTCGTCGCCTGGCTCGCCGCCTGCGCGGAGGCCGGTCTGGCCCGCGTCTCCAGCTTCCGCGCCGAGGAAGCCGTCAGGTCCGGCCGCCGCGGCAGCGAGCGGCTCGCGCAGGTCGCCGCCGACCCGACCCGCTATCTCAATGTCGCGCTGCTCGTGCGCGTGGCCTGTGAGATGGCCGCCGCCGCACTGGTCACCTACGCCTGTCTGAACGAGATCGATGGCACCACCAAGGCTTTGCTCGCCGCGATCGGCGTCATGGTCCTGGTGTCGTATGTCGCCGTCGGCGTCTCCCCGCGCACCATCGGCCGCCAGCACCCGCTGAACACCGCGACGGCGGCGGCGTACGTCCTGCTGCCGCTGGCCCGGGTGATGGGCCCGATCCCGCCCCTGCTGATCCTCATCGGCAACGCGCTCACGCCCGGCAAGGGCTTCCGCCGTGGCCCGTTCGCCTCCGAGGCGGAGCTGCGCGCACTGGTCGACCTCGCCGAGAAGGAGTCGCTGATCGAGGACGAGGAGCGCCGTATGGTGCACTCCGTCTTCGAGCTGGGCGACACCCTCGTACGGGAGGTGATGGTCCCGCGCACCGACCTGGTCGTCATCGAGCGGTACAAGACCATCCGCCAGGCCCTGACGCTGGCGCTGCGCTCCGGTTTCTCGCGGATCCCGGTGACCGGCGAGAGCGAGGACGACGTCGTCGGGATCGTCTATCTGAAGGACCTGGCCCGCAAGACGCACATCAGCCGGGACGCCGAGTCCGAGCTGGTGTCCACGGCCATGCGGCCCGCCGCCTTCGTGCCCGACACCAAGAACGCCGGCGATCTGCTCCGCGAGATGCAGCAGGACCGAAACCACGTCGCCGTCGTCATCGACGAGTACGGCGGCACGGCCGGCATCGTCACCATCGAGGACATCCTTGAGGAGATCGTCGGCGAGATCACCGACGAGTACGACCGTGAGCTGCCGCCCGTCGAGGAACTGGGCGAGGACCGCTATCGCGTCACCGCCCGCCTGGACATCACCGACCTGGGCGACCTGTACGGCCTGGAGGCGTACGACGACGAGGACGTGGAGACCGTCGGCGGACTGCTGGCGAAGGCGCTGGGCCGCGTGCCGATCGCCGGGGCGTCGTCCGTCGTCGAACTCCCCGACAGCCGTGAGCTGCGGCTGACCGCGGAGGCCGCGGCCGGCCGCCGGAACAAGATCGTCACGGTGCTGGTGGAGCCGGTGGGTCCGGCCGGGTCCAAGGAAGAACAGGGGGTATGACGGACGCCGTCGGTGAGGAGAGGGCCGTATGACCAGACCGATGACCAAGGTAAGGACCCCTGCGCAGCTGCGTGCCTTCTGTCTGTCCTTCGACGCGGCCGTGGAGGACTTCCCGTTCGGCCCGGAGGCCTCGGTCTTCAAGGTGCGGGGCAAGCTCTTCGCGCTGTCCCGCCTGGACCTGCGGCCGCTCACGGTCAACCTCAAGTGCGACCCCGAGGACGCGATCCGGCTGCGCGGTGAGTACGAGGGCCTGATCGTCCCCGGCTACCACATGAACAAGCGCCACTGGAACACGGTCACCGTGGACGGCGGGCTCCCGGACCAGCTGGTGCGCGAGCTCATCGAGGACTCGTACGACCTGGTGGTCGCCGGTCTGCCGCGCGCCGACCGTCTCCGGCTCGACCGGCCGTGACCGCGGGTCCGGGGACCGGGCCGCGCCGGGTTCCCCGTATGCCGGGGTCCGTATGCTCGGGGCATGACCGACAGCAGCGCGCTTGCCCCCGAGGACCGCAAGATCGTCACCCTGGCCCGTTCCGCGCGGGCCCGCAACGGAGTGCCCGAGGGGGCGGCCGTACGGGACGAGACCGGCCGTACGTATGTCGCCGGGACCGTTGCCCTCGACTCGCTGAAGCTGAGCGCGTTGCGGACGGCGGTGGCGATGGCGGTGGCGTCCGGGGCGAAGTCGCTGGAGGCGGCGGCCGTGGTCACTCAGGCCGAGTCGGCGTCGGCCGAGGACCGGGCGGCGGTCGCGGACCTGGGCGGGCCGGGGACGCCGGTGCTGGTGGCCGGGCCCGACGGCACGGTGCGGTCCACCGTGACCGCAGGCTGAAAATCGCCATTTTCAGAGTCGTCCTGAATTCAGCCTTGCCGACCCCCGTATCACGCGCATCAATGGGACCGGCAGTTCCGACGGGCCGTCAGATTCATCCCCCCAACCCCCCACCGAGCGCCCCGCACCGCGCGTGTCGACGGCCCCGCCGGACTCTCCCATCCATCCCCACATGGCAATTCCCACACAGGGAAGGGAGCCGGATTTCCCATGAAACGCATAGCAACGGGTGCGGCACTGACGGTCGGGGCCCTCGCGGTCGCCGGCCTGGCCTTCGCACCGGCCGCCCTCGCAGTCGCCCCCGGATCGGCGACGATCAACGCCGACTGCGGCAGCTTCGGCAGCGGCGAGGGCACGCTCACGGCCACGCAAGACGGCACCGCGGCGACCATCACCGTCACGTCCTCCATCGCCGCGCCGATCGCGTTGGGTGCGGACTCGATCCAGTCCACCCTCACCCTCGTGAAGGCGGGCGGCGGTACCACCACCTTCACCGCCACGGAGAACCCGGCCATGGATGCCGGCGACAGCGTCCAGGTCGGTCCGCTGCCCGGGACCGTGGCCTCCGGCGACAGCCTGGAGGCGTTCGGCGGATCGCTGCGGATCTCGGTCCTCGGCATCACCATCACCTGCACGGCGACGGCTCCGCAGTCACCGGGTCCGTTCGTGTTCGACTGATCGTGTTCGACTGACACGACAGTAGCTGGTGGGTCGTCAGTTCCCCTGGGACGTACAGGAACTGACGACCCATCAGTTCATTTCGCCGTCTCCATTGACTTTTCACGCGATCCCCACATCAATGCCCCCTGTGGGCGCGGGAGAAAGCCCGCCGCGCCCGCATCCTCAAGGCTCGCCCAGGAGGGGGCACCCATGGCTTCGACAGCACGAAGACGATGGTCCTCGCTGCTCGGGGCGACCGCGCTCGCGGTCGCCGCAGGTGGCGCGCTGGCCGGTCCGGCCGGCGCCGCGCCCACGAACGTGGACTTCGCCACGCACTGCATCCCGCCCGACATCGCGGGCATCCCGCCGATCGACGGCACCACCACGGCCAGTGTCGCGGTGGACAACGCCAGCCCCGAGGTCGGCGACACCGTCACCGTGACGTACACCGTCGTCAGACCCGCCGCCAACAACCCCACCGCCATCGCCCTGCCGGCCGACATCATGACGCCCACCGGCAAGGTCACCCTCGGCGGGGCGCAGACCGGGGACGTGACCGTCGCCGGACCGAGGAAGAACGACCCGGTACCGGGGAACGGCGCTTTCCCGTCGTTCTCCATGACCGGCACGTTCACCGTCACCGCGCCAGGGTCGATCACGCTCTCGCCCGGCGACTACAACATCCACACCAGCTACATCCTCGAACTGGACACCCCGTGCACGGTGATCACCCCGCCCGCGCCGGTCTCCGAGACCATCACCGCGACGGACGGCAACCCCACCAACAGCCGTGCCATCTCGCTGAGTTCGGCCTCCGGCGACCCGGGTGACAGCGTCACCGTCAGCGGCAGCGACTTCACACCGGGTGCGACGGTCACCCTGGCAGGGCGGTCCGGTGGCACCCAGACCGCGGACACGGCCACCGTCACCGCCGGTACGGACGGCTCCTTCAGCGGCTCCCTCGTCCTCAACGACAGGACCACGACCGGTGTGGTGGCGTACGAGGGAAGCGCCTGGAGCGCGGAGAAGGGCGCCGGGCCCGCCGCGTACGTGGTCAACGACGACACTCCCGTGCCCGACGGCAGTCAGAGGCTGACGACGACCGTGCGGGCGGGGACGCTGTCCATGACCCAGGCCGGAGACTCCGTACAGCTGTCCGCGGTCGACTTCGGCCAGGGCGGGGCGTCGACCGGCTCGCTGCAGACCGTCACCGTCGAGGACTTCCGGGGCGGGCCCGCAGGCTGGTCGCTCACCGGCAAGGTCACCGACTTCACCGGACCCGGCGCCAAGATCGACGCCGGCAAGCTGAAGTGGACCCCCGCCTGCGCCACCAAGGCGGGCAGCCCCAGCACCTGCCAGGCCGGTTCGTCCGGCACGGTCGGCAGTGCGGGCGCGACCCTGGCGTCCACCCCCAACGGCACGCTCACCGGCGGTGAGTTCACCGTCGACGCGGGGCTCTCCCTCGATGTACCGGCGTTCACGCCTCCGGGCTCGTACGCCGGCGTGCTGACCCTCACGCTCAGCTGACCGCACGGGCGTCCGCACCCGCCCGTTCACCTCATCCACGTGGGGGTCCGCACCCATGCGCAAGCTGTACGCCGTCCTGCTGGGCCTGTTCCTCACCTTCGTCACCGCCTTCGCCGCGCCCGCGACCGCGCACGCCGCCGACAACGGCAGCTGGTCCGTCTACCCGGCCTCCTCGGCGGTCGCCGCGCGCCCGTACTTCTACCTCTCCGCCGACCCCGGGACGACCATCGAGGACAAGGTCGTCGTCGCCAACAAGACGGGGCAGCCGCTGACCTTCCGGCTGTATGCCGCCGACGCCTACAACACCGCGCGCGACGGCGGGTTCGCCGTGCGGACGGTGCACGAGAAGCAGCGCGGGGTGGGGGCGTGGGCCAGGCCCGCCAGGTCCCGGGTGACCGTCCCGGCGCACGACGAGGTCACCGTCCCCTTCACGCTGCGCGTACCCGAGGGCGCCGAACCCGGCGACCACCCGGGCGGATTGGTCGCGCTCGACGAACGGGTCGACCCGGGCGACGGCTCACTCGCGCTCGGTGTGCAGCGGGCCGTGGCCGCCCGGATCTACCTCCGCGTCGGCGGTCCCACGCTCCCCGCGATCGCCGTGGAGGACGTCCACGTCACCCACCACCAGCCCCTCGTGCCGGGCCTCGGCGACAGCACGGCGACGATCTCCTACACGTTGCACAACACCGGCAACGTCACCCTGAACCCGAAGGTGGAACTGCGCGCGAAGGGCCTGTTCGGCCGTACGCTGCTGGCCCGCGAGCTGTCGCGCGTCCCCACGGAGCTGCTGCCCCGCCAGCGGGTCCGCCTCACCGAGCCCTGGCGCGGTGCGCCCCAACTCGACTGGGGCGACGTGACGTTGACGGCGAGCGCGCAGGACACGCGCGAGTCGGGGAGCGCGTCGTTCTTCGCGCTGCCGTGGCTGGTCGGCGCGGTGCTGCTGGTCGTGGTGGTCGTCGGGGTGGTGCTCGGGGTCAGAGCGCGTCGGGGCCGTGCTCGCCGGTCCGCACTCGTACCACCGTCTCCACGGGCAGCACCCACACCTTCCCGTCCCCGATCTTCCCCGTCTGCGCGGCCTTGACGATCGCGTCGACGACGTCGTCCGAGGCGTTGTCCTCGACGACGACCTCGATACGGACCTTCGGCACCAGGTCGACCTGGTACTCGGCACCGCGGTACACCTCGGTGTGGCCGCGCTGACGGCCGTAGCCGCTGGCCTCGCTGACGGTCAGACCGTGCACGCCGAGCTCCTGGAGCGCGGTCTTGATTTCGTCGAGACGGTACGGCTTGACGATCGCGGTGATGAGCTTCATGCCTGGACTTGACCTTCTGGACGGAGGCGAGGGGGACACGCCGACCGGGGCATGTGGGCATGTGCCACGGCCCGGGACGCCGTGATCGTATGCGGTCCCGGCGCGCGCCGTAAGGGAGGCGGCGTGCGCCGGTGCGGCGGAGGCTTGTGGATCAGGGAGAATGGGCGCCATGAGCGTGCGTATCCAGTCATCCGAGCCGTCCAGGGCCACTCATCGCGCCGGCTTCGCCTGCTTCGTGGGCCGCCCCAACGCGGGCAAGTCCACCCTTACGAACGCTCTGGTCGGCCAGAAGGTGGCGATCACCGCGAACCAGCCGCAGACCACGCGGCATACGGTGCGGGGCATCGTGCACCGTGCGGACGCCCAGCTGATCCTGGTCGACACCCCTGGGCTGCACAAGCCGCGCACGCTGCTGGGCCAGCGGCTCAACGACGTCGTACGCACCACCTGGGCCGAGGTCGACGTGATCGGCTTCTGTCTGCCGGCGAACGAGAAGATCGGCCCCGGTGACCGCTTCATCGCCAAGGAGCTGGCGGGGATCAAGAAGACCCCGAAGGTCGCCGTCGTCACGAAGACGGACCTCGTCGACTCCAAGACGCTGGCCGAGCAGTTGATCGCGATCGATCAGCTCGGGCAGGAACTCGGCTTCGAGTGGGCGGAGATCGTGCCGGTGTCCGCGGTCAAGGACAAGCAGGTGGACCTGCTGGCCGACCTGCTCGTCCCGCTGCTGCCGGAGGGCCCCGCCCTCTACCCCGAGGGTGACCTCACCGACGAACCCGAGCAGGTCATGATCGCGGAGCTGATCCGCGAGGCCGCGCTGGAGGGCGTCCGCGACGAGCTGCCCCACTCCATCGCGGTCGTCGTCGAGGAGATGCTCCCCCGAGAGGACCGCCCCGCCGACAAGCCCCTCCTCGACATCCACGCCTTCGTCTACATCGAGCGCCCCAGCCAGAAGGGCATCATCATCGGCCCCAAGGGCAAGCGCCTGAAGGAGGTCGGCATCAAAAGCCGCCAGCAGATCGAGGCGCTCCTCGGCACACCGGTCTTCCTGGACCTCCACGTCAAGGTCGCCAAGGACTGGCAGCGCGACCCCAAGCAGCTGCGGAAGCTCGGCTTCTGAATCAGGGCGGGCAAGAAAGGCGGCGGTGGCCGCCCGGACAAGCGCCCGAAGCGGCCGGGCGACAGGGCGGTGGCCGCCCGGACAGGCGGCTGAAGGGCGTAGGCATCACGGCGCGCGAGCAGACCAAGGCGTGCTTTCAGGCCGACCTTCGGAAGCCGATCGTCGGGACCGCGCGGCGTAGGGGCCAGGGGCGGGTCGGGGTTTTCGGGAGCAGGGGCTGGAGGAACGCGTAGCGGTGGAGAGCGGACTGGTCCTGGGTTTCCAGGGACTGGACCTCGTGCCACCACGTGGCGATCTCGGCCCAGCCGGGGGCCGAGAGGGAGCCGCCGAACTCCTGGACGGAGAGGGCTGCGGTGAGGCCGGCGAAGGCGAGGCGGTCGGCCAGGGGCCAGCCGGCCAGGGTGCCGGTGACGAAGCCGGCCACGAAGACGTCCCCGGCACCGGTCGGATCGAGGGCCTCCACGGCGATCGCCGGCACCTCCGCGGTCTCGCCGGTGCGCCGGTCCACGGCGTAGGCGCCCTCCTTGCCGAGGGTGACCACGGCGAGCGGCACATGTTCGGTGAGGGCGTGGGCGGCGGCGCGCGGACAGGTGGCGCCGGTGTAGCGCATGGCCTCCTCCGCGTTCGGCAGGAACGCCTCGCAGTACTTGAGGTCGGTCAGGCCGGCCAGGTCCCACACACCGGTGTCGTCCCAGCCCACGTCGGCGAAGATGAGGGCGCCCTTGCCCGCGGCCTGGGCGACCCAGTGGGCGGGTCTGCCGGGAGTGAGCGAGGCGATGGCGGCACGCGCGCGGGGCGGGCAGTCCGGCGCGGGCTCCTCCGGCGGCGGCTCGTGGCCGTGGGAGACCATCGTGCGCTCGCCCTCGTACGCCATGGAGACGGTGACCGGCGAGTGCCAGCCGGGCACGGTGCGGGCCAGGGCGAGGTCGATGCCCTCGCCGTGCGCGAGGGCGTCCCAGCAGTACTCGCCGTAGTGGTCGTCGCCGAAGGCCGCGGCGAGGGACGTCTTCAGGCCCAGCCGGGCCAGCGCGGTCGCCATGTTGGCGACGCCGCCGGGGCTGGAGCCCATCCCGCGGGCCCACGACTCGGTGCCCCGCACGGGCGCCGAGTCGAGGCCGGTGAAGATGATGTCGAGGAAGACGGTGCCGGTGAGGTACACGTCCCAGGGCGGGTCGTCGGACCTGCGCAGGGCGCCCAGGGGGTCGACCTGCGCCGGGCAGCGGTGTCCCTCTCCGTTGAACACGATCACGGTGCGCTCCCTGACATGGTGCGGATCAGGCCAGTGTGCCTCACACCACTGACAGCGCGCCGTCGCTCACCGGCGGACCGTCCCTCGTATCAGCCCATGCCCTCGTATCAGCCCGTGGCGGGTCCGGGCCGTGCGATGCGGGCCGCCCCCGGCGTCACCTCGGGTGCGGTGGCCGTGGGAGCCTTCGCCGGCCGGGTACGGACCCGGTCGTTGCGCCCGCCGCCCCGCACCAGCAGCACGCTCAGCGCGGCCATGAACCCGACGACGGTGAGCCCTACCAGGCCCCCCTTCGTCGACCCCGTCGCGTCCTCGATGATCCCGAAGGCGGTGGGGGCGACGAAGCCGCCGAGGTTGCCGATGGAGTTGATCAGCGCGATGCCGGGGGCGGCGGCCCGCGCGTCGAGGTAGCTCTGCGGGATCGTCCAGAAGATCGGCGACGCCGGCTTGAACCCCATCGCGGCGATGCACAGCGCGCCGAGTCCCACCCACGGCGACACGAACACCGCGAGCAGCGTGCCGCAGCCACCCAGCACCAGCAGCGTCATCAGAATGGGCCGCCGCTTGCCGATACGGTCCGACAGCCGCCCGCTGACGTACACCGCGGCGATCGCGCACAGCCAGGGCACGGACGTCAGCAGCCCCACCTCGAAGTCGCTCAGTCCGCCGATGTCGTCCACGATCGACGGCAGCCAGAACGTCACCGCGTACAGGGCGACGTTGATCGCGAAGTAGATCCAGAGGAAGAGCAGTATCTGCGGGTCGGCCAGCAGCTTCCACCGGGAGACCTTGGCGCGGGCGGTGTCCCGTCCGTCCTGCTCCGCGTCGATCACCGCGACCAGCCCGGTCTTCTCCTCCTCCGTCAGCCAACTCGCCGACTCGATACCGGAGTCGAGGAAGCGGTAGACGACGAAGCCGAGGACGACGGAGAAGATGCCCTCGATGAAGAACATCCACTGCCAGCCGGCGTGGCCCCAGACGCCGTGCATTTCGAGCAGCGCACCCGAGATCGGGCCGACGATCACCGTCGCCGTGCCGGAACCCATCAGGAAGATCGACGTGGCACGGCCCCGGTGGGAGTCGGGCAGCCAGCGGCTCAGGTAGTAGATGACGGCCGGGAAGAAGCCCGCCTCGGCCACTCCGAGCAGGAACCTCAGCGCGTAGAACATCTCCACGCTGGTGACGAAGGCCATCGCGGTGGCGACGATCCCCCAGCTGATCATGATCCGGGTGAGCCACACCTTGGCCCCGAACCGCTCCATCAGGATGTTGGAGGGGACTTCGAAGATGGCGTACGCGATGAAGAAGATCCCGGCGCCGAGTCCGAACGCGGCGGCCGACATGCCCACGTCCGCCCTCAGCTCGTCCTGTGCAAAGCCGAGGTTGACCCGGTCCATGTAGTTCGCGACAAACATGATGAAGAACAGGGGGACGACGCGGCGGAAGATCTTGCGGATGGCGGACTGAACGGCGGGCGGGTGCACTTCTTGGTCTACTGCAGACACGAGCGACTCCGGTCGTGGGCAGGGGGAGGGGAGAGTGAGTTACCAGCGGGGAGGGGAGAGTGAGTTACCAGCCAGGGGAAGCGGAGGGAGCTACCAGCGCGGCACGGCCGGGGTGACCCACCCCGGGTCGGCGACCCGCATCGCCGCCTCGTCGTCGCGCTCGCGCAGCGAACCGTCGTCGTCCAGCCACCTCTGGTGCAGGAACCGCAGCTTGTCGCGGTCGAGTTCGACGCCGAGGCCGGGTGCGTCGCAGACGGCGACCTTGCCGCCCTCGAAGGTCAGCCGCTCGGTCAGGACGTCCTCCGACTGCCAGGGATAGTGGGAGTCGCAGGCGTGGTGGAGGTCCGGGACGGTCGAGGCCACGTGGGTCATCGCGGCCAGGCTGATGCCCAGGTGGGTGTTGGAGTGCATGGACACCGCGACACCGAAGGTCCGGCAGATCGCGGCGAGCTGCCGGGTGTTGCGCAGTCCGCCCCAGTAGTGGTGATCGGAGAGGACGACCTGCACGGCATCCTTCGTGAACGCCTCCTTGATCTCGCCGAACGTCGTCACGCACATATTGGTGGCCAGCGGCACGCCCGCCCGTCGCCCACCACCACCCTTGTCCGAGGCGCTTCGCGCCGCCCCTTTCATCCTGGCGGAGACCTCGGCCATGGCGGGCGTGCCCAGCGCGGGGTCCTCCAGATATTCGAGGACGTTCCCCAGCTCCGCCGCCACCTTCAGCGAAGTCTCCACGGACCAGGCCCCGTTGGGGTCGAGCCGGAGCGGATGCCCGGGAAAGGCCTCCGCCAGCGCCCGTACGGCGGCGATCTCCTCGTCCGGCGGGAAGACGCCCCCCTTGAGCTTGAAGGACGTGAACCCGTACCGCTCCTTGAACAGCCGGGCCTGCTCGACGACCCCGGCCGGGTCGACGGCGGCACCCCAGTCGTCCTTCTCGCAGGCCACGCCCTCCGGATGATCGGCCCACTTGTAGAACAGGTACGCGCTGTATTCGACCGCGTCCCGCACCTTGCCGCCGAGCAGCGCGTGCACCGGCAGCCCGAGGGCCTTGCCGAGCGCGTCCAGGCAGGCCACCTCGAAGCCGGAGACGACGGACAGCCGCAGCTTGTCGGCGGTCTGGACGCCGCGCAGCCCGCCGACGTCGACCTGCCCGAAGACCCGTGACTGGTCGACGGCGACCTCGTCGGCGGTCGTGAACAGGCCGTTCAGATCGGAGACTTGACGGTCTATCAGTTTTTCGGCGAAGGGGCGGGCCAGCTCCAGGTACTTCGTGTCGCCGTATGTCTCGCCGACTCCCGTGATCCCGTCGGCGGTCACGACCTCGACGATCAGCCGGGGTGTGTACGGCTGGTGGACGCCCTGGGTGTTCAGCAGGGGCGGGTCGGCGACGAGGATCGGAGTGAGGCGCACGTCGGTGATGGTGAGGTTCACAGGGCGGCTCCTACGAGGTCGAGTCCGGTGGCGAGCAGGGTCTTGAGGTCGGCCAGGTCGCCGGCCGACGGGTCGGTGAGCGGCGCGCGTACGGGGCCGACGGGTCGGCCGCGCAGCCGGGCCGCGGCCTTCACCAGCGATACGGCGTACCCGGGCACGCGGTCGCGGAGCTGGACCAGCGGGACGTAGAAGTCGCGCAGCAGTTTGGCGACGGTGCTGTCGTCGCCGTCGCGCAGGGCCGCGAAGAAGGCGTCCGCGATCTCGGGGGCGAAGGCGTGGACGGCGGACGAGTAGGCGGGGACGCCGACGGCGGCGTAGGCGCGGGCCTGGATCTCGGCGGTGGCGGCACCGTTGAAGAACAGAAACCCCTCGGGTGCGGCGAGCGTGAGGCGCTGCAGCCGGTCGAGGTCGCTGCGCCCGTCCTTGAGGCCGATGACGCCGGGGATCCGCGTGATGCGCATGAAGGCGTCCACGCCGAAGTCGACCTGGCCCCGCTGGTAGGCGATGAGCGGCAGCCGGGTGCGGGCGGCGAGCTGTTCCAGCTGGGCGACCAGGCCGTCCTGCGGCGCGGCGACGAGGTAGTGCGGCAGCACCAGCAGGGCGTCGGCGCCGGCCTCCTCGGCGATCCGCGCGAACCGGGCGGCCTGCGCCCAGCCGTAGCCGGTCCCGGCGACGACGGGCACCCTCCCCCGCGCTCGAACACCCTTGCGCGGGGGGACCCCCTTGGCCGCCTCCTCGACCGCGATGGTCACGACCGTCCGGTACTCCTCCTCGTCCAGCGAGAAGAACTCGCCGGTGCCGCAGGCGGGGAAGACGGCGCCGGGGGCGGTGGCCAGCTGGGCGGCGACGTAGGCGCGGAAGCCGTCGGCGTCGAGGGAGCCGTCGGCGTGGAAGGAGGTCAGCGGGAAGGACAGCACGCCGCCCGCCATACCGTCGCGCAGTCGCCGGGTCACGACTTCCGTCTCCGGTGCGCCGCCCATCGCCATCATCTCCCCATGTAGACATCATCCACGTATGGAGACAGAGGTTAGGTACGCAAACAGGCATCGTCAATGGGTCCTGCATGCTTCCGCATACTTCGCCATGCTCCCGAGCGCCGCGGATTACCATCGGCCCATGTCAGAGACAGGGGGCGTGCGCGAGGTGAAGTCCGCGGCGCGGACGGTCGAGTTGCTGGAAGTCCTGGCCGCGCGCGGCGACCGCCCGGCCCGGTTGCAGGAGCTGGCGGACGAGCTGGAGGTGCCGCGCAGCTCCATGTACGCGCTCCTGCAGACCCTGATCTCCCGCGGCTGGGTCCGCACGGACCTCACCGGCTCCCTCTACGGCATCGGCATCCGCGCCCTGCTCACCGGCACGAGCTACCTCGACTCCGACCCGCGCGTGAGGGTCGTACGCCCCTGTCTGGACGAGGCGTCGGAGGCGCTCGGCGAGACGATCCACCTGGGCCGGCTGGACGGCCGGGACGTGGCGTACCTGGCCACGCGCGAGTCGCACGAATACCTGAGGACGATCAGCCGGGTCGGGCGGCGGCTGCCGGCGCACGTCGGCGCGCTCGGCAAGGCGCTCCTGGCCCAGCGGCCGGACGACGAGCTGCCCGACGGGCCGTACGAGGCCCGCACGCCCAACACGCACACCACCCGGGAGTCACTGACCGCCGACCTCGCCGAGATCCGCGCCCGCGGCTACGCGGTCGACCGCGAGGAGAGCGTGTCCGGCATCGTCGGCTTCGGCTTCGCGCTGCGCTACGACTCCCCCGCCCAGGACGCCATCAGCTGCTCGGTGCCGGTGGCCCGGCTGACGCCCGAGCACGAGGGGCAGATCGTCGCGGTGATGCGTGAGATCCGGGCGAAGATCGAGGCCACGGCGCCTGCGGCCGGCGGGGCCGTGCACTGGCGTTAGCGTCCGCCGCGTCGGCACCCGGCGCGGCGGACGGGCCTCTTCCTCAAACGCCGGAGGGACTGCGGGCGCCGACGGGTACCGGAGATCGTCGAGATCCCGGTCGATGTGCGGCTCGACCGGGCCCCGCCATCCCGTAGATAGCTGCCCCGTAGCGAACCACCCCGCAGCCAACCACCCCTCTCAGCCGAACTCGTACGCCTCCACCTCGGCCAGACAGCGCGCCCGCAGCTCCTCGTCGTGCTCCAGAAAGGACGCGAGGAACGAGTTGCGGGCCAGCTCCCGGAGCCGTTCCTCGCTCAGGCCCAGCGCCGAGCGCACCGCGTCGTAGTTGTCGCCGGCGTAGCCGCCGAAGTAGGCAGGGTCGTCGGAGTTGACCGTGCACAGCAACCCGGCGTCGAGCATGGCGGGCAGCGGGTGGTCGGCGAGGACGTCCACCGTGCGCAGCCGGACGTTGGAGAGCGGGCACAGGGTCAGCGGCACGCGCTCCCGCACCAGCCGCTCGACCAGGGCTTCGTCCTCCATGCACCGCAGCCCGTGGTCGATCCGCTCGACGCCCAGCACGTCCAGCGCCTCGGTGATGTACTCCGGCGGCCCCTCCTCCCCCGCGTGCGCGACGCGCCGCAGCCCCAGCCGCGCCGCCGCCTCGTACACCTCGCGGAACTTGGCCGGCGGATGCCCGACCTCGGCGGAGTCCAGCCCGATGCCGGTGATCCGGTCGAGATACGGCCGCGCGGCCTCCAGGGTCGCCATCGCCGACTCGGCGGGCTCGTCGCGCAGGAAGCACATGATCAGCTGCGTGGAGACGCCGTGCCTGTCCACGCTGCGGCCGAGCGCGCGGGACAGCCCCTCGACGACCGTCCCCATCGCGACCCCACGGGCGATATGCGCCTGCGGGTCGAAGAAGATCTCCGCATGCCGCACACCCTGCGCGGCGGCGCGGGCGAGATAGGCGTCGGCGAGGTCCTCGAAGTCCCGTTCGGTCCGCAGGACGGCCATCAGCTCGTAGTACAGGTTCAGGAACGACTGGAGATCGTCGAAGAGATACGCCTTGCGCAGCTCTTCGGTGTCGGCGTACCGGAGCTTGACGCCGTTGCGCGCGGCGAGCTCGAAGGCCAGCTCGGGCTCAAGCGTGCCTTCGATATGGAGGTGCAGTTCTGCTATGGGGAGGGGCATCGAAATATCGTACGGTCGTCCTACCGCCGTTTCGGAACCGGCACCCTGAGCAGGTCGTGCGCCACGGTCAGCTCCCCCTCGAAGCCGGCGGCCCGCGCCTGCCGCTCGAACTCCTCAGGGTCGGTGTACCGCTGGCTGAAGTGCGTGAGCACAAGATGCCGTACGCCCCCCTCCTTCGCCACCCGGGCGGCCTGACCGGCCGTCAGATGACCGTGTTCCACGGCGAGTTCCTCGTCCTCGTCGAGGAACGTGGACTCGATGACGAGCATGTCGCAGCCCTCGGCGAGGGCGTACGCCGCCTCGCACAGCCGGGTGTCCATGACGAACGCGAACCGCTGTCCGCGCCGGACCTCACTGACGTCCTCCAGCGTGACGCCGCCGAGGGCGCCCTCGCGCTGGATGCGGCCCACGTCCGGGCCCTTGATGCCGTGCGCGGCGAGCCGGTCGGGGAGCATACGGCGGCCGTCGGGTTCGACGAGGCGGTAGCCGTACGACTCGACGGAGTGGGAGAGCCTGCGGGCTTCCAGCGTGTAGGCGGGGGTCTGGGCGAGCACCCCGTCGGCGGCCACGGGAGCCTGGGTGAGCTGGACCGTCTCCCGATAGGCGGTGGCGTACCGCAGCCGGTCGAAGAAGCGCTGTCCGGACTGCGGGTAGTGAGCGGTGATCTCGTGCGGCACCTGGTCGAGGTTGATGCGCTGGATGACACCGGCGAGGCCCAGGCAGTGATCCCCGTGGAAGTGGGTGACGCAGATCCGGTTCAGGTCGTGGGCGGCGGCCCCGGCGCGCAGCATCTGACGCTGGGTGCCCTCGCCGGGGTCGAACAGGATGCCCTCGCCGTCCCAGCGCAGCAGATAGCCGTTGTGGTTGCGGTGCCGGGTCGGAACCTGGCTGGCCGTGCCGAGCACCACCACTTCACGTACGGACACGGATGGTTACCCGGGCGGCCACTGCATGCCGCGGCCGCCGAGGACATGGGCGTGGGCGTGGAAGACGGTCTGGCCCGCGCCGGGGCCGGTGTTGAAGACGATGCGGTAGCTCTCCAGCTTGTCCTCGTCGGCGACCGCCTTCGTCTCGCGCAGTATGTCCACGGCGAGTTCCGGGGCCTCGGTGGCGAGTTCGGCGGCGTTCGCGTAGTGGGCCTTGGGGATCACCAGGACGTGAACGGGTGCCTGGGGGTTGATGTCACGGAACGCGACGGTCGTCTCCGTCTCACGGACGATCGTCGCCGGGATGTGCCCTTCGACGATCTTGCAGAACAGACAGTCGTCCTGCGGTTCCCCTGCCATGGTCCCTCCGGGGTGCGTGGCGGTTTACGGGGGGCATCGTATCGTCGTCGGGTGCGGGTGCTCGGTGGCTGGTCGCGCCCACACGGCAGAGCCGCATGTCGATACGGCCCCGCGCACCTAGGACGTGCAAGCTGCGGGCATGCGTGCTGCCTGGGGCGGCACGGGTGGGCGCAGGCGGCAACCCGCAAGCGCCGGGCTGCGCGACCCACCCCCCACCCCGGCTCACGGCAGACTCGGCGGTGTCTTCGCCGGCGTCTCCTCCAGGGCTGCCAACGCCAGCCTCACCGCCTCGTCCAGCTGGACGTCCCTCCCGGCGGCGTAGTCCTGGGGCCGCTGCACGACCTCCACATCGGGATCCACCCCGTGGTTCTCCACGCCCCAGCCGTAGTTCTCCAGCCAGAACGCGTATTTGGGCTGGGTGACGAGCGTGCCGTCGACCAGTCGGTAGCGGTTGTCGATGCCGATGACGCCGCCCCAGGTGCGCGTGCCGACGACCGGCCCGATACCCAGCGCCTTGATCGCCGCGTTGACGATGTCCCCGTCGGAGCCGGAGAACTCGTTGGCGACGGCGACGACAGGGCCGCGGGGAGCGTCCTCGGGGTAGCTGTACGGCCGCATCCCCCGCGGCGACGCCCAGCCGACGATGCGCCGCGCCAGCTTCTCGACGACCAACTGGGACGTGTGGCCGCCCCGGTTCTCCCGGACGTCGACGACGAGCCCTTCCCTGGCGACTTCCACGCGGAGGTCGCGGTGGATCTGGGCCCAGCCCGGCGCCTGCATGTCGGGGACGTGGAGGTAGCCGAGGCGGCCTGCGGAGCGTTCGTGGACGTAGGCCCGCCGGTCGGCGACCCAGGCGTGGTAGCGCAGCGGTTCCTCGTCGGCGACCGGCACGACGACGGCGTGCCGTGGCTCGCCGCCGCCGGAAGGGGACACCGTGAGTTCGACCGGCCTGCCCGCCGTACCGACGAGGAGGGGTCCGGGACCGGTCACCGGGTCGACCGGGACGCCGTTCACCGCCACGATCGCGTCGCCCGCACGAACCGCCACGCCGGGCGCGGCGAGCGGTGCGCGGGCCTCCGGGTCGGAGGTCTCCGAGGGCAGGATCCGGTCGATGCGCCAGCTGCCGTCCGCGTGCCGGGAGATGTCCGCGCCGAGCAGGCCCTGCCGGTCCCCGCCGCCGTGGCCGCCGCGCGGCATGACGTACGCGTGCGAGGTGCCCAGCTCGCCGTGCACCTCCCACAGCAGGTCGACGAGGTCGTCGTGGGTGGCGACCCGGTCGAGGAGGGGGCGGTAGCGGTCGAGGATGCCGTTCCAGTCCGTGCCGCCGAGGTCGGGACGCCAGAAGTTGTCCCGCATGATGCGGCCGTTCTCCTCGTACATCTGCCGCCACTCGGCCGCCGGGTCGACGGTCTGGCGGATCCGGCCGAGGTCGACGGTGATGTTGGTGTCGCTGTCGTCGTCGCCCGAGGCCCGCCGGTCGCTGGGGACGACCTTGAGCCTGCCGTCGGTCCACAGCAGGACCCGCTTGCCGTCGCCGCTGACCCGGAAGTGGTCGGCGTCGTCCGCGAGATGCTCCACCCGCCGCTGGACGAGGTCGTACCGCTCCAGCTCGGACTTGGGGTCGGGGTCGTCCGGGTTGGCCCGGGTGGCGCCCAGCGCCCCGCGCACCGGGTGGCGCAGCCACAGCACGCCGTCCTTCGCGGCGCGCAGCCCGGAGTAGCGGGCGGCCTCGACCGGGAACGGCACGATCCGGTCGGCGAGCCCCTCCAGGTCGACGCGGGTGGTGGGGGCGCCCTCGCTGTCCGGGGTCTCGTCCTTGTCCGGCGCGTCGAAGGGGCGGCCGTGCCGCTGCGGGCCGAAGGGCGACGGGGTCGTCGCGGCCAGCGTGATCAGGTGCGGGCGGGAGCCGACGACGAAGGCCAGGTCGAAGACGTGCTCGTCGTAGACCGGGTCGAAGGCCCGCGTCGACAGGAAGGCGAGGTGCTTGCCGTCGAGGGTGAACGCGGGCGCGTAGTCCTGGAAGCGCAGCGGGGTCGCCTCGGTGACCGACAGGTCGGTGGTGTTGGCGAGCTTGAGCTGGCACAGCGGGCGCGGGCCGGGGTGCGACCAGGCCAGCCATGCCGAGTCCGGCGAGAAGACCAGCCCGGAGGCGTCGCCGTGCTCGCTGCGGTCGACCTCGCGCACCTCGCCGGTCTCCCGCTCGACCAGCAGCACGCGTCCGTCGTGCGAGGCCACGGCGGCCCGGCTGCCGTCGGGCGCCATCGCGAGGCCGAGCACCCGGCCGAGCTGCCCGGCGGCGAGCCGGCGCGGGGTCGCGCCCGGCGCGAGTCCGGTCGCCGGCGCGAACTCCAGGGCGTCGTCGCCCTCGGCGTCCGTGACCCACACCACCCACTCCTCGCCCTCCGCGCGGAACGTGCGCGGCAGCCGGGCCCGTACGCCGGGTTCCGCGGCGAGCGCGCGAGCCGGTCCTGAGCGGTGGGTGACCCAGTGCACGGCACCGCGCACGGCGACGGCGCTGCCGCGCGCGGTGTGGTCGGGGGACGCCGAACCGAACCAGCGGGACGCGTTCACCGGGTACGGCTGCCGGTCGGTGCGCTGCCCGCCGAGCCGGATGTCGAGCCTCCGCGGCTCGGCGCCGTCGAGGTCGTCCAGGACCCAGAGTTCACCGGCGGACGAGTAGACGACCCGGGTGCCGTCCCCCGAAGCGTGCCGGGCGTAGAAGCCGTCGACGGGAGTGTGCCGCCGTAGATCCGAACCGTCGGCGAGGGAGGAGTACAGCGCCCCGACCCCCTCGTGGTCGGACAGGAACGCGATCCTCTCGCCCGCCCACACCGGGTACTCGATGTTTCCGTCCAGCTCTTCATGCAGCCGTACGAACTCCCCGGCGCCTTCTTCACCTTCGGCCGCACGGTCGATCCACAGCTTGCCCGCCGTACCGCCCCGGTACCGCTTCCACCACGCCGCCTCCCGCCCCATCGGCGAGGACAGCAGCACGGCGCTCGGGCCGTAGGCGACATGGCCGACCCAGCCGTACGGCAGGACGGTCGAGGGTCCGCCGTCGAGCGGGACGGCGTGGGCCCAGCTGCGGCGGAGGTTGGCCTGGCCGTAGGTGGTGATGGCGAGGACCCGGCCGTCGGGGGTCCAGCCGCGCACCTGGGTGCGCGAACTGCCCCAGTGCGTCAGGCGCTTGGCGGGTCCGCCGTCGATGGGGGCGATGTGCACCTCGGGGGCGCCGTCACGGGTGGAGGTCCACGCCACCGTCGTACCGTCGGGCGAGATGCGCGGCAGGGTGACCGGCACATTGTCGGCACTGACCCGCCAGGCCCGGCCGCCGTCGAGAGGCGCGAGCCAGACGTCGTCCTCGGCGGTGAAGGCGACCAGGTCACCGTGGAGATGCGGGAAGCGGAGATACGCGGCGGATGCGGACTCTGTCACCCGATCACCCTATGCACGTGCGGGGCCGCTGGACAGGCCTTTGGATCACCTCACCATCAAGTGCCGGAGAACTGAAGCGCCCCGTAAGGGGCGCGGGGAACGGCGCGACCAGCCCCCACCGAGCCCGCGGAGAACTACGCGACCAGCACCGGGCCGCGCCTTCATCACCGCACCCCAGCGGAGCGGTCACGTGCGCAGCAGCAGCCACTCCTGGAGTTCCACCAGGTTGCCCTCCGGGTCCTTGAGGTGGGCGACCCGCATCCGGTCGGTCATATGGGCCGGGCCGTGCAGCAGCGTGGCGCCGCGGCCCGCGATCTGCTCGCAGTAGATGTCCAGGTCGTCGACGCGCAGAACGACCAGCGAGCGGTGGCCCATGGCCGCGTCCCCCAGCTCGCCGAACACCTCCGCCATCATCGCCCGGTCCTGGAGCGCGATGCCCGCCGAGCCGGTGGCGGGACTGAACTTCTCGTACGGTCCCTCGGCCGCCCCCGACTGCGGCTTGAGGCCGAGGATCTCGGAGTAGAAGCGGTAGCAGGCGGCGAAGTCGGTGACGAGCAGTCGTACTTGGGCGAGTTCCATGACCCACTCCCTGGTGTTCAGGACCACCGGCCGCTACGGCCGAGGAGCAGCACCGCCGCCGCGGTACCGGCGGTGGAGGTACGCAGCACACTGGGCCCGAGCCGGTACGCCTGCGCACCGGCCTGTGTGAACAGCGTCAGCTCCTCGGGAGAGACGCCCCCTTCGGGCCCGACGACCAGCACGATCTCGCCCTCGGCGGGCAGTTCGGCACCGGCGAGGTATTCCTCGCCGCTTTCATGCAGTACGGCCGCGAAGTCGGCCTTCGCGAGAAGTGCCGCGACCTGCTTGGAGGTTGCCGTGTCCGCGATGTCCGGGAAGCGCACCCGACGGGACTGCTTGCCCGCCTCGCGCGCCGTGGCCCGCCACTTGGCCAGCGCCTTCAGCCCGCGGTCGCCCTTCCACTGCGTGATGCAGCGGGAGGCGGCCCACGGCACGATCGCGTCCACGCCGACCTCGGTCATCGTCTCGACGGCGAGTTCGCCGCGGTCGCCCTTGGGGAGGGCCTGGACGACCGTGATGCGGGGCTCGTCCTGCGGTTCCTCGGACACCGAGTCCAGCTGGACGATCAGCCGGTCCTTGCCCTCGGTGTCCAGCACCACGCAGTCCGCCCAGCGCCCGGTCCCGTCGGTGAGCACCACGTCCTCACCGGGCCGCAGCCGCTTCACCGAGACCGCGTGCCGTCCCTCGGGGCCGTCGAGGACGTACCGCCCGCCGCCGCCCGCGTCGAAGTGCTCGACCACGAAGACAGGGGCGGTCATCAGGCCCCACCGCCCGAGGCCGGAGCCGCCGACAACTCTGTCCTCGCGGCCTCGATCTCCGCGGCGAGCACCTCCACCAGCTGCCCGGCAGGCAGTTCGCGGGCCATCCGGTGGCCCTGTCCCGCCCACAGCGCCATGCCCTGCGCGTCGCCCGCCTGGGCGGCGGCCTTGCGCAGCGGCGCGGTGAGGTGGTGGATCTCCGGGTAGGCGGCGGGCGCGTACGGGCCGTGCTCGCGCATGAAGCGGTTGACCAGGCCGCGGGCCGGACGGCCGGAGAACGCCCGCGTCAGCTCCGTACGGACGAACAGGGGGTTCGTCAGGGCCTGCTTGTGCAGGGCGTTGGCGCCGGACTCCGGCGTGGCGAGGAATGCCGTGCCGAGCTGGGCCGCACTGGCGCCCGCGGCGAGGGCAGCGACGATCTGGCTGCCCCGCATGATGCCGCCGGCCGCGATGAGCGGGACCGACACGGCCTCCCTGACCTGCGCGATCAGCGACATCAGACCGATACCGCCGCCGTCCGTCTCCGGGACGTCCCGGTGCGTGCCCTGATGGCCGCCCGCCTCGACGCCCTGCACGATCACCCCGTCGGCGCCGGCCCGCTGCACGGCGAGGGCCTCCTCGACGGTGGTCGCGGTGACCAGCGTGAAGGTGCCGACGCGGTGCAGCGCGTCCAGCGCGTCCCGGCTGGGCACGCCGAAGTGGAACGACACCACCGGCACCGGGTTGTCCAGCAGTACGGCGAGCTTGGCGTCGTAGCCGTCGTCACGGCCGCTGTCGGGGTCGCCCAGCTCGGCCTCGTACCAGGTGGCCTCACCGGCGAGCTGATGGGCGTAGACATCGATCGCCGCGGCCGAGGGGAGCGCGGCGCCGGCCGCACCGGCGGAGCCGGCGCTCGCACCGGGGTACTCCGGCTGCGGCATGAACAGGTTCACGCCGAAGGGGCAGCTCGTGATGGACCGCAGCTGCTTGATCTCCTGGTACATACCGTCGGCGGTCTTGTACCCGGCGGCCAGAAACCCGAGCCCGCCGGCCTCGGACACGGCGGCGGCGAGACGCGGCACGGAGACTCCGCCCGCCATGGGGGCCTGCACGATCGGATGACGGAAGAGATCGGTCAGTGCGGAGGACATGACGGCATGTTGCCACGTCCTCCGAACAAGTCCGAATCCGGCCTTCCCCCTGGCATAGGCCAACGGCATGCGAAAGGGCTACCGCCCGCTGAACGCATCCTCCAGCCGCGAGAACAAGCCCTTCCGCTCCCGCTGACTGTGCCCGCCCGAGGGACAGCCCCGCGGACCCCCGGCGAGCCTCCGGCCACCCACGCCAGCGGACAGCCAAGCCCCCGAAGGCAACGTCAACGCCCGTTGAAGGCGTCCTTCAGCCGCGAGAACAACCCCTGCTGCCCCGGCTGGAACTGTCCCTGCGGACGTTCCTCGCCGCGGAGCTTGGCGAGTTCGCGGAGGAGGCGTTCCTGCTCGGGGTCGAGCTTGGTCGGGGTGGTGACCTCGACGTGGACGACGAGGTCGCCGCGGCCGCCGCCGCGCAGGTGCGTGATGCCGCGGCCGTGCAGCGGGATCGACTGGCCGGACTGGGTGCCGGGCCGGATGTCGACCTCCTCCATGCCGTCCAGCGTCTCCAGCGGGACCTTCGTGCCGAGGGCCGCCGCGGTCATCGGGATGGTGACCGTGCAGTGCAGGTCGTCCCCGCGGCGCTGGAAGGTCGAATGCGGCAGCTCGTGGATCTCGACGTACAGATCACCGGCGGGACCGCCACCGGGACCGACCTCGCCCTCGCCCGCGAGCTGGATACGGGTGCCGTTGTCGACACCGGCCGGGATCTTGACCGTGAGGGTGCGACGGGAGCGGACCCGGCCGTCGCCCGCGCACTCCGGGCACGGCGTCGGGACGACCGTGCCGAAGCCCTGGCACTGCGGGCACGGCCGGGACGTCATGACCTGGCCCAGGAAGGACCGGGTGACCTGCGACACCTCACCGCGACCGCGGCACATGTCACACGTCTGGGCACTCGTCCCCGGGGCGGCGCCCTCGCCGTTGCAGGTCGAGCAGACGATCGCCGTGTCGACCTGGATGTCCTTCGTCGTGCCGAAGGCCGCCTCGTCCAGTTCGACGTCCAGCCGGATCATCGCGTCCTGGCCGCGCCGCGTACGCGACCGCGGGCCCCGCTGGGACGCCGTACCGAAGAACGCGTCCATGATGTCCGAGAAGTTCCCGAAGCCACCCGCGCCGAAGCCGCCCGCGCCACCGCCGCCGCCGGCCTGCGAGAGCGGGTCGCCGCCGAGGTCGTAGACCTGCTTCTTCTGCGGGTCCGACAGCACCTCGTAAGCGGCGTTGATCTCCTTGAACCGCTCCTGGGTCTTCGGATCCGGGTTGACGTCCGGGTGCAGCTCGCGTGCGAGCCGCCGGAAGGCCTTCTTGATCTCTTCCTGCGACGCGTCGCGGCGCACGCCGAGAACGGCGTAGTAGTCCGTGGCCACTTACGACTCCGCCAGGATCTGTCCGACGTACCGTGCCACTGCGCGTACCGCTCCCATCGTTCCCGGGTAATCCATGCGGGTCGGTCCGACCACGCCGAGCTTGGCGACTGCCTCGCCGCCCGAACCGTAGCCGACCGACACGACGGACGTGGAGTTGAGTCCCTCATAGGCGTTCTCATGACCGATGCGTACGGTCATGCCCGAATCCCCGGCCTCACCAAGCAACTTGAGGAGCACGACCTGCTCCTCCAGCGCTTCGAGCACCGGCCGGATCGTGAGGGGAAAGTCATGCCCGAAGCGGGTGAGATTGGCGGTGCCGCCGATCATCAGCCGCTCTTCGTTCTCCTCGACGAGGGTCTCCAGGAGGGTGGAGAGCACCGTCGAGACCGGGCCGCGGTCCTCAAGGTCGAAGGCCTCGGGCAGGTCCTCGACCAACAGCGGGACATCGGAGAACCGCCGTCCCGCGACCCGGCTGTTGAGCCGCGCGCGCAGATCGGCGAGAGAGGCCTCGCCGAACGGCACCGGACAGTCGACCATCCGCTGCTCGACCCGCCCGGTGTCCGTGATCAGCACGAGCATCACGCGCGCGGGAGCGAGCGAGAGCAGTTCCACATGCCGCACGGTGGAGCGGGTGAGCGAGGGGTACTGCACGACGGCCACCTGCCGGGTCAGCTGCGCGAGCAGCCGCACGGTACGGGCCACCACATCGTCAAGATCGACAGCCCCGTCAAGGAAGTTCTGAATCGCACGCCGCTCGGGCGCGCTCATCGGCTTGACGCCGGCCAGTTTGTCGACGAAGAGGCGGTAGCCCTTGTCGGTGGGGATGCGCCCGGCGCTGGTGTGCGGCTGGGCGATGAACCCCTCGTCCTCCAGGGCGGCCATGTCGTTGCGCACGGTCGCCGGGGAGACACCGAGGTTGTGCCGCTCGGTGAGCGCCTTGGAGCCGACCGGCTCCTCCGTGCCGACGTAGTCCTGGACGATGGCGCGCAGCACCTGAAGCCTGCGTTCGCTCAGCATCTCGCGCACACCTCCAGAAATCGTCCTCTCGGCGCCTCGCCTGGCACTCTTCGCTTCCGAGTGCCAGAGTTCCCCGGCCCAGTGTACGGCGGTCAGGTACTCGCAGGGCAAGGACGGGGTCGTACGGTTAGCGTCGCCGTATGAGCGTGACTTGGGAAGAGCTGGGCTGGGAGCGGCTGGCGGCCGGGGTCGGGCGGTGCCGGCTGCCGGTGTGGGACTGCACGGCGGGGCTGGTCGTCGGAGCGGACGCGGCCCTCGTGATCGACGCCGGATCGAGCCTCGCGGAGGGCGCCCGCGTACGTGCGGGGGCGCAGGAGCTCGCCGGCCGCCGTGTGACCCATCTCGCGCTCACGCACCCGCACTTCGACCATGTCTTCGGGGCGGCGGCGTTCGCGGGTGCGGAGCTGTACGGCGCCGTGGGCATCGACACGGCCTACACCCACGCCGGGCGCGAGGAGCTGCGCGCGGACGCGGTGCGGGGCGGTCTGGACGCCGGCCTGGCCGACGAGGCGGTGGCGGTCCTCGCCCCGCCCCGCCATCACGTCTCCGGCGAGTGGACCCTGGACCTGGGCGCCGGCCGCCAGGTGCTCCTCGCCAACGTGGGCCCTGGTCACACCGCGCACGACCTCGCGGTCCTGATCCCCGGCGACCCGGAGATCGTCTTCTGCGGCGACCTGGTCGAGGAGTCCGGCGAGCCGCAGGCGGGCCCCGACGCGGTACCCGCGCGCTGGCCCGCGGCGCTGGACCGCCTGCTGTCCCTCGGCGGCGAGGACGCACGGTACGTACCCGGTCACGGAGCGGTGGTGGACGCGCGGTTCGTACGGTCCCAACGGGACGCCCTCGCGCGGCGGTTCGGCGTGTCGTGACCACTCCCCGCCCGCTTCTCCTATCGTCATCCGAATGCGCCCACCCGTCTCCCGCCACCGCCCTTCCAACGAGGGCCCTCCGGGCCCGCGCCCCCGTTCGTACTCTCCGGACCTGACCCCGCCGTGGAAGAAGCACGGGCCGGCACCCGAGATCCCGGCCGATCCCGGCCTGGTCGTCGAGGAGCCCGGCACCGGCTTCTGCGGCGCGGTGATCCGCTGCGAGGCGGGCACGGTGACCCTGGAGGACCGGTTCGGCAAGCACCGGGTGTTTCCGCTTCAGCCACGCGGGTTCCTGCTGGAGGGCCGGGTCGTGACGCTCGTACGGCCTTCCGCTTCGGCTCCGGTACGTCCCACCCGTACCGCATCCGGCTCGGTCGCCGTCCCCGGCGCCCGCGCCCGCGTCGCCCGCGCCGGGCGCATCTACGTCGAGGGCCGGCACGACGCGGAACTCGTCGAGAAGGTCTGGGGCGACGACCTGCGCATCGAGGGCGTGGTCGTGGAGTACCTGGAAGGCGTGGACGACCTGCCGTCGATCGTGGCCGAATTCGCACCGGGTCCGGACGCCCGGCTGGGGGTGCTGGTGGACCACCTCGTACCGGGCACGAAGGAGTGGCGCATCGCTCAGGCGGTGACGAGCGAGCACGCCCTGGTCGTCGGCCACCCGTACATCGACATCTGGGAGGCCGTGAAGCCGTCGTCGCTGGGGATCGCGGGGTGGCCGCGGATTCCGCACGGCCAGGACTGGAAGACGGGGGTGTGCCGGGCGCTGGGGTGGCCTTCGGAGAACACCGGGGCGGTGTGGCAGGCGATCTTGAAGCGGGTGGGGTCCTACAAGGATCTGGAGCCGGAGTTGCTGGGGCGGGTGGAGGAGCTGATCGACTTTGTTACGGGTAGCGGTGGGGCCTGACCTTGTCGTAGGTCTCAAACTCGCTGGTGTCCAGTTCGATGCCGATGGGTTCCAGCGGCGTGATGTCGCCGAACTTGGTGATCCGCTGGCATCGGTAGTCCGCGTCCTCTCCCTCGCCCGTCGGCTCGGTGAGGAGAACGCATTGGGCCATGACAGGATCGATGATGAAGTAGGCGGGCACCTTTGCTGCCGCGTAGATCGAACGCTTGACGACGTAGTCGCGGTCCACGCTCGTCTTGGAGACGACCTCCACCAGCATGGTGATGACCTGTGACGGCATCAACCTGCCATGCCCGGGTCCGGCACCTCGCTCCACCACCACCAGATCCGGCTGCGGCTCGCTGGTCTCTTCCAAAATGGCGATGTCCTGAGTCTGAAGCCGCCGCCACCGCCGCCGCGGGATCTGGTCCTGGAGCGCCTCCACGATGTCGTTATGGGCAACGTCAGGCCCCGCCATCATCACGATTACCCCCCGGAGGAGCTCGACTTTGATCCCCTCGGGAACCTCAAGGTTCTCGAAGATCTTCACGATGTTGGTGGTCATCGGTCGGTCGTCCACAGCGGTCATCTCCGCGGCCCTCCGGTCTCCGCCACCGTTTCAGTACGGCGGCAGCCTACGAACCAGGTTAGGGAGCGAACCGACGTTCCGCACCGATTCACTCACCCGAGTGATCAATCCACCAGATCCCTGACCACCGCGTCCGCCAGCAACCGCCCCCGCAGCGTCAGCACGGCCCGCCCCCCGTCGTAGGGCCCGCCCTCCAGCAGCCCCTCCCCCAGCGCCCGCCGGGAAGCCGCCAGCCCCTCCTCCCGCAGCAGCTCCAGCGGCGCCCCCTCCCGCAACCGCAGCTCCAGCAGGATCCGCTCCACCCGCCGGTCCTCCTCGGACAGCACCTCACGCCCGGCCCCCGGCGACTTCCCCGCGGCCAGCGCCCCCGCATAGGCCCCCGGATGCTTCACGTTCCACCAGCGGACCCCGCCGACGTGGGAGTGGGCCCCGGGTCCCGCGCCCCACCAGTCCGCACCCCGCCAGTACAGCTCGTTGTGCAGGCAGCGGCCCGCCTCCGAGGTCGCCCAGTTCGACACCTCGTACCAGTCGAAGCCCGCCTCCGAGAGGACCGACTCGGCGATCAGGTAGCGGTCCGCGTGGACGTCGTCGTCGGTCATCGGAACCTCGCCCCGCCGGATGCGCCGCGCCAGCTGTGTGCCCTCCTCGACGATCAGGGCGTAGGCGGAGACATGGTCCGGCCCGGCGCCGATGGCCGACTCCAGGGACGCCCGCCAGTCGTCGTCCGACTCGCCCGGCGTGCCGTAGATCAGGTCGAGATTCACGTGCTCGAAGCCCGCCGCCCGTGCCTCCGCGACGCAGGCCTCCGGGCGTCCCGGGGTGTGTGTGCGGTCCAGCACGCGCAGTACATGCTGCCGCGCGCTCTGCATGCCGAAGGAGATCCGGTTGAAGCCGCCCTGCCGGAGCACCGCCAGATACGCCGGATCCACCGACTCCGGGTTCGCCTCCGTCGTGATCTCGGCATCGGGTGCCAGGCCGAACTCCTCACGGATCGCCCCCAGCATCCGTACGAGGTCGTCCGCGGCCAGCAGGGTCGGTGTACCGCCTCCGACGAAGACCGTGCGCACGGGGCGCGGATCGTCGCCCAGTACCTTCCTCGCCAGCCGGATCTCCTCGATCAGCGTCTCCGCGTAGTTGTCACGGGACGCCAGCACCCCGCCCGTGCCGCGCAGCTCGGTCGCGGTGTAGGTGTTGAAGTCGCAGTAGCCGCAGCGGGTGGCGCAGTACGGAACGTGCAGGTAGAAGCCGAGGGGGCGGTCGGCGGACCCGGCGAGCGCGGGTGCGGGGAGCGCGCCGTCGTCGGGGACGGGCTCGCCGTCGGGGAGTGCGGAGGGCATGCCTTCCATTGTCCAGCACCCGCACGGATCACTGCTCCGCCTGCAGCACCAGCAGCGCCAGGTCGTCCTCCGGCGGCCGTCCCCCGAACTCGTGCACCAGCCGCCGGATGCGCTCGGCGAGCAGTTCCGCGCTCAGCCCCGCGCATCCCGCCAGCGCCTGAGCCAGTCCGTCGCCGTCGTCGAACTGGCGGGAGCCGGAGCGCCGCTCGGTCACCCCGTCGGTCACGCACAGCAGCGTGTCGCCGGGGCGCAGCTCGAAGGTTTCGCTGGTGTACGTCTCGTCCTCGACGACGCCGAGGAGGGTCTGCGGGCGGGCGGCCGTGCGGACGCAGCCGTCCGGGCCGAGCAGGAGGGGC
The DNA here is from genome assembly GCF_009709555.1 of Streptomyces blattellae. GTDB lineage: Bacteria > Actinomycetota > Actinomycetes > Streptomycetales > Streptomycetaceae > Streptomyces > Streptomyces blattellae. The sequence continues at coordinate 2,605 of NZ_WJBG01000010.1, read as the reverse complement.
AGCGGGTGGCCGGCGGACGCGAGCGTGCAGCGTACGCCGCCCTCGAAGGGAGCCAGCTCGCCGTACAGGAGGGAGAGGAAGCGGGTCTGCGGGCCGTCGTCTGGCCGGCCGCCCGCCGCCACCAGCACGCGTGCCGCCGCGTCCGCGGCCTCGGTGGCGTCGTCGAGGAGGAGCTGGTTGAGGCGGTCGAGTACGTCGGCGACGCGGTAGCCCTCGCGGGCCAGCAGGCGCAGCCACGGGCGGGCGAGGCCGATCACCACGGCGGCCTCGGGGCCCTTGCCCTGTACGTCGCCGAGCGCGAAGCACCAGCGGCCGTCGCCGGCCGGGAAGAGGTCGTAGAAGTCGCCGCTGGGTCCGCCCTTGTCGCAGGGCTCGTAGACGAGGGCGCTGTGCACGCCGGGGATCTCGGCGACCGCGCCGGGCAGCAGCCCGCGCTGGAGTACGGCGCTGATGGTGGCCTGGCGGGCGTACTGGCGGGCCGCGCCGATGGCGAGCGCGACCCGGCGGCCGAGATCCTCGACGAGCCCGGTGATCTCGTCGGGGAAGCGGAGCACCCCGGACCGTCCGATGACGAGCGTGCCGAGCGGCCTGCCGCCCGCGATCAGCCGGTACGCCAGCGCCGAGCCGTGTTCCGCGCGCGGGCCGAGCGCGTCGCCGGGCCAGGGGTAGGGGACGGGGCCGGAACGGACCGGGTCGGGGGCGCTCGGCGGGTCCTTCTCCAGGGCCCGGCGCAGCTCCTCGATGCGGTTCTCGCTGCCGTGCCAGACCCGGGCGAGCCGGGGCCCGGTGCCGGCGACCCCCTCGGACCAGCCTCCCCCACCCTCGAACTCGCTTGAGCGGGGAGATCCCCATCGGCCCATGACCTCGTCCTCCAGCCACACCGCACACCACTCGGCGAGGCGCGGCACGATCAGCTGTCCGGTGAGCGCGGCGACCAGATCCTCGTCGAGTTGCCCGGCGAGCAGGTCGGAGGCCTCGGCGAGGAAGGACAGGGCACCGCGGCCCAGCCACTCCCGGTCCCGCTCGGCCTGCTGCGGTTCGGGGGCGAGGAAGTCGGCGACCAGGAGGCTGCACTCCCCGGCGCACGCGCCCGGCGCCTCGGCGGGCAGCCGCGCCCACACCGTCTTGGCGCCCCGGCGGTAGGTGACGCCCCAGTCCTCCGCGAGCGTGGCGACCAGCCGCAGGCCGCGGCCGTACTCCGGTGTCTCGTGAGGCGGTTCGGTGTCGCTGTCGCGCGGGGCGCGCGAGGGATGCTGGTCGATGACCTCGATGACCAGGTCGCCGGTCGGCGCCTCAAGCCGGCACACCAGCCCGACGTCGGTGCCCGCGTGCACGACGGCGTTGGTGACGAGTTCGCTGACGACCACCACGGCGTCGTCGGCGAGCCGCTCGGTGAGGTGTTCGGTGCCGGGCAGGCGCAGTTCGGTCCACTCGGCGAGGGCGGCGTGCACGAGTGCGCGGGCGGAGCCGGGCGCGAGGGGGCTTCCGCAGAGGGTCGTGCTCACCTCCGCGCGCTGGGGCGGGCGCTCCTGCGCAGGTGCATCAGAGACACGGGGATCAGTCTCCCGTTGCATCGGAATGGCCCCCATGTCCAGCTCCCCGAGCAGATCGGACGAATACGCCTCAGTCGATGCGGACAGAGTGACAGACTGGCCACGCCCATAAGCGCCGAGTTACCGAAGTGGGCCGCCATGAGTGAGAACAGTGCTACGCATGTGCTCGAAGACGGACAAATTCGAGCATCGGATTTGCGCCCTCTGCTCGCCGCGATGACCGCAGCCCGTGACGGGGACTTCTCCAAGCGGCCGGACTTCGGCCATGGATCAGGTCATGGATCGGGTCATGGATCAGGGGATGGATCAGGGCACGGCTTAGGGCATGGATCGGGGCATGGATCGGGTCATGGCTTAGGGCATGGATCGGGGCATGGCGGCGGCAACGGCCTGGTGGCCGAACTCACCGCCGTCTTCAACCAGATCATGGACCGCAGCAACCACTTCAACACGGAGGTGCAGCGCGTACGACGCGAGCTGGTCCGGCACGGCCGCCTCGACGAACGCCTCTCGGCCAGCCCCGGCCAGGGCGCCTGGACCTCCCGTGTCAACGAAGTGAACCAGCTGCTCGACGCCCTGGTCGCCCCGGCCGCGAACGCCACGCGCGTGCTCGATGCCGTGGCGGGCGGCGACCTGACCCAGCGGGTCGACCTGCACGACGGCAACCGGCAGCTGCGCGGTGACCTAAGACGTCTGGGCCGGGCCGTGAACAAGATGGTGGACCAGCTCTCCCTGTTCACCGGCGAGGTGACCCGGGTCGCCCGCGAGGTCGGCACGGAGGGGCGGCTCGGCGGACGGGCCAAAGTGACCGGCCTGTCGGGGAGTTGGCGGGACGTCACCGAGGCCGTCAACACGATGGCGTCCCGGCTCACCGCCCAGGTGCGTGACATCGCCCTGGTGACCACGGCGGTGGCCCGCGGCGACCTGACCCGCACGGTCACGGTCGAGGCGACCGGTGAGCTGCTGGAGCTGAAGCTCACCGTGAACACCATGGTCGACCAGCTCTCCGCGTTCGCCGACGAGGTCACCCGCGTGGCCCGCGAGGTCGGCAC
>NZ_WJBG01000009.1 GCF_009709555.1 Streptomyces blattellae | reverse complement strand
CCACCACGGCACCAGAACCGAGCCACCGGGCCACCGGGCCACCCCCTCAACGCAACCACCGCGGCACCGGAACCAACCACGCCGACCCGCAGCACCAGTCCCGCACAACCGCCCTGCGAGACCAGCCGCCTACACGGCCACCCTCCCGCCGGACTTCCCCCTCAACGAACCACCACGGCACCAGAACCGAGCCACCGGGCCACCGGGCCACCCCCTCAA
>NZ_WJBG01000008.1 GCF_009709555.1 Streptomyces blattellae | reverse complement strand
TGGTGGTCGCCGCGATGCTGTTCACGATGACGTCGTGGCTGGTCAGGGGCCTGCCCCGCCAGTTCATGGAGATGTGGGAGAACAGCCGGTGCTCGATTCTGTTCCATTTCGATGTGCCGGGAGGAAAGTGACACACGGTGATCTCCAGGCCGGTCTCCACGGCCAGGGAAGCGAGTTCAGCCTTCCAGGCGCGGGTGCGGCAGCCGTTGGAGCCGCCCGCGTCCGCGGTGATCAGCAGGCGGCGTGAGCTTGGGTAGGCGGCCCGTCCGACTGCGTGCCACCAGCGGCGCAGGGTCTGGACGGCGAAGGCGGCTGTGTCGTGATCACAGC
>NZ_WJBG01000007.1 GCF_009709555.1 Streptomyces blattellae | reverse complement strand
CGCGCCGACGACAAGCTCTCCGAGGCCGCGATGGAAGACCGTAAGCGCGAGGGGTACTTCTAACGATGTCCAGCACCACCGAACCCACCGAGCCGCTGTCGGTCGAGCAGTTGTCGGAGACCACGCTGCTGCGTTTCGCGACCGCCGGCTCGGTCGACGACGGCAAGTCCACCCTCGTCGGACGGCTGCTGCACGACTCCAAGTCGATCCTCACGGATCAGCTGGAGGCCGTGGAGCACGCCTCCCGCAACCGCGGCCAGGAGGCACCCGACCTCGCCCTCCTCACCGACGGCCTGCGCGCCGAACGCGAG
>NZ_WJBG01000006.1 GCF_009709555.1 Streptomyces blattellae | reverse complement strand
AGTACAAGGCCGCCTGGTACGGGCGGGAAGTGATCGCGGTGGACCGCTTCTTCCCCTCGTCCAAGCTGTGCTCCCACTGCGGCACCCTCGCTGAGGCGATGCCGCTGCACGTCCGCACCTGGACGTGCGTCTGTGGTACGACCCACGACCGGGACGTGAACGCAGCGAAGAACCTGCTGGCCGCCGGACGGGCGGTTTCGGCCTGTGGAGCTGGTGTAAGACCTCAA
>NZ_WJBG01000005.1 GCF_009709555.1 Streptomyces blattellae | reverse complement strand
GTGCACATCTTCCGTGAGGTGGCGGGCGAGTTCGAGCGGCCGGTGATCCTGTTCTCCGGCGGCAAGGACTCCATCGTCATGCTGCATCTGGCGCTGAAGGCGTTCGCCCCCGCGACGATCCCCTTCTCGCTGCTGCACGTGGACACCGGCCACAACTTCCCCGAGGTGCTGGAGTACCGGGACCGTACGGTGGCCGCACATGGGCTGCGCCTCCATGTGGCCTCCGTACAGGACTACATCGACCGGGGTGTGCTGCGCGAACGTCCCGACGGGACCCGGAACCCGCTGCAGACGCTGCCGCTGACGGAGAAGATCCAGAGCGAGAAGTTCGACGCGGTCTTCGGCGGCGGACGCCGGGACGAGGAGAAGGCCCGCGCCAAGGAGCGGGTGTTCTCCCTGCGCGACGAGTTCTCCCAGTGGGATCCGCGCCGCCAGCGCCCCGAGCTGTGGAACCTCTACAACGGACGGCACGCCCCCGGCGAGCACGTCCGCGTCTTCCCGCTGTCCAACTGGACCGAACTCGACGTCTGGCAGTACATCGCCCGCGAAAAGATCGAGCTGCCGGAGATCTACTTCGCGCATCACCGTGAGGTGTTCCAGCGGGCCGGGATGTGGCTGACCGCCGGCGAGTGGGGCGGGCCGAAGGCGACGGAGACGGTCGAGAAGCGGCAGGTCCGCTACCGCACCGTCGGCGACATGTCCTGCACCGGCGCCGTCGACTCCGACGCCGACACCATCGAGAAGGTCATCGCCGAGATCGCCGCGTCCCGGCTCACCGAGCGCGGCGCCACCCGCGCCGACGACAAGCTCTCCGAGGCCGCGATGGAAGACCGTAAGCGCGAGGGGTACTTCTAA
>NZ_WJBG01000004.1 GCF_009709555.1 Streptomyces blattellae | reverse complement strand
GGACAGGAACAGCTCGAAGGACTCCTCCGGTGACGCCTCCGCCACCTGGTACACCTGAAGCCGACGCTCCCCGTCCGCGCTGCGGTAGTTGACCACCGCGATGCCGTACTGCGAGTCCACCGTGCTGCGCGCCCACCCGGCGGGCCGCGCTATCCGGAAGCCCTCCTCGTCCTCGTACAGCTCGTATCCGGCGGGCAGTTCGGGGACCGAAGCGGAGGGCGACGCCGTCTCCTCGGTGAACGACGGCTCCGGCGACGACGCGTACGGATCGCTCGGCTGCGACG
>NZ_WJBG01000253.1 GCF_009709555.1 Streptomyces blattellae | reverse complement strand
CCGGCTCCAGCACGCCGACGCCCCCTCAATCCCCGCTGCCCCACATCTCGCCGACTCGATCATCTGTGTCAATTGACGCGTTGCAGCGGCAATGCGGTTCTGGCCAACGGTCGGTGTAGTCCGGCAATGGGGAATTTGAGTCACCCCGCACCCGATTCCAGTTGCTGCTTTCGGTAAGTCCATTACGGAGCTGGGAAGTTGTAGCGCATCCGGGTACCCGGCCCGCCGAAGCTCGCGGCCGATACGCTCTCCGGCATGCTGTCCGAGCCGCCGCTCAGCAGGATTCCGCCCATGGCGGCCCCGCCGGTCCCGCTTGCGTAGTCGGCTGCCCCGGCGACCGGGTTGCCGTGCACACGGACGTCCTGTTCGGCGAGCGCGCGGGCGTGCCGGGCGAGGGTGTCGGCGGTGGCGCGGTCGCCGGTCACCGTGCGCGCGGATGCCCGCATGCGCCCCACGGCAGGCGCGCGCCGCTGGGCCGTCGCAGCCTGCGCCCTGAGCCCGGCTGCCGCACGTTCCGCCGGCCCCGCTGCCAGCAGCCGCTCCGCCTCCGCCAGCCGCGTACGGGCCTCGCTGCCCACCGCACGCCGGTGCGTCACGACGAACCCGTCGGCAAGGGCGACCGAGGCGCGGGCGGCGAGCAGGGCGGCAGCCGGCAGGACCCCGGTCTGCCCCGACGCCACCGGCACGACCGCCCGCACGATACGGCGCAGGGCGTCCAGCGGATCGTACGGCCCACCGGTCAGCTCTTCCCTTACGGCAGCCAGGACGGTGTCAGCATGCCGAATCCGTGCCCGGAGCTCACCGACCGGCATCTCTGGGACGCCGCCCGCCTGATCGATGGGAAGCCCTGAGATCAGCGCCGTCGCGTCTGCGCCGCCCGCCCCACCGCGGGCCGGTGAGCCTGGGCTGCCCGGCCCTCCACCCGTTGCCGCGTCCGCACTGCCGTCGGTCGGCGTGCTTGCGCCACCTGCCCGGCCGTCCGCCTCCGTCAGCCGTCCCCGTGCCTCCGCGACCTCCGCCTCCGCCCCCGCGAGGGCGGCCGGGACGATGTCCGCGGCCTCTGCGAGGGCCTGGGCCAGGTGGTCGATGTCGTCAAGGAACACCGCGGCCTGGGCGACGGCACCCTCGGCGGCGCGCAAGTGTGGTGCCGCGCGGCCGGACTCGCCGGAATCGGCGGCCTGGCGGGACTCGTTGAGGTGCGAGGTGGCGAACAGCAGGCGGTCCTTGGCCTGTTCGACATATCCGGTGACGGCGGCGGTCGCCGCGTGGGCGTACCGCTGGGCGAGGTCGGCGAGGGTGGCCTGTGCGGCACCCGTGCGGCCCGTCAGTTCCCGGAACCGGGTCTCCGCGATCTCCAGTGCCTCGCTCACGCCCTGTTCCATGCCACGCAGTTGGCCGAACCCGGCGGCCTCCGCGTCCAGCCGCCGCCCCGCCTCCTGACACCGCCCGACGATCCCGGCGAGCGCATGCCGCCGGGACGTCCCCTCGGCCGGGACCCCGTCGTCGTACTGCTGCCGCATCCGGAAAGCGGCCGACAACTCGTCCTCCGCGTCCCGCACGGCTCGCGCGAAGGGCGCCACGGCCGCCGTGCCGAACCGGGCCTCCACGAACCCGAGTTCCTCACGGCTGGTCCGGACACAGTCATCGGCCTCGACCAAAGACGCCCGTGCGCGCTCGTCCAGTTCGGCGAGGGGCGACGGTGTGATGACGGCGGGGATGCCGCCGGGCGTCGTACGCGTCCGGGTCCGCTGGATCCGCCGGGTCCGCCGGGTCCGCCGGGTTCGCCGTACAAACGCGTACCCGGCGAGCGCGACCGCCGCAGTCGCCGCGACGAGCGGCAGAACGAGGTCGGCGGTGGACGTCTCTTCCTCTTCCTGCGCCACATGCGCGGCTTGCACGACGGTCCCCGCCCGGACTGTCGGAACCGGATCACCGGCACTGATCGTCATCCCCGGCAGCACAAGCCACACCAGCCCGGCCGCACTGCCCAGCACGGCATGCGCCACCCGCACGGATATGTGCGAGGCGGCACGCCGTCGCCGGTTCCGGATCAAGGATGACGTCACATTTCGGAGCGTATGACCGGGTATGCGGGCGCGCGAGCGGGGGGCGTCGAGTGGGGTGGGGCTTCAGAGAGGGAGGGGACACGGGGGATGGACGAACCGACGACAGACACGGAGGACGCGGCAGACACGGCGGACGCGGCGCACGCAACGGACAGCACGGCGGACAGCACGAGAGACAGACCCGTGACTGCTGCGCAGGACGAACCTGAAACCGCCAGCCGTGAGGACACCCCCGAGGGACTGCCCGCACCTGACGACGAAGGCCGCACGCGCGGTGCGGATGGGAAGAAATGGCCACGCCGTACCCGCCGCACCCTGCTCGCCCTCCTCCTGCTCGTCCTCCTCCCCACCCTCACCGTCGAAACAGCCCTCTACATCAACTACACCGGCGACATCGCCCCCGGCACCCGCACCCGCAACCGCGACGCGATCTGGCTCGGCCACGCCTGGGTGGACGGTCGTAAGAAGGACGCCGACGTCACCGCACTGGCCCGGCAGCTCAGCACCACCGGCATCAGGGACCTCTACGTCCACGCAGGCCCCCTGGAACACGACGGCACGCTCCCGGAGTCGTCGTACCCGAGGGCCCGTTGGTTCATCGACGCGGTGCACGAGGAGATGCCCGGTATCCGGGTGCAGGCCTGGCTCGGTGACGTCCTGGCCACCGAGAGCCCCGACGGCATGCGCCTGGAGCGGCCGGAGACGCGCGCGGCGGTCGTCGGCTCCACCCGCCAGATCCTCGCGGCCGGCTTCGACGGCGTCCACTTCGACCTGGAGCCCCTCCACTCGGACGACGGGAACTACCTCACGCTGCTCGACTCCCTGCACCGCGTCACGAGCGCCCAGAACGCGCCCCTCTCCGTCGCCGCCCACCAGATCGACCCGCTCCCGGGCTTCCACTCCTTCTGGGGCGCGACCACCGGCCACCCGAAGTGGTGGTCGCAGAAGTTCTTCGGCCAGGTGGCCCGCCGTGTCGACCAGATCGCCGTCATGTCGTACGACACCATGCAGCCGCTGGAGAGCACCTACGGCGGCTATGTCGCGCAACAGACCTCCCTCGCCCTGGAGGTCACCCCTGAGTCCACCGATCTGCTGATGGGCCTGCCGTTCTTCCACGAGAACCGCTTCGGCCACTGGGCGCACGCCGAGACCGTGCCCGCCGCCGTCCGCGGCGTCCGCCTCGGGCTGTCCCGCACGGACGCGGACCGCGTCAACTTCGGAGTGGCCCTGTACGTGGACTTCGCGGCCACGGAGGCGGACTGGACGGCGTACGAGAAGGACTGGGTCCGTTAGAAACCACCTGCGACCCGGCGCACCGCACTGCGACGATCTGCCGGATGACCACCACCCGCAGACACCTCACCCGCAGACACCTCACCCGCGACGACCTCGCCCCCCTCGCCCGCGCCGCGACCGGCCGCGCCCTCACCGGCGTCACCCGGCTGCGCGGCGGCACCAGGAAGGGTGTCTACCGGCTCACCCTCGACGGCGACACCACCGCCGTCGCCTACGTCTGGTCGCCGGACGAGGACTACTGGGACGCAGGCCCCTCCGACCCCCGCGACCCCTTCTCCGCCGGCACCGGCCTCGACGTGTTCACCGCCGCCCACGACCGACTGGCCGCCGCGGGCGTCCGCACCCCGCGCCTCCTGTACGCCGACCCCGCCATGGACGCCGTGGTCGTCGAGGACATGCGGGGCGGCAGTCTGGAGGAGGCCCTGGAGCGGGACCCGGTCACCGGTCGCGGCGCGCTGGAGCGGCTCGCCGCCCAGCTCGCGACCCTGCACGCGCAGGAGGGCCCCGCCTTCGGCAAGGTCGGGCTCGTCGACAACGGCGGGACCTCGTCGTCGGATTCCGCCGCCGAGCGCGTCACCGCGGGCGCCCTGCGCCACATCGAGCAGGCCGCCGTACGGGAGGAACGGATCGCCGCCGTACGCGAGGAGCTCGAAGAGACCGTACGACGGCTCGCGGCGGCCGTCCGGCCCCGCACCCGGCACACCCTCATCCACGGCGAACTCGGCCCGGACCACGTCCTGCTGGACGCCGACGGCCGGCCCGCCCTCATCGACATCGAGGGGCTGATGTACTTCGACGTGGAGTGGGAGCACGCGTTCCTCGAACTGCGCTTCCACGACACGTACGACGCCCTGTGCGCCCCCGGCCTCGACGAGGACCGGCTGCGCCTCTACCGTCTCGCCATGCGCCTGAGCCTCGTGGCGGGCCCGCTGCGGCTGCTCGAAGGCGACTTCCCCGAGCCGGGGCCGATGCGGGCGATCGCCGAGCACAATCTGCGCCGCGCCCTGGAACTGATCGGACGCCCGGCACCGGAACCGGCAACGGAACCGGAACCGGAACCACCCGCACCCGCACCCGCGCCTGCACCCGCACCCGCGCCTGCACCCCGGATGTGAGCACCCGGCGCCCGGGCGCGGCGCGTCGTCGGCAACCGCTCAGACGCGCCGTCTGATCTTGTTCCCGAGCCACACCAGCGGGTCGTACTTGCGGTCAACGGCCCTTTCCTTCAACGGAATCAGCGCATTGTCCGTGATCTTGATGCCCTCGGGGCAGACCTCCGTGCAGCACTTGGTGATGTTGCAGTAGCCGAGACCGTGTTCGTCCTGGGCGGTGCTCTTGCGGTCCAGGCCGGACTCGGTGGCGGCGTCCAGCGGATGCATGTCGAGTTCCGCGACCCGCATGAGGAAGCGGGGTCCGGCGAACGCCGGCTTGTTCTCCTCGTGGTCGCGGACCACATGGCAGGTGTCCTGGCACAGGAAGCACTCGATGCACTTGCGGAACTCCTGCGAGCGGTCCACGTCCTCCTGCATCATCCGGTACTCGCCGGGCCCGAGACCGGCGGGCGGTACGAAGGACGGCACCTCGCGCGCCTTGGTGTAGTTGAAGCCGACGTCCGTGACGAGGTCGCGGACGACCGGGAAGGCGCGCAGGGGGGTGACGGTGATCGTCTCCTCGGGCGTGAACACCGACATGCGGGTCATGCACATCAGCCGCGGGCGGCCGTTGATCTCCGCCGAGCACGAACCGCACTTGCCCGCCTTGCAGTTCCAGCGGACGGCCAGGTCGGGCGCCTGGGTGGCCTGGAGGCGGTGGATGATGTCCAGGACCACCTCGCCCTCGTTGACCTCGACCTTGAAGTCCTCCAGGCCGCCGCCCTCGACGTCACCCCGCCACACCTTGAAACGGGCCTCGTAGCTGCTCACTCGTAGAGCTCCTCTTCGGCGAGGTACTTGACCAGCTCCTCCTTGTCGAAGAGGGCGAGCAGGTCGGAGCGGATGGGTTCGGTGGTCTCGCGCAGCAGGTCGATCTGGCCGCGTACCGGGTCGGTGGCCGCCAGCCCTCCGGTGGGATCGGCCAGTTGGCACAGCAGGTTGACCGGGCGCCATGTGCGTTCCATCGCCGGATGGTCCTCGCGGGTGTGGCCGCCGCGTGACTCCGTGCGCTCCAGCGCCGCCCGTGCCACGCATTCGCTGACCAGCAGCATGTTCCGCAGGTCCAGGGCGAGATGCCAGCCCGGGTTGAACTGGCGGTGGCCCTCCACGCCGGCCCGCCGGGCCCGTACGCGCAGCTCAGCGAGGGTCTCCAGCGCCTGCTCCATCTCGCCCTCGCGGCGGATGATGCCGACCAGGTCGTTCATGGTCTGCTGGAGTTCCTGGTGGAGGGTGTACGGGTTCTCGGGCGTGCCCTCTTCCGGGCTCTCCGCGGAGAACGGGCGCAGGGCCTCCGCCGCCGCCGCGTCGACCTGGACATCGTCCACGGGGGGACGCTCGAAGGCCTGCGCCGCCGCGTACTCGGCCGCGTGCCAGCCCGCCCGGCGTCCGAACACCAGCAGGTCGGAGAGCGAGTTGCCGCCCAGCCGGTTCGAGCCGTGCATGCCGCCCGCCACCTCACCGGCCGCGTACAGCCCCGGCACACCGCGCGCCGCCGCCGTGTCGGAGTCGACCGCGATGCCGCCCATCACGTAGTGACAGGTCGGCCCGACCTCCATCGCCTCCGCCGTGATGTCGACGTCGGCCAGCTCCTTGAACTGGTGGTACATCGACGGCAGTCGGCGCTTGATCACCTCGGCGGGCATCCGCGTCGACACGTCCAGGAACACGCCGCCGTGCGGGGAGCCGCGTCCGGCCTTGACCTCGGAGTTGATCGCGCGGGCGACTTCGTCGCGCGGGAGCAGCTCAGGCGGGCGCCGGTTGTTGTCCGGGTCCTCGTACCAGCGGTCGCCCTCCTCCTCCGACTCGGCGTACTTCTCCTTGAAGACGTCGGGGATGTAGTCGAACATGAACCGCTTGCCCTCGGAGTTGCGCAGCACCCCTCCGTCGCCGCGCACCGACTCCGTGACGAGGATCCCCTTCACCGACGGCGGCCAGACCATGCCCGTCGGGTGGAACTGCACGAACTCCATGTTCAGCAGCGGTGCGCCCGCGAGCAGTGCCAGCGCGTGCCCGTCGCCGGTGTACTCCCACGAGTTCGACGTCACCTTGAAGGACTTGCCGATACCGCCCGTCGCGATCACGACGGCGGGCGCCTCCAGGACGAAGAAGCGGCCGGTCTCACGGTCGTAGGCGAAGACCCCCGAGACCCGGCCCGCGGCGGAGCCGCTACTGGATGCTGTGTCCTTGAGCACCCGGGTGACCGTGCACTCCTGGAAGACCTTCAGCCGGGATTCGTAGTCGCCGGTCTCCTTGAAGTCCTGCTGCTGCAAGGACACGATCTTCTGCTGGAGCGTACGGATCAGTTCGAGCCCGGTGCGGTCGCCGACGTGGGCGAGGCGCGGGTACTCGTGGCCGCCGAAGTTGCGCTGCGAGATGCGGCCGTCCTTCGTACGGTCGAACAGGGCGCCCCAGGTCTCCAGTTCCCAGACCCGGTCGGGCGCCTCCTGGGCGTGCAGCTCGGCCATCCGCCACTGGTTGAGGAACTTGCCGCCGCGCAGGGTGTCACGGAAGTGCACCTGCCAGTTGTCGTGCGGGTTGGCATTGGCCATCGCGGCGGCGATGCCGCCCTCCGCCATCACCGTGTGCGCCTTGCCGAACAGCGACTTGCAGATCACGGCCGTACGGGCGCCCCGCTCGCGCGCCTCGATCGCGGCCCTGAGGCCGGCGCCCCCGGCACCGACCACGACGACGTCCCACTCCTGCCGGTCCACCACGGACATCAGAAAAACCTCGGATCATCGAAGGCGCCGGACGCGACGAGATACACGTAGAAGTCGGCGAGCGCCACGCTCACCAACGACGCCCAGGCGAGCAGCATGTGACGGTTGTTCAGCTTCCCCACCCACTGCCACATGCGGTAGCGCACGGGATGCCGGGAGAAGTGCTTCAGCTTGCCGCCCACGATGTGCCGACAGGAGTGGCAGGACAGGGTGTACGCCCAGATCAGCACGATGTTGGTGAGGAACACCAGCGTGCCGAGGCCCATGTGGCCCCACTCGTAGTTTTCGTCGGTCCCGCCGCGGAAGGCGAGCACGGTGTCGTACGTCAGGATCCCGGCGACCAGGAGCGCGGCGTAGAAGAAGTACCGGTGGATGTTCTGCAGGATCAGCGGGAAGCGGGTCTCACCGGAGTACTTCTTGTGCGGCTCCGCCACCGCGCAGGCCGGGGGCGAGGCCCAGAAGCCCCGGTAGTAGGCCTTGCGGTAGTAGTAGCAGGTCAGGCGGAAGCCGAGCGGGAAGATCAGGATGATGATCGCGGGGGAGATGCCCCACCAGCCGCCGAAGATCTCCCAGTTGGGGCCGGCGTGCATCGGCTCGCAGCGCTCCGCCAGGCAGGGGGAGTAGAACGGCGAGACATACGGCGCCGCGTAGTAGTCGGCGTCGGCGAAGGCCCGCCAGGTCGAGTAGACGATGAACGCGAGCAGACCGGCCGCCGTGGCGGCGGGCGCCAGCCACCAGCGGTCGGTCCGCAGATGCGGGGCGTCGATCGCGGCGCGCGTACCGGTGCGTACGCCGCCGCCTACGGGATGGGGTTCAGTTGTCGGTGGTTCCGTGCCAGTGGCCAACTCATTGACTCCGGTCGGTTCGATCGGATCGATCGGTTCGAGGATTCAGATCGATCGGTTCGATCGGTGCGGGGGTTCGAGGGTTCAGGGGGCATGGCGGTCACGGGCGCCGAGTCCCTCGTCGTCCGTGTCGATCCACAGAGAGTCGTCGTACGGGGTGTCGGGGATGGTGACGAGGTCGGGGCGCTTGGGTGCCGTGGCGGCGGAGGTCGCCGCTTTCAGCAGCGCGGCGCTCTCGCGCAGGTGATCGCAGTCGGTGCGGACCCGGCGGATGTCCAGCCCGCCGCTGCCCATCTGCTGTTCCAGGCGGCTGACGGACCTGGACAGGTCGTCGAGGCTGCGCTGGATGGACGTCAGTTCGTCGTGCACGGACATGACGTTTCCTCACTTCCGTAGGCCGGGCGGCCCTGGGCGGCAACGTTCATGCGCCTGCGAGTGTTGCGCGTCACACCTGTCGGTGGGAAGCCGTCTGCACCGATTGGCTGAGGTCCGTTGGGCCGAGCGGGTGGGCTTCCGTCGCCACGTCGCCGTGTCGCACTGCGCTGCCGAACCCTTTCCTTTTAGGTGGCCGCATACGTGTGATCAGCTCCATATACCGCCAAAAGTGATCGTAACGCCCTGTGGCCCCCGGAGGTAAGAGATGTCCCGTCCTCAGCTGCGGTTGGGCAGCGCCCCGAAGGGGCGCGGGACTGCAATCGATTTCCGGCTACCGCTGGGCGGGCGCGACCAGCCACGACGTGCCCGCAGCCGATCGACGGCCGTGCGCGCCACCGTGGCCGTCGCCAGCGCGAGCGCCCTCGCGCTGACCGGCTGCAGCTCCGAGGACCCGGCCGGCAAACCGCTCGCCGGGCAGGACATCGCGCCCGCCGCCCGCGCCCAGATCGCCGACGGCGGCACCCTGCGCTGGGCCGTGGACTCCGTACCGGAGACCCTGAACACCTTCCAGGCCGACGCCGACGCCACCACCACCCGCGTCGCCCAGGCCGTCCTGCCGTCGATGTTCCGGCTCGACGCGAAGGGGAGCCCGCAGATCAACCCCGGCTACCTGGAGTCCGCGAAGGTCGTCGACACCGAGCCCAAGCAGGTCGTCCTCTACAAGCTCAACCAGCAGGCCGTCTGGAGCAACGGCCGGGAGATCGGGGCGCCCGACTTCGCCGCCCAGTGGCGGGCCCTGTCCGGCAAGGACAGCTCCTACTGGACCGCCCGTAACGCCGGCTACGACCGCATCGAGCGGATCCAGCGCGGCGCCAACGACCTGGAGGTCAAGGTCACCTTCACCCGGACCTACGCCGACTGGCGGTCGCTGTTCACACCGCTGTACCCGAAGGAGGTCATGGGCACGCCGGACTCCTTCAACGACGGGGCGCGGCGCAAGCTCAAGGTCACGGCGGGTCCCTTCATGGTGAAGAAGATCGACCGCAAGGCCGACCGGATCACCCTCACCCGTAATCCGCGCTGGTGGGGGCGGCCCACCAGGCTCTCCCAGATCGTGCTGCGCTCCGTACCGCGCGACGAGCGGGCCGAGGAGCTGGCCGAGGGCAAGCTGGACCTCGCCGAGATCGAGCCCGACCTGTCGCGGCGCATCGTCCTCGCCGCCCGTCCGCAGGGCACCGGCACCCCGCTCCAGGGCCCCGACGGCTCGGACGACTCGGCGGCCCTGCGCCGCTTCGAGGTCCGCAAGTCCTTCGAGCCCGCCTACACCCAGCTCGCCCTCAACGGCGCCGACGGCCCGCTCGCCGACGAGCGCGTCCGCCGTGCCGTGGCCCGCGCCCTCGACCGCAAGGAACTCGCCGCGGCTGCCCTCAAGCCGTTGGGCCTGCCCGCCGTACCCGTCGGCAGCCATCTCGCCCTCTCCGGCCAGGCCGCCTACGCCGACAACAGCGACGCCCTCGGCGGCCAGGACACCAAGGAGGCCCAGGCGCTGCTCGCGGACGCCGGATGGGTGCGGGGCGGCCCCGTCGAGGAGCAGCAGAAGAAGAAGGGCGGGAAGGCGGCTGGCTCCGAGCGAAAGAAGTCCGAGGACGAATCGCCGGGCGGCGACGACGGGACGTACATCGTCGGCGAGGACAACGGCGAGGACAACGGCCAGGACAGCGGCCAGGACAACGGCGAGGACAGCGGCCAGGACAGCGGCCAGGACAACGGCGAGGACAACGGCGAGGACAACAAGGCGCGTGCGGCGGGCCACAAGGCGCCGGGCGAGGCCGACCGGGAGAAGAAGCACCCCGAGAACGGCAACGAACACCTCGCCCAGGACGGCAGGCAGCAGCTGAAGCCGGGCGGTGCGCCCGGTGCGTACGCCCCCATGGGCACCGCCGCCCCCGCCGCCGCCCCGGCCGCGCCGCTCGCCAAGAACGGCAAGCCGCTCACCCTCACCTTCGTGCTCCCGTCGGGCGACGGCTCCGCGACACTGCGTACGGTGGCCGACCGGATCCGCCGGATGCTGGACCGGGTGGGCGTCCGCACCGAGCTGAAGAAGGTCTCCGACGACAGCTACTTCAAGGACCACATCGCCTCCGGCGAGTACGACCTCGCCCTCTACTCCTGGCCCTCCTCCGCCTTCCCCGCCACCGACGCCCGCCCCATCTACGCCAAGCCCGTCCCCGCCGCCGACGGCTCCCTGAACGTCGAGCAGAACTACACCCGCGTCGGCACCGACCAGGTCGACCAGCTCTTCGACCAGGCCCTCTCCACGCTGGACGAGTCCGAGACCCGTGCCCTGATCCGCAAGGCCGACTCCCGCATCTGGGCCACCGCCGCGTCGATCCCCCTCTACCAGCGCCCCCAGCTGACGGCAGCCAAGAAGAACGTGGTCAACGCGGGAGCCTTCGGGTTCCAGACGCCGGTCTATGAGGACATGGGGTTCTTGAAGGAGGGGGCGAGGGCGTCGGCGAGCGCGTCGTCCAAGGGGTGAGGTGCCTGGCCGGGAGCTGCTCCACGATCGGGTGATCCCACGGCTGATGGAGGGCAAAAGGACCCCCTGAGGGCATAGCGTTGATGCTATGACGTGGGGTATCGTCGAATCGGAGCCGGAGGTCGCCGAGTGGCTGGCCGGGCTTGACGACAAGCGCTGGGCGCAAGCCCTCATGCATCTCGACTTGCTGGAGCAACGGGGAGTCCATCTCGGTGAGCCGTACACGCGTCAGCTCGACGGCAAGCTGCGAGAGCTGCGCTTCTACTGCGGCGGCGATCGCGTAAGGATCACCTACTGGATCGCGTCCGGGCGCCGATCATCATGCTCACCGTGTTCCGCAAGTCGAGGATGCAGGAGTTCGCCGAGGTCGAACGTGCGCGTCAGGCCATGAAGCGATGCCAGGCCGAAGGCCACACCGTGGACGAGGAGGAGCTGTGACGGAGACCGCGCGCACCAGCCTCGCCGAGGCCCGCGGGGCCCGGGCCATGACCCCCGAGATCGAGGAGGAGTACGCGGCGGCACAGCTGCGCTTCGCGCTCGGTGAGGCGGTCCGCAAGCAGCGTCAGGACTTGGGGCTGTCCCAACGAGAGCTCGGACGCCGCGCGGGGATGACCCAGTCGGCTGTGGCCCGCTTCGAGGGCGGCGGCACCGTACCGACGATCCCGGTTCTCGACCGCCTGGCCCGAGCCCTCGGCCTCGAACTGAGGGTGGAGCTGGCACGACAGGCCAGGAGCGCTTGACAAGCCTTTGTTTCTCACGAGAAGCGCCGCCCGGATAGTGACCGACTATCTGGGCGGCGCTTCTGCGTCGGAACCGTCCGGCTACGACAGGCGTCAGCCGTGCTTGGCGCGGCTCGCGGCGCGGGCGCGCTCGCGGGCGTCCAGGTTCACCTTGCGGATACGCACGGCCTCCGGAGTGACCTCGACGCACTCGTCATCGCGGCAGAACTCCAGGGACTGCTCCAGGGAGAGCTTGCGCGGCGGGACGATCGACTCGGCCACATCGGCGGTGGACGACCGCATGTTGGTGAGCTTCTTCTCCTTGGTGATGTTGACGTCCATGTCGTCGGAGCGGGAGTTCTCGCCGACGATCATGCCCTCGTACACCTCGGTGCCCGGCTCCACGAACAGCACGCCGCGCTCCTGGAGGTTGGTCATCGCGAACGCGGTGACGGCACCGGCGCGGTCGGCGACCAGCGAGCCGTTGTTACGGGTCTGCAGGGTGCCGAACCAGGGCTCGAAGCCCTCGTGGATGGAGTGTCCGATGCCGGTGCCGCGGGTCTGGGTCAGGAACTCGGTCCGGAACCCGATGAGACCGCGGGAGGGGACCACGAACTCCATGCGCACCCACCCGGAGCCGTGGTTGGACATGTTGTCCATCCGGCCCTTGCGCACACCCATGAGCTGCGTGACCGCGCCCATGTGCTCCTCGGGCACGTCGACGGTCATGCGCTCGACGGGCTCGTACATCTTGCCGTCGACGTCCTTGGTCACGACCTGGGGCTTGCCGACGGTCAGCTCGTAGCCCTCGCGGCGCATCGTCTCGACCAGGATGGCGAGCGCGAGCTCACCACGGCCCTGGACCTCCCAGGCGTCGGGTCGCTCGGTGTCGAGCACGCGGAGGCTGACGTTACCGATCAGCTCGCGGTCGAGGCGGTCCTTCACCTGGCGGGCGGTGACCTTGCGGTCCTTGACGGCCGTCTTCGCGTCGGCGCCCTTGCCGGTGCCGCCACGGCCGACCAGCGGGGAGGTGTTGGTGCCGATGGTCATGGAGATCGCGGGCTCGTCGACCGTGATCAGCGGCAGCGGGACCGGGTTCTCGGTGTCGGCGAGGGTCTCACCGATCATGATGTCGGGGATACCGGCGACGGCACAGATGTCACCGGGACCGGCCTTCTCGGCCGGCTTGCGGGTGAGCGCCTCGGTCATCATCAGCTCGGAGATACGGACGTTGCTGATGGAGCCGTCCCGCTTGATCCACGCAACCGTCTGTCCCTTCCGCAGCTCGCCCTGCTCGACACGGAGCAGGGCGATACGGCCGAGGAAGTTGTCGGCGTCGAGGTTGGTGACGTGGGCCTGGAGCGGGGCGGCCTCGTCGAAGGTCGGCGCCGGGATGTGCTCCAGGATGGTGGAGAAGAACGGCTCCAGGCTGGTGGAGTCGGCCGGGACCGTGCCGTTGTCCGGCTTGGTCAGCGAGGCGATGCCGTCACGGCCGCAGGCGTAGACGATCGGGAACTCGATCTGCTCGTCGTCCGCGTCCAGGTCGAGGAAGAGGTCGTAGGTCTCGTTGACGACCTCGTCGATACGGGCGTCCGGCCGGTCCGTCTTGTTGATGCAGAGGATGACGGGGAGGCGGGCCTGCAGCGCCTTGCGCAGCACGAAGCGGGTCTGCGGCAGCGGCCCCTCGGAGGCGTCGACGAGAAGAACGACCCCGTCCACCATCGACAGACCGCGCTCGACCTCGCCGCCGAAGTCGGCGTGGCCGGGGGTGTCGATGATGTTGATGGTGATGACGTCCCCGCCGGCCTTGGGGTGGTACTTCACCGCCGTGTTCTTGGCGAGGATCGTGATGCCCTTCTCACGCTCCAGGTCGTTCGAATCCATCATGCGGTCGTCGACGGTGTCGAGCTGGTGGGCGGCGAAGGCACCGGCCTGCTTGAGCATGGCATCGACGATGGTCGTCTTGCCGTGGTCGACGTGGGCGACGATGGCTACGTTACGGATGTCGTGGCGCGTGGCCATGATGTGGCGTACTCCCGGAGTGGTGAGGACGGCCTACGCGTACGTCTGTGTCACGCGGGCCCTGCCGGGCGGAACGTGCCACGGCCTCACCCCATGGTACGGGGCCTAGGCAGGGACTGCTTTGCGAGCCTCGGCGCGAGCCCAAGGGCCTGCTTGGCCGGTGCTGGCGGCTGAGCGCCGTCCGCCTTGGAGGCTCAGCCAAGCTCCTTGTTGCGGGGTGAGGTCGGCGACTGCTGCCTTACCGCTTTCCTCAGATCTAGCTCAAATCTTGGTTCCCGCTGATCCCGCCCATGTAGTTTGACCTAGCCCTGCCAAGCGACGCAGGGCTACGGGGTGCATGGCTGCTCATAGGGGTGGTCATGCCGAATGAACGGGGAACGACCATGGGTAAGAGGCTGATATCGGTAGCAGCGGCCACCGGCGTTGCTGCTGCTTCCCTCGTGGTACTCGGACCGGTGACCACAGCAGGCGCCGCGCCGATCGTCTGCGAGCCGGGATACAAGAGTGCCAAGTGGAACGACCTGAAGACGAGCTGGACGATCACCCACGCCAAGCAGATCCACATCGCCAGCGGTAGCACGGGTACCTACACCAAGTCGGCGACCTACCGCAAGACGGTCACGTCGGGCCGTGAGGTAACGGGAGGCGCCAGCTACTCGGCGAGCTGGGTCATCTCCAGCATGGATGCCCACGTCTCGGGGACCTTGACCAAGTCGGGGGAGAAGACCAAGGAGACGAGCGAGTCCGTCACCCACAACTTCAACAAGTCGGGGACTTACGTCGTCTTCAACGGGGTCAAGAAGGCGTCCGGCTACTACACGGCCAAGACCTGCAACACGAACGGCACCGGCTGGACGAGGGAGGGCTACGGGAAGGCGCGCAGCTGGGTTGTCCGGGCGGAAGGTGCCGTCAAGTGCAGTGAGACCCCGGGGACGGGTACGGCTCCGCGTGCCGCCAAGAACGCCTACTGCTGACAGCGCTGTCGACCAGGCTGTCTGACCCGGTGGCGGGCTGACCGCCGCGCAATGTCCGGTGACCCACGGCCGGGCCTCTTGTCAGAGGCCCGGCCGTGGTGCGTCCGGAGCTGGACCGGATGGGGCGACCGGAAAGGCATGCAGGGTTTTCCCTATACCGCGACCGTGAGGGCCATGACTGATCGCGCCGACGGCTTCGCAACGTTAGGGTAGCCGGAATGCGTGGCCGACTGAGTGGGTTGGTTGCGATTTGCCCCGCTTGCGGCGTCGAGGGTGCTCCTCCGCTGCCGAGCGCAACTGATTTTCCGTCAGCCTGTCCGATATCCGGACTGTCGATGTCGATAGTTGTGTAACAAGTCCGTTTCGCAGGGATCTTTCGTCAAACTGTTTGTCCGGATTTTGGAAGAAGTATGCGCAAGGTGTGATCGAACCGAGACCTTGGGGGTGTGGTTCGGTCTTAGCGCATGGCAGATAGTTAGGCGCGTAGAGCTCGGGTCGACGAGTCATGCGCCGCAGGAGGCGCCGACTCACGAGCCTGCGGTGCGCACTTGACCTTCTCCGTACTTGTTGTCGGTGGGATGTCGTGTGTGCCCTCTTGCGGTGAACAACAGGACTCATGAGGAGGAACCCCATGCGTGGTGCCAGAAGCGCCAAGTGGGTCGCGGGGGCGATAGTCATTGCCCTTGCCGCGACTGCCTGTGGAGGCAGCGACGACGACAGCGGCGACGACAACGACTCCGGCAAGGCTGGTGGCACCTTCAGGATGGGCATCACCGAGCCGGTGGCCATCGACCCCTACAACGCTCAGGAGTCCGAGGGCATTCTGGTCACGGACAACCTCTTCACGGGGCTGTATGAGCCGACGTCGGACGGCGAGGTCGTTCCGGCCCTGGCCACCTCGAAGGAGGTCAGCTCCGACGGCAAGACGTGGACCTTCAAGATCAAGGCCGGTACCAAGTTCTCCAACGGTGAGCCGGTGAACGCCGAGGCGTTCATCCGCGGTTGGAGCCGCGTGGCGCAGAAGTCGGCGGCGTCCGACGTGGCCTATCACATGGCGGGCATCGCGGGCTTCGACGACGTTCAGGCGGGCAAGGCGGACACCCTCTCCGGGCTCAGTGCACCGGACGAGAACACGCTGCAGGTGAAGCTCTCCGCCCCGGACTTCGAGTTCGACATCAAGACCTCGCACACCGTCTTCAGCCCCGTGCCGGAGGCTGCAGGCGATGCCAAGAACAAAACCTACAACGAAGCCCCCATCGGCAACGGCCCCTTCAAGATGCAGGGCAAGTGGGAGCACAACAAGTCGATCACGCTCGTCCGTAACGACGACTACGGTCTGACGAAGGCTCAGCTCGACACCGTCCAGATCGACATCCTCAACGCCAACAACGGTGTGACGCTGGAGTACCAGGGCTTTGAGTCGGGCCAGTACGACTGGGCCCGTATGCCCACCCCGCAGCTGCCGACCGCCAAGGCCAAGTACGAGCCGCAGGATGAGTGGATCCAGCAGGACACCAATGGCATGAACTACCTCCTGCCGATCACCGACAACGGTCCGATGAAGGACCAGAAGGCACGTGAGGCGGTCTCCTACGCGATCGACCGGGACGCCATCATCAAGGGCGTCTTCCAGGGCATGTACACGAAGTCGACGACGATCCTGCCGCCGGTCTTCCAGGACGTGTACCAGAAGGACCTGTGCACCTCCTGCATCAAGCAGGACAAGGCCAAGGCCAAGCAACTCGCCTCCGAGGCCGGCTTGGAGCCGGGCAGCACTCTCGAACTCGCCTACAACACCGGCTCCGGCCACGAAGAGTGGATTCAGGCCGTCCAGCAGCAACTTGAGGACGTCCTCGGCGTCAAGGTGACAGCCACCGGCAAGCCGTTCGCTGAGCTGCTCGAAGACCAGCAGAAGTCCGGGGCCACGGGCCTGTACCGCTACGCCTGGGGCGCTGACTACCCGACGCCGGACAACTACCTGTTCCCGTTGCTGGACACCGCGTCCATCAACAAGGACTCCTCCGGCAACGTCACCGGTGACAACCGGAGCCGCTACAGCAACAAGGCGTTCGACGACCTGGTGGCCCAGGCCCGTGCGAGCAATGACCCGGCGGCCCGCAACGAGCTCTACAAGCAGGCGGAGAAGGTCGCTATGGACGACATGGCCCTGATCCCGCTGTGGAACCGCACCCAGTTGCGTCTCGCCAACACCAAGGAGTTCGCCAACATCGAGATGGACTTCCACGAGAACCCGAACCTCGCTGAGATCAGCCAGAAGTAATCGGGCGCCGCGTGTATCGCGGCATCGACGACCGGGGCCGTGGTACCGATCTGGACTCGGTACCACGGCCCTCGACGACCGTCGGGAGTGGTGCGATCCACCCGCCCGCCCTACCCCACCACCCCCACCACCCTGGGGTGAGGGCGCTGCTCAGTAAGAGGCAGCGAGGCAGAGAGGCAAGTCATGGGAAGGTATGTGGCCCGCAGGCTGGGCCAGTTGATCGTGGTCGTGCTCGGCGCAACGATGATCCTGTTCGCGTGCCTGTTCGTGCTCCCGGGAGACCCGGTTGGGCAGATCGCAGGCAGCGACAAGGCACGTGATCCGGCTGTGATCAAGCAGCTGCACGAGCAGTACGGGCTCGACGAGCCTTTGGTCGTGCAGTACGGCAACTACGTGGGCAATCTCGTGACGGGAGACCTCGGCGAGGACTACACGCAGGGCCGACCGGTCACTGAGATCCTCGTACCGAAGCTGGGCAACACGGCGAAGTTGGCCGTCTTCGCCATCGCGATCGACATCGTCATCGGCATAGCTGTCGGTGTGGTGGCCGCGATGCGTAGATACTCGATCTGGGACGTGTCGGCGACCTTTGTCACCACCTTGGCGATCGGCGTGCCCTCAATCGTGCTCGGCATGATCATGCAGCGCTTCTTCGTCGTGGAACTGAACTGGTTCCCGCTGATCGCCGACGGCAGCTTCAAGTCGATGGTGCTGCCGGCCGTGACACTGGCGATCATCGATGCCGCGCTCGTGGCCCAGCTCGCCCGGAGCGCCATGCTCGAAGTCCTGCGAGCCGACTACGTCAAGACGGCCGTGGCCAAGGGACTCTCTCGACGGACGGTGCTCTTCCGTCACGTCCTGCGGAACTCGGTCATTCCCGTGATCACCTATCTGGGCATCTCCTTCGGCACGCTGCTCGGCGGCGCGATCATCACAGAGACGATCTTCAACTGGAACGGCATCGGGCTCGCGCTGATCCAGGCGATCCAGCAGAACAACAACCCCATCATCGTGGGGGTGGTGACGATCAGCGTGGCGGTCTTCGTTCTGCTGAACCTGGTCGTGGACCTGCTGTACGCCGCCCTCGACCCGCGTATCCGCCTTGCCTGACCCGCAGGGTCGCCCCCATCTAGGAGTCACACCATGACCGAACTCGTCACGGGTACGGGAGAGCCGACAGCGGCCGATCCCACCGCGGCCAAACAGGGCGCCGAACCCAGTGTCGCCCGGGTCAGCCAGTGGGCCGACATCCGGCACCGCTTCTTCGCCAACAAGCTGGCCGTGGTCGGGCTGGCGATCATCGTTCTGCTCATCCTCACCGCCGTATTCGCGCCCCTGCTGGCACCGCACGATCCGCTCCGGCAAGATCTGAACGCCACCCTCCAGTCCCCGGGCTCCGGGCACCTGCTCGGCACCGATGCACTCGGCCGGGACCAGCTCTCCCGCCTCATATACGGCAGCCGCATCGCGGTGATCGTGGGCCTTGCCTCGATCTTCGTGGCGCTTTCCATCGGCATCGTGCTGGGCGCTCTGGCCGGCTACTTCGGCCGCTGGGTGGACACGGTGATCATGCGTACGGCGGACATCTTCTTTGCTTTCCCGTTGCTCATCGGCGCCATCGTCATCATCCTGCTGATGGGCCGTGGCGTGCTGCCTGTCGTGCTCTCGCTGGGCGTCTTCCAATGGGCGACCTTCGCCCGCCTGCTGCGCAGCCAGATCCTCTCCGTGCGCGAGATGGACTTCGTGCACGCCGCCCAGGCGCTGGGAGCGAGCCGGAGCCGCATCATCCGAAAGCACATCCTGCCCAACTCCCTGACGTCGGTGCTGGTGTACGGCACGAGCAACGTGGGCATCGCGATCGTGGCTGAGGCATCGCTGTCGTACCTGGGTGTCGGCGTTGACCCCGAGGTCGCGGAGTGGGGCAACATGATCTCCGCCGGCCGTGGGTTCATGGGGGCCAAGGACTTCATGTGGACCTACCCGAGCATCGCGATCGTCATCACCGCCCTGGGCTTCGTCCTGCTGGGCAACGGCCTGCGCGATGCGCTCGACCCGAAGCTCCGGTGAGGCGCAGCCATGAGTCGACCCCCCTTGAGCAAGCAAGACGAAGGTGACGGCATGACCAGCCTGGATTTGGTCCCCACGAACGCGGGGGTGGACGCGACCGCGCCGCTCCTCGAAGTCCGCGACCTGCACGTGGAGTTCAAGGTTCGCGACGCTGTGACCAAGGCGGTCAACGGCGTCAACTACAGCGTCAACGCGGGCGAGACGCTGGCTGTTCTCGGCGAGTCGGGTTCCGGCAAGTCCGTCACCGCGCAGGCCATCATGGGCATCCTGGACAGTCCTCCCGGACGCATCGCCAAGGGCGAGATCTTCTTTCAAGGGCAGGACATCCTCAGCCTGTCGGAGAAGGAGCGTCGCAAGCTGCGCGGCTCCAAGATGGCGATGATCTTCCAGGACGCGCTTTCCTCCCTCAATCCGGTGCTCTCCGTGGGCTTCCAACTCGGCGAGATGTTCCGGTCACACCTGGGCATGTCCCGCAAGGACGCCAAGGCCAAGGCGATCGAGCTGATGGACCGGGTGAAGATCCCGGCCGCCGCGGCGCGGGTGAACGACTACCCGCACCAGTTCTCCGGCGGTATGCGCCAACGCATCATGATCGCCATGGCGCTGGCCTTGGAACCGGACCTGATCATCGCCGATGAGCCGACGACTGCCCTCGACGTCACTGTCCAGGCCCAGGTTATGGACCTGCTCGCGGAGTTGCAGCGCGAGTACAACATGGGCCTGATCCTGATCACGCACGACTTGGGTGTGGTCGCGGACGTCGCTGACAAGATCGCAGTGATGTACGCGGGCCGGATTGTCGAGCATGCTCCGGTCCACGAGTTGTACAAGCGCCCCGCGCACCCTTACACGCGTGGCCTGCTCGACTCGATCCCGCGCCTCGACCACAAGGGGCACGAGCTGTACGCGATCAAGGGTCTGCCGCCCAACCTGCAGCAGATTCCGCCCGGTTGCGCCTTCAATCCGAGGTGCAGCAGGGCGCAGGACATCTGCCTGACCGAAGTACCGGCGCTGGCCCCTGTGACGGAGCGGGACGGCACGGAGTTGGTGGGCCGCGGCTCCGCGTGCCATTTCTGGAAGGAGACGCTCCATGGCTGAGCTCAGCAAGAACGACGAGCCGATCGACGCCACGCCGAACGTTTCCCTGGTGGAGGCGGTGGACACGCACTCCGAGTCGGAGGCGGTGGAGGTCATCGAGGCACCGGTCGAGCGAGGAGAGCCGATTCTCCAGGTCCGCAACCTGGTCAAACATTTCCCGCTGACGCAGGGCATCTTGTTCAAACGGCAGATCGGCGCCGTCAAAGCCGTCGACGGCATCTCCTTCGACCTGTACCAGGGCGAGACCCTGGGGATCGTGGGCGAGTCCGGCTGCGGCAAGTCGACGGTCGCCAAGCTCCTGATGAACCTGGAGCGGGCGACGGCCGGCGAGATCTTCTACAAGGGCCAGGACATCACCAGGCTGTCGGGGCGCGCGCTGAAGGCGGTCCGGCGGAACATCCAGATGGTGTTCCAGGACCCGTACACCTCGCTCAACCCGCGTATGACGGTCGGCGACATCATCGGTGAGCCCTTCGACATCCACCCAGAGGTGGCCCCGAAGGGCGACCGGCGCAAGCGGGTCCAGGATCTGCTGGACGTCGTAGGCCTGAACCCGGAATACATCAACCGCTACCCGCACCAGTTCTCCGGCGGCCAGCGTCAGCGCATCGGCATCGCGAGGGGGTTGGCTCTCAACCCGGAGATCATCATCTGCGACGAGCCGGTCTCCGCGCTGGACGTGTCGGTCCAGGCGCAGGTCATCAACCTGATGGAGCGACTGCAGGACGAGTTCAACCTCTCCTACATCTTCATCGCGCACGACCTGTCGATCGTCCGGCACATCTCGGACCGGGTCGGGGTGATGTACCTCGGGAAGATGGCCGAGATCGGCACGGACGAGCAGATCTACGACCACCCGACGCACCCCTACACCCAGGCGCTGCTCTCCGCGGTCCCCGTTCCGGACCCGGAGGCCCGCGAGCACCGTGAGCGGATCATCCTGACCGGCGACGTCCCGTCCCCGGCCAACCCGCCGTCCGGCTGCCGCTTCCGCACCCGCTGCTGGAAGGCGCAGGACAAGTGCGCCGAGGAGGTCCCGATCCTCGCCGTCCCCGAACGGTTCCGCAGCGAGGACACCCCGGCCGCGCACGAGTCGGCCTGCCACTTCGCCGAGGAGAAGGACGTCGTCCACGCGGCCTGACCTTTGACGTGGCGGTCCCCGGCGCTTCAGCGAGTGCCGGGGACCGGCTGTGTCTGGGGGTGCTCTCCCTCCCGCCGCCCTCGGTGATCTGCTCCGCGCTGCTCGCTCCTCCGGCCCGGCTCCTCGGCTAAGAGGCACCGGCAAAAGCGAGTCACCGGTGTGACCAGGGGATGAGGCCGCTGTCCGACATGACTGTCTCTGCCACATCCCTGTCTCCGTCCGATGACCCTCGTGTGGCGGTCCCGCGCCGGCTGGTCACTGCCAATCGCTCAGCGCAGTGGGACTCCTTCAACTCGTCCGGGGTGAGTGTGCTTTCGGTCCATTTGGTGAGTCTGTCGAGGGGCATACCTGGTCTTTCGCGCTCAGAGGCAGTCGAAGGGCGGAATGATCCGGGTGATGGCGATGAGGCGCAGTCGGGGCACCGGCAGCGCGTAGAACCAGCCGTCGGAGAGCAGCGGGATGCGGCGTACGCCGCCGGGAACGCCTCGGCGGGGTCCCTCGCCGATGTCCGTCACATCGACGCCGACCTCGGCGAGGGCAACCAACTCCGACGCGAGACGTTCGACCTCATCGATGATGTGCTTTGGGAACCCGGCCGCGACGTGTTCGGCGTCCGGGTCGTATTCCCAGCGCCAGGCTTCTTCGTCCCCCATGCCCTCACACGCCCTCGGCCCGCTCGATCCCGGCCTCCGCGCACGCCATGTCGAGGATCCGGCCGATCTTGGACGCGATGGCCCGGGCCTCCTCAAGGTTCTCGGTGGCAGCGGCGCGTGTCTCCAGAGAACGCAGTGCGGCGGCCCGCTCGGGATGCCGCTCCAGCGCGACGTACACCGCCCACTGCCCCACGAAGCGGCGCATGGGTGCGGCGCTGACCTGTTCACGTGCTTGCTGCAGGGCCGCTGACCGTTCGGCGTCGAATGTGGGCAGGGCGTCGGGTGCCAGCTGCGCGATGGCAGCTCGCAGGTCTTCCGGGGTACTGGCCGGCTGGGGGGCGACGGAGTCGCCGAGGCCAGATTGTGCGGCGGTGCTCATACGCGGTCTCCCTGGGGCGATGTGGTGGTCTGCCCACTGCCTGCCAGCGTACCCGTGAGGCTGCGGTGCGGGCTGTGCCTGTGGACAACTCACGCCTCGCCCCCGTTCCTCTTCGGCGCGACGCTGAACCACACGGCCTTGCCATGGGGGTAATCGCGTACACCCCATTGGTCGGCGCACGCCTCGACGATGCCGAGTCCCCGGCCGCGTTCGTCGTGGGCGGCGGGGGTCAGTGGCGTCGGGGTGCCCGAGCCGTGGTCCCACACCGTGACGCGGAAGTCCTCCGGGGTGCGTTCCATGCTGACGTAGGTCTCCATGGCGAGTACCGTCGAGGCGGGGCGCACGAGCCTGTCCGCAGAGAGACTGCGCCGACTGGCAATGGCCTCAGGTAGCGAAAACTCCACCTATGTGGATGCCTTGATCGAGTTGGGGAACAGGCCTGGCAAGGGGTGGTGGACGGAATACCGGGATCGGGTGCGCCCTTCGCTGCTGGATCTGGCGGAGCTGGAGGACGGTGCGGCCGAAGTCGTCTGCTACGAACCGTTCTTCGTACCAGGGCTGCTTCAGACCGAGTCCTACGCTTCGGTGATCCACCGTCAGGGGTATACGCGGGCGGATGAGTCCGAGCACCGCCTGGCAGTGGAGTTCCGCCTCGCCCGGCAGCGGATCCTCCAGGGGGAGCGTCCTCCCCGGGTCCACGCGATCGTCCACGAGGCCGCACTGCACCCGTCCTATGGGAACAGGGGTGTCATGCGCGAGCAGTTGGTCCGGCTGATCGAGCTCTCACGACTGCCGCACGTCACCATTCAGGTGCTGCCCTTCGACGGGCCCGTGCCGTTCGGTACGTCCTTCACGACGCTTCTGCCCCCTGTGAAGCGACTCGGCACGGTAGTAGTCGCGCATGTCGAAAGGACCCTGCATTTGGGGGAGGCCGAGGACCTTGCCCGGTACACGGACCTGTTCGCTAGGCTGCAGGACGCGGCGCTTCCCTCAATGGACGTGTCCGTACCGCCCGAGGGGCACCTTGCCAGGGACTCCCTGGGGCTGATCCAGAGACTCCTTTATCCCCTCCTCTGAGGAAGGCGAACATGACCGGGCTGCGGTGGCAGAAGTCGACCTACAGCGAAGGCGGCGCCGACACCTGCGTTGAGGTGGCCCTCGACCGAACCGGCACCCTCCATCTCCGCGAGAGCGTCACTCCCGCCACCGCCATCACAGCGTCGCCCACCGCCCTCGCGGCGTTGCTCGACAGCGTCAAGAGCGAGGCAGCGCCGAGTGTTTGAGAGTCTCCCCCAACTGGTCCGACGTCTGGTTCCCGAAGGGGAATTCAAGTGCTGCACCACATCGAGCTGTGGGTCCCCGACCTGCCGCGCGCGGTCCGCGAATGGGGCTGGCTTCTCGGACGGCTCGGCTACGAACCGGACCAGGAGTGGCAGGACGGCCGCAGTTGGCGCCTTGGGGTGACGTATCTGGTCGTGGAGCAGTCACCGGCGATGACCGGCACTCGCCACGACCGGACCCATCCCGGCCTGAACCACCTCGCGTTCCACGCCGGGAGCCGTGAGCAGGTCGACGCGTTGGCCGCCGAGGCCTCGGCCAACGGCTGGGAGCCGCTGTTCGCCGACCGCTACCCGCACGCCGGCGGCCCGCAGCACTACGCGGCTTACCTCGCGAACACGGCCGGGTTCGAGGTGGAGCTGGTGGCCACCGCCGACGGTGCCCGATAGCAACGCCCCCAGTGCCGGACGAGTGGGCGTTGAGTCTCACTGGCCGACAACGCGACCTTGGGTTTTGGCGGCTTCCGTTGAGACTCAGGGCACATTTGCCGTCGCCGAGCCGTATGACCCGCCTGAGTGCTTCACCTCTGCGGCCCGCCGTTCGCCTTGCCGTAGCGGCGGAATTCCCGGGTCTCCACCGTCCAGGGCCCGAAGAGCACACTGTCGCCGAAGATGTACGGGTCCTTGTGCTGGTACCGGTCCTTGCAGGGTTCCGAGTGCACCTCGATGGTGCCGGTCCTGGGGTCGACGATGAGGTAGTGCGAGATGCCCATGGCCGGGTACTCGGTGAGTTTCTCGCCGTAGTCGTTGTTCGGGTTCGACGGCGAGACGATCTCGATGACCGCCAGGACCTGGGCGGCGTCGACTGCGAGACCCTCCTCGTCGAGTACGTCCTCGGGGATCACAACGGCGTCCGGGCGCCGCATGCGGCCGATCGCCGGGTGTTCGATCTCGGGGCCGTTCTCACAGATGTAGCCCGGGTGGGAGTCGGGAAGCTGCGCGTTGAGCTGGTTTCGGATGCGGCGGACTGTGCCCTCGTGGCGTTTCGAGGGGCTCATCATCGCGAGGAGCGGCCCGGAGGGTCCGATCTCGACGTTCCACGCCCCTTCAAGGTGCTCGGCGTACGCCGTGAGCTCCTCGGCGATCGCGCGCATCTTCGCGTAGTCCATGCTCTGAGAGTACCGAGCAAGCTGCGAGGGCTGGAGGCTTGGGTGGGTACGGGTGCGTACCCGTATCCTGGGTGGATGAGTGGAAGGAGCCTCGTCATGTCCGACGCCAACATCCGCATCCCCGCCGAGGCCAGAGACCGGCTTGCCGAGATAGCGGCGGGCGAGGGTCTGTCGCTGCGTGCTTACCTCGCCCGGCTGGCCGACACGCTGCTCACCCCTGCTGAGCGCGCTCAGCGTGCTGAGCAGGCCCGTGCCGTACTGCGGGAATGGAGCGGCTATGACCCGAGCAAGGCCGAAGAGGCTGCCCTTGACGCGGAGCTCGATCGCAGGCTGGCCGAGGCGGCTGCCCCGTGACCGACCTGCATGTGATCCTCGATGCCACGGCAATGGTCGCCGCCGGTTCGGGGAACGTTCTGGCCTCCCGGCTGATCCACCGCGCGCACACCGTGCCGGGATGGTTTCTGTACGCGCCCACGTGCGCGCTGGTCGAAGCCGACCGGACCCGGCCCGGTACGGCCGAGCACATCGCCGCACTGCCCGGCATCGCCGTCCTTGATCTGGATCTGCCCACGGCCCTTGCTGTCGCCCGTGACACCACCTGGGCTCCGGCGCAGATCGAGTACGCGGCCCGGCCGACGCCCGAACGGCTCGACGGATCTGTCGTCGCCACCGCTGACCCGGAGAACTGGAAGGGGCGTGCGGTCCGCGTCCTCGACCTCAATCCGTGAGCAAGGTTCCCGGCGCTTTCCCGGCGCCGGGACCGGTCCGCGGTGGACGCCTCGTCGTCGCGGGGCGGTATCAGCATGTCCCGCCCGGAATCAGGCGCCCACCCCAGGCCGCGCCCAGTGACAAGCCACCTGTGCCCCACCACCCCCACCCAGCACCTCCAGGTCCCGCGTGCGGCACGCGTCCGCGACGCCCGTTCGCTCCGCCTCGCCGCTCGCCAGGATCTGGCAGCGGGCGTGGAAGCGGCAGCCGGAGGGGATGCGGGCGGGGTCGGGGGGCTCGCCGGTCAGGATCACCGGGGTGCCGGGGGCCTCCGGCACGACCGACAACAGCGCCTGGGTGTACGGGTGCCGGGGCGCCGTCAGCACATCCTCCACCGCGCCCGTCTCCACGATCCGGCCCAGGTACATCACCGCGACCCGGTCGGCGATGTTCCAGGCCAGCCCCAGGTCATGGGTCACCACCAGCGCGGCCAGGCCCAGTTCGTCGCGGAGCCGTAGCAGCAGGGCGAGGATCTCGCCGCGTACGGAGGCGTCGAGGGAGGCCACCGGCTCGTCGGCGATGATCAGTTCGGGGTTGAGTACCAGCGCTCCCGCGATGACCACCCGCTGCCGCTGGCCGCCGGACAACTCGTGCGGGTAGCGCAGGAAGAAACGCTCGGGTGGGCGCAGTCCGGCCTGGGAGAGGGCTTGCGTGACCGCCTTCCGCTCGTCACCGTCGTAGCCGTGGATCCGCAGGCCCTCCGCCACCGCGTCGTACACCGTGTGCCGTGGGTTCAGCGAGCCGGACGGGTCCTGGAGCACCAACTGCACACGCCGGCGGTAGGACTTGAGGTCCCGGGAGGTGTACGACAGCGGCTTCCCGGCGAAGTCGACGCGCCCCGCGGTCGGTGTCACGAGGCCGAGCAGCGCCCGCGCGAGTGTCGTCTTGCCGCACCCCGACTCACCGACCAGCGCCACGATCTCCCCGGCCCGGATGCCGAGGTCGACGCCGTCCACGGCCCGGGCGGGGGCGGCGCCGGGGCGGCCGGGGAAGGTGACGTGCAGGCCCTGGGCGCTGAGCAGGGGCGTCACAGTACTCGCAGTCACGTGTGGCTCCTCATGTCCGTCACATGCACACACGCCGCCCTCCGCTCCGGCTCCGCCTCCCGCAACACCTGGTCCTCCGACGCGCACTCCGCCAGCGCCACCTCGCATCTGGGATGGAACGCACACCCGGAGGGGAGGTCGGAGGGGTCCGGCGGGTCGCCCGCCAGGCCGCGCGGAGCGAACCGTGACGACGGGTCGCCGATGCGGGGGAAGGCGGACGACAGGGCTTCGGCGTACGGGTGCCGGGCGTTCTCGTGGACCTCCCGGGCCGGACCCTCCTCGACGACCCGGCCCGCGTACATCACGGCGAGCCGGTCGCAGGTGTCGGCGAGGACCGCCAGGTCGTGGCTGATCATGATGAGGCCGAGGTCCTGCTCGGCGACCAGGCCCTCGATCAGCCGCAGGATCTGCGCCTGGATCATCACGTCCAGGGCGGTGGTCGGCTCGTCGGCGACGACCAGCAGGGGATCGCAGGCCAGTGCCATGGCGATCGTCACCCGCTGCCGCTGGCCACCCGACAGTTCGTGGGGGTACGCCCGCGCCCGGGCCGCCGGCAGGCCCACGTGCTCCAGCAGCTCACCGGTCCGCCGCCGCGCCGCCGCCGCGGTCGTCCCGCCGTGCAGCAGGATCGGCTCGGCGATCTGGTCGCCGATGCGGTGGACGGCGTTGAGGGAGTGCATGGCCCCCTGGAAGACGATGGAGGCGCCCGCCCACCGGACCGCCCGCACCCGCCCCCACCGCATGGTCAGCACGTCCTCCCCGTCCAGCAGCACCGATCCGTCGATTCTGGTCCCGGCCGGCAGCAGCCTCAGCAGCGCCAGTGCCAGTGTCGACTTGCCGCAGCCGGATTCGCCCGCGATGCCGAGCTTCTGCCCGGCGGCCAGGGTGAGGTCGACGCCTCGCACGGCGGCTGCTCCGCCGGGGTAGGTGACGTGCAGGTCCTGGACTTCGAGCAGTGTCAAGAGGTCACCTCCAGGTCCTGGAGATCCAGCAGCCTCAGCAGTGCCGGCGCCAGCGTGGACTTGCCGCAGCCGGACTCGCCCGCGATGCCGAGCTTCTGCCCGGCCGCCGGCGTCAGGTCGACGCCCCGCACCGAGGCCGACCCGCCGGCGTGGGCCACCTCCAGGTTCCAGACATCAAGCAGCGTCAACGCCCCACCCCCAGTCTCGGATTGAGCACGGACTCCACCGCCCGCCCGCACAGCGTGAACGCCAGGGCGACCACGGCGATCGCGATGCCCGGCGGTACCAGGTACCACCAGTCGCCGGAGCTGACGGCGCCCGCTTCACGGGCCTCCTGGAGCATGCCGCCCCAGGAGACGACCGTCGGATCGCCCAGGCCGAGGAAGGCGAGGGTGGCCTCGGAGAGGATGGAGGTGGAGATCATCAAGGTCGTCTGCGCCAGGATCAGCGGCATGACGTTGGGCAGGACGTGCCGGGACATGATGTGCCAGTGCCCGCCGCCGAGCGCCTTCGCGCGTTCGATGTACGGCCGTGACTCGACGGCCAGTGTCTGCGCCCGCACCAGCCTCGCCGTCGTCGGCCAGATGGTCACGCCGATCGCCAGCACGATCGTGCCGAGCGAACGGGACATCACGGTGGCCAGCGCGATCGCCAGCACCAGCGTCGGCATCACCAGGAACCAGTCCGTGACCCGCATGACCACGGTGGCGTACGGTCCGCGGAAGTGCCCGGCCGTGATGCCCACCAGCCCGCCGATCAGCACCGACAGCACCGCCGCCAGCAGGCCCACGAGCAGTGAGACGCGGGAGCCCCACACCAGCAGGCCCAGCAGATCGCGCCCGAACCGGTCGGTGCCGAGCGGGAATTCGGCGCTCGGGCTCTCCATCGGGCGGCCCGGCGCCTCCGTCACGCTCGCCACGTCGGAGCCGACCGTCAGCGGCGCGGTCAACGCGATCACCACGAACAGGGCGAGCGCGGCCAGGCCCAGCAGGCCCGCTCGGTGCCTGCGGTACTGCTTCCAGAAGCGGGCGGCGGACTCCCGCCGCCGCTGCCAGGTGAGTGCGGCAGCCGTCGTCATCGGCCCACCCTCGGATCGAGCAGCGGATAGATCAGATCCGCCACCGTGTTCATCACGATCACCGTCGCGGCGAAGACGAAGAACAGGCCCTGGACCAGAGGGAGATCGGGCACGCTCAGCGCCTGGTAGAAGAGCCCGCCCAGGCCCGGCCACGAGAAGACGGTCTCCACGAGGATCACGCCCGCCACCGTCCGCCCCAGGTTCACGAAGATCAGCGTCACGGTCGGCAGCATCGCGTTGGGCACGGCGTGCCGCCGTCGGACCAGGTCGTCCCTCAGGCCCTTGGCGCGCGCGGTCGTCAGATAGTCGCTGCCCATCTCGTCCAGCAGCGCCGAGCGGGTGACGAGCAGCGTCTGGCCGTACTCGACCGCGACCAGGGTGATCACGGGCAGTACGAGGTGGTGGGCGACGTCGACGACGTACGCGAAGCCCTCCTCACCCCCCGACTCCATACCGCCGGTCGGGAACAGGCCCGGGATCGGGCCCAGCCCCACCCCGAAGACGATGATGAGCAGCAGGCCCAGCCAGAAGGACGGGATGGAGTAGAGAGTCAGCGCCAGGCCGGTGTTCACCCGGTCCCCGAGCCCGCCGTGCCGCCACGCCGAGCGGGTGCCGAGGAAGATGCCCAGCGCGGTGTAGAGGACGAAGGCGGTCCCCGTGAGGATCAGCGTGTTCGGGAGCGCCTCGGTGATCTTGTCGATCACAGGCGTCCGGAACTGGTACGACGTGCCCAGGTCGCCGGTGAGCGCCTTGCCGCAGTAGTCCGCGAACTGTTCCCACAAGGGCAGGTCGAGGCCGAACTCCCGGCGGTACGCGGCCAGTTGCTCGTTCGACACCTTGCGGCCCCCGGTCATGTACTTCACCGGGTCGCCGGGGATCAGCCGGAACAGGAAGAAGCTGGTGACCAGGACGGCGAAGAGGGAGACGACGGCGCCGCCCACCTTGCCCGCGCAGTAGCGCACATACCCGCTGCCCGCGCGGCGCTCGGTCTTCGGTGCCTGCGCCTTCGCGACTGCCGTGTCAGTGGCCATGGACGCTACTCACGGTCGTCGGCGGTCGCCCGCCGCCGCAGTCCGAAGAACACGCCCGCGCCCACGAGGACCACGACTCCGGACACGATGCCCACGACCACGCCCGTCGAGCCCGAGGAGTCGTCGGCGTCGGAGGCGGCCGGTACCGCCGACCACCAGCTCCAGTAGCCGTCCTGGCCGTAGATGTTGCCCGCGTCCTCCGGCATGGTGGTGATCGACGCGATCTGGTCGGTGCGGTAGGCCTCGACCGCGTTCGGGTACGCCATGACGTTCATGTATCCGAGGTCGTACAGCCGCGACTCCATCTGCTTGACGAGGTCGGCCCGTTTGGCAGGGTCGTACTCGGCGAGCTGGCGTGCGTAGAGCTCGTCGTACGTCTCGTCGCAGATGAAGTTGTCGGTCGCGCCCACGTCGTCGGGGGTGGCGGGCAGGGCGCCGCAGGTGTGGATCGACAGCACGAAGTCCGGGTCGGGGTTGACGGACCAGCCGTCGAAGGCGAGGTCGTAGTCGCCGGCGAGCCAGGGGTCGGAGACGTTGTCGAGGCAGTCGAGCGTGACGCCGATGCCGAGGTCGGCCCACCACTCCTTGAGGTACTGGCCGACGGCCTTGTCCTCCGGGTCGGTGGCGTGGCACAGGATGCGGTAGTTGATCGGCTTGCCGTCCTTGCCGACCCGCTGGCCGTCGCCGTTCTTCCGGTAGCCCGCCTGGTCCAGGAGCCGCGCCGCCTGCGCGGGGTCGTAGGCCAGCTCCTGGTCGTCCGACGGCTCCCAGTAGTACGTCGAGAAGCGCGGCGGGATGTAGCCCTCACCCTCGACGGCATGCCCCTGGAACACCCTGTCGATGAGGGTCGTACGGTCGACCGCCATGAACAGCGCCTGCCGCACCCGCTGGTCCAGCAGGGAGGGGTCGCCGTTGCCGAACGTCTCGCCGTTCGCGGCGCGGGCGCCCGGGTTGGTGGCGAGGGCGTAGAAGCGGCGGCCGGGCGCGTCGTTGACCTTGATGTCCTGCTGGTCTTCGAGCGCGGACGCCTGAGCGGGCGTCAGGTCGCCGACGAAGGACACCTCGCCCTTCTGCAGGGCGGCTACGGCCGCGTCACCGTCCTTGTAGTACTTGAAGAGCAGTTCGTCGAACTCCGGAGCGCCGCGCCAGAAGTTCTTGTTGGGCTCCAGGCGTACGTAGCTGTCGGCCTTGTAGCCGGTCAGGATGTACGGGCCGTTGCCGACGACGGGGAAGTCCTCGTCGTTGTTGAACGTGGAGAAGTCCTCGACGTTCTCCCAGATGTGCTTGGGCACGATCGGCACGTCGAGGGCGGCCATCGTGGCCTGCGGTTCGTTCAGCTCTATGACGAGCTGGGTGGGGCTGGTGGCCGTCACCTTCTTGAAGTTGGCGACGAAGCTGCCGTTCGCGGTCGCCGCGTCCTCGTCGGTCATCATCGTGTTGAACGTCCAGGCGGCGTCCTCGGCGGTGACCGGCTCGCCGTCCGACCACTCGGTGCCGGAGCGGATCGTGTACGTCCAGGTCAGCTTGTCCGCGGACGATGTCCACTTGGTGGCGAGGCCCGGGATCGCGTGGGCGTCCTCGGGGTCGTAGTTGGTGAGGTACTCGTACATCAGCCGGTGGATGCTGGTGCTGACCAGACGGCTCGCCAGGAAGGGGCTCAGCGAGTCCACGCTCTGCGAGACGGCGACCGTGAGGACCTTCTTGTCGTCCGCCGCCGCGGCGGGCCGGGGCACGAGGGCCGCCGACAGGATGAGGAGCACGGCGATCAGCAGAAGGGGCGTGCGGGTCCGGACTCTGACATGTCTGTTCAGCTGCATGGAACCTGACCTCGCGTCATCGCTCGCACAGGCGGACAGTTTTCCGGTGTCTATCAGCGCCGATCCGGACCCGTCAATGGCGCCTGCACCCCCGGTGGCCTGCGGAAATAACAAGTTGATATGACTGACATCCCCAGAGGTCCAGACCGGTGAAGCGCCCCTGGTGAAGGACTGACGACGGGTTTGTGGCAGGTGTGCACCCGGACGGGCGGCCCCGACGTGCGAGTGATCCATTTCGGGCCGATATTGGCCGATAACGGTCGGATCACCACTCAGTCATCACTCAGTCATCACTCAGTCACCACTCGGATCACCACTCGGATCACCACTCAGTCACCGCTCGGATCACCGCTCGGATCACCACTCAGTCATCACTCGGATCTTCACCCGGACCTTCACTCGGGACCTCACGAGGAGGCAGCCATGCGCAGAGCCACGCACGCCAAGTGGGCCGCATGCGCGGCGGCGGCAGCGCTCGCGGCGACGGCCTGCGGGGGCGGGGACAGCGGCTCCGGCGGCGACGGCGGCGCGGTGCTCTCCTCCTCCTGGGGCGACCCGCAGAACCCGCTGGAGCCGGCCAACACCAACGAGGTGCAGGGCGGCAAGGTCCTCGACATGATCTTCCGGGGACTGAAGCGCTACGACCCCGGGACCGGTGAGGCGAAGGACATGCTCGCCGAGAAGATCGAGACGTCCGACTCGCGGAACTTCACCATCACCGTCAAGGACGGCTGGACCTTCAGCAACGGCGAGAAGGTCACCGCGAAGTCCTTCGTCGACGCCTGGAACTACGGCGCGAGCCTGAAGAACAACCAGAGGAACGCGTACTTCTTCGGCTACATCGAGGGCTACGACAAGACGCACCCGGAGGACGGCAGCGCGCAGTCCGCCGACACCCTCTCAGGCCTGACGGTCGTGGACGACAGGACCTTCACCGTCAAGCTCAGCCAGAAGTTCTCGACCTTCCCCGACACCCTCGGCTACCCCGCCTTCGCCCCGCTCCCGCAGGCCTTCTTCGACGATCACGCCGGCTGGCTCAGCAAGCCCGTCGGCAACGGTCCGTACACCGTCGACTCGTACACCAGGGGCTCGCAGATGTCGCTGCGCGCCTGGGACGCCTACCCCGGCGCGGACAAGGCGCAGAACGGCGGCGTCGACCTCAAGGTCTACACCGACAACAACACCGCCTACACCGACCTGATGGCCGGCAACCTCGACCTCGTCGACGACGTTCCGGCCGCCCAGCTGAAGAACGTCAGGGCCGACCTCGGCGACCGCTACCTCAACACGCCCGCCGGCATCATCCAGACCCTCGCCTTCCCGTACTACGACAAGAACTGGAACAAGGCCGGGACGGAGAAGGTCCGTACGGGCCTGTCCCGGGCCATCGACCGGGACCAGATCACCGACACCATCTTCCAGAAGACCCGCACCCCCGCCGGCGACTGGACCTCCCCGGTCCTCGGCGAGGACGGCGGCTTCAGGGAAGGCCTGTGCGGGGACGCCTGCGAGTACGACCCCGACGCGGCGAAGAAGCTCATCGAGGAGGGCGGCGGGCTTCCGGGCGGCCAGGTCAAGATCACGTACAACGCGGACACCGGCTCGCACAAGCAGTGGGTCGACGCCGTCTGCAACTCCATCAACAACGCGCTCGGCGACGACCGGGCCTGCGTCGGCAACCCCGTCGGCACCTTCGCCGACTTCCGCGGCCGGATCACCGACCTGAAGATGAGCGGCCCGTTCCGGGCGGGCTGGCAGATGGACTACCCGCTCATCCAGAACTTCCTCCAGCCGCTCTACTACACGGGCGCCTCCTCCAACGACGGCAAATGGTCCAACAAGGAGTACGACGACCTGATCGACCAGGCCAACGCCGAGAGCGACACCGCCAAGGCCGTCGGACTCTTCCAGGACGCCGAGGACGTGGTCCGGGACAACATGGCCGCCATTCCGCTCTGGTACCAGAACGGCAGCGCCGGCTTCTCCGAGCGGCTGTCGGACGTGAAGCTCAATCCGTTCAGCGTCCCCGTCTACGACGAGATCAAGGTCGGCTGAGCCGCCGTGGGACAGTACGTGGTCCGGCGGCTGCTGCAGATGATCCCGGTCTTCATCGGAGCCACGCTGCTGATCTTCCTGATGGTGAACGTGATGGGCGACCCCGTCGCGGGCCTGTGCGGCGACCGGCAGTGCGACCCGGCGACGGCCGCACGGCTGCGCAAGGAGTTCGGTCTCGACAAGCCGGTCGGGCAGCAGTACCTGACGTACCTGGCCAATGTGTTCACCGGCGACTTCGGCACCGCCTTCAACGGCCGGCCCGTCACCGAGCTGATGTCGTCCGCGTTCCCGGTGACCGTCCGCCTGACGGTCGTCGCCGTCCTCTTCGAGATCGTCATCGGCATCACCCTGGGCGTGGTGACGGGGCTGCGCCGCGGCCGTCCCGTCGACACCACCGTCCTCCTGATCACCCTGGTCGTGATCTCCGTCCCCACCTTCGTCACCGGTCTGCTGCTCCAACTGCTGCTCGGCGTCGAGTGGGGGTGGATCAAACCGTCCGTCTCCACGGACGCCACCTTCGACGAACTGATCGTGCCGGGCCTGGTCCTCGCCTCGGTCTCCCTCGCCTATGTCACCCGCCTGACCCGCACGTCCATCGCGGAGAACCGGCGGTCCGACTACGTCCGTACGGCGATCGCCAAGGGCCTGCCCCGGCGCCGGGTCGTCACCAGGCACCTGCTGCGCAACTCGCTCATCCCCGTCGTCACCTTCATCGGCACCGACATCGGCGCGCTGATGGGCGGCGCGATCGTCACCGAGCGGATCTTCAACATCCACGGCGTCGGCTACCAGCTCTACCAGGGCATCCTCCGCCAGAACACACAGACCGTCGTCGGCTTCGTGACCGTCCTCGTCCTGGTCTTCCTGGTGGCCAACCTGCTCGTGGACCTCCTGTACGCCGTACTCGACCCGAGGATCCGCTATGCCTGAACCGAACGAGCCCGAGGGCGTTGTCGCCGGCACCGGAGCGGGGGGCGGGATGGGCCTCGCGGCGAGCGAGGCGGTGACGCTGGAGCGGCCGTCGGGCGGC
The DNA here is from genome assembly GCF_009709555.1 of Streptomyces blattellae. Taxonomy (GTDB): domain Bacteria; phylum Actinomycetota; class Actinomycetes; order Streptomycetales; family Streptomycetaceae; genus Streptomyces; species Streptomyces blattellae. The sequence goes on along the minus strand of NZ_WJBG01000253.1, from coordinate 146,824 downwards.
GCGGAACGCACCGCACCTCAGGGCAAGCCCCGCTCGCTCTGGTCCGACGCCTGGCGCGACCTGCGCGGCGACCCCGTCTTCGTCATCTCCGGGCTGGTCATCCTGTTCCTGGTGGTCATCTCGCTGTGGCCGTCCGTCATCGCCTCCGGCAACCCCCTCAAGTGCGACCTCGCCAAGGCCCAGGAGGGCTCGCAGCCCGGCCATCCCTTCGGCTACGACGGCCAGGGCTGCGACGTCTACACGCGCACCGTGTACGGCGCCCGGAACTCCGTCGCCGTCGGTGTCTGCGCCACGCTCGGCGTCGCGGTCCTCGGCAGCGTGCTCGGCGGGCTCGCCGGGTTCTTCGGCGGGATCTGGGACTCGGTCCTGTCCCGGACCACGGACATCTTCTTCGCGATCCCGGTGGTCCTGGGCGGCCTGGTCCTCCTCTCGGTGGTCACCGGCAGCACCATCTGGCCGGTCATCGGATTCATGGTGCTGCTCGGCTGGCCGCAGATCTCCCGGATCGCCCGAGGCTCCGTCATCACCGCCAGGCAGAACGACTACGTCCAGGCCGCCCGCGCCCTCGGCGCCTCCAACTCCCGCCTGCTCCTGCGCCACATCGCACCCAACGCCGTGGCACCGGTGATCGTCGTCGCGACCATCGCGCTCGGCACGTACATCGCGCTGGAGGCGACCCTCTCCTACCTCGGCGTCGGCCTGAAACCACCGACGGTCAGCTGGGGCATCGACATCTCCGCCGCGTCCCCGTACATCCGCAACGCCCCCCACGCCCTCCTCTGGCCCTCCGGCGCCCTCGCCCTCACCGTCCTCGCCTTCATCATGCTGGGCGACGCGGTACGCGACGCCCTCGACCCGAAGCTGAGGTGACGTCGCATGCTGCTCGAAGTGCGGGATCTGTATGTGGAGTTCAGGACGCGGGACGGGGTCGCCAAGGCGGTCAACGGGGTCGGTTACGGGGTGGACGCGGGTGAGACGCTCGCGGTGCTCGGTGAGTCGGGGTCCGGGAAGTCGGTGACCGCGCAGACGATCATGGGGATTCTCGATGTGCCGCCGGGGCGGATCACCGGCGGCGAAGTCCTCTTCCAGGGCAAGGACCTGCTCACGCTGAAGGAGGAGGAGCGGCGGAAGGTCCGCGGCGCCCAGATGGCGATGATCTTCCAGGACGCCCTGTCGTCGCTGAACCCCGTGCTCTCCGTAGGCGACCAGCTCGGCGAGATGTTCGTGGTCCACCGGGGCCTGTCGAGGAAGGACGCGCGGGCACGGGCGATCGAGCTGATGGACCGGGTCCGTATCCCCGGCGCCGGCCAGCGCGTCCGCGACTACCCGCACCAGTTCTCCGGCGGCATGCGCCAGCGCATCATGATCGCGATGGCGCTGGCCCTGGAGCCCGCGCTGATCATCGCCGACGAGCCGACCACCGCGCTCGACGTCACCGTCCAGGCCCAGGTCATGGATCTGCTCGCGGAGTTGCAGCGCGAGTACGACATGGGCCTGATCCTGATCACCCACGACCTCGGCGTGGTCGCCGACGTCGCCGACCGGATCGCCGTGATGTACGCGGGCCGGATCGTCGAGTCCGCGCCGGTCCACGACGTCTACAAGGCGCCCGCCCACCCGTACACCCGCGGCCTGCTCGACTCCATCCCGCGCCTGGACCAGAAGGGCCGGGAGCTCTACGCCATCAAGGGCCTGCCCCCGAACCTCATGGACATCCCGCCGGGCTGCGCCTTCCACCCCCGCTGCCCCATGGCCCAGGACGTGTGCCGCACCGACGAGCCCCCGCTGTACGAGGTCTCCGAAGACCGGGGCAGCGCCTGCCACTTCTGGAGGGAGTGCCTGCATGGCTGAGCCGATCCTGGAGGTCAGCGGGCTCGTCAAGCACTACCCGCTCACCCGGGGCATCCTCTTCAAGAAGCAGATCGGCGCCGTCAGGGCAGTCGACGGCGTGGACTTCGACCTCGCCCGCGGCGAAACCCTCGGCATCGTCGGCGAGTCCGGCTGCGGCAAGTCGACGGTCGCCAAGATGCTGGTCAACCTGGAGCGACCGACGGCCGGGTCGATCAGATACCAGGGCGAGGACATCACCAAGCTGTCGGGCAGGGCACTGAAGACCGTCCGCCGCAACATCCAGATGGTGTTCCAGGACCCGTACACCTCCCTCAACCCCCGTATGACGGTCGGCGACATCATCGGAGAGCCGTACGACATCCACCCCGAGGCGGCCCCGAAGGGCGACCGGCGCAGGCGGGTCCAGGACCTGCTGGACGTCGTGGGTCTCAACCCCGAGTACGTCAACCGCTATCCGCACCAGTTCTCCGGCGGCCAGCGCCAACGCATCGGCATCGCCCGCGGGTTGGCGCTGCGCCCCGAGGTGATCGTCGCCGACGAGCCGGTGTCGGCGCTGGACGTGTCGGTCCAGGCACAGGTGATCAACCTGATGGAGCGCCTGCAGGACGAGTTCGACCTCTCCTACATCTTCATCGCGCACGACCTGTCGATCGTCCGGCACATCTCGGACCGGGTCGGGGTGATGTACCTCGGCCGGATCGTGGAGATCGGACGGGACGCCGAGATCTACGACCATCCGACGCACCCCTACACCCAGGCGCTGCTGTCCGCGGTGCCCGTCCCGGACCCCGAGGCGCGTGAGCACCGGGAGCGGATCATCCTCGCGGGCGATGTCCCGTCCCCGGCCAACCCGCCCTCCGGCTGCCGCTTCCGCACCCGCTGCTGGAAGGCGCGGGAGCGCTGCGAGCTGGAGATGCCGCCGCTCGCGGTGCCCGCGGTGTTCGCGGCGGGCCCGGCGGCGCACGACTCAGCCTGCCACTTCGCCGAGGCGAAGCAGGTCGTACCGGCGGAGACCGCGGAGAACGCGGGGACCGCGGAGAACGCGGGGACCGCGGAGAACGCGGGGACCGCGGAGTAACACACAGGCAACTCCGACGACCCGTTTCCGATATACGGACGCGTCACTCTCTACAACGTACGGCCGTGCGGGTGCCGTAAACGGACCGGGGTGCAGCCATGTCACCCCGGTCCGTTCTTTGCGCCTAAACCGGCGCCGCTCTCGCGGAGGTGGCTGGCCTTTCGTCGTGGTGCCTCAATTCATGGTTGCTGTGCTCTGTGGAGTGTTTTGCTCAGCCCAGTTCGAGAGCGCGACGGAGGAAGTCCACCTGGAGCAGCAGCAGATTCTCGGCGACCTGTTCCTGCGGGGTCATGTGCGTGACCCCGGACAGCGGCAGCACCTCGTGCGGGCGGCCGGCGGCCAGCAGGGCCGAGGAGAGGCGGAGGGCGTGTGCGACGACCACGTTGTCGTCGGCGAGGCCGTGCACGATCATCAGCGGGCGGTGCGGCTCGGCGGGCGCGGACAGACCGTCGTCGGTGACGAGGGAACTCCGCGCGTACGACTCCGGCTGGGTGGCCGGGTCGCCCAGGTACCGCTCCGTGTAGTGCGTGTCGTACAGCCGCCAGTCCGTGACCGGGGCGCCCGCGATGCCCGCGTGGAAGACGTCCGGGCGGCGCAGCACCGCGAGCCCGGCGAGCCAGCCGCCGTACGACCAGCCGCGGATCGCCACCCGGGAGAGGTCCAGCGGGTGCCTCAGCGCGAGGTCCTGCAACGCCTCGACCTGGTCGTCGAGGGAGACGGTGAAGTCGTGATGGACCGCCTTCTCCCAGGCAGGGGAGCGGCCGGGGGTGCCGCGGCCGTCGGCGACGACCACCGCGAAGCCCTGGTCGGCGAACCACTGCGAGGTGAGGTGCGCGTTGTGCGCGGCGACCACGCGGGGCCCGTGCGGACCGCCGTACGGATCCAGCAGAACCGGCAGGAGCGCGTCCCCTTGGTGGTCCCGAGGCAACAGCACGGCGCACGGGATACGTCGTGCGCCCCCTTGGGTGAGGATCACACGTGGGGACATTCCGGGATCTTCGGCGTACGAGGGGATGGCCGCCGCCTTCTTTCCGTCCCGCTCCACCCGCACCTGCGCGCCCGGCCTGTCCGGTACCGCCGACACCAGGACCGTGACGCCCCCGGAGCGCACGGCGGAGTGCACGCCGGGCTCCTGGGAGACGCGTTCCATGCCGAGTTCGTTCACCCGGTAGACATGCACTTCGCCGGTCTCCGGGTCGGCCGCGTCCTCGCCCGCCGACGCCGAGACCAGCACGTCGTCGTCGGAGACGTCGAGCACGGCGCGCAGGTGCAACTGCGGTCCCGTCAGGGGGCGTTCGCCGACCGCGAGGACCCGGGCGCCGCCCTCGTCGGCGATCCGCACGAGCTGTCCGGAGGGGCTCCAGCAGGGCACCCCGGGAAAGAGCTCCAGCCATGTCGGATCTTCGTCCGCGTGCACCATACGACTCGCCCCGGTGTCCGGGTCCACGGCCAGGAAGAGCTGGCTGCGCTGGTCCCGGGCCTGGACGAGCAGCAGCGGCGCACCCGCCGCCGACCAGTGCACATGCGCCAGATAGGGGTAGCGCGCCCGGTCCCAGGCGACCTCCGTGCGGGTCCCGTCGAGGCCGATCACGAACAGCCGGACCTCCGCGTTGGGGCTGCCCGCCACCGGATACGCGACGTGGTCCGGGTCCCGTTCCGGATGGGCCGGGTCGGAGATCCACCAGCGACGCACCGGCGTGTCGTCCACGCGGGCCATCAGCAGCCGGTCCGCGTCCGGCGACCACCAGAAGCCCCGTGACCGGCCCATCTCCTCGGCCGCGATGAACTCCGCCAGCCCGTACGTCACGTGCTCCGACTCCGGCTCGGCGAGCGCCCGGTCACCTTCGCCCTCGGCGCCCACGACCCGCAGGGCACCCCGGACGACGTAGGCGATGTGCCGTCCGTCGGGCGCGGGGCGCGGGTCGATCACCGGACCGGGGACGGGGAGTTCGCGTGCCGTGCCGGCCCGCAGTTCCGCCGTGAAAAGCCGCCCCGACAGCGCGAATGAGGCCAGCTCGACGGCCGTGTCGGTGGCGTAGCCGACGATGCCGGCGCCGGACTCGCGGCTGCGTTCACGGCGTGCGCGTTCCTCGGGCGACAGGTTCTCCGACGTGCCGCCGAGCAGGGCGCGCGGGTCCGCCGCTACGCGCTCCCCGTCGTCCGGAAGGTCCAGCACCCAGAGCGAATTCGCCCGGTCTGTACCGGAACCCGAGCGCAGGAACACGACACGGGAACCGTCGGGTGCCACGGTGAACGAACGCGGCGCACCGAGCGTGAATCGCTGGGTGCGGGCGTGCCGTCGGGGGAAGGAGTCGGGCTCTGTCGTCATGCCCCGACCATATTGGCCCATGCGCCCCCTCGTGCGGCCGTGCGCCGACGGATGCGCAGGCACGGGTCGTTATGATCACTGACGCTGCGTGGGTATGAACCTGCTGTCTGTCGTCTGTGTTTACAAGGTGACCTGCTCTGACTGGAGGTGAGCCGCGGTGGTGATTTCGATCTCGGCGGTGGTGCTGCTGGCCATCATCGTCTTCCTGCTGGTCAGGAGGTCAGGCCTGAAAGCCGGACATGCCGTCGTCTGCACACTGCTGGGCTTCTACCTCGCCTCCTCGACCGTCGCTCCCAGCATCAACGACCTGACGACGAACATCGCCGGAGTGATCAGCAGCCTCAACTTCTGACCGCCGTCCGAAGGCCGCTGGGCGGGCGTGCCGGGGGGAGTGCCGGGGGGAGTGGACGGGTGGGCGGGGGATGAGGCCGGAGGCCTCGTAGGGTGGGGCCCATGACGGAACTGCCTTCCCCCGGCCCGCGGCCGGGGGGACCCGCATCTCGCCTCGCCCGGCGTCTGCTGCTGGTGCACGCGCACCCGGACGACGAGTCGATCAACAACGGCGCCACGATGGCCAAGTACGCCGCCGAGGGCGCCCGGGTGACGCTGGTCACCTGCACCCTCGGGGAACTCGGCGAGGTCATCCCGCCCGGGCTGCGCCATCTGACGGGCACGGCCCTCGGCGAGTACCGGCAGCGCGAACTCGCCGCCGCCATGTCCGAGCTGGGCGTCGAGGACTTCCGTCTGCTCGGCGGCCCCGGCCGCTACCGCGACTCCGGGATGATGGGCCTGGCCGACAACGACGACCCCGCCTGCTTCTGGCAGGCCGACGTCGACGAGGCCGCCGCCCGTCTCGTCGAGGTGATCCGCGAGGTACGGCCACAGGTCCTCGTCACCTATGACCCCCACGGCGGCTACGGGCACCCTGACCACATCCAGGCCCACCGGGTGGCCATGCGCGCCGCCGAGGAGGCCGGCCTGGGCATCCGGAAGGTCTATTGGAACCGCGTGCCGCGCCCCGCCGCCGAGGCCGCGTTCGCCCGGCTCCAGGACGACCTGCCCGGCCTGCCCTTCGACAAGTCGGCCGCCGTCGACGACGTACCGGGCGTGGTGGACGAGGCAGCGGTCACCGCCGTGATCGACGGCACCGCCTACGCCGCGGCCAAGGCCGCCGCGATGCGCGCGCACGCCACGCAGATCGACGTGGCCGAGCCCTACTTCGCGCTCTCCAACGAACTCGCACAGCCCATCTTCACCACCGAGTACTACGAACTCGCCCAGGGGGCACCCGGCGGCCCCCGAGAGACCGACCTGTTCGCCGGAATCGAGGAGGCGTCATGAGTTCGGCCGACCGGACCACGCTGCTCGCCCAGCCCCTGCGCCGTCCGTCCGCCGGGCGGGCAGCCGCCTATCTGGGTCTCTTCGTGCTCGGCGCGATCGTGGGCGTGGCCGGGTCGCTGGTGCAGTCCGGGTGGATGCCGGGCGGGCTGCTGCTCGCCCTCGCCGGCGAGGCCGGGGCCTGTCTCGGCGGGGCGCTCGCCACGCGCAGCCGGGGCGGGGCCGTCGCACCGGCCGGCGGGTGGATGCTCGCCGTCATCCTGCTCACCGCCAGCCGCCCGGAGGGCGACTACGTGTTCTCCGCGGAAGGCGGCTCCTATCTCTTCCTGCTCGGAGGTATGGCCGTGGCTGTGATCTGCGCCACCCTTGGCCCGGGGCGGCAACCGGACGGCGACCCCGTCCGACCTGGCAAATGACGTAACGCTTCGCCGCTTCGTGCTCGTGCGGGTCCGGTGTGGGTTTCCAAGGCGGTCGTGGGATACAGGCCGGAAGTGGCCAGTATGGTGGTGCCGCCGCCGAGCCGCCCGAACAGTGTTGAGGTCGAAACGGGCGGCGGAGCCAACCGGGAGAACCTGCCTTGAGTCGTGAAACTGACAGTCCGTCCTCCGGGCCCAACGGGCGCGGCGGAGCCGCTTACCCCTCGGGCACGCCGCCGTACGGGACCCCCGCGGTCTCCGGCGACGGTCCGGACATGGGCCGTGCGGCCACGCAGCCGGAGGAACGCAAGACCGAGACAACGCTGACGACCCGGGTCCGGATCAACATCCCCGGGTCCAGGCCCATTCCGCCGGTCGTCGTGCGCACGCCCGTCGCGGACTCCGGCACCGCGGACGACGATGCCCCCGCGTCGGCGCCCGGTTCCGCCACGGCCGTGGGCACGGGCACCGTCGACGCTCCCGCGGAGCCGACGGCCGCCCGGCCGGCCGGCGAGGAGAAGACCAGCGACTGGTTCGCGCCACGTCCGCCCTCGAAGGGCAAGGGCGGTGGCACCTCCAACGGAGCCGCTCCGTCCGGTGGTTCGGGTGTGGGTGCGGGTGCGGGTGCGGCTGTGCCCGGTGGCGGTGCGGGTCCGGGCGTTCCCGGCCGTACCGGCGCTCCCGGCGGTCCGCGTCCGGGTGCCGCGGGTACCGGCCGGCCCGGTGGTGTGGTCGGTTCCATGAGCGCGCCGGGCGGTGGCTCCCGCCCCGGCGCCACGAACGGCTCCGGGCTGCCCGGCGGCGCCACCGGCGGACCCGTCGCGCCCGGGCACGGTGGCGGCACCGGCTCCTTCGACGTGACCGAGGCGCTGGCGGCAGGGTCGCTGGGCAACGGGGCACGTCCGGGTTCGGGCAGCGGCGAACCGGCACGCGACGGCCTGCCGTACTTCTCGGACAACGACCGCGGCGGCCAAGGCGGTTCAGGCGGCTACGGCGCCCAGAACGGTCAGGCCGGACCCGCGGGCCCGGGCGGGCCGAGCGGCTTCAACGGACCGGGCGGCCGGGGCGGCTCCGGCGGACCCCAGGGTCCCGCCGGCCCGACCGGGGGCCCCGTCACCGGCGACGGCCCGATGGTCCCGCCGATCGGCGTCGGCCCCGGCGGGGGCCCCGACGGGTTCGGCGGGGGGCCGGGCGGCGGCCCCAATGGACTCGGCTCGGCGCCGAGCCGCTCCGGCCGTGACTTCAGCGATCCGGGCGGGCCGGGGAGTGACTTCGGCGCATCGAGTGGGCCGGGGAGTGACTTCGGCGCATCGAGTGGGCCGGGGAGTGACTTCAGCGGTCCGGGTGGACCGGGGAGTGACTTCGGCACATCGGGCGGACGGGGCGGTGACTTCGGCGGTCCGGGTGGCCAGGGTGACGGGCGCGGCGGACGGGGCGGCTCGGGCCATGCGTCCGGTGGCCACGGCGGCCCAGGCGGCGTGCCAGGTGGCCCCGGCAGCCAGGGCGTTCACAATGGTCCCGGGGGCCCCGGAGGTCCCGGCAGCCAGGGGGTTCACAACGGCCCCGCCGGCCCCGGCGGCCCCGGTACGCCGCCCCGCGGCGTCCCCCAGGCGGGCCTCGGCGCTCCGGGTACCGCACCCGCAGGGCTCGGTCCCGGCGGTGGGCTGAGTGACGACACGGCGATCCTCACCCCGCAGAAGCCGGCGCCCGAACCGGGCCCGCAGGGCTACCCCGCACCGGACAACGTCTCCGGACACACCGTCACCAGCGGCATCCCCGTGGTGCCGCCCGGCGCCGCGAACTCCCCGTTCGCGCCCGGCACGCACCCCGACGGGCCGCTGCCCCACACGCCGCCGAAGCTGCCCGAGCCGGACGAGAAGAAGGCCGCGCCCGCGGCGGCGCCCCGGAAGAAGAAGGGGCGCAACAAGCTGGCCCTGGTCGGCGGTGGCGTGTTCGTCGTCGCCGGTGTCGCCTACGGCGCCGGCCTGCTGATGAACAGCTCGGACGTGCCCAGGGGCACCACCGTGCTCGGCGTCGACATCGGCGGCACGCGCGACGACGCCGTCAAGACACTCGACGACGCCTTCGGCGACCGTACGAACCAGGCGCTGAAGCTGTCCGTCGACGGCAGGACCGTGTCGCTGACGCCGGACCAGGCGGGCCTCCAGTTCGACCAGCAGGCCACCGTCCGCGCGGCCGCGACGAGCGACTACAACCCGGTCTCCGTCATCGGCTCGCTCTTCGGCAACCACCGTGTCGTCGAGCCGGTCATGCCGGTCGACGAGGAGAAGCTGAAGGCCGCCCTGGAGGACGCCGCGGGCGGCGCCGGCTCGGTGAGCGAGGGCACGATCACGTTCGAGTCCGGCAAGGCCGTCGCCGTGTACGGCAAGGCGGGCAAGGGCATCGCCGTCGGCCAGTCGACCGACGCGGTGGAGCAGGCCTACCGCGACCAGGTGGAGACCGGCAAGGCCTCCGCGGTGACGCTCCCGACGACCGCCCAGCAGCCGACGGTGTCGAACGCCGAGGTCGACCGGATGATGAAGGAGTTCGCGGAGCCGGCGATGTCGGCCAACGTCGTCGTAAGGACGGACGCCACCCGATTCATCGAGTTCAGCCCGCAGAACTCCCTGTGGAAGTTCCTCAGGGTGGAGGCCGTGAACGGCAAGCTCGTCGACAGCCCTGACCTGAACGCGCTCAAGGAGCTTTACGGCGGGACCTTCGACGGCGTGCTGATCACCCGGGGCACCGGCGAGAAGACGCCCGTCACTCCCGAGGACGTCTACGGCGCTTTGCGCCAGGCCCTGCTGAGCAAGACCGACCGGGACGTCACCATCGAGACGAACCCCAGCTAGCCGAGCACAACAGCGAGAGGGCACCCGGTCCAGACCGGGTGCCCCTCCGGGGGCAGCCGGGTACAGCAGTCAATTGAGCATCGCTCGCGCGGCCAGCGCCTGCCCCCGCACCCGCTCAGCCGCACCTTCGTCAACCGCTCCCACCACCTCCGCATACGCCTCCAACTCCGCGGCCCCGTCGGCGAAGTCACCCCGCCGCACCAGCAACTGCGCCCGCTCGTAGCGCAACCGGGCCGGATGCGAGGGCAGCAGCAACGACAGCTCGACCCCCCACAACGCCACATCCGACCGCTCGGGCCGAGCCGCGGCCCACGCGCGCACGTTGTTCAGGATCCGCACCAGCACCTCCAGCGGGTCGGCCGGTGTCAGCATCGACGGATGCAGCGCGGCCCCCGTCGCCCCCGCGACCAACAGCTCCACATCACCCCCGCTCAGCACCCGCCCCCCGTCGAAGGGATCGGCCAGCACCTGCTCCTCCGCGTCCCCGAAGCCGACCACGAAGTGCCCGGGCAACGCGACCCCGTACACATGGGCCCCCGCCCGCCGAGCGACCTCCATCCACACCACCGACAGCAGAATCGGCAACCCGCGCCGCCGCCGGAGCACCTCGTGCAGCAACGACGACTCCAGCCGCCGATAGTCCGCAGCGGAGCCGCGGAAGCCGTGCCGCTCCCCGAGCGACTCCCGCAAAGCCACCGCCCACGACCGCGGCCCTCCGGGCCGGAACGGCAGCTGCCCCGCCAACTCGTCCAGCCCGATCTGCGCCGCGTCGATCCCGGCCTCGTCCAGTGTCCCGTCCGCCTCCGCGCCCACCAGCAGGCACAGCGTCGACAGATCGGGCCGTTCGGAGCGCGCCTCTTCCGAGAACCGCCGCCGCAGCTCGGCGGACCGTTCCGGCGGGGGAGGGTAGGGGGGACGCATAGCTGGCTCGTGCCCCCTCACGACGATCCGTACCGGTCGGCGTCGGTCACCGCCTCGCTCACGGCCGACTCGTTCACCGCCGGCTCGCGATAGTGGTGGTACGCGTGATGCGCACCGAAGCCCATCCCGCCGTACAACGCCCGCGCCCCCTCATTGTCCGCCTCGACCTGCAGCCACGCAGCCGACGCGCCCTCGGCGAGGGCCTGCCGGGCCAGCGCGGCCATGACCTCGGTGGCCAGCCCCTCCCGCCGCCGCTCGGGATCCACCTCGACGGCCGCGAACCCGGCCCACCGCCCGTCCACGACCAGCCGCCCGATGGCGGCGGGCACGGCGGCCCCGCCCGCACCGGGCGCGTCCCCTCCCGCGCCTGGCACCGTCGCGAACCACACCGACGGCCCAGTCCCCAGCACCTGCAAAGCCACATCACTCACGCCCTTGCGCTGATAGCGCCCCAGCCACTGCGCATCGGCGGCCCTGGACAGCACGACCCCGGCCCCCGCCGCCAGTTCGGCGACCGGCGCCGGCCTGCCGATCCACATCTCGGCCGTCACCTCCCGCGTCCACCCCCGCTGCTCCAGCTCGGCGCACAGCAGCTCCTGCGTGCTCCCGGGGCCTGTCCGGGCCTCGGTCGCGGTCTGGATGTACGCCGGCAGCCCACGGTCGCCGTACCACCGCCGTACGACGGTGAGCGCCTCGTCGAGCGGCAGGCCGGGGTCGCCGAGCGGCAGCACTGAGTTGGCCCGCCGGGTGAACCCGGCCGCGGCCCGCAGCTCCCACTCACCGAGCCGCTCGCTCTCCACCGGCCGCCAGGCCCGGGAGGCGACCCGGGCGAGCTCCTCGTACGAGGCGGCGGGACCGCGCCGCCGGGCGGGCGCAGACGGCGCTACCTTGCCCGCCACCAGCGAGGACTCCGGGATCCGGACGGACTCTCCGTCCCGCCGCCTGATCACCAGCTCACCGGTGTTCCATGATGTGAGAACACCCACCGTGTCAGTGAATTTCTCGTGCGTGCGTCCAGGCGTGGTCAAGCACCGTACCGAGACACGTTTGCCCACGTCAGCGGCGGTGATGCGGATCTCAAGGCGTCCGGCCGCGGAGATTTCCACAGGTCTGTTCACCCCTCCTGTTCGGATCATGCCCAAGAACGGAGATACTAGATGCGGGCATCGACGACGCCGCGCTCCCGCGCGCCAGGCGGCGGAGCCTGAGGAGGCCCGCCAGCGCCCTATCGAGGAGGAACGACAGCGTGACCTACGTCATCGCGCAGCCTTGTGTCGACGTCAAGGACAAGGCGTGCATCGAGGAGTGCCCGGTCGACTGCATCTACGAGGGCCAGCGGTCCTTGTACATCCACCCGGACGAATGCGTCGACTGCGGAGCCTGTGAGCCGGTCTGCCCGGTCGAGGCGATCTTCTACGAAGACGACACTCCGGAGGAGTGGAAGGACTACTACAAGGCGAACGTCGAGTTCTTCGACGAGCTCGGCTCCCCCGGCGGCGCAAGCAAGCTGGGCCTGATCGAGCGCGACCACCCCTTCGTCGCCGCGCTGCCGCCACAGGCCGAGTAATCAGCAAGCGGCCCGCACCACCGCGCCGCCTCGGTCCCGTACGGCCTGATCGCCTTGATCATCGCGCCGCCGTACGGGACCGAGGCGTTTGCCGTACCAGAAAGTGAGCCAGAATCCGTGTCCGCAGTCTCCGACCGCCTTCCGACCTTCCCCTGGGACAAGCTGGCGCCGTACCGGAAAACGGCCGCCGCCCACCCGGACGGCATCGTCGACCTGTCCGTCGGTACCCCGGTCGACCCGGTCCCCGAGCTGATCCAGAAAGCGCTGATCGCCGCGGCCGACTCCCCGGGCTATCCGACCGTCTGGGGCACGCCCGAACTGCGCGACGCGATCGCCGGCTGGGTGGAGCGCCGGCTGGGTGCCCGCGAGGTCACCCACCACCACGTCCTGCCGATCGTCGGCTCCAAGGAACTCGTCGCCTGGCTCCCGACCCAGCTGGGCCTCGGCCCCGGCGACCGGGTCGCGTACCCCCGTCTGGCCTACCCGACGTACGAAGTCGGCGCCCGCCTGGCGAGGGCGGCGTACGAGGTGTACGACACGGAGACATTCGCGGCTACCGCCGCGGGGACGACGCTGGACCCGACGGACCTGAAGCTCCTCTGGCTGAACTCGCCCTCCAACCCCACGGGCAAGGTGCTGTCGAAGGCCGAACTGACCCGGATCGTCGCCTGGGCCCGCGAGCACGGCGTCCTGCTCTTCTCCGACGAGTGCTACCTGGAGCTGGGCTGGGAGGCCGACCCGGTCTCGGTCCTGCACCCGGAGGTGAACGGCGGCTCGTACGAGGGCATCGTGGCCGTCCACTCCCTCTCCAAGCGCTCCAACCTGGCGGGCTACCGCGCGGCCTTCCTCGCCGGTGACCCGGCCGTCCTGGGCCCCCTGCTGGAGATCCGCAAGCACGGCGGCATGATGACCTCGGCGCCCACCCAGGCGGCCGTCATCGCGGCCCTCGGCGACGACGAACACGTCCGCGTCCAGCGCGCCCGCTACGCGGCCCGCCGCGCGGCCCTCCGCGAGGCCCTCCAGGCCCACGGCTTCCGCATCGAACACAGCGAGGCCAGCCTCTACCTCTGGGCGACGAGGGACGAGTCCTGCTGGACCACGCTCGCCCACCTGGCCGACCTCGGCATCCTGGTCGCACCGGGCGACTTCTACGGCGAGGCGGGGGAGAAGTTCGTACGAGTGGCTTTCACGGCGACGGACGAACGGGTTCAAGCGGCGGTCAGGCGTCTGTAGCGCTGTGGGCAAGCGCATCCGCTACCGCTGTGGGCAATCGTTCCGCAGGGCGGAACGGGTGGGCACAGCGGTAGCGCCGGGCACCGTCCAAACCCACCCCAGCCCTCGCCGACGTAAGCGCGCAAAACGACGGGGCCCAGGAAGCGAAGCAACCTGGACCCCGTCGCCGTACAAGCCGCACAGCGAACCGTCAGCCGATCGGCAGACCCTTCACCGGCACGGACGGCGCGGCCGGCAGCCCGCCCTGCGTGAGGGAACCCGTCGACACGCCACTGTCCGCCGCCGTGGACGCCGCTTCGCCGAGAAGGGCCCCGGCCGATCCTGCCGCGTCGCCGGCGGTCCTCTGCGCCGCCGGCGTCGCCTTCTTGACCGCCTTGCCGCCGGTCTTGCCCGCGGCCGGCACCGCGTTCTTGACCGTGTTGCTGCCGGCTTCACCCGCGAGCCCGGTGACGTGCTGCGCCGCACCGTCGACGCTGTCGCCGACGCTCGCCCCGTCCAGGGCGGTCAGCCCGCCCAGGTTCGGGGTGGCCGGCAGTTCGGGGGCCGCGCTGGCGGAGCCGGCCGCACCGACCCCGGCTGCCGCTCCCGCTGCGACGAGCAGCGCGGTACGGGCGATCCGGCGGGTCAGGGGGAGGGACATAATGCTCCTTTGACGGGAGAGAACGTTGGAGTGTCCGACCGTGCCCGGCAGTTGATCCCCCTCCGTGACCGACTGGCCGTCGGCCTGCGGTGGTTGATCGAGCGGGCTCGGACGCAGTGACTACCGCTCGAAGCCCGCGAAGGTTGCGGCGGGCCAACGTAAAGAGTTGGCAATGCGTCGCATTATCGGCTGCGGATAAAAACGGGCAAACAGTGCCCCGCCGGAAAGCCTGCCGAATCCTTACAGCCCTTTGTTTTCAAGGGATTTGGCGTATACGGGGGTGACGGCGCGAAAACCTGAGCACACCGTCCTCCGCGCGTGCCGCGCATAACTCCCGCGGGCGACCTTCCGCACTACTGCGCGGTCACGACTTGGACCGCGTCCACCGAGTCGGCCGCACCCGTCTCCGCTCCGGCCGTGCCCGCGTCGGCGGCCGGCTGCCACGGGCCGTCCGTGTTCCCGGCGGTCCACACCTGCCCGGCGTAGGAGACACGTTCGATGTGCAGGCTGGACGCGTTGGCCACGGCCCAGTGCGCCAGCTGCCAGCCGCGCTGCGTCAGGCTGCGCCCGGTGCCGCCGTCGGAGTAGTCGGCCACGGGCAGCGTCAGGGCCCGCCCGCCGTTCTCGACGCTCGGGGAGGGCGCGGGCGCCGACGACGCCGCTTCGCCCACCACCGCGCCGGCCGGCTCCAGCCCGTCGCGCCCATCGGACCCGAAGTCCCGGGCGAGCGCGGACCGTACCGCCTCGGTCCCTTCCGCGGGGGTGGCGCCCGGGCGTCCCGAACAGGTCAGCGTGGCCGCCGAGCGGCCGGTGAGAGCGGCGGCGAGCAGTCCGGCGTCCGGCTCGTGCTTGGCATACGCGTCCGGAAAGCCGCTGCGCTGCACGCGCTGCGCGGCCACGGTCAGCGGGAGGCGGGTGTAGTCGGGGACCTTGACCAGGTGCTCGTAGAACTTGCCCGCCGCGTACGTCGGGTCCATGATCTGCTTTTCCGTTCCCCAGCCCTGCGAGGGCCGCTGCTGGAACAGGCCGAGCGAGTCCCGGTCGCCATGGTCGATGTTGCGCAGCGCCGACTCCTGGAGCGCGGTCGCCAGCGCGATCGTCACGGCCCGCTCGGGCAGGCCGCGGGCGGTGCCGACGGCGGTGATCGTCGCCGCGTTCACCGCCTGCTCGGGCGTGAACTCGTACGCCGTCCCGTCGTCCTGGCCGGACACCACCCTGCATCCCGTGCCGCCCGTGCCGCCCGTGATGTAGTGCAGCACGAGATAGCCGGTGACGGACAGCAGGACCACGAAGGCCGCCCCGAAACGGAAGAGGCGGCCGCGGCGTCGACGACTAGGGGATGGCGCTGGCACCCCAACAAGGTACTGGCTGTTGCTGTGCCGCCCGCTCCGGATGGGGGACAGTGACGCGCGGCTTGGCGCGTTAGGGTCGACTCCATGGCCGATACCCCGCTTGACCTCACGTTGGACGCCGCGCGGCTGACCGCGCAGCTCGTGGACTTCCCCTCGGAGAGCGGCACCGAGAAGCCCCTCGCCGACGCCATCGAGACCGCCCTGCGCGCCCTGCCGCACCTGACGGTCGAGCGGTACGGCAACAACGTCGTCGCGCGTACGAACCTGGGCCGCGCCGAGCGCGTCATCCTCGCCGGCCACATCGACACGGTCCCGATCGCCGAGAACGTCCCGTCGCGGCTCGACGAGGACGGCGTCCTGTGGGGTTGCGGCACCTGCGACATGAAGTCGGGCGTCGCGGTCCAGCTGCGCATCGCGGCCACCGTCCCCGCCCCGAACCGCGACCTGACCTTCGTCTTCTACGACAACGAAGAGGTGGCGGCGGAGCTCAACGGCCTCAGGCACGTGGCCGGGGCGCACCCCGATTGGCTGGAGGGCGACTTCGCGGTGCTGCTGGAGCCGTCGGACGGCCAGGTCGAGGGCGGCTGCCAGGGCACCCTGCGGATGCTGCTCAGGACGAGCGGCGAGCGTGCCCACTCCGCGCGCAGCTGGATGGGCTCGAACGCGATCCACGCGGCGGCCCCGATCCTGGCGCGGCTGGCGGCCTACCAGCCGCGCTACCCGGTCATCGACGGCCTGGAGTACCGCGAGGGCCTGAACGCGGTCGGCATCTCGGGCGGCGTCGCCGGAAACGTCATCCCGGACGAATGTGTCGTAACGGTCAACTTCCGCTACGCGCCGGACCGCACGGAGGAGGAGGCGATCGCCCACGTCCACGAGGTCTTCGCGGACTGCGGTGTGACCGAGTTCGTGGTGGACGACCACAGCGGCGGTGCTCTCCCCGGCCTGTCCCACCCGGCGGCCGCGGCCTTCATCGAGGCGGTCGGTGGCACCCCGATGCCCAAGTACGGCTGGACGGACGTCTCCCGCTTCAGCGCGCTCGGCGTTCCGGCGGTCAATTACGGCCCGGGAAACCCGTACTTGGCCCACAAGCGTGACGAGCGCGTGGAGACGGCGAAGATCCTGGCGGGGGAGGAGCGCCTGAAGGCCTGGCTGAGCGCGTGACGGCGTGACGGCGTGACGGCGCGGCGGATGCGGGTGGCGGACATGCCGATGTCCCCCGTCCGTAACCCGCGTAGATCTACGCTGAGGTGGAAAGACCGCAAGTGGAGGGAGCGCGCATGCCTACCGGGAACCCCGAGGGCAAGAAGCAGCCACCGGAGGAGCAGCGCCTGGGACCGGTCCTCCGGAGGCGGAGCCAGGTCACGGCGAGCACGACCGATCAGCGGCTGCTGGACGCCGGCGGCCCCTCGGACTGGGTCCACACCGATCCCTGGCGCGTCCTGCGCATCCAGTCGGAGTTCATCGAAGGCTTCGGCACCCTCGCCGAACTCCCGCCCGCCATCAGCGTCTTCGGCTCCGCCCGTACACCGGTCGACTCACCGGAGTACGACGCCGGTGTCCGGCTGGGGCGCGGCCTGGTGGAGGCCGGCTGGGCGGTGATCACGGGGGGCGGCCCCGGCGCCATGGAGGCAGCCAACAAGGGCGCCTGTGATGCCAAGGGCATCTCCGTCGGCCTGGGCATCGAGCTGCCCTTCGAACAGGGCCTCAACCCCTACGTCGACATCGGCCTCAACTTCCGCTACTTCTTCGTCCGGAAGATGATGTTCGTCAAGTACGCCCAGGGCTTCGTGGTCCTCCCCGGCGGCCTCGGCACCCTCGACGAACTCTTCGAGGCCCTCACCCTCGTGCAGACCCAGAAGGTCACCCGCTTCCCCATCGTCCTCTTCGGCAGCGCCTACTGGGGCGGCCTCATCGACTGGCTCAGGAACACCCTCATCGCCCAGGGCAAGGCCTCCGAAAAGGACCTCATGCTCTTCCACGTGACGGACGACGTGGAGGAGGCGGTGGCGTTGGTGTCGAAGGAGGCGGGGCGGTAACAGCTCAGCGTCTTCAGCCCGAGCGGGGGTCCGGGGCCGGGCCCCCGCAACTGCCTACGCCAGCCCCCGCCGGGCAACGGCCGGCGGCCGATGCCCGGCAATGGACGCCACCATGTCCAGCACCTGACGCGTCTCGGCGACCTCATGCACCCGATACACCTGCGCCCCCAGCCACGCGGACACCGCAGTCGTCGCCAGCGTCCCCACCACCCGCTCCTTCACGGGCCGGTCCAACGTCTCCCCCACAAAGTCCTTGTTGGACAAGGACACCAGCACCGGCCACCCCGTCTCGACCATCTCTCCCAGCCGCCGCGTCGCCTCAAGACTGTGCCGGGTGTTCTTCCCGAAGTCATGCCCGGGGTCGATCATCACCGACTCCCGAGGCACCCCCAGCGACACCGCCCGCTCCGCCAGCCCCACGGTCACCCGCAGAATGTCGGCCATGACGTCGTCGTACGTCACCCGATGGGGACGGGTCCGGGGCCGAGCCCCGCCGGCATGCGTGCACACCAGCCCCACCCGGTACCGGGCCGCGACCTCCGCAAGCCGCGGATCGACCCCGCCCCACGCATCGTTCAGCACATCCGCCCCGGCCTCGCACACGGCCTCCCCGACGTTGTGCCGCCATGTGTCCACGCTGATGATCACGTCCGGGAAGCGCCGCCGCACCTCCGCCACGAAGCCGACCGTCCGCCGCGCCTCCTCCTCGGCCGTCACCTCTTCCCCCGGCCCGGCCTTGACCCCGCCGATGTCGATGATCGCAGCACCCTCCGACACCGCCTGCTCCACGCGCGCGAGGGCGGGCTCGTCACGGAAGGTGGCCCCCTGGTCGTAGAAGGAGTCCGGGGTCCGGTTCACGATCGCCATGATCACCGGCTCATGCGGCTCGAATTCCCGCCTGCCCAGCCTGAGCATCCCCTGTGACCTCTCCTAGTACGTCCCCGGCGCGTCCCTGGTACTTCCCTGGTACATCCAGGCCTTGGGCCGCCTGCGACCCTGACTGTCAGACTCGCATGGCACGATCGGACCCTGACACATCCGATCGATCTCGTGGGGACCTTCAGCGATGGTTATGTTCTTGTTCTTGGTCGTCGCGCTCGCCGTGGTCGTCGCTGCGGTGACCCTCGCCGTGCTGGGCGGCGGCGAGAACGGCCCGCTGCCGGAGGCCGCCCCCGAGCGCCTCCAGGACCCGCTGCCGCTGGACCGCCCCGTCAGCCGCGGCGACGTGGAGGACCTCCGTTTCCCGCTCGCCGCCCGCGGTTACCGCATGGCCGACGTGGACGACGCCCTCAGCCGCCTCGGCGCGGAGCTGGCCGAGCGCGACGCCCGTATCGCCGACCTGGAGTCCGCGCTGGCCGGGGCGCAGGCCGCCCGCCACTCCCTGGACAAGCACACCGAGGGGGAGCAGCAGTGAGCGAGGGTCTCGCCGTCGCCGGCCCGGACGGCGCCCTGCGCTGCCCCTGGGCCCTGTCCACGCCGGACTACGTGACGTATCACGACGAGGAGTGGGGCCGCCCGGTCCACGGCGACGACGCCCTCTTCGAACGCCTCAGCCTGGAAGCCTTCCAGTCCGGCCTGTCCTGGATCACCATCCTGCGCCGCCGCCCCGGCTTCCGCACCGCCTTCGCGGGCTTCGAGATCGCCAAGGTGGCGACCTTCACGGACACCGACAAGGACCGCCTCCTCACCGACCCCGGCATCATCCGCAACCGCGCCAAGATCGACGCGACCCTGGCCAACGCGCGCGTGCTCGCCGACTGGGCCGCGGGCGACCTGGACGAGCTGATCTGGTCCTTCGCCCCGGACCCGGCGACCCGCCCGGTCCCGAAGACCCTGGCCGACGTCCCACCGGTGACTCCAGAGTCGACAGCCCTGTCGAAGGCCCTGAAGAAGAAGGGCCTACGGTTCGTCGGACCGACAACGGCGTACGCGCTGATGCAGGCGTGCGGCCTGGTGGACGACCACCTGGCATCGTGCGTGGCCAGGAGCGCCCCTTGACCCCTACCGGCCCAAGTACTTCGGCTGCTCCTTGTTGACGAAGGCCCGCACGGCGATCGCATGATCCTCGGACGCCCCGGCCCGGGTCTGCAGCTCGTCCTCCTTCTCCAGCGTCTGAGCCAGAGAATGCGAGCCCCCGAAAGCCAGCGCCTCCTTGATCGCCGCATACGCCACCGTGGGCCCCGAGGCCAACGCCCGAGCCACCTTCTCGGCTTCCCCGCGCAGCTCATCCGCGGGAACCACCCGGTTCGCGATACCCAGCTCATACGCCTCCCGCGCCTTGATGCTCCGCGGGAAGAGCAGCAGATCAGCCGCTCGCCCGGGTCCGACCACCCGGGGCAGCGTCCAGGAGATCCCGGAGTCCGCGGTCAGTGCCACGCCCGCGAACGACGTATTGAAGGCGGCCGAGTCGGCCACGACCCGATAGTCCGCGGCCAGGACGAAGCCGAAGCCCGCCCCCGCCGCGACCCCGTTCACGCCCGCGACCACCGGCTTCGGCATCTCCGTCAGCGCCCGGACGATCGGGTTGTAGTGCTCCTTCACCGTGCTCATCACATGCCCGGACCCCTCGCCGAGCAGCCCGATGTGCTGCTTCAGATCCTGGCCCACGCAGAACGCCCGGTCCCCGGCGGCGGTGAGCAGAACCGCCCGCACGGAGGAGTCGGAACCCGCCGCCGTCACCGCGTCCCGCAGCGCGACCTTCGTCTCGATGTTCAGCGCGTTCATCGCCTCGGGGCGGTTCAGCGTGATCGTCGCGAGCCCGTCGCTGACCTCGTAGAGCACGGTGTCGGCCATGGCGTGTCCCCTCCGTGATGCGGCTCCGGCGTACTCGGCGGTACGCCCGTCTGAGGACAGCATGGCGTAGATCACCGATGACGGACCGGAACGGACGTGTGACCTGCGTCAAAGAATTCAAGACGTGATGCGAGCGGCGGAACCGCGCGCGGCGGCGCAGTATCGCAGTCACATCGCCGAATTGAGTGGTTTTGCTCGCGCGCGTTGCTCAAGCGATGCCGACTGATGTTGGTCATAGGGTCCTGAGATGCGGGATAATGGCTTGGAAGCAATGTGTTCGATGCCGGTGTCGCGTGTCCTGCGCTTTTTGGGCAGGGGCCGCGCATGCCCTCCAGGGCCGTCGGCTTTGACGATGAGCTGGTTTCAGGAAGGGGAACGAGCATGGCGGCCATGAAGCCGCGGACGGGCGATGGCCCGCTCGAGGTGACCAAGGAGGGGCGGGGCATCGTCATGCGCGTTCCGCTCGAAGGCGGCGGTCGGCTCGTCGTCGAGCTGACCCCTGACGAGGCCGACGCGCTGGGCGACGCCCTCAAGAAGGTCGTCGGCTGACGCGCAAGCGACCATACCCTTTCAGCCGCCCCGGCATCCTGTGAGGTGCCGGGGCGGCTGCTTGCCGTACGGCAGTCAGGGCCGGCCCGGGTGTGCGGTCACCGCTTGACCGCGCACAGCAGCCCGTCGCCCACCGGCAGCAGCGACGGCAGCAGCTCCTGGCTCTCGCGCACCGCGCGCAGCAGCTCCCGCAGCCGCAGCACCTCGGTCGGCTGCGGTCCGGAGTCCACCGTCCGGCCGTTGGCGAAGACGCCCTCGAAGACGACCAGGCCACCGGGGCGCAGCAGGCGCAACGATTCAGCGAGGTAGTCCATGACCTCCTGCCGGTCGCCGTCGCAGAAGACGAGGTCGTAGCCGGCATCGGCGAGACGGGGCAGGACGTCGAGGGCGCGGCCGGGGATGAAGCGGGACCGGTTGCTGGCGAAGCCGGAGGCGCGGAAGGCCTGGCGGGCGAACTGCTGGTGCTCCGGCTCGGGGTCGACGGTGGTCAGTACCCCGTCCGGCCGCATGCCGTGCAGCAGATTGATCCCGGAGACGCCGGTGCCGGTACCGATCTCCGCGACCGCCTTGGCGTCCACGGTGGCGGCGAGCATCCGCAGCGCGGCGCCCGTGCCGGGCGACACCGAGCGCAGCCCCGCCTCGCGGGCCCGGTCACGGGCCCAGCGCAGGGCTTCGTCCTCGGCGACATAGGCGTCGGCGAACGCCCAGCTCGTCTGCCGGTTGCCGGTAATGACCCTCTCCTGTCCCCGTGTATGCCTGGGCGTGACTGTATCCGTTGGGGCCGGGAACCCGCAGATGGGACCGGGCGTTTAAGGGGGTGGAGACAGGAGCGGGGGAAACGGATGGATCACGAAGAGGTGCGGGACGGCGAGCAAGTGCTGACGCAGCCACATGAGCCGTATCAGCCCAGATCAAATTCTCGTAAAACCGCTTATCCGGAGCTAACGGGCGAGGTGGCTATGGTAGGGGCTCCACTGGACACCACCAGAGCCGACAGGGGAGGTGCGGCTGCGCCTGTGGATCGGGGAGGAGTGCTGCGGCGCTTCTTCGGATCGGCGGGCAGGCCGAAATCCGTGAACGACACCGCTGCTGACCACAGCCACGCCGGCGACTACGCCCAGACCGCGACTTTCTCCACCGACGCGGACGGGCCGGCGTGGACTCCGCCCACCTGGGAGGAGATCGTCAGCACCCACAGCGGCCGGGTCTACCGCCTGGCCTACCGCCTCACCGGCAACCAGCACGACGCCGAGGACCTCACGCAGGAGGTCTTCGTCCGTGTCTTCCGCTCCCTGTCGACGTATACACCGGGCACCTTCGAGGGCTGGCTGCACCGCATCACCACGAACCTGTTCCTGGACATGGTCCGCCGCAAGCAGCGCATCCGTTTCGACGCGCTCGGCGAGGACGCGGCGGAGCGTCTGCCCAGCCGCGAGCCGAACCCGCAGCAGATCTTCAACGACGCGCACTTCGACGCCGACGTCCAGCAGGCCCTCGACACCCTCGCGCCCGAGTTCCGCGCCGCAGTAGTCCTGTGCGACATCGAAGGACTGTCGTACGAGGAGATCGCCGCGACCCTCGGCGTGAAGCTCGGCACGGTCCGGTCCCGTATCCATCGTGGCCGCTCGCAGCTGCGCAAGGCCTTGGCGCACCGGTCGCCCGAGGCCCGGGCCGAGCGCCGCTCCTTCGTGGCCCGTGTCCCGGTTCTGGGAGGAGGGGGCGCGTCCGCGTGAGTGGATCACGGCCCGAACCCACCGAGGGGCACCTCGCAGAACAGCATCTGGGAGACCGACTCGCCGCGCTGGTCGACGGCGAGCTCGGTCATGAGGCGCGCGAGCGCGTGCTCGCGCATCTGGCCACCTGCTCGAAGTGCAAGGCAGAGGCCGACGCGCAGCGCCGTCTGAAGGACGTCTTCGCGGCAGCGGCCCCGCCGCCGCCCTCCGAGAGCTTCCTGGCCCGCCTCCAGGGGCTGCCGGGGGGAGATGACGGCGACGGTGACTCACCGCTGGGCGGGTTCGCTGACGGACTCTCCGGACGCGCCGCGGCCGCCGGCGTCTTCGGGGTGAAGCGGAGTGAGCGCTTCGAGTTCGGTTACGTCCCCGCCCGTGCGCACGACTCCGTGCTCCCGTCGGCGGGCCGTGGCTTCCGGATACATGACGTCAGCCGTCATGAGGCCGAGCGGTCGGCCTCGCGCGGAGTGCGGTTCGCGGTCGTCGCCGCCGGGGCGGTGTCGCTGGCCGCGATCGCGCTCGGCGGGGTCACCACCGGCACCGGCGAGACCACGAACACCGCGCGCGACGGCTCCGGCGGCAGCAATGTGACGCCGCTGCGGACGCAGGGCTCGGGAGCCGCGACGGCGCCTGAGAACCAGCGCCGCCGAGGTGTCGGACCGCTGCTTGCCCAGGGCGGCCAGCAGACACCGCTGGGTGAGGCTCCGGTCGCCCCGACCGCAGTCTCCGCCCCACTGCTGCCCGGCATTCCGGCCCCGGCCGGCGGACAGGTCCAGCAGGCCGCCGCACCGCCACTGACCACGCCGGTGGCCGCCGGTGCGGCCGCCATGTCCCCGTTGATACGTCCGCTCAGCTCCACCCCGCCGTTCACCCTCACCACGTGGTCCACCGTCCCCAAGATCACGAACCCGGGCCTGTTCGCCGCACCCGTCCCCGACCCGGCCTCATCCCCCACAACTCCTTCCGGATCCCCCGGCACGGGCCACTGACCCGGCCTCTGCGCTACGGCGCGTGAACCTGGTTGAATCCACAGCGGTGGGCCGTGCCCAGGCAGTCAGCCGGGCACGGAGCAGACGATCTGCGGCCACCGTCGACGAGCCGTGCCGCGGCCAGCTGTGGGGAGCGTATGGACGAGGGGAAGTCCACGAAGGCGAAATGGTGGAGCCGACCTCGCCCGCAGCCCCCTGCGGGCGAGGCACAGGGGGCTTCCCCCACGCAGCCCCAGGCAACTCCGCCCGAGCCGCCGCCCACCGCCGACTTCGAGCCGGCTCCGCTGCCGGACGTACGCGGTGGTGGCGGCGGGGCTTTCGGGGAGGGTGACTTCGAGTTTGAGGGGCCTGTGGGGGGTCGTGGGGGTGAGGTGGGTTCGGCTGGGGGCGACTTCGAGTCGGCTCCGCTGCCGGACGTACGCGGTGGTGGCGGCGGGGTTTCCGGGGAGGGTGACTTCGAGCTTGAGCGGCCTGGGGGAGGTCGCGGGGGTGATGTGGCTTCGGTCGAGGGGGGGTTCGAGCCGGAGCGGTCTGCGGGGGGTCGTGGGGGTGACGTGGCTTCGGCTGGGGGCGGCTTCGAGTTTGAGCGGTCTGCGGGAGGTCGGGGGGATGTGGGCCACTCCGAGGGGGACTTCGAGTTGCGGCCTCCTGAGGAGGCGGGCGCCGAGGACGGCTTCGTACCGGCTCAGCCCACTGTGACGCCGGATTCGCGGGTGGACGGGGAGTCGGCCATCGAGCGTCCCAAACCCCTGCATGACCCCGACCCGTACAGCACCCCGCCGTACGGCGAGCCCGGCCCGTGGGCGCCCGCCCCGCCGGTCCAGCACCCGGCGAGCACACCGGCCCAGGGCACACCGGCCCAGAGCACACCGGTGCCCGCGGCTGCGCAGGACACGCCGGGGCCCACCCCGACGCCGACCCTTGGATCCCCTGTTCCGCCGATGCCGATGCCGATGCCGACGCCGGTACCGACCCACGCACCCCCGGTTGCAGCCCCCGTTGTGCCCCCCGTTGCGCCCCCCGCCAACCCCTGGCAGAACTACGACCCCTGGGCCCCCGCCAGCGGCCCGCTTCAGCAGAACGGGGCGGTCGTACCCGGCACCACCGAGCGCCGGAAGCGTGTGCGCAGGGCTCTGCTCGGGGGAGCGCTGTTGCTGGCGCTGGTTTCGGGGGGTGTCGGGGGCGCCGTAGGGGCGTATCTCGAACGGAACGGCGGCGTGGGGAGTGTGGAGCTGCCGCAGGCCGACCCGGAGCCCACCGGGCGGCCGATGGACAGCGTGGCGGGCATCGCCGCGCGGGCGCTGCCCAGCGTGGTGACGCTGCATGTCAGCGGCAGCGAATCACAGGGCACCGGCACCGGCTTCGTGCTCGACGACCGCGGCCACATCCTCACCAACAACCACGTCGTGGAACCGGCCGCGGCAGGCGGCGAGATCTCCGTGACGTTCCACAGCGGCGACACCGCCAAGGCCACGGTCGTAGGCCGGGACGGCGGCTATGACCTCGCCGTCGTCAAGGTCAGCGGTGTCACGGGCCTCAGGCCCATGACGCTCGGCAACTCCGACAGCGTCCAGGTCGGCGACCCCGTCGTCGCCATCGGCGCCCCCTTCGACCTGGCCGGCACGGTCACCTCCGGCATCATCAGCGCCAAGGAGCGGCCCATCACGGCGGGCGGCGAGAGCGGCGACGGCAGTGACGTGTCGTACGTCGACGCCTTGCAGACCGACGCGCCGATCAACCCCGGCAACTCCGGCGGACCCCTGCTCGACGCCGAGGCCCGCGTCATCGGTATCAACTCCGCCATCCGCTCCGCCGGCGACGGCTCCGACCTGGACGGCGGCCAGGCCGGTTCGATAGGGCTCGGTTTCGCCATCCCGGTCAACCAGGCCAGGCGGGTCGCCGAGGAGCTGATCAACACCGGCAAGGCGACCCACCCGGTCATCGGCGTCACCCTCGACATGGACTACGCCGGCGACGGCGCCCGCATCGGCACGCAGGACAGCGGCGGCGGCCCCTCGGTCACCGCGGGCGGCCCCGGCGACAAGGCCGGTATCAAGGCGGGCGACGTCATCACCGAGGTCGACGGCCAGCGCATCCACTCCGGTGAGGAACTCATCGTCAAGACACGCGCCCACCGCCCCGGCGACCGTCTGGAACTGACCCTGGAACGCGACGGCAGGGAGATCCGGATCACGCTGGTGCTCGGTTCCTCCGACGCCGACTGAACGCCGACGGAACGCCGACTGAAACATCCCGAAAACCTTGGCTCGCCGACACTTAAAGAAACGTCACAGTCAGGTCCCGCCAACCCGTCCATCAGCGCTCCCACAAGCTCTCCCACAAGGCAGACAACTCCGAAACCGCACTCCCACCCGCATTCGGAGGCCTCGGGGCAGTACCGGTCGTACAGCATCGCCGGGTACCGTGGACCCGGCCCGGACCACGGAAGACCGCACAGACCACCGAGGGCCGAGGACCGAGGACATCGCAAGGAGCTTCAGGTGTTCAATGACATAGGACCGCTAGAGCTGGCGACGCTCGTCATTCTTGCCGTGCTCGTCTTCGGTCCGGACAAGCTCCCGAAGGTCATTCAGGACGTCATGCGGACCATCCGCAAGGTCCGTGAGTTCTCGGAGAGCGCCAAGCAGGACATCCGCGACGAACTCGGGCCGGAGTTCAAGGACTTCGAGTTCGAGGACCTCAACCCCAGGACGTTCATCCGCAAGCAGCTGGACAACGACGACCTGGGGATCAAGGAGATCCGCAACGGCTTCGACCTGAAGAAGGAGATGGCCGAGGTCGCGGACGCGGTCCAGGGCCGCGACAGCGACTCCTCGTCGGCCTCTTCGTCTTCGGCCGCCTCGTCGTCCGGCTCGACCGGCTCGACCGCTTCGACCGGTTCGTCGGGCTCCCGCATCGACATGACCAAGAAGCCCGAGAGCCCGCGCGGCGAGGTCGCGCCGTTCGACTACGACGCCACCTGAGCAGCGCCTACGACGCCGCCAGAGCGTACGACCGCGGCGCCCGCCGACGGCGTACGTGACGCGTTTCATACTCCGCCCCCGCGTCCCGCGGCCTGAACACGGCGTGCGAGCGGCCCACGCGCCGGGCGATTTCCCGGCAGCCCCGAGCGCGGTGGATATGCTGCCGAGTTGTTGTGCGGACCGGATGACTGCGCCCGAAGGGGGCGGGCCGTCCCGTTCCGACGAGAGCAAGGGGGGCGGGCCGTCCAGGCCCGACACGAACGAGGAGGCGTCCGGGCATATGGAGACGACGAGTCGAGTCGCGCAGCCGGCAGCCGGGGAGGGCGGACAACAGGTCCCCACCGCCCGGCGCACGGTTGACGGCTACCTGCTGGCGCCCTTCCCGTGGTACGGGCTCGACGAGGCCTTCACGGGGCCGCGCTGGCTGATGCAGGTGGGGACGGCGGCCGACGGGGCCGTGGAGCACGGGTCCATCGGGCACGGGGACGAGCCCTCCGTCCGCAACGAGAGCGTCGCCGCCGATGCCAGGGAGAAGTTCGCGGTCGTGGTGACCGTCGCGGCGAATCCGTCCCGGCGGAGCGCCGACGGTACGGGGCTGCTGGAGGCCACGTCGGTGTCGTCGGCGGCGTGGCTGGCGGGGGTGGGGCTGCTGTCCTTCACCTGGCCCGGCCAGATGGACCATTCCCTGCGGGACGACTGGCTGGAGCAGCAGACGGAGACGGCGTGGGCGTTGGCCGACGATCTCGCCGGGTCGGCGTGGTCGACGTTGTCCCTGCCTGTGGACGGGGTGCCCACGCCCTTCCACTACCGCGAGTCCGAGTTCGGGTGGGTGCTGGCCGGGTCCACGCCGGAAGGGGTGCATGTGGGGGCGTACGGGCGGGGGATGAGCGCGTACGGTCTTGGGTTCGCCGTGATCAAGGACGTTGCCGCTTACGCATGACAGTGGGGGCGCCGGTGGATTGTGGCGCCCCTTCGCCGTTCGCTGTGGCTTGCCGCGCCCACGCGGCGGAGCCGCATATCGACACAGCCCCGCGCCCCCATGGGTCTCCCCGCCGTCGCGCAAAACTTGTTGCGCGGCTAAAACCAGTTGCGCGGCTAAAACCAGTTGCGCGGCTAAAACTTGTTGCGCGGCGTGATCCCCAGCGACATCCCCGCCAGCCCCCGCTGCCGTCCCCCCAGCTTCCCCGCGATCGCCCGCAGGGCGGAGCCCGCCGGGGAGTCGGGGTCGGTCAGGACGACCGGCTTGCCCTCGTCGCCGCCCTCGCGGAGGCGGACGTCGATGGGGATGTTGCCGAGGACCGGGACCGAGGTGCCCGTCGTGCGGGTGAGGCCGTCGGCGACGACCTGGCCGCCGCCCGTGCCGAACACGTCGACCATCTCGCCGCAGTGGGGGCAGGGGAGACCGGACATGTTCTCCACGACGCCGACGATCTTCTGGTGGGTCTGGACGGCGATGGAGCCGGCGCGCTCGGCGACCTCGGCCGCCGCCTGCTGCGGGGTCGTGACGACGACGATCTCGGCGTTGGGGACGAGCTGGGCGACCGAGATGGCGATGTCGCCCGTGCCGGGCGGGAGGTCCAGCAGCAGCACGTCCAGGTCGCCCCAGTAGACGTCCGCCAGGAACTGCTGCAAAGCCCTGTGCAGCATCGGGCCGCGCCAGACCACCGGGGTGTTGCCCGGCGTGAACATGCCGATGGAGATGACCTTCACGCCGTTCGCGGACGGCGGCATGATCATGTTCTCGACCTGGGTGGGAAGCCCGTCGGCGCCCAGCATGCGGGGCACGGAGTGGCCGTAGATGTCGGCGTCGACGACGCCCACCTTGAGGCCGTCCGCCGCCATCGCCGCGGCCAGGTTGACGGTGACGGAGGACTTGCCGACGCCGCCCTTGCCGGAGGCGACCGCGTACACGCGGGTGAGGGAGCCGGGTTTGGCGAAGGGGACCTCGCGCTCGGCGGTGCCGCCGCGCAGGGCGGAGGCCAGTTCCTTGCGCTGCTCGTCGCTCATGACGTCGAGCTCGACGTCGACGCGGGTGACGCCCTCGACCCGCGCGACCGCCTCCGTCACGCGCTGCGTGATGGTGTCGCGCATCGGACAGCCGGAAACCGTCAGGTACACGGCGACCGCGACCGCTCCGTCCGCCCCGATCTGAACCGACTTGACCATCCCGAGTTCGGTGATGGGGCGGTTGATCTCGGGGTCGTTCACCGTCGACAGTGCTTCGCGCACCGCGTCTTCCGTAGCCATAGGACGATGGTACGGCGCCTCACAGCTACCCCGGAAAGCCCGTCAGCGGTCGTCTACGTCACGTCGGTGCGGCCGTTCTGCCGGGAACACACCGTGCCCGTGCCCGTCCTGCCGGTCCTCCAGGTCCTTGACCACGTCCTGCAGCTCCGAGCGGATCCAGTCCCGGGTCGCGACCTCGCCGAGGCCGATGCGCAGGGCGGCGATCTCCCGGGTCAGATACTCGGTGTCGGCGATGGACCGCTCGTTCTGCCTGCGGTCCTGTTCGAGTTCGACACGGGAGCGGTCGTCCTGCCGGTTCTGCGCGAGCAGGATCAGCGGCGCCGCATAGCTGGCCTGCAGCGACAGCATCAGCGTCAGGAAGATGAACGGGTACTCGTCGAACCGCAGCGCGCTGGGCGCGGCCACGTTCCACAGCACCCACATGATGATGACGAACGTCATCCAGACGAGGAACCGTCCGGTGCCGAGGAAACGCGCGATGCGCTCGCTCAGCCGCCCGAAGGCCTCCGGGTCCCACTCCGGCAGGACCCGGCGCCGGGGCGGGGCGGGCTGGTCGAGGCGGGCGTGGCGCGGCCGGGCGGCGGCCCCCGTGCCGGCGGGCGTGCGCTCACGGGTCGCGGTCTCGCGCTCAGGCGCCACTCGTCCCCACCCCCTCGTCGAGGTCGTCGAACTCCGACTCCCGCCAGTCGTCGGGCAGCATGTGGTCGAGTACGTCGTCCACGGTCACCGCACCGAGCAGCGACCCCGACTCGTCGACGACGGGCGCCGCGACCATGTCGTACGTCGCGAAGAACCCGGCGACGAGCGGCAGCGCCGCGTCCGGGGCGAGCGGTTGCAGATCGTCGTCGACGAGCGAGCTGACCAGGGTGTACGGCGGGTCGCGCAGCAGGCGCTGGAAGTGGACCGTGCCCAGGTACTTGCCGGTCGGGGTCTCGTCGGGCGGGCGGCAGACGTAGACCTGGGCGGCGAGCGCGGGGGACAGGTCGGGGTTGCGGACGCGGGCGAGGGCGTCGGCGACGGTGGAGTCGGGGCGCAGGATGATCGGCTCGGTGGTCATCAGGCCGCCCGCCGTGCGCTCCTCGTACGCCATCAGGCGCCGCACGTCGGCCGCTTCGGCGGGCTGCATCAGGCCCAGCAGCCGCTCCTTCTCCTCCTCCGGCAGCTCACCCAGCAGGTCGGCCGCGTCGTCCGGGTCCATGGCCTCCAGGACGTCCGCGGCACGCTCCTCCTTCAGCTTGCCCAGGATCTCGATCTGGTCGTCCTCGGGGAGTTCTTCGAGTACGTCGGCGAGGCGGTCGTCGTCGAGGGCGGCGGCGACCTCCGCGCGCCGTTTGGGGGAGAGGTGGTGCAGGACGTTGGCGAGGTCGGCGGGGCGCAGCTGCTCGAAGGTGGCGAGGAGGCTCTCGGCGCCCTGTCCGTGCTCCTCCAGGGAGAAACCGGTGACGGCGGACCACTCGACGGTCAGCGTCTCCCCCTTGGCCCGCCGGAAGGCGCCGCCCTTCCTGCCCTTCCGCACGAACACCCGGTCGATCTCCCAGTCCCGACGCGCCGGCAACTGCTGCACGGACACGTCCAGCACCGTGGCCTCCTCGCCGGTCTCCGCCAGCGTCACCCGCCGGTCGAGCAGTTCGCCGAAGACCAGCCGCTCGGTGGGCCGCTGCTCGAAGCGCCGGACGTTGAGCACACCGGTGGTGATGACCTGGCCGGACTGGATGCCGGTCACCCGGGTCATGGGCAGGAAGATCCGGCGGCGGGTGGCGAGTTCGACCACCAGTCCGAGCACTCGGGGCGGACGCCGCCCGACGCGCAGCATGACGACGAGATCGCGTACGCGCCCGACCTGATCGCCGGCCGGATCGAAGACGGCGACGGCGGAGAGGTGCGAGACGAAGATCCGGGGGGCGCCGGCTGCCATGGCTGCGCCTCCTTGTCGTCCGAGTCGTCCGAATTCCCGTGTCCGTGTTGTATGCGATTGCCCACTCAAGTGGGCTTCAGGCTAGCCCGTCCCGTTCGGATCCGCCCTGGTGAGCGGTCCGGACGGACTGGCTCCGCCCGGCCCGCCCGGCCCCGGTACTCTGCGGTACGCCGTTCAAGGACCCTTGTCAGAAAGGCAGCGTCACCTGTGACAGCGATTCCCGCCGGACCTGCCCGCGGTGCCGCACTCGTGAGTGCCCTGGTCGTGCTGGGAACGGCGGTACTGACGGGCTGCAGCGAGGACCCCGACGCGGGCACGAACGGCGTCGGCAAGCTGCCGGCCGAGGAGATCCAGAGCAGAACCCGTGCGGCAGCCGAGTCCGCGACCGCGGTGCACCTCTCCGGAACCGTTGTCACCAGCGGACGCACGTACAGTCTCGACATGCGTCTGACGTCCGACGGCGGCTCGGGAGAGGTCACCGACGAGGGGACGACGTTCCATCTGCTGCGGATCGGTGAGCAGCTGTTCCTGAAGGCGGGCGCGGAGTTCTGGCATCCCGAGCACGCCGAGGGCGACGACTCCGAGGACACGGCCGCCGCCGACAAGCTCGACGGCAAGTATGTGAAGGTGCCCCAGGGCGACCCCTCGTACAAGAGGTTCAGCGGCTTCACCGACAAGGACGTCCTCCTTGACGGCGTGCTGAACCTGCACGGCACCCTGGAGACCGACGGCCACCACGAGGAGTCCGGCACCCGCACCATCCGCATCGCCGGCGACGACGGCTCCGGCGGCACCCTCGACGTCTCCCTGCAGGGCCGGCCGTATCCGCTCCGCCTGGTCCGCGCGGGCAGCGCCGGCACCCTGCGCTTCACGGACTGGGGCAGGGACTTCAAACTGGAGGAGCCGAAAGAGGACGAGACGGTGGACTACGGCAAGGCGCTGCCGGCGTCCTGAGCCGGCCAGGCGACGTCAGCCACGGTCCGGCAGCGCCCTGAAGGGGCACGGGGCTGTATCGATACGCGGCTCCGCCGGGTGGGCGCGACCGGCCTCGACGGCGTCGCAGACGGACGACGGTACATTGCGGCCCCGCGGCGGAGCCGCACATCGGCGCAGCCCGCGCACTGCGGCACTTCCCGGGGAGCGCTGGGCGGTTACGAGCGCCGGCGCTTCTTCCTCAGCAGCTTCGGCAGCCCCGCAGGCATCGGCTGACGCGTGGTCGCCGGCGTCGGCAGCGGCGGCTCGGCCAGCCGGTCATCGGGCAGGGGTGCAATCGTCCCCGTCGGCTCCAGGCGCAGCACCCGGCACTCGCGGGACCAGCGGAGCGTCATCGCCTCCGCGTCGGGTGCGTTCAGCCGCTTGCCCTTGAGCTCGGCGACCGTGGCGTCCCACTGCTCGGACCCCGGAGACAGCTCGACCACCTTCGCCGCCCAGGAGACCAGCCGGCCGCCCTTGTCCTTGCTGCGGACGGTCACCTCGGCGGCGGCCCCGTCGGCCAGCCCCGGCAGCGGCTGCTCGCCCGGCCCGTCGCCGATCAGGCACGCCGCGCCCTCGTGCCACACATGCCACAGCGCGCGGACCGGTCCGCCGGGCCCCTTGACCCAGATGAGGCCGGACTTCTTGGTGGCCTCCTCGACGAGGGCCCGGTCGAGCAGCTCAGGTGTCATGGGCCCAGCCTAGCCAGCGCCGCTCACAGCCAGCCGTTGCGCTTCAGGGTGCGGTGGATGCCGAAGCAGAGGGCCACGGTGATGGTCAGAACCATCGGGTAGCCGAACTTCCAGCGCAGCTCGGGCATGTAGTCGAAGTTCATCCCGTACACACCGCACACCATCGTCGGTACGGCGATGATGGCCGCCCAGGACGTGATCTTCCGCATGTCCTCGTTCTGCGCGACGGACGCCTGAGCGAGGTTGGCCTGGAGGATCGAGTTGAGCAGCTCGTCGAAGCCGACGACCTGCTCCTGCACCCGGGCCAGATGGTCGGCGACGTCCCGGAAGTACTTCTGGATGTCGGGGTCGATCAGCCGCATCGGCCGCTCGCTGAGCAGCAGCATGGGACGGAGCAGGGGAGCGACGGCGCGCTTGAACTCCAGCACCTCACGCTTGAGTTGGTAGATCCGCCCGGCGTCCGTGCCGCGCGGGGTGCCCTTGCGGCCCGGCGAGAACACCTCCGTCTCGACCTCGTCGATGTCGTCCTGCACGGCGTCGGCGACCGCGACGTACCCGTCGACGACATGGTCGGCGATCGCGTGCAGCACCGCCGAGGGGCCCTTGGCGAGCAGTTCGGGGTCGTCCTGCAGCCGGTGCCTGAGCGCCCGCAGTGAGCCCTGCCCGCCGTGCCGGACGGTGATGAAGAAGTCCCGTCCGGTGAAGCACATGACCTCGCCGGTCTCCACGATCTCGCTGGTGGCGGTGAGTTCGTCGTGCTCGATGTAGTGGATGGTCTTGAAGACCGTGAACAGGGAGTCGTCGTAGCGCTCCAGCTTGGGCCGCTGATGGGCCTGGACGGCGTCCTCGACGGCCAGCGGGTGCAGCCCGAACTCACTGGCGATACCGGAGAATTCGGCTTCGGTGGGCTCGTGCAGCCCGATCCAGACGAAGCCCCCGTCGCGCCGCACCTGGCGCATCGCCTCGTGCGGGGTGAGCGGCGCCGGGGTCTCAAGGCGGGCGCCGTCGCGGTAGATGGCGCAGTCGACCACGGCCGAGGGCGTCGACGGGTCGCGCGTCGTGTCGTACCCGGCGGTGTCCTTGCGGAGCGACGGACGGGACGGACGGACGGCGGCACGCAGGTCGCGGATCATCGACATGGCAGGCTCCTTCGCGGGCAGGCAGCGAAAGGCTCCGACGAGGGGTGGAACTACCCGGAATGGGGACGTCCGGACTTCACATGTTTGGCACGTCCACAAAGCGGGGAGCACCGCACCATCGCGGTGGTGAGCTTCGCTGCTGATTCAGCTACTGCTGCGGGACAGACAGATCAGGCAATACGAAACGAAGGCTCTTCCGCGGTGAAGAACATGCGAGAGGTGGCGGCCGGCTAGAGAAGCAGAGCGGCTACGTCAGCGGCGGGAAGAGCGGGTGCTACTGCACGGTCGACTTCGATCCATTGCAGCCCCACCTCCTCCGGCCGGTCCCTCGTAAGGGAATGTCGTCGGCGTCGGGACTCGATCGCGACGCCGCAGCGTGCTGCCCCGAACCACGGGCAAGAGTATCAGCCGAGCGAAGTGTCAAGGCGCTCGTTTGCCCGGTCCTGACGAGTTCTATGCTCACCGCATGGTTGATGTTCTCCCTCTGGTCGAGGCCCGGTTGCGCAGCGCGCTGGGCGAACCGGACGCCCGCGCCGCGGTCACCTTCCTCGGTACCGAACGCATCGAGGTGCTGCGTTTCCAGCAGGAGGACATCGTCCGCTACGCCACGCTCGGTATGTCCGCGCACCCCATGACGGACCCCACCGCGGTCGTCGCCGACCCGGTCAAGGGCCCCCGCGCCGAGCTGCTCCTCTCCGTACGATCCGGGCTCGCCGACACCGGCAAGGTGCTCCGCCCGCTCGCCGTACTCGCCGCCTCTCCGCAGGTGGAGGGCGTGATCGTGGCTCCCGGCGGGTCCCTGGACGTTGGCGATCCGCTGTGGCCCGGCGCCCCCTTCACCTCGGTCCTGGTCGCCGAGCCGGGCGGCCTGGTCGAGGACCTGGACCTCGACGAGCCCCTCGACCCGGTCCAGTTCCTGCCGCTGCTCCCCATGACCCCGAACGAGGCCGCCTGGAAACGGGTGCACGGCGCCCAGGCGCTCCAGGAGCGCTGGCTGACGAACGGAACGGACCTGCGGGATCCGTCCCGCAGGTCCGTCCCGCTGGACTGACCGGTCAGTGACCGATCTCACCAACTCTCACCAAAACTCTCACCAACCGGCGGTCGGCATCGGTCAGTTGGCGGAGGCAGTGAGTTAGCCCGGCAAATTAATGCAAGCACATCTGATTGCGCCTCGTCAGGCGTTCCAGCCGGACGGGTGATCGTCCTTGACGTGACGGAGCAGGGGTAGGACCGTGGGGCCCTATGAGGGGCGAACCCAGTTGCCCGAAGTGTGGTGGCCGGGTCAGGGCTCCCGGACTCTTCGCCGATTCCTGGCAGTGCGATGTGCACGGCGCCGTGCATCCGCTGCAGCCCGTGATCCCGCCCAGCGTCGAGGCACTCAGCGTCGTGGTGCACCGTACGCAGGTACCCGTGTGGATGCCCTGGCCGCTTCCGGTCGGCTGGCTGTTCACCGGTGTGGCCTGCGCGGGCGACGACCGCAGCGGGGGGCGCGCGACGGCCGTGGCCTGCTCGGGGCCGGGGCCGCTGGGCGGCATGGGCGAGCTGATCCTGGTCGCCGAGGAGCTTGGCGTGGGACTCGGTGCGTGGTACGCGGGGATCGACGGGCCCGACCCGGGACCGTACATGAACGTCGAGAAGCCGCCGCAGGCGAAGGTGCTGGCCGCGGGGCGTCCGACCCCGCTGTGGCATGTCGCCGGCTCGCCCGACGACCGTGCGGTCTTCGCCGGTGAGGCGCGGGGGCTGTGGCTGTGGGCGGTCGTGTGGCCCGAGCAGTCGGGGCTGCTGATGTATGACGAACTGGTGCTCACGGATCTGCGGGATGCGGGGGCCGAGGTGGACCTGGTGCCCTGCGGAGCGCTGTCGCCGCGCTTGCTTGAGCCATAGGGGGCGGGTGACGGGGATGCGCGGGCGGTTGCGGGTTCATTGCGGCTTGTCGTGCGGCTCCCCGTGATCCTTAGGCCGGTCGGGCAACCGTTATTCTTGGGTGTCCCCTTGATGCCGTTGCGCTTGGAGTTCCACCTCGTGCGAATAGATCTGCACACCCACTCCACGGCTTCGGACGGTACGGACACCCCGGCTGAGCTGGTGCGCAATGCCGCCGCTGCCGGGCTGGACGTTGTCGCGCTGACGGATCACGACACCACCCGCGGGTATGCGGAGGCCATCGCCGCGCTGCCGGAGGGGCTGACGCTCGTGACCGGGGCCGAGCTGTCCTGTCGTATCGACGGGATCAGCATGCACATGCTGGCTTACCTCTTCGATCCCGAGGAGCCGGCGCTGCTGGCCGAGCGTGAACTGGTGCGGGACGACCGGGTGCCGCGAGCCAAGGGCATGATCGCCAAGCTGAACGGGCTGGGCGTGCCGGTGAACTGGGAGCAGGTCGAGCGGATCGCCGGTGCCGGGTCCGTGGGGCGGCCGCATGTCGCCTCCGCGCTGGTGGAGCTGGGCGTCGTGCCGACTGTGGGCGACGCCTTCACGCAGGACTGGCTGGCGGACGGCGGGCGGGCGTTCGTCGAGAAGCACGAGACCGACCCCTTCGAGGCGATCCGGCTGATCAAGGCCGCGGGCGGGGTCGCGGTGTTCGCGCATCCGGCGGCCAGCAAGCGGGGACGCACCGTGCCGGAGTCCGCGATCGCCGAGATGGCGGCCGTGGGCCTCGACGGCATCGAGGTCGACCACATGGACCACGACCTCCAGACGCGTGAGCGGCTGCGCGGGCTGGGGAAGGAGCTGGGGCTGCTGACCACCGGCTCCAGCGACTACCACGGCAGCCGGAAGACGGTCCTGCTCGGCGAGTACACGACGGATCCCGAGGTGTACGGGGAGATCACGCGGCGGGCGACGGGGGCGTTTCCCGTCCCGGGGACCGGCGGAGTCTGAGGCTCGACACCCTCGCACCCACGTCCGCACTTTCTTTCCGCAAGGCACCCCGTGTTCGACGTCGCCGTCTTCGGCTCTCTCTTCCTCACCCTTTTTGTCATCATGGATCCCCCTGGGATCACCCCGATCTTCCTGGCGCTGACCTCCGGCCGTCCGGCGAAGGTGCAGAAGCGGATGGCTTTCCAGGCCGTCTGCGTGGCCGGCGGTGTGATCACCGTGTTCGGGCTGCTGGGACATCAGATCCTCGACTATCTGCATGTCTCCGTCCCCGCGCTGATGATCGCGGGCGGGCTGCTGCTTCTGCTGATCGCGCTCGACCTGCTCACCGGCAAGTCGGACGAGCCGAAGCAGACGAAGGACGTGAACGTGGCGCTCGTGCCGCTGGGCATGCCGCTGCTCGCCGGGCCCGGTGCGATCGTCTCCGTCATCCTCGCCGTGCAGAAGGCCGACAGTGCCGCCACGCAGGTGTCGGTGTGGTCGGCGATCGTGGCCATCCATGTCGTGATCTGGCTGGTGATGCGGTACTCGCTGCTGATCATCAGGGTCATCAAGGACGGCGGCGTGGTCCTGGTGACGCGGCTGGCCGGAATGATGCTGTCCGCGATCGCCGTGCAGCAGATCATCAACGGGGTCACACAGGTGATCCGGGCGAGTTGAAACCGCGCAAGCGCAGAGCCCCCGTCCGGCGTCGGCGCCGGACGGGGGCTCTGAAGCTTCTGCGGTGATCCGCGTCTGTTACGAGGCCGTGGTGTCGGCCGGACGGATCCACAGCCGCTGACCTATGGCGGCGGCCTGCTGAACGATCCGGTTGACGGAGGCGGCGTCCACAACGGTCGTGTCCACGGGCGTGCCGTCGACGTCGTCGAGTCGCATGATCTCGAAGCGCATGGCTTCTCCCTTCGTCTGGTCATCCTCCTGAGGAGAATTGCTGTACGCCGTAGTCAACGGGCTGCGTGTAACAAATATTCCCTACGCTAAAGAAATTTTTCGAACGGCTAACTACTGTCGGGTATCGGAGATTCCGGAGACCCATTGGGATCGGTTGTGTTCGCAGCGTGACCGCCGGGACAATGGAGGCGATGAACGACGACCTCGCGGCGCTCGGCGCCCGTATCGACCGCACCAACGAGCTGCTTCAGCGCATGCTCGCCGAGGTGGCGAAGACGCCATCGACCCATGCGATCTTCGTCGACGCCGGGTATCTGTACGCGGCCGCGGGCCGGCTCGTCGCCGGGACCGAGGACCGGCGCTCCTTCGACCTCGACGCCGAAGGGCTGATCGACGCGCTCATCGACAAAGCCCGCACGATCTTCGCGGACAGCAGGCTGCTGCGGGTCTACTGGTACGACGGCGCCCGCCGCCGTATCCACACCGCCGAGCAGCAGTCCATCGCCGAACTCCCCGACGTCAAGGTGCGGTTGGGCAATCTCAACGCCAACAACCAGCAGAAGGGCGTCGACTCGCTGATCCGCTCCGACCTGGAGTCGCTCGCCCGGCACCGCGCGATCAGCGACGCTGCCCTGCTCGGCGGCGACGAGGACCTGGTGTCGGCCGTGGAGGCGGCGCAGGGGTACGGCGCGCGGGTGCACCTGTGGGGCATCGAGGCACCGGAGGGCCGCAACCAGGCGGAGCCGCTGCTCTGGGAGGTCGACAGCCAGCGCACCTTGGACCTCGACTTCTTCAAGCCGTACGTCGCCCGGCGCACCGCACCCCCCTACGAGGCCACGGGCGCCCGCCCCACCCGCGAGGACGTGCGGTTCGTCGGCGCGCAGATCGCGGCGAAGTGGCTGGCGGCGCGCGGGCGGGAGTCGCTGGTGGAACTGCTGCCCGGGCATCCGTATCTGCCCGGATCGGTGGACCAGGACCTGCTGGTGGAGGCGGAGGGGCTGCTGCAGTACTCGCTGCGCGGCCAGGCGGATCTGCGCCGGGCGCTGCGCGACGGCTTCTGGGAGCACCTGCAGACGCTGTACTGAGCGGGTCCGTCGGCGTCCGGTGTGTTTCGGCAGCGTCCCGAGGGGTGCGGGGCCGTATCCACATCCACATCCACGTCCGCGCCCACGTCCACATATGCGGCTGCGGTGACGACGGTCACGACGGCGAGGACGGCGAGGACGGCGACGACGGCGAGGACGGCGACGAGACGGACCTGCGGCCGACGTGCCGGGCTTCCAGTGCGGAGCGCTTGGCTCATTCCCGGCCGACGGCGTCCCAGAAGTCCGCGAGGGCGTGGGCCGTGGGGAGCGGCTGGTCCGCGTTGGGCGAATGATCGGCATCGGCCACGACCGTGCGGTGCGCCTTCAGCCGTACGGCCATGTCGTCGAGGAGCGTCACCGGCCAGGCGTCGTCGCGGGAACCCGACAGCACATGGAACGGGAGCGGCACGGCGGCGAGTTCGGCGACCCGGTCCGGCTCGGTGCACAACTGGCGGCCCGTCGCGATGAGCTGGGCGGGCCTGTTGCCCAGCCAGCGTCGCTGGAGCTGGCCCAGGTCACCGATTCCGCGGGCCGGGCCGCCGACCTCCTCCGGGGGGCCCATGGCCAGGATCGCCTCCCACACCTCGGGCATGGTCAGCACCGCGAGCGTGTCCCGCAGCAGTTTGATGCGCTGCTGCTGGGAGTCGGAGACCTGGGCGGGACCCGAGGACATCAGGGTGAGCGAGCGGAAGGGCGAGTGGTCGATGAGGACGGCGGCGCGGGCGATCAGGCCGCCGAGGGAGTGCCCGAGGAGGTGCAGGGGCGTGCCGAGCGCCGCGGTCTGGGCGAGGACGTCCTTCGCCAACTCGGCCTGTGCGTAGGCCGATTCATCGTCCTCCGGGCCGTCGGACTCGTGCTGTCCGCGGCCGTCCACGGCCACGACCCGGTAACCGCGCGCGGTCAGCGGCTCGTGCATCAGCGTGAAGTCCTCTTTGCTGCCCGTGTAGCCGGGGACCATCAGCACGACGCCCTTCGGCTCGATGCCGGAGCGCACGGGCGAGTCGACGGCAGCGAAGTCGCCACGGGCCGTGTGCAGTCGGCGGAGGCGGGCGCCGTGCGGCGGGGGAACGGACGCTGAGCTGGTCACCAGGTGAGGTTATCGGGCGGGACGGCTACGGCGGTGCCCGGTACCCGGCCGTTGTGGGACCGGGCCATCCGGGTGCGCAACAACGCCGATGGCCCGGCCCACGGGAGGTGGGACCGGGCCATCCGGGTACGGGATCAGCTCTCCGCGGGCTCCGCGGCGGCCGTGGCCTTGCGGGTGCGGCGCGGCTTCGTCTCCGTCGTCTCCGGAGCCTCGGTGGCCGCCGTGGCCTTGCGGGTGCGGCGGCGCGGAGCGGCGGCCTCCGGCTCCTGCGTGGCCTGCGCCGGAATCTCCGCCGTCTGGGCGGTGGCGGCGGCCTTGCGGGTGCGGCGGGGCTTGGGCTCCGTGGCTTCCGGTGCTTCGGCGGCGGCTGCCGTCTTGCGGGTGCGGCGGGGCTTGGCCTCTATGGCCTCCGGCGCCTCGGTGGCCGCCGTGGTCTTGCGGGTGCGGCGGGGCTTTGCGTCCGTCGCCTCGGCTGTGTCGACTGCGGCTTCGGCGGCGGCTGCGGTCTTGCGGGTGCGGCGGGGCTTTGCCTCGGTGGGCTCCGGTGTCTCGGTGGTGGCCGTGGTCTTGCGGGTGCGGCGGGGCTTTGCGTCCGTCGCCTCGGCTGTGTCGACTGCGGCTTCGGCGGCGGCTGCCGTCTTGCGGGTGCGGCGGGGCTTGGCCTCTATGGCCTCCGGCGCCTCGGTGGCCGCCGTGGCCTTCCGCGTACGGCGCGGCTTGGCCTCCGTACTCTCGGCCGGGTCGGTCGCCACCTCGGCGGCTGCCGTCTTCTTACGGGTGCGGCGGGGCTTGGTCTCCTCCGCGCCCTCGGCCGTGTCGACCGCGGTCTCCGCCGCGGCCGTGGCCTTGCGGGTGCGACGGCGCGGGGCGGGAGCGTCGGTCTCGGGGGCCTCGGCAGCGGCCGGAGTCTCCGGGACCTGCACGGCGGACGCGGTCTGCGTCTCCTCGGTGACCGTCGGCTCCGCCGACTTGCGCGTACGGCGGCGGCGCGGCTTGGCCGGGGCGTCGGGGGCGTCCAGGGCGGGGCCCTCCGCGGTCGCTACGGCGGTTGCGGCGGGCTCGCTGGTCGGCTCCGTGGCCGTCGGCACCGGCTCTGCCGCCGCTCCGGCGCGCGTGCGGCGACGGCGGCGCGGAGTACGGGGAGCGGCGGTCACGTCGCCCGCGGTGGTCTCCGCCGGGGTGTCGGCCGCGGGGGCCGTACCGCTGGGAGCCGTCTCGTCCAGTTCGGACCCGCCGCGCGTACGGCGGCGGCGACGCGGCGTGCGGGCCGGGCGCTCGCGGTCGGCGGACCGGGACTCGCCCCGGTCACCGCGACCGCCACGGCCACGGCCGCGAGGACCGCGACCGCCCGTCTCGCCGAGGTCCTCGACCTCCTCCGCGTCGAGCCCGGCGCGCGTGCGCTCCGAGCGCGGCAGGACACCCTTGGTGCCCGCGGGGATGTTCAGTTCCTCGAAGAGGTGCGGGGAGCTGGAGTACGTCTCCGCCGGGTCGTTGAAGTCCAGCTCCAGCGCCTTGTTGATCAGCTGCCAGCGCGGGATGTCGTCCCAGTCGACGAGCGTGACGGCCGTACCCTTCGCGCCCGCACGGCCGGTGCGGCCGACGCGGTGCAGGTACGTCTTCTCGTCCTCGGGAGACTGGTAGTTGATGACGTGCGTCACACCCTCGACGTCGATGCCGCGCGCGGCGACATCGGTACAGACGAGGACGTCGACCTTGCCGTTGCGGAACGCGCGCAGGGCCTGCTCGCGCGCGCCCTGGCCGAGGTCGCCGTGGACCGCGCCGGAGGCGAACCCGCGGCGCTGGAGCTGCTCGGCGATGTCGGCGGCCGTGCGCTTCGTACGGCAGAAGATCATCGCCAGCCCGCGGCCCTCGGCCTGCAGGATGCGGGCGACCATCTCCGGCTTGTCCATGGAGTGCGCGCGGTAGACGAACTGCTTGATGTTCGCGACCGTCGCGCCCTGGTCGTCCGGCGCGGCGGCGCGGATGTGCGTGGGCTGCGACATGTAGCGACGGGCGAGACCGATGACCGCGCCCGGCATGGTCGCCGAGAACAGCATCGTCTGGCGGCGCGGCGGCAGCATGTCGATGATCTTCTCGACGTCGGGCAGGAAGCCCAGGTCGAGCATCTCGTCGGCCTCGTCGAGGACGAGCGCCTTGATGTGCTTGAGGTTGAGCTTCTTCTGGCCCGCGAGGTCGAGCAGCCGGCCCGGGGTGCCGACGACGACGTCGACGCCCTTCTTGAGGGCCTCGACCTGAGGCTCGTACGCCCGGCCGCCGTAGATGGCGAGCACGCGGACGTTGCGCACCTTGCCCGCCGTCAGCAGGTCGTTGGTGACCTGGGTGCACAGCTCGCGCGTGGGGACGACGACGAGGGCCTGCGGGGCGTCGGTGAGGGCCTCGGGCTCGGCACGCCCGGCCTCCACGTCGGCGGGGACGGTGACGCGCTCAAGGAGCGGGAGGCCGAAGCCCAGCGTCTTGCCGGTGCCGGTCTTGGCCTGGCCGATGACGTCGGTGCCCGAGAGGGCGACGGGGAGCGTCATCTCCTGGATGGGGAAGGGGTTGATGATGCCGACGGCTTCGAG
Source organism: Streptomyces blattellae (assembly GCF_009709555.1). Classification (GTDB taxonomy): domain Bacteria; phylum Actinomycetota; class Actinomycetes; order Streptomycetales; family Streptomycetaceae; genus Streptomyces; species Streptomyces blattellae. The sequence continues at coordinate 104,673 of NZ_WJBG01000253.1, read as the reverse complement.
GGCCTCGGCGGTCTCGGGAAGGATCCCGAGCTCTCGGAAAGTCGTAGTCAGGGTGCTGCCTCTTCTGTGTGCGCGGCGCGAGGCGAGCGCGGGGGTCGTGTCAGACCGTGCCGGGGACGTCGGCTGCCGTACGGCGAGCCGTATGGCACGGGAGACCTCTGCCGACGCTCTAGCGCTCGAACCGCTGAGGGGTCCCTCCAGACTTCGTACGCAGAGTGCCGTACGGCCGTGGAGAGCTGTCTGGTCGGAGCCGATCGGGCCACCGACCGGGCATCCTCATACGTGCAGCCTGTCGAGTAACCGTCGAGCTACGTCGAAGTACTCAGCAGGCGCATTACCACCATACCCTGGAAACGCGCACATGTGATGGCCGATTCGGTCACGTAGTCGTCGTCACACCTCTTCACGTACTCGTCGTCACAGTGACTGACCAGGGACTTCCTTAGTCCGGCGAGCGGGCTATTGTGCGCTTCATGACGACCTCTGACAAGCCTGACAACGCCTCCGACACCCCTGCCGAACACACCGGAGTCGCCGCCCAGGACTGGGCGAAGGCCTCCGCCGACCCGCAGTACCGCGCCGCGGTCGTCGACCTGCTCGGCGCGCTCGCCTACGGGGAGCTGGCGGCGTTCGAGCGGCTCGCGGAGGACGCCAAGCTGGCCCCGACGCTGGCGGACAAGGCGGAACTGGCGAAGATGGCGTCGGCCGAGTTCCACCATTTCGAGCGGCTGCGCGACCGACTCACGGAGATCGGTGAGGAGCCGACGCGGGCCATGGAGCCGTTCGTCGCCGCGCTGGACGGCTTCCACAAGCAGACGGCGCCTTCGGACTGGCTGGAAGGGCTGGTCAAGGCGTACGTCGGCGACTCGATCGCCAGTGACTTCTACCGTGAGGTCGCCGCGCGGCTCGACGCGGACACGCGTGAACTCGTCCTGGCTGTCCTGGACGACACCGGGCATGCCGGTTTCGCCGTGGAGAAGGTGCGTGCGGCGATCGACGTGGACCCACGGGTGGGCGGGCGGCTCGCGCTGTGGGCGCGGCGGTTGATGGGGGAGGCGCTGTCGCAGTCCCAGCGGGTGGTGGCCGACCGGGATGCGTTGTCGACGATGCTGGTGGGGGGTGTGGCCGACGGGTTCGATCTTGCTGAGGTCGGCAGGATGTTCTCGCGGATCACGGAGGCCCATACGAAGCGGATGGCTGCGTTGGGGTTGGCTGCGTAGCGCTCCGTTGGGGGTGCTTCTGCCGATTCGCGGCCGCGGGGTGGTGGGGGCTGGTCGCGCAGTTCCCCGCGCCCCTGAAGGGTGAACGGCGTTCTAGGGGCTGCGCGGTTGTCCTTTACGCCGTTGCCGATCGTCGGCGGAGTCTTCCCGATGGGCGCAGGAGGAGGGACAGGGAGGCTGCGGAGACGGTTGCCGCGCCGATCAGGATCAGCAGGACGTTGCCTGCGTCCAGGGCGCCCTGGGTGAGGAAAGCGCCGAAGACAGCGCCTGCGACGCCGGTCGGGACGACCAGGCGGCGGGCGGGGAGGCGGTGCGAGAGGCGGTGGATCGCGGCCCAGGCCAGTGCGAGGCCGAGCACTGCGGAGCCAAGCGCTTCCAAGATCATGACGAGGTCCCTCCCACACGGCCTGCCTGCGCACCACGGACGTAGCCCGTCATACCCGTGACCTGCGGAATGCAATCCTCCTCTGTGCTCGATATGTGCTCCGTCTGTGAAGGAAACCGGCCAGGGGGAAGCCAGGGGGAAGCCAGGGGGAAGCCAGGGGAAGCCAGGGGGGAAGGGAAGTCAGGGGGAAGCCAGCGGACAAGGAAAGGGCCCGGCGGTCGAGCGACCGACCGCCGGGCCCTACTTCGCGTATTTCCTTCACGCGTGACTACAGGGCGCCGAAGCCCACCTTGCGTGGCGCCGGCTCGCCGAGCTCGACGTAGGCGAGGCGGTCCGCCGGGACCAGGACCTTGCGGCCGTGTTCGTCCACGAGGCTCAGCAGCGCCGACTTGCCGGCCAGCGCTTCGGACACCGCCCGCTCGACCTCCTCGGCACTCTGACCGCTCTCCAGAACGATCTCGCGGGGCGCGTGCTGCACGCCGATCTTGACCTCCACGGCTATGTCCCTCCGACGGTCAGTGAAGTGCGCGACCTTCCGCGCCGTACGCAGCACACATTAGCCCGGTGAGGGGATGTACACGTTGCGCGGGGGAACGCCAGGAGCGAACAACAGGCGGGAACAAACGGACGGTATGCGGTGCGCGCCGGCATACGGCCGTCAGCGGTGCGCGCTGTTGTACGGCGGTCAGTGGTGGTCGATGCCGTGCAGCGGGAAGCCCGCGATGCCCCGCCAGGCCAGCGAGGTCAGCAGCTGGACCGCCTGGTCGCGTGGGACGCTGCGGTCACTGTGCAGCCAGGAGCGTGCCACCACCTGGGCGAGGCCGCCCAGACCGGAGGCGAGCAGCATCGACTCGGCGCGCGAGAGGCCGGTGTCCTCGGCGATCACGTCGCAGATCGCCTCGGCGCACTCATTGGTGACCTTGTCGACGCGCTCGCGTACCGCGGGCTCGTTCGTCAGGTCGGACTCGAAGACCAGGCGGAAGGCGCCGCCGTCGTCCTCGACGTACGCGAAGTACGCGTCCATCGTCGCCCGTACGCGCTGCTTGTTGTCGGTCGTCGACGCCAGCGCGTGGCGTACGGACTGGATCAAGGACTCGCAGTGCTGGTCCAGCAGGGCGAGGTAGAGGTCGAGCTTGCCCGGGAAGTGCTGGTAGAGCACCGGCTTGCTGACCCCGGCGCGCTCGGCGATGTCGTCCATCGCGGCCGCGTGGTAGCCCTGTGCCACGAAGACTTCCTGGGCGGCGCCCAGAAGCTGGTTCCGCCGGGCTCGGCGCGGCAGGCGCGTGCCCCTCGGGCGTGCCGCCTCTGTCTGCTCGATGGCTGTCACGCCGCCTCCCAAAGTCGTCCACATGCGGTGTGCGCCGCGCGGCCATCGTACTTTTCGGTAACCGTGGTGTGCGCGGTACGAGCGCAGAATTTCACGGACCGGACGGCTACGAAAGTGGTGTGAAAGGTTTGAAACAGGGGCGGGTCGGGCATTGTGCCGTCTCGTCGCTGCTCACCGGTAGTCGTCCTCGTCCAGTGACACCACGCGGGCCTGTTCCAGAAGATCCGCCTCGCTGGCGCGGTCCGGGTCCACGCCGTTCAGTGAGTCGTCGCGGTCCGGCGCGACATCGGCGTGCTGTTCGGCGGCATCGCCTTCCGGGGCCTCGACGTCGATGTCCTCGTCGCTCTCCTGGAACTCCTCGAACTCCTCGAAGGTGTCAGGATCGGTCGGGTCTACGGCCATGACGGGCTCCCTTCCTACGAACGTCCCCGGGGAAGCAGGGGCCACATGCGGGTGCCCTCTTTACGAGCCTAGGAGACACCCGATCCGGACGCTATGCGATCCGCGTCCGGATCGTGACGTGGAGTTCGTGCGGGGCGGGGGTGTGGGCTCGCGTGAGTTCCCGTGGGGCAGGGGGCGTTGGTTGTGATGGCGAACACATGAACCACTGCGTGATCGTCTCGTAACATTGCTGCATGTCTTCGACCGAGCTGCCGTCCGCACCTGCCAGCAGTGCGCTCCCGAAGGTGTCGCCCGTCAGGGTCGCGGAGGGCGAGCGGCTCAGGTCGGTGCGGCTGCCGGGGATCACGCTGACGGTCCGGTCGAGGCCCGCGGCCCGCGAAGGCCTTCCGCCCGCGCTGTACGTCCACGGACTCGGCGGCTCCTCGCAGAACTGGTCGGGACTGATGCCGTTGCTCGACGCGCATGTCGACAGCGAGGCCCTCGACCTCCCCGGCTTCGGCGACTCCCCGCCACCGGACGACGGCGACTACTCGATCACCGCGCACGCCCGCGCGGTGATCCGTTATCTCGACGCCTCCGGGCGCGGCCCCGTGCACATCTTCGGCAATTCGCTGGGCGGCGCGGTCTCCACCCGCGTCGCCGCCGTGCGCCCCGACCTGATCCGCACGCTCACCCTCGTGTCCCCCGCGCTTCCGGAACTGCGCATCCAGCCCACCGCCGTTCCGACGGCCCTGCTGGCGCTGCCCGGCGTGGCGCCCCTGTTCACCCGGTACAGCAAGGACTGGTCAGCGGAGCAGCGGGTGCGCGGGGTGATGGGGCTCTGCTACGGCGATCGCGGGCGCGTGACGCCCGAGGAGTTCGACAACGCCGTGCAGGAGATGACGCGGCGGCTGCAACTGCCGTACTTCTGGGACGCGCTGGCACGCTCCGCGCGCGGGATCGTCAACGCGTACACGCTGGGTGGCCAGCACGGGCTGTGGCGCCAGGCCGAGCGCGTCCTGGCGCCGACCCTTCTCATCTATGGTGGCCGGGACCAACTCGTCGGCTACCGCATGAGCCAGAGGGCGGCGCGTTCCTTCCGCTCCTCCCGGCTGCTGTCCTTGCCGGATGCCGGTCACGTGGCGATGATGGAGTACCCCGAGGTGGTGGCGCGGGCCTTCCGGGAACTCCTCGCCGACACCGGTGAGTTGAATGCCGTCACGGGGACTGCCGTCGAGACCGCGGGGAGCTGAGGGGCGAGGTGGGACGCCACAGCCGGCGCGGACCCGCGCCCAAGGGTGCGGCCGAGGGTGGTTCCGACGGCACTCCGGCCCGGAGTGAGCCGAGGGTTCCTGACGGTTCCTCACCACGGGGTGTACCGAGGGTTCCTGGCGGCTCCTCGCCACGCGGTGGGCCGAGGGTCCCTGGCGGCACGCCGGCGTACGGCTTTCCGAGGCTTGCGGACGGGACCCCGGCTCGTGGTGCGCCAAGGGTTCCCGAGGGGACGCCGGCTCATGGTTTCCCGCGGTTGCCTGATGGGACGCCGGCTCATGGTTTCCCGCGGTTGCCTGATGGGACGCCGGCTCATGGTTTCCCGCGGTTGCCCGACGGCACCCCCGCTCATGGCACCCCCCGTTACGCCGACGGCACGCCCGCGCGTGGTGTCCCCCAAGCCCGGGGTGGGCACCCTGAGCAGCGGGAACCCGGTGAGGGCTGGGGCGAGCCGAGCGGACGCGGCGGGGGCGGGTACGGGGCTCCGGCCGGGCCCGGCGCCGCGATACCGCGACAGCGGCAGGCACCTCCGGGTGGGCCGCGCCAGGAGTACCTCGCCGCGTTCGACGAGGAAGTCGACGCCTTCTCACCCCGTACACCCGCCTCCGATCCGTATGCCTCCGTCACCGAGTGGTCCGCCGGGGCGACCGGCCTCGCGAACGACACCGAGGACGACGCCGACGACGCGCCGCCCACCGGCGAGCCCGTGCAGGCCAAGGGCGGCAAGGGGCGGACCTTCACGGGCATCGCGGCCCTCGCTGTCACGACCGTGCTGGCCGTTGTCGTGGCCGGCCAGGTCACCGGGGGGCGCGACGACGACACCGTACGGTCGCAGTCCGCCACCGACCAGTCCCGGGACGCCCGCGACGGTGCCTCGCGCGCGGACGGGCGGCCGACGCCCTCCACGTCGCCGAGCGTGGCACCGCTGACGTATGCGCAGAAGATGGACCAGAAGTACGCGCTCAGCCCGACGCTCGACGGCTCCGGCAAGTTCGACGCCATCGCCGGCATCGACAAGGCGCCCGGCACGGGGCAGAAGTACACCTACCGCGTGGACGTGGAGCAGGGGCTCGACCTCGACGGTGAACTCTTCGCGCAGGCCGTGCAGGAGACGCTCAACGACGACCGGAGCTGGGCCCACAACGGCGCCCGTACCTTCGAGCGCATCTACTCCGGCAAGCCCGACTTCGTGATCACGCTCGCCAGCCCCGGCACCACCGCCGACTGGTGCGCCAAGTCGGGCCTGGACACGACCGAGGACAACGTGTCCTGCGACTCCGCGGCGACGGAACGCGTGATGATCAACGCCTATCGCTGGGCGCAGGGGGCGAAGACGTACGGCGATCAGATACACGCGTACCGGCAGATGCTGATCAACCACGAGGTCGGTCACCGTCTCGGCTACAGCCACGTCACCTGCGACAAGGACGGCGACCTCGCCCCGGTCATGCAGCAGCAGACCAAGTTCCTCGACCACGACGGGATCCGCTGCCGGGCCAACCCCTGGCCGTATCCCGGGAGCTGACCCCTCACCGGGGCCGCTGCGCTGATTTCATCGCCCACGATCTGGCCCCCGTACGCCGCGTCAGTGCTCGGGTCGCGGCTGGCCGTGATCTAGCGAAACGTAACTGCTTGATCTCTTAGCGCGATCGAACGTGACCCGCACGGGAAAGTTACGACCGTTCACCCCTTTTGGTGGCGTGATGGACAACCGTCCGTCGCGCCACCGCCTTGTCCGCATACGTTCTTCCCGCTGCGAGCCGTCGAGTCAACGGCGGCTCCCCATATGGGAGATCGGGGGTGCACTCGTGCGCATCGGACTGCTTACGGAAGGTGGCTATCCGTATGTGAGCGGTGACGCCAGGCTGTGGTGCGACCGGCTCGTGCGCGGGCTTGAGCAGCACGAGTTCGAGGTCTACGCGCTCAGCCGCAGCGCACGCCAGGAGGACGAGGGCTGGGTGCCGCTGCCGTCGCAGGTCGGCCGGGTACAGGCGGCACCGCTGTGGACGGCCGAGGACGACGGCGTCCGGTACGGGCGGCGCGCGCGACGGCGTTTCGCCGACTGCTACGGCGAGTTGGCGGCCGTGCTGTGCGCGACGAGGGGCAGCGGGGCGGAGGCCGGCGTGGACGCGGGGGGCACTGCTGGGGCTGCCGCCGCCTCTGGGGCAGCGGCCGCCTCTGGGACGGCGCCCACCTCTGAGGCGGACCGTTTCGGCAGTGCGCTGTACGGACTTGCCGAACTCGCCCGAGACGAGGGCGGCCTGGTGGGAGCGCTTCGCTCCGAGACCGCCGTACGCGCCCTCGAACGCGCATGTCGCGCGCCCGGCGCCCTGCGCACGGCGCGGGAGGCGCGCGTACCCGAACTCCTCACCGTCGCCGCGCAACTGGAACGCGTCCTGCGCCCCCTCTCGCTCGACTGGTACGAGGACGACGGGCTCGGCTCGGTCGACCTGTGCCACGCCGCGTCCGGCGGCCCGGCCGCCCTGCCCGGACTGGTCGCCCGCCACTTCTCGGGCGTACCGCTGCTGGTGACCGAGTACGGCGTACAACTGCGCACGCACTATCTGACCGCCGGCGACGCGGCACCCGCCGTACGGGCCCTGCTCGCGGCCTTCCACGGTCGGCTGGCCGCCGAGATCTACCGCCGGGCGGCCGTCATCACACCCGGCAACTCGCACGCCCGCCGCTGGCAGGAGCGCTGCGGCGCCGATCGCGACAAGCTGCGCACGGTCTACCCGGGCATGGAGGCCGCCCGCTTCACGGAGGTGGGCGAGGCGCCGGAGTGCGCGGATCCGGACACCCTGGTCTGGGTCGGCCGGATCGAACCCACCAAGGATCTGGTCTCGCTGCTGCACGCCTTCGCGGAGGTCCGCAAGGAGGAACCGAAGACCCGGCTGCGGATCGTCGGCACACCCTCGGGCGCCGAGGGCACGGCCTACCTGGTCCACTGCAAGGCACTCGCCGCACAGCTCTTCCCGGACGAGGCGGAGGGACCGCACGCGATCGGCCGTAACCCGGTGGCCTTCGAGGAGATCGGCGGGCCCGAGGCGCCGACGCTCGCCGAGGCATACGCCGGGGGAGCGGTGACCGTCCTGTCCAGCGTCGTCGAGGGCTTCCCCCTCGGCCTCGTCGAGGCCATGCTCTGCGGCCGTGCCACGGTGTCCACCGACGTCGGCGCCGTTGTGGAGGTCATCGGCGGCACCGGACTGGTCGTGCCGCCGCGCAATCCGCGGGCGCTCGCCGAGGCGTGCGTGGCGCTGCTCCGAGCTCCCGAGCGCCGTGCACGCCTGGGCGCCGCCGCCCGCGCCCGCGCGCTCGAACTCTTCACGGTCGAGCAGAACACCGCAGCGTTCCACGGCATTTACCTGGAGATCGTCTCGCAGAGCCCGGTCCGCCGGGTCGTCCTCGACGACACCGGAGAACCCCTGCCGTTCGGTGTCCCCGCCGAGGCCCACGTCCCCGGCCGCTGGACCGCCCCGGCGGCCCGCGTGGCGGCCCGCGGCGGCCCCGGCTGGGCGACGGGAGGGCCGGTACGGGCGAGTGGACCCGTATCAGCGAGGGGAGGTCCCGTAGCTGCGACGGGTGGCTCCGTTTCTGCGACGGGCGGCCCCGTCCCCGCGACGGAGGGAGCACGATGAGCGACCTGGGCGAACTCGACCGCCCCGGCCCACCGGCCGGCGCCGCAGCGTGGGACATGCGCTCGGAGGAGTGGCTGTCGGGAGCGGCGTGCCTGCGGGATGACGGGCAGCCGCACTCACGGAGCGGGGAAGAGCACACCAAGCCCGCCTCCGACGACGCCCCTGCCCATGGTCCCGGGCGCCGTGCCGCCGCCGCGGACCCGGTGAAGGCACTGATGCACCGTCACCGTGAGCTGTGCGAACGCGCCGTGGATCCCCTGGAGATCGCGGCCGGCCTGGAGGCCCACGGCGTCACCGACCGCACCGCGTCCCGCTTCCGTCACCGGGACGTGTTCTCCCTGGCGGAGGAGATGTACGCCCGCGTCCCGCGCGACGGCGGGACAACCCACCGTCCCACGCCGCCGGCAGCCTCCCGGCGCCGAGCCGACTGGGCGCTGCTCGCGCTGCTGCCGGGCGCGCTGTGCGCGGCCACGCTGGCCGGCCTCCGCCTCACCCACGGCCAATCACGCCTGATCACGGCAGCCGTCGGCGTCCTGGCCGTGGCTCTGGCCGTCCGCGCGGTCCTGTCCCGCGGCCCGCTCGCCACAAAGGACCGCACGCCCGCGCCGGGCACCGGCCTCTGGACGTGCTGGCTGGTGGCCTACGCCGTCCTCGGCGACGGGCTGCTCCGCGTGGCCGTGGCCGGAGGACCCGACGGCCTGCCCACCGGCACCAGCGGTCCCTGGCCCCTGGCCACCGCACCGGTCCTGGCCCTCACCCTGGCCTGCGCCCCCGCGGCGTGGAGCGCCCATCTCTTCGCCGCCCGAGCCCGCCGCAAACTGACGGCCAGTCGGGGCCTGACCGAGTTCACCTCCTCCGTACGGCCCCTGCTGTGCGGCACGTTCGCCCTGTACCTGTGCGCCCTGACCTCCCTCCTGGCCCTGACCGGCGCAGCCCTGGACGAGCCCGCGGCCTACGCCCAGACGGTCACCCTGGGTGCCCTCCTGTTCCTGGCCCGCCTCCTCACGGCCCACGGCTTCACGTACGCCCCCGGCGTCGTCCTCATCGCGACGGCCACGGTCGAAGGAGCGGCGCTGGCCACGGTCTTCGCGGGCCGCCTCCCCGGCTGCGGCTTCCTGGCCATCCCGGTCGACACACTCGTCGAGACCTGGGGCCCGGGCGCCGTCCCCGCCCTCGCCTGCTGTGCCGCGGCCCTGACCCTCCTGCTCCACGCGAACCGCCGACTGACGAAGGCGTCGGCCCACGCGCGAACGGAGGGGGCGGCATGAGACGCGCATCGGACGGTTCACCACACGACGCGCATCGGACGTGCCGGCACACGACGCGCATCGGACGTGCCGGGCATGCACGCCCATCGGCCGAGTCGCCGTGGCACGCGCGTTGGAGGCGTCGTCGTGGCGCACGCATCGGACGTGTCGCCATGACATGTGACGCGACAGCGGGCGACACACCTCCCGGCCGGTCGGCTGTGTGCCGGCCGCCCCGAACCATCACCCCCGAGAAGGAGAACCCCAGATGATCACCTCCCGACCCGGAATCTCGGCCCCGGGAGCCGCCCGATGAGGGTCCTGCTGATCGGAGCCAACGGATACCTCGGCCGCTTCGTCGCCGACCGTCTGCTCGCCGACCCGGCCGTCCAGCTCACCGCACTCGGCCGCGGCGACGACGCGGACGTCCGCTTCGACCTCGCGTCCGGCAGCCCCGGCGCGCTCACCCGCTTCCTCGACGCGGTGCACCCCGGCGTCGTCGTCAACTGCGCCGGCGCCACCCGAGGCGGCGCCCGCGAACTCACCCGCCACAACACCGTCGCCGTGGCCACGGTCTGCGAGGCTCTTCGCCGCAGCGGCTGCGGCGCCCGCCTCGTCCAGATCGGCTGCGGCGCCGAGTACGGGCCCAGCCAGTCCGGCTCCTCCACGGCAGAGGACGCCGTCCCCCGCCCCGGAGGCCCGTACGGCGTCAGCAAACTCGCCGCCACCGAACTCGTCCTCGGCTCCGGCCTGGACGCCGTGGTCCTCCGCGTCTTCTCACCGGCGGGCCCCGGTACCCCCGCCGGCTCCCCGCTGGGCCGGCTGGCGGAGGCCATGCGCCGCGCCATGCAGTCCGGAGACGGCGAACTCAAGCTCGGTGGCCTCGGCGTCCAGCGCGACTTCATCGACGTACGCGACGTCGCCCGCGCCGTGCACGCCGCCTCGCTCTCCGCCGCGCAGGGCGTCATCAACATCGGCTCCGGCCGTGCCGTCCGCCTCCGTGATGCCGCCGCGGTCCTCGCGCGCGTGGCCGGATACGGCGGAGCCCTCCATGAACTCGACGGACACCCTGGCGCTTTGAGGGCATCCATCGGCCACCCCCGCTCCGAATCAGACCACGCGGCCCCGGTCGCGTACCCGTACCCGGACGGCTGCGGCAGCTGGCAGCAGGCCGATGTGCGCACTGCACGCGACCGGCTCGGCTGGCGCCCCCGGATCAATCTCGAAGAGTCCCTCGCCGACATCTGGATGGAGGCGGCATGCCGCATCTGACCAGCACCGAACCGAGCACGGCGAGCACGGACCTGCGCACCGGCTTCGGCATCCCGGGTTTCGCGCACCCCCTCGTCGCGCCCACCGAGTGGGCCGAACTCACCCGACCCGGCACGCCCGTGCACTGGGCCGCGCTCAACGTCGCCGACGGACCGGGCACCCGTCCCGACCCGCACTGCCTGGAAGCGGCCGGCCGACTCCGCAACGCGGGCCTGCGCGTCCTCGGCCACCTCGACACCACCTACGGCGCCCGGATCTTCGGCGAGCTGATCTCCGAAGCGCACCGCTATCTCGACTGGTACCGGGTCGACGGCTTCTTCCTGGACCGCTGCCCCAGCGAAGGTGCCGCGCTCCCGGAGATCCACCGCACGGTCACCACGCTCCGCGCGATCAGTGACGACCCCCATATCGTCCTCGGCCACGGCACCCATCCCCACCCCGGCTACGCGGACAGCGCCGACCAGCTGGTCACGTTCTCCGGCCCGTGGAGCGACTACCGCTGGTCGCAGGTAGCGGAGTGGACTGCCGACCACCCGCCCGAGCGCTTTTGCCACTTCGTGCACGGAGTGCCCCTCGGCCACCTCGACGAGGCCCTGCGCATCGCCCGCTGGCAAGGCGCCTCGACGATCTACTTCACCGACCGCACGGACCACGGCGGCCGCACCGACCCCTGGGAGACGATGCCCGGCTACTGGGACGAAATCGTCTCGCGGGTCGGAACGGGTGTCTCGGAATGAAAAAGGACATGGCACTGTTACGGGAAGAACAACTGTAGTGATTGACCGACCAACGGAGCCCCCGTGTCGCTGCCACCCCTGGTCGAGCCAGCTCCTGAGCTCACCGTAGACGAGGTCCGCAGGTACTCCCGTCACCTGATCATCCCCGACGTCGGGATGGACGGGCAGAAGCGGCTGAAGAACGCCAAGGTGCTCTGTGTGGGCGCCGGCGGCCTGGGCTCGCCGGCGCTGATGTACCTGGCCGCCGCGGGCGTCGGCACCCTCGGCATCGTGGAGTTCGACGAGGTCGACGAGTCGAACCTGCAGCGCCAGATCATCCACAGCCAGGCGGACATCGGCCGCTCCAAGGCCGAGTCGGCCCGTGACTCCGTCAAGGGCATCAACCCGTACGTGAACGTGATCCTTCACGAGGAGCGGCTTGAGGCCGACAACGTGATGGACATCTTCAGCCAGTACGACCTGATCGTCGACGGCACGGACAACTTCGCGACCCGCTACCTGGTCAACGACGCCTGCGTGCTGCTGAACAAGCCGTACGTCTGGGGTTCGATCTACCGCTTCGACGGTCAGGCCTCCGTCTTCTGGTCCGAGCACGGCCCCTGCTACCGCTGCCTCTACCCGGAGCCCCCGCCCCCCGGCATGGTCCCCTCCTGCGCCGAGGGCGGCGTCCTGGGCGTGCTGTGCGCGTCCATCGGCTCCATTCAGGTCACCGAGGCGATCAAGGTCCTCACCGGCACCGGCGAGCCGCTCGTCGGCCGACTGATGATCTATGACGCCCTGGAGATGCAGTACCGCCAGGTCAAGGTTCGCAAGGACCCGAACTGCGCGGTCTGCGGCGAGAACCCGACGGTCACCGAACTCATCGACTACGAGGCGTTCTGCGGCGTCGTCTCCGAGGAGGCCCAGGAGGCCGCGGCCGGCTCGACGATCACTCCGAAGCAGCTCAAGGAGTGGATCGACGACGGCGAGAACATCGAGATCATCGACGTCCGCGAGATCAACGAGTACGAGATCGTCTCCATCCCGGGCGCCAAGCTGATCCCGAAGAACGAGTTCCTCATGGGCAGCGCCCTGGAGTCCCTGCCGCAGGACAAGAAGATCGTCCTGCACTGCAAGACGGGTGTCCGCAGTGCGGAAGTCCTCGCCGTGCTGAAGTCCGCGGGCTTCGCGGACGCGGTGCACGTCGGCGGCGGCGTGATCGGCTGGGTCAACCAGATCGAGCCGAGCAAGCCCGTCTACTGACGTCAGGCCTCCCGTACGGCGGGGGTCGCATGCACCACGGGTGCGCGCGGCCCCCGCCGTCGTCATGAGCAGACCTTGCCGTCCTCCGGCACGTTGCCGTCGAGCAGATACGCGTTCACGGTCGAGTCCACGCAGTCGTTCCCGTTGCCGTACGCGCCGTGACCCTCGCCCTCCCAGGTCAGCATCACACCGACGCCCCGGCCCAGTTCGTCCGCCATCTTGCGGGCGCCCTCGTACGGCGTCGCCGGGTCGCCGGTGGTGCCGACCACCAGGATCGGTGCCGCACCAGGCGCGCTCACCTCCGGAGTCTCGTGCTGTCCGGGCACCGGCCAGTCGTGGCAGAAGCCGGCCGTGTCCCAGCCGAGGAAGTCCCCGAACACCGGCGAGATCTCCTCGAACCTCGGCAGCAGCTTCTTCGCCTCGGCGGCGGTCGGCCGCTCCTTGTCGTCCAAGCACGATATGACCCGTTGTGAGTGGGTCGTCGTGCCGTAGTGCCCCGATGGGTCGCGCTCGTTGTAGCCGTCGGCGAGCGCCAGGAGTTCGGAGCCGTCGCCGTCCTCCGCCGCTGCCAGGGCACTGGTCAGGGTCGGCCAGGACGACTGGCTGTACAGCGGCAGCACGATGCCGGTGATCGCGAGTGTCTGCGTCAGCTCCCGCCCGGACGACGTCGGCAGCGGATCCGCGTCGATCCGGTCCAGCAGGTCCGCGATCTCCTGCGAGCCCTCCTCGGGGTCCTGGCCGGTGGACTTCAAGTAGTTGTCCAGCGCGCGCTGGAAGCCCCTGGTCTGGTTCTCGGCGTGGCCTACCGTCCCGACGGTCGGATCGACGACGGCGTCGAGGATCAGCCGCCCCACGTTCCGCGGGAACAAGTGGGCGTAGACGCCGCCGAGTTCGGTGCCGTAGGAGATGCCGAAGTAGTGCAGCTTGGCGTCCCCGAGGACCTGGCGCATGAGATCCATGTCGCGGGCGGTGTCCGTGGTGGACACATGCGCCATCAGCTCCCCGGCGTCCTGCTCGCAGCCCTTCGCGAAGTCGGCCGCGTCCTGAAGGTAGGCCGTTTCTTCCGCCGCGGTGTCCGGAGTGACGTCGATGTCCTCGGCGGCCTGGATCTCCTTGTCGCCACGGCAGCGGACGCCCTCACTGGCGGCGACCCCGCGCGGGTCCCAGCTCACCAGGTCGTAGCGCTCGCCCAGCGCGGAGAACGTGGACTCGTACGACGGCAGGGTGGAGACCCCCGAGCCGCCCGGGCCACCGAAGTTGACCAGCAGCGAGCCGATGCGGTCGTCCCCCGTGGCCGCGGCGCGGATCAGCCCGAGGCCGATCGTCTTGCCGTCCGGCTTCGCCCAGTCCAGCGGCGCCCTGAGCGTCGCGCACTGCCAGTCGCCGCCCGGCGCCGGTGAGTCCGCGGTGGCCTCGCAGCGCCCCCAGTCCAGCTGCTGCGAGGTCAGTGAGGAGGGCAGCGGGTCCGCTGTACTGCCTGATGTGCCGGAGGTACCGGACGGTGATGCCGTGGCCGAGGACCGCTGCCCGCTGCTCTCCTCCCCACCCTCGCCGTCGTCGGACGAGCCGCCGCCGCAGCCCGCCGCAAGCAGTACGGCGGCGGCCGTCAGAGCCGTCCACCGGACGATACGCGCCATGTGCACTTACCCCCTCGCAAGCCGTCCGCCTGGATCTGCGGATGGCGGTCAGGCCATAGTAGGCGGATCCCGAAAAACCCGCCGGACCCTGTGGATAACCTTCTGACCTGCACTTTTGCTGGCGCTCTGGCCTCGACGTCAGGAGCAGACGGTCCCGGCGGCCGGGACCTGCCCCTCCAGCAGATAGCCGTTCACCGCGCTCTGCACGCATTTGTTCTTGCTGTCGTACGCGCCGTGCCCCTGGCCTTTGTACGTCAGCTCGACACCGACGCCCTTGCCCAGCGCCTGCACCATCCGGCGCGCACCCTCGTACGGTGTTGCCGGGTCGCCGGTGTTGCCGACGACCAGGATCGGAGCCGCGCCGGGCGCGCTCACGTCCGGGTGGTCCGCGGAGCCCGCCATGGCCCAGTCCGTGCAGCTGACCATGGACCAGGCGAGATAGTCGCCGAACACCGGAGAGGCGGCCCGGAACTCCGGCAGCTTCCGCTCCACATAGCCGGGGGTGTAACGCGGCTTGTCGTCCGCGCAGTTGATGGCGACGTTGGCCGCCATGAGGTTGCTGTAACCGCCGTACTCGTTGCGCCCGTTCAGTGAGTCGGACAGCAGCATCAGGAGCTGGCCGTTGCCGTCGTACGCCTGCTCCAGGCCCTGAGTGAGGTATCCCCAGAAGTCCTGCGAGTACAGCGCCTGTGCGATGCCGCTGGTGGCCGCGGTCTGGGTCAGCCGGCGAGGGAAGATGCCCGTGATCGGCTTGCTGTCGAGGTCTTTCAGCAGCTTGACGATGCGGTCCTTGACGTCCTGCGCGCTGTCGCCGATCGGACAGTCCTCGACCTGCGAGGTGCAGTGCTCGGCGAAGTTGTCGAGTGCGAGCTGGAAGCCCCCGGCCTGGCCGAGCGAGCCCTGCTCGGCGTTCTGCGTCGGGTCGACGACCGCGTCGAACACCGCACGGCCCACGTTCTTCGGGAACAGATGGGCGTAGACGCCGCCGAGTTCGGTGCCGTAGGAGATGCCGAAGTAGTGCAGCTTGGCGTCGCCGAGGACCTGGCGCATCAGGTCCAGGTCGCGGGCCGCGTCGGTGGTGCGCACATGCGGCAGGACCTTCTTGGAGTTCTTCTCGCAGGCCGCGTTGAATTTCTTGGTGTTGTCGAGGAGCTCGGCGCGCTCGCGGGCGTCCTCGGGAGTGGCGTCCTGCTGGAAGTAGGCGTCGAGCTGCTGGTCGCTCTCGCACGTCACGGCGGAGCTGCGGCCGACCCCGCGCGGGTCGAAGCTCACCAGGTCGTAGCGGGTGCGCAATGTCGCGTAATCCGCGGCGAAGGCGGGCAGCGTGGTGACGCCGGAGCCGCCGGGCCCGCCGAAGTTGAAGACGAGCGAGCCGATGCGCTTGCTCTCCTCACCGCTCGCCTTCGCGCGGATCAGTGCGATGTCGATGGTGTCGCCCTTGGGCTCGTCCCAGTCGAGCGGCGCCTTCATGGTGCTGCACTGCCACTCGTCGCCGTCGGCCAGAGGTGACGGGGTGCCTCCGCCGCCTTCCGACTGGGACGGGGCCGGGCAGTCCTTCCAGCTCAGCGACTGGACCGACAGGTCCTGGTCCTGGGAGCCGTCGCCGCAGCCCGCCACCACGGCGAACAGCAGCACGGCGGTGGCGGTCAGGGCGGCGGCGCGCGGCCGGAAGCGGTTGGGCATGACCCCATCCTGCGGTCGCGCATGCATGTGCGCTCGGGGCGCGAGCCGTACGAGGTACGACCTACAGGGCGCCCTTGCGCGTCAGATGGCTGAAGGCCAGCCAGCCAGGCAGCACCGGCAGCCACAACGTCAGCAGCCGGAACAGCAGCACCGCGGGCGCGGCGACCTCGCTGGGCAGACCCACGGCGATCAGGCCGACCGTCAGGGTCGCCTCGACCGCTCCCACACCGCCCGGCGTCGGAGCGGCGGACCCCAGTGCGTTGCCGGCGAGGAAGACCACGGCGACGCTGGCGATACTGATCGACGACGATTCGTTGCCGAACGCCCGGATCGACGCGTCCAGGCACATCACGAAGCAGGCCGTCAGCAGGAGCATGCCGCCGATGCCGGTCAGCAGCTTCTGCGGCCGCTGCAGCACGTCGAGCATGCGCGGCACGACACCCGCGAACAGCGACCTCACGCGCGTGGAGACGAATTTCCGCAGGAACGGCACCGAGGTCACCACGAGCACCAGCACCGCCACCGTCAGCAGACCCGCGATGACCGTCCGGGACGGCGACAGAGACGGCGTCTTCTCGGTGCCGGTGAGATAGCCGAAGGCCAGCAGCATCGTGATGTGGGCGCCGAGCCCGAACAGCTGCGAGGCGCCGACACTGGCCACCGCCAGGCCCGGGCGCACGCCCTCGCGTTGCAGGAACCGCGTGTTGAGAGCCACGCCGCCCACCGCGGCCGGGGCGACGATCTTCACGAAGGACCCGGCGACCTGGGCGGCCACGGTCCGCAGGAACGGCACCCGCTCCGGTACGAAC
The DNA here is from genome assembly GCF_009709555.1 of Streptomyces blattellae. Classification (GTDB taxonomy): domain Bacteria; phylum Actinomycetota; class Actinomycetes; order Streptomycetales; family Streptomycetaceae; genus Streptomyces; species Streptomyces blattellae. The sequence goes on along the minus strand of NZ_WJBG01000253.1, from coordinate 87,823 downwards.
CCCAGCAGCGCCATCGCCGCCGCGAAGTAGCTGGCCGCCGAGCACAGCACGGCCGCCGCGACCCAGCCCCACTCGGCGTTGGCGATCAATGGACCGAACTCGATGTGCGTGAGCTGCGTCAGCAGGAAGTACGCGCCGATCGCACCGGCGATGAGGCTGATCAGCGTGCGCGGACGCACCCGCTCCAGGCGGGCCGGCTCGACCGGCGCCTGCGGCCTGATCCGCAGCACCTCATGGCGGATCTGCGTGAGCAGATCCTCCTCGCGCGCCTCCTCCAGGGCCTCGTCGATGGCCCGCTTCTCGGCTCGCTGCTCCGCTCGCGCGGCCTTCTTGTCGGGCTTGTCGAGCTTGTCGAGTACGGGCTTCGTGTCCCCGTGGGCCTCGTCCAGCCGGGCCTGCTTGGCCTGCCGGGAGGCCTCCAGGACGGCGTCGCGCTCGCGCTGCGCCCGCTCCCGGGCCAGTCTTCGCAGTGTCGCGTGCGTGGAGCGCGTCAGCGCGATGGGCTGGAGCATGGGCAGGCAGTCGGCGACGGCGTCGGGACCGAGGACTTCGACCGCGGAGGCCACCGCGCGCTCGGCGCCCACGCGCAGCCCGAGTGTCGTCACCAGCTGGGCGATGTCCATGCGCAGCAGCAGCTCACCGGCCGCGATCTCGCCGCCGCGCAGATCGGTGAGGATCACCGTGCCGGAACGATCCACCAGAATCGCGTCACCCGCCAGCCGCCGGTGCGCGATACGCCGCGACTGCAGCGCCCGCACCTGGTGCCAGGTGCTGCGCAGCAGGGCGTCGGTGATCTCCTCGTCCGCCAGCGAGTCGAGCGTGTGTCCGCCGGTGTGCTCGTAGACGAGCATGACGGCGTCCGGGCCGAGCTCGGAGGTGGCGATCAGCTTGGGCGCGTTGGCACCGGCCGCGATGGCCGCGTAGGCGAGCAGCGCCTCCTGCTCCAGCGCCTGGCGCAGCGACTGCAGACTGCGACGGGTGGCGAAGCCGCGCAGCGTCAGGTTGCGCCACACCCGGTAGAAGAAGCCCTGCGCCTGCTGCTCGCGGTCGACGACCGTGACGTCCAGCGGCGGACCGTCCTCCAGGGTGACGAAGTAGCGCCGGCCCCGGTCGCCGCTCTCCGTCGTCTCCTGAGCGTCCTCGCGGGACGCGGTCACCGGACGGAAGCCCACATGCCTCAGTCCCGCCATCAGTGTCCGTCCGGTAGGACGGACATTGGGCGAGCCGACCGCGTACAGCGTCCCGTAGGCGACGGTCCAGCCGATCAGCACCGTCAGGGTGATCGAGAACGGCGTGGTGTAGCCGGTGACGAGCATCGAGAAGGCGTCCAGGAGCAGCACGATCCACAGCACCGCGCGCCAGCGTGGCCGACGTGACATGCCGACGGCCGTCATGTACGCGATGACCGGGGCGAGATAGCCGTGCACGGGGTCGGTGAGGGCCTGGATGTCGCCCGGGGAGGGCTGTGTGAGCGCGTCCTGGATCGAGTCGGGGGCGGCTCTGGCGACCCACAGATCGGTGGCGAGGGTCACCCCGTGCGCGAGTACCGCGGCGAGCACACCGTCGGCGATGCGCAGGCCGTCCCGCTTGATCAGCCGCTCGATCGCGAATGCAACCGGTACCAGGAGGATCGCGATGCTCGACGCCAGTCCCGCGATCTTGATGAGCAGATCGGGTGCCTGTCCGGTGCCCCGGTTGATGTCCTCTTCGAGGCCCGAGGTGGTGCCGTGCGCGAACGCGGCGATCGCCAGCAGTACGGCGATGGCCAGCACGCCGACCAGGAGCCGCATCAGATCGGAAGGGCGATGCACGCGCGCGGGCAGGAGCGGTTCGTCGCCCTCGACCTCGTCGGCGTGCGGCTCGTCCTCGTCGGGATGGGCCTCGTCGAAGTGCTCGGCGCCCGGGCCGGAGGTGCTCTCGACCACCGCCTCCTCGGCTGTGTCCTTCTCGTCCTTCTCGTCCTTCTCGTCCGTGTCGGCCGTGTGCGGGCGCGGCGAGGCGTCAGAGGTGCTCTTCGCGTCCTCCGGGTGCACACCCTGCTGCTTCATCGCCTCTTCTTGATCTCGTATCACCGATCACCGCCCGCACGATGGTGGCATGCCCCACCGACACGCGGGGGCATCAGGGTGCAAACGCGGGGGCGCACAGTCTGCCCGAAGCGCCGCTAGGGGGCGAGGGATACGCACAGTCACGAGCGCGTCACATTGTCGGTGGGGTGCGGCAGGATAAGACGGATGAGCGAGGAGAGCCTTCCGCCGGACGCCGGCCCGCAGCACGCGGGCGCCCCGCAGGAATACACCGACACGTTGCCGGAATACACCGACACATTGCCGGAGTACGCGGACGCGCTGCCCCCGTACGCCGAGCGGGTCCTTGAGGTCGCCGAACTGATTCCGCCCGGGCGCGTGATGACGTACGGCGACGTCGCCGAGTGGCTCCAAGAGGCAGGCCCCCGGCAGGTCGGCCGGGTGATGGCGCTCTACGGCGGAGCCGTTCCGTGGTGGCGCGTCATACGCGCGGACGGCGTCCTGCTCCCCGGTCACGAACTGCGGGCGCTCGATCACTACCGCGCGGAGGGCACCCCCCTGAAGGAGGCGGGCAGGGCCGCAGAGGGCCACCTGCCGCGCGTCGACATGAAGCGGGCGCGGTGGGACGGCGGCGAACACGCGGAACCTCACACCTGACAGCTTCCGCCATCGAACCCCCCGAGGGGCAACCTGTGGCCCGTACGGGGGAAACAGGGCACGTCTGTGGCATGCCGTACGTTCGTGGGTCGAGGGACGTACGAGACGTGAGCGCCCTGACGGGACGGATGCACCAATCGGAAGCCCTGCTTCCGCACCATCCGTCGGCGTAGCGTCGGCTGCACGTGCCCCCCTCACCACGCGGCCAACGCCCTGAACGTGCCGCGGACCGCAAGCCAGCACACCCACCAGGACCGGCGAACCACGTGAGCTCCTCTTCCTCCACCGGGCGCCTGTCGCACTCCCAGGTGCGACAGGGGAGCCGTAGCGCCTACCGGCTGGTGCATACCCCGCCGGCGCGAGTGGATCCCCCTCATCTGGACGCCGCACAGCGCTCGGTGGTTGACCACGGCACCGGTCCACTGCTCGTCCTCGCTGGTCCGGGCACCGGCAAGACGACCACGCTCGTGGAGTCCGTGGCGGCCAGGGTCGCCCGGGGTGCCGACCCGGGACGGGTTCTCGTCCTGACGTTCAGCCGCAAGGCGGCCGTCGAGCTGTGCGACCGCATGGCACTGCGCATAGGGGCGGCGCGCGCGCCGCTGGCGACCACCTTCCACTCGTTCTGCTACGCCCTGGTCCGCGCACACCAGCACAGCGACCTGTTCGTCGAGCCCCTACGGCTGCTGTCGGGCCCCGAGCAGGACGTCGCCGTCCGTGAGCTGCTCGCCGGCCAGCGCGACCTGGAGCGGCTCGGCCTCGCGCATGTGCGCTGGCCGGACGAGCTGCGCGCCTGTCTGACCACGCGTGGTTTCGCCGACGAGGTCCGCGCGGTCCTAGCCCGCAGCCGTGAACTGGGCCTGAGCCCCGACGCCCTCGACGCCTTCGCCGGCCGTATCGGACGCCCCGACTGGCGGGCCGCCGCCACGTTCCTCGCCGAGTACCTCGACGTGCTCGACCTGCAGGGCGTGCTCGACTACGCGGAACTCGTCCACCGCGCGGTGCTCCTGGCCCGTCGCCCCGAAGCCGCCGCCCAACTGGCCGCCCAGTACGACGCCGTGTTCGTCGACGAGTACCAGGACACCGATCCGGCTCAGGTACGACTGCTGCACGCACTGGCAGGCGGCGGCCGCACCCTCGTCGCCTTCGGCGACCCCGACCAGTCGATCTACGCGTTCCGGGGCGCCGACGTGAACGGCGTCCTGGAGTTCCCGCACGTCTTCCCGCGCGCGGACAGCCGCCCGGCGCCCGTGGAGGTCCTGCGCACCTCCCGTCGCTCCGGCGCCGCTGTGCTGGGCGCGACACGGCTGTTGACCCAGCGCATGCCGCTGACCCGGCTGCCCGCCGACAGGGTCCGCGCCCACCGGGAACTCACCCCGGTCCGCGACGGCGGTCGCGTCGAGGTCTACACGTACCCGACGCCCGGCACCGAGCTGGACAACGTCGCAGACATCCTTCGCCGGGCCCATCTGGAGGACGGCGTCCCCTGGAGCGAGATGGCCGTCCTGGTACGCGCGGGGACCCGCACCATCCCGACGGCCCGCCGCGCCCTGACGGCAGCCGGCGTCCCCCTGGACATAGACGGAGACGATCTGCCCCTGCGGCACGAACCTGCTGTGGCACCGCTGCTGACGGCGTTGCGGGCGGTGGCGACGGCGGAGGCAGCCGACGCGGGGGGCGTACGGGACGGGGGGGCGGGTGAGGCCGACGCTTCTGGCGAGGGCTCAGCGGAAGCCGGCGCCTCGGCGGAAGCCGGCGCCTCAGCGGAAGCCGGCGCCTCCGGAGAAGCCCATGCCTCTGAAGAGGCTGAGTCGGACGCTGCCTGGCTCGACACAGAAACCGCTCTCACCCTGCTGGCCTCCCCGCTCGCCGGCATGGACGCGGCCGACCTGCGCCGTCTGGGCCGGGCGTTGCGCGAGGAGGAGCGGGCCGCGGGCAACCCGTTGCCGCCGCCCTCGGACGACCTGCTCGCGCGGGCGCTGGCCGAGCCGGAGCGGCTGGTCGCGCACGATCCGGCGTACGCGCGGGGCGCTCAGCGCCTCGGCGCGCTGCTGCGCAAGGCACGTGAGTGCCTGGCCGGCGGCGGTACGGCGGAGGAGGCCCTCTGGGAGCTGTGGGACGGCACTCCCTGGCCCGCGCGTCTGGAGCGGGCCGCCCGGCGCGGAGGCGCGGCCGGGCGCAACGCGGACCGCGACCTGGACGCCGTATGCGCCCTGTTCGCCACCGCGGCCCGTGCCGAGGAACGCACCGGCGGCCGTGGCGCCCTCAACTTTTTGGAGGAGATCGAGGCCGAGGACATCGCGGCCGACACACTCACGCGGCGTACCGTACGGCCGGACGCGGTGCGCCTGATGACCGCGCACCGCTCGAAGGGCCTGGAGTGGCGCCTGGTCGTCGTCGCGGGCGTCCAGGAGGGCCTGTGGCCGGACCTGCGCCGCCGTGGCTCCCTCCTGGAGGCCGACCGCATCGGCCGCGACGGACTGGCCGAACCGCTCACTCCGGGCGCCCTGCTGGCCGAGGAGCGCCGCCTGTTCTACGTGGCCGCCACGCGCGCGCGTGAACGCCTCGTCGTGACGGCCGTGAAGGCGCCCGCGGACGACGGCGACCAGCCGTCCCGCTTCCTGACCGAACTGGGCGTCGAACCCAGGGATGTGACGGGCCGCCCGCGCCGCCCGCTGTCGGTCGCGGCGCTCGTGGCCGAACTGCGCGCCACGACGGTCGACCCGCGCGTCTCCGACACCCTCAGGGAGGCCGCCGCCCGCCGGCTGGCCCGCCTCGCCGCACTCGCCGACGAGGACGGCCGCCCCCTGGTGCCGTCCGCGCACCCCTACCGCTGGTGGGGCATGTTCGAGCCGACCGAGAGCAAGGTGCCGCTGCGCGACCGCGACCAGCCCGTCGTCCTGTCCGGCAGCGCCCTCGACCAGCTCGCCAACACCTGCGCCCTGCAGTGGTTCCTGGGCCGCGAGGTGAAGGCCGACGCGCCCGCGACGGCCGCCCAGGGCTTCGGCAACGTGGTGCACGTCCTCGCCGACGAGGTGGCCTCCGGCCGCACCCCGGCGGACCTCGCCGTCCTCATGGAGCGCCTGGACTCGGTGTGGAACGCGCTCGCCTTCGACGCGCCCTGGAAGTCGGCCCAGGAGAAAGAGCACGCGCGCGTGGCGCTCGAACGGTTCCTGAAGTGGCACGTCGATTCCAGTGGAGCCCGGACGGGACGTACGCCGGTCGCCAGTGAGCACGACTTCGACGTCACCCTCGAAGCGGGTGAGTACGAGGTGCGCATCCGCGGCCAGATGGACCGGGTCGAGGCGGACGGCGAGGGCCGCGCCTATGTAGTCGACTTCAAGACCGGCAAGCAGACGCCCACAGCGGCCGAGGTCGCCCGCCATCCCCAGCTCGCCGTCTACCAACTCGCGGTCCGAGAGGGCGCTGTCGACGACGCCTTCGACGGCCTCCGCCCGGAGCCGGGCGGCGCCGAACTCGTCCAGCTGCGCCAGGGCGCCGCTCAGCGGGACGGCGGCGAGACCCTGCCAAAGGTGCAGGCCCAGCAGCCCCTGGAGGGGGAGTGGGTCGGCGATCTGCTGGCCACCGCCGCCGGCAAGGTCCTGGACGAGCGGTTCACGCCGACGTCCGGCCAGCACTGCGCGCACTGCGCGTTCCGGGCGTCGTGCAGCGCGCGCCCCGAGGGACGCCACGTAGTGGAGTGAGATACCGCACCACATGAGCTGACCTGCGCTTCCACCACCCCCCATAGCCGATTCGGCACCCACTGTCAGTGTCCGCCGCTAGCCTCTCTGAGGTGCCCGCTCGTATCACGGATCCCGATCAGCTCAAGGAGCTCCTCGGCATCCCGTTCACCCCGGAGCAGACGGCCTGCATCACCGCGCCGCCCGCCCCGCAGGTGATCGTGGCCGGCGCCGGTTCGGGCAAGACGACGGTGATGGCGGCCCGCGTGGTGTGGCTGGTCGGCACCGGACAGGTCGCCCCCGAACAGGTCCTCGGCCTCACCTTCACCAACAAGGCCGCCGGGGAACTCGCCGAACGCGTCCGCAAGGCGCTCATCAAGGCAGGCGTCGCCGACCCCGACGCCCACCCGTCACCCGACCACCACCCCCCAACGACAGCGCTGCGCGCTGACCCCTTCTGGTTGGACCCGGACAACCCTGCGGGCGAACCGGTGATCTCGACGTACCACGCCTTCGCGGGCCGCCTCCTGGCCAACCACGGACTGCGCATCGGCCTCGAACCGGCCTCCCGCCTGCTCGCCGACGCCACCCGCTACCAACTCGCCGCGCGCGTCCTGCGCGAGGCCCCGGGGCCCTACCCGGCCCTGACCCGCTCCTTCCCCGACCTGGTCGGGGACCTGCTCGCCCTCGACGCCGAACTCGCCGAACACCTCGTACGGCCCGAGGACCTGCGCGCGTACGACGCCGAACTGCTGGGCACCCTGCAAGGTGTCAAGCTCACCAACGCCGACCTGCGCAAGGTCCCCGAGGCCGCCGCCGCGCGCCGTGAACTCGCCGAGCTGGTGCTCCGCTACCGCGCCGCCAAGCGCGAGCGAGACCTGCTCGACTTCGGCGACCAGATCGCCCTGTCGGCCACCCTCGCCCGGCTTCCCGAAGTGGGCCGCATCCTGCGCGACGAGTTCCGCGTGGTGCTGCTCGACGAGTACCAGGACACCTCGGTCGCCCAACGCGTCCTCTTGGCGGGCCTGTTCGGCAGCGGCACAGGCCACCCGGTGACCGCCGTCGGCGACCCCTGCCAGGCGATCTACGGCTGGCGCGGAGCCTCCGTCGCCAACCTCGACGACTTCCCCGAGCACTTCGCCCGCGCCGACGGCCGCCCCGCCACCCGCCAGGCGCTCAGCGAGAACCGCCGCAGCGGCGGCCGTCTCCTCGACCTCGCCAACGGCCTCGCCGAGCCCCTGCGCGCGATGCACGCGGGCGTGGAGGCCCTCCGCCCGGCCCCCGGCGCCGAACGCGACGGCACGGTCCACTGCGCCCTGCTGCGCTCCCACGCCGAAGAGATCGACTGGGTCGCCGACTCCATCGCCCATCTCGTGCGAACCGGAAAGGCGCCCGGCGAGATCGCCGTCCTGTGCCGCACGGCGACCGACTTCGCCGAGATCCAGGGCGCGCTCGTCGCCCGCGACATCCCGGTCGAGGTCGTCGGCCTGTCCGGGCTGCTGCATCTGCCAGAGATCGCCGACCTGGTCGCGGTATGCGAAGTCCTCCAGGATCCCGGCGCCAACGCCTCCCTGGTCCGGCTGCTGACCGGCCCGCGCTGGCGGATCGGCCCGCGCGACCTAGCCCTCCTGGGCCGTCGCGCCCGGCTTCTCGTGTCGCACGCGCGCGTAGAGGCCGACGACGACCCGGACCGCAGGCTCGCCGAGGCGGTCGAGGGCGTCGACCCCTCCGAGGTGATCTCGCTCGCGGACGCCCTCGACACGTTCCTGGAGATGCCGATCGAGGCCCAGCGGGAAGACGATCGGCTGCCCTTCTCGCCGGACGCGCGCGTGCGCTTCGCCCGGCTCGCCGCCGAACTGCGCGATCTGCGCCGCTCCCTGTCCGACCCGCTGATGGACGTCCTGCACCGCGTCCTCGCCGTCACCGGCCTGGAGGTGGAACTCTCCGCGTCCCCGCACGCCCTGGCCGCACGCCGCCGAGAGACCCTGTCCAACTTCCTCGACATCGCCGCCTCGTTCGCCGCGGGCGACGGCGAGGCCACCCTGCTCGCCTTCCTCGGCTTCCTGCGCACCGCCGCGCAGTACGAGAAGGGCCTCGACAACGCACTCCCCGGCGGCGAGAACACCGTCAAGGTGCTCACCGCACACAAGTCCAAGGGCCTTGAGTGGGACGTCGTGGCCGTCCCCGGCCTGGTCACCGGCACCTTCCCCAGCACACAGGGCCGGGAGAAGTGGACCACGCAGAGCAAGGTGCTGCCGCACGACCTGCGCGGCGATACCGACACCCTGCCCGACGTGGAGGCATGGGACTCCCGAGGCCTGAAGGCATTCCAGGAGGCCATGAAGGACCACCAGCACACCGAGGAACTCCGCCTGGGGTACGTCACGTTCACCCGCCCCCGCTCCCTGCTCCTCGGCTCCGGCCACTGGTGGGGGCCCTCGCAGAAGAAGCCCCGCGGCCCGTCCGACTTCCTCCAGGCGCTGTACCGCCACTGCGCGGCCGGCCACGGCGAGATCGAGGCCTGGGCGGACGAACCCGCCGGGGACGAGGAGAACCCGGCCCTGCACCGGGCCACCGCCGACCAGGTCTGGCCCCTGCCCCTCGACGACATGGCCCTCGCCCGCCGCCGCGCGGCCGCCGAGACGGTCCTGGCGCACCTGGAAGACCTCGCCTCCCACACCGAAGGCCACGCGGCGGCCACGCACGACCCGGACACCTACGACGACCCGGACTGGCCGCCACCACCGGAGGACGACGAGATCCTGTACGACGAGGAGGACACCCTCTTCGAGGAGAACAGCCGCTTCGAGGAGGACCAGGGCGACTGGGATTCCTGGACCCCGGACCGCCCGACCGTCCCGCACCAGGCGGCGCCTCCGGACATCACCGAGCACACCGGCGACACGGAGCTCCCGCGCCTGCACCCCCGCCTCACGCCGGAGGAGGCCCGCACCATCGCCTCCTGGGACCGCGACCTCGACGCCCTCACCGGAGAACTCCTGCGCGCCCGGGAGGGCGGCACGGACGTACCCCTGCCGATGACCCTGACCGCGTCACAGCTGCTGCGCCTGGCCGCCGACCCCGACGGCTTCGCCCAGGAGCTGGCCCGCCCCATGCCGCGCCCGCCGCAGCCCGCCGCACGCCGCGGCACCCGCTTCCACGCCTGGGTCGAAGCCCGCTTCGAAGAGCTGACCCTGCCCATGCTTGACCCGGACGAGCTGCCCGGCAGCGAGGCCGAGATCGCCGACGAACGCGACCTGGAGGCACTCAAGGACGCCTTCGAGCGCACCGCGTACGCGCACCGCACGCCCTACCGCGTGGAGGCCCCCTTCCAGTTCGCGATCGCCGGCCGCGTGATCCGGGGCCGTATCGACGCCGTCTACAGGGAGGGCGACGGCGACGGGGCGTCGTACGAGATCGTCGACTGGAAGACCAGCCGCAGCCGCACCGCCGACCCCCTCCAGCTCGCCCTGTACCGGCTGGCCTGGGCCGAGCAGCAGGGCGTGCCCCTGGAGTCGGTCAGCGCCGCGTTCGTGTATGTGCGCAGTGGTGAGGTCGTACGGCAGCGAGATCTCCCGGACCGGGCCGCGCTGGAGCGGCTGCTGACGGAGGAGCCGTTGTGTGACGAACCGCCCAACGACGATGTCGGTGCGGGCCGATAGGCTCGTGACCATGAGCCAGTCCGTTGACAGTGCCGTCAGCGTCGTCCGCACGCACATCGAGCAGCACCGCGCCGCCTTCCTCGACGACCTCGCCGAGTGGCTGCGCATCCCGTCCGTTTCGGCGCAGCCCGACCACGAAGCGGATGTGCGCCGCAGCGCCGACTGGCTCGCCGCCAAGCTCAAAGAGACCGGCTTCCCCACGACCGAGGTGTGGGGGACACCCGGGGCGCCCGCCGTCTTCGCCGAGTGGCCCGCCGAGGCCCCCGAGGCGCCGACGGTCCTCGTCTACGGCCATCACGACGTCCAGCCCGCCGCCCGCGAGGACGGCTGGGACAGCGACCCCTTCGAGCCCGTCGTCCGCGAAAACCGCCTGTACGCGCGCGGGGCTGCCGACGACAAAGGCCAGGTGTTCTTCCACACACTCGGCGTCCGCGCCCACCTCGCCGCGACCGGCCGCACCGCCCCGGCCGTCAACCTGAAGCTGCTCATCGAGGGCGAGGAGGAGTCCGGCTCCCCGCACTTCCGAGCGCTCGTCGAGGCGCACGCGGGGCGGCTCGCCGCCGACGCCGTGATCGTCTCCGACACCGGCATGTGGGCCGAGGACACCCCCACCGTGTGCACCGGCATGCGCGGCCTCGCCGAGTGCGAGATCCAGTTCCACGGCCCCGACCAGGACATCCACTCCGGCGCCTTCGGCGGCGCCGTACCCAACCCGGCGACCGCCGCCGCCCGCCTCGTCGCCGCCCTGCACGACGAGCACGCGCGCGTGGCGATCCCCGGCTTCTACGACGGCATCGTCGAACTCACCGACCAGGAGCGGGAACTCTTCGCCGGACTGCCCTTCGACGAGGAGCAGTGGCTGCGCACGGCCAAGTCGTACGCCACTCAGGGCGAGGCCGGGCACACCACCCTGGAACGCATTTGGGCCCGCCCGACCGCCGAGGTCAACGGCATCGGTGGCGGCTACCAAGGCCCTGGCAGCAAGACGATCATCCCCTCGTCCGCCATGGTGAAGCTCTCCTTCCGGCTCGTCGCGGGCCAGGACCCCGACCGCGTCGAGCAGGCCGTCCGCGCCTGGGCGGCCGACCGGTTGCCCGCCGGCATCCGGCAGGAGATCACCTTCGCCGCCGCCACGCGCCCGTGCCTGACACCGCTGGACCACCCGGCCCTGCAGTGCGTCGTCCGCGCCATGGGCCGCGCCTTCGAAAGACCCGTGCGCTTCACGCGCACGGGCGGCTCGGGACCCGCCGCCGACCTCCAGGACGTCCTCGGCGTGCCCGTGCTCTTCCTGGGCATCTCCGTCCCGTCCGACGGCTGGCACGCCCCGAACGAGAAGGTCGAGCTGGATCTGCTCCTCAAAGGCGTCGAGACCAGCGCGTATCTGTGGGGCGACCTCGCGGAGAACTGGCGCCATGCTCCCTGAGCATGGCGCACCACCCAGCGATGTGCCCCGCGCGGGGCACACTGGAAAGGCCGCCCCGGACCGCCAAGCCGTCACCACCTGCCGCAGGTCCCGTCGAACCGCTCGCCGAAACAATCCGCTGCACCGGGGGAGTTGGAAGCACCCGTGACCACCTGGACCGACCACACCGCCGACCGACCCATCTCGCTCACCACCCCCAGCGGCATCGACCGCGCCGCCCACCACCGGCTCGACGAGGCCTGGCTCGCGGCGGCATGGAGCCACCCCACGACCCGCTGCTTCGTGGTCTCCGGCGGCCAGGTCCTCATCGACGAGACGTCCGACGGGCGCACCGAACTCGTCATGACCCCTTCCTTCGAAGCCCCCCTCACCGAGGCACACCGCTACTTCCTCGGCACCGACGAGGACGGCGTCAGCTACTTCGCCCTCCAGAAGGACGCCCTGCCCGGCCGGATCGACCAGTCCGCGCGCGCGGCCGGCCTGCGCGAGGCGGGCCTGCTGCTGTCACCCCGCGACACGGGCCTGATGGTGCACGCGGTCGGCCTGGAGAACTGGCAGCGCACCCACCGCTTCTGCTCCCGCTGCGGCGAGCGCACGGTCATCGCGGCGGCCGGCCACATCCGCCGCTGCCCGGCCTGTGGCGCCGAGCACTATCCGCGCACCGACCCGGCCGTGATCATGGCCGTCACCGATGAAGAGGACCGCATCCTGCTCGGCCGCCAGGTCCACTGGCCCGAGGGCCGCTTCTCCACGCTCGCCGGCTTCGTCGAGCCCGGCGAGTCCATCGAGCAGTCCGTGCGCCGCGAGGTCTTCGAAGAGGCCGGCATCACCGTCGGACAGGTCGAGTACGTCGCCAGCCAGCCCTGGCCCTTCCCGTCCAGCCTGATGCTCGGCTTCCTGGCCCGCGCCACCACGACCGGCATCGAGGTCGACGGCGATGAGATCCACGAGGCCCGCTGGTTCTCCCGCGACGAACTGCGCGCCGCCTTCGACTCCGGCGAAGTGCTCCCGCCGTACGGCATTTCGATCGCGGCCCGCCTCATCGAAATCTGGTACGGCAAGCCCCTGCCGACGCGCAGCACGTTCTGACGTGGTGGAGGGGCGGCTCCCGAGGCACCTCGGAAACCGCCCCTCCGCCACGCGATTACGCGCCGATCTTCTGCTTGACCTGGGCCAGCGAAGGGTTGGTGAGCGTCGAGCCGTCGGAGAACAGCAAAGTGGGAACTGTCTGATTCCCGCCGTTCGCCTTCTCCACGAGCGCCGCGGACTCCGGGTCATGCTCGATGTTGATCTCGTTGTACGCGATGCCCTCACGGTCCAGCTGGCTCTTCAGCCGGCGGCAGTAGCCGCACCACGTGGTGCTGTACATCGTCACAGTGCCCGACATGTGTCTCGCGCTCCTCGGCGGTTCGGGGGACGGGTGGGTTGCAGAGAGGGAACGTACGCGACGGCGCCGCCATTCCCGCGGGGGGTATCGGTCCGCACGTGGCTCGTGCCGCATTAGTACGACTGCGGGTGCCTGCCTGTGGACAACCGGCTCACCCGTCTCCGGTGACCTGGCAGCATGGCCGTGTGACAGCAGCAACGCACTCCACGCTCTTCCCGCAGGTACCGGATTCGGCCGACGCGGTGCTCGCAGGGCTCGACCCCGAGCAGCGCGAGGTGGCCACCGCCCTGCGGGGCCCGGTGTGCGTGCTGGCGGGGGCCGGCACGGGCAAGACACGGGCGATCACCCATCGCATCGCCTATGGGGTGCGCGCCGGAATCCTTCAGTCCTCCAGCGTGCTCGCCGTCACCTTCACCAACCGTGCCGCAGGGGAGATGCGCGGCCGGCTGCGCCAGCTCGGCGCCGCCGGAGTCCAGGCCCGCACCTTCCACTCGGCCGCCCTGCGTCAGCTCCAGTACTTCTGGCCGAAAGCGATCGGCGGCGCCATGCCACGGCTCGTCGACCGCAAGATCCAGCTGGTCGCCGACGCGGCCGCCGCGTGCAGCATCCGCCTCGACCGGGGCGAGCTGCGCGACGTCACCGCCGAGATCGAGTGGTCCAAGGTCACCCAGACCGTCCCCGCCGACTACGCGGCCGCCGCCGCCAAGTCCGGCCGCGAGATCCCCCGTCATCCGGCCGAGATCGCCCAGCTCTACTCCGCCTACGAGGACATCAAGCGCAGCCGTGCCGTCATCGACTTCGAGGACGTCCTGCTGCTGACCGTCGCAGTCCTCCAGGACCGGCACGACATCGCCGAGCAGGTCCGCGCCCAGTACCAGCACTTCGTGGTCGACGAGTACCAGGACGTCAGCCCGCTCCAACAGCGCCTGCTGGAGCTGTGGCTCGGCGACCGGGAGAACCTGTGCGTGGTCGGCGACGCCAGCCAGACGATCTATTCGTTCACGGGAGCAACCCCGGACCATCTGCTCGACTTCCGCGCACGTCACCCGGGCGCCACGGTGGTCAAGCTGGTCCGTGACTACCGATCCACCCCGCAGGTCGTCCACCTGGCCAACGGCCTGCTCGCCCAGGCCCGCGGGCGAGCGGCCGACCACCGTCTGGAGCTGATCTCCCAGCGTGCTGCCGGCCCCGAGCCCGGGTACACCCAGTACGACGACGAGCCCGCCGAGGCAGAGGGCGCCGCGCGCCGCATCCGAGAGCTCATCGACGCCGGTGTCCCGGCGAGCGAGATCGCGATCCTGTTCCGTACGAACTCCCAGTCCGAGACCTATGAACAGGCTCTCGCCGACGCCGGGGTGCCCTACCAACTGCGGGGCGCCGAGCGGTTCTTCGACCGGCCCGAGGTCCGCAAGGCGGGCATCGCCCTACGGGGCGCGGCCCGTTTCGGCGGCAACGACTCTCTGCTCGACGACGCGGTCGACCTCCCCTCCCAGGTGCGTGCCGTGCTCTCCGGGGAGGGCTGGACGCCGCAGCCCCCGGCCGGATCCGGTGCCGTCAGAGAGCGGTGGGAGTCCCTGGCCGCCCTGGTGAACCTGGCGGTGGACTTCGCCGCCGCCAGCCCCCGCGCCACCCTCGGCGATCTTGTCGCGGAGCTCGACGAACGGGCGAACGCCCAGCACGCGCCGACCGTACAGGGCGTCACGCTCGCCTCCCTGCACTCGGCCAAGGGCCTGGAGTGGGACGTCGTGTTTCTGGTGGGCGTCGCCGACGGCATGATGCCGATCACCTATGCGAAGACGGAGGAGCAGATCGAGGAGGAGCGCCGGCTCCTCTATGTCGGCGTGACCCGTGCTCGGGAACAGCTCCATGTTTCCTGGGCGCTGTCCCGCTCGCCCGGTGGCCGTCCGAATCGCAAGCCGAGCCCCTTCCTCGACGGGTTGCGTCCCGGTTCGACCACCACCGCCGGCCGTGCCGCGACAGGTGGTGCCGGAGGCGTCGAGCGCGGCTTCCCCGCCAGCGCACCGGCGGTCGCGCAGAGACGCAGACAGCGCAGCCCGGCCCGCTGCCGCGTCTGCGGACGTACCCTCACCGACGCCGGCGAGATGAAGCTGATGCGCTGCGAGGACTGCCCCTCCGACATGGACGAGGGCCTTTACGAGCGGTTGCGCGAATGGCGTGCGGAACAGGCACAGCGCAGCGGCCAGCCGGCGTTCTGCGTCTTCACCGACAAGACGCTGATGGCCATCGCCGAGGCCGTGCCCGACGACGACGGTGAGTTGGCACGCATCCCGGGCGTGGGCGCACGCAAGCTCAACCGCTACGGCGCCGATGTGCTGGCCATCTGCGCAGGCCGGGAGGGACCGGGAGCGGAAGACGAGGGCTGATGCGAACTCGTCGAAAAAATAGTTTGCGCATGCCCCAGCAATCCCCATAGGTTCTTAGCCACGGGGACGGAGGCCTTCTCGGAGGCCCCGATTCCGTGTTGTACTTGCATTTCCGTCGGACTGGCTCACCCCCAGTCCCCTGAGACGCCGAGAGGAGGCGAGTCCAGTGATCAGCATCAACACCAGCTCCACCAGCACCGTGAAAATGACCGATCGCTCGGTCGTCGCCTCCCTGTGCATGCTCGGCGCCTCCATCGAGGACACCGGTCTGTCCGGCATTCGTGCCGCGCGTTCGGCGTCCTCCGTCTCTCCTGCGGGCCTTCCCGTCCGTGAGCGCAATGAGCGACCGACCAAGGCACTGGAAGCGGCAGTAGTGGCACAGGCCAATGCCTATGCCTTTACGGCGACCGGTGCCGGATTCCGGAAGCAGACGACGCAGCACCACCTGATGTGGGCCTTCCGTGGGCCAAAACCCTGGAGTGATCCAGCCTGATTGATCAGGCCGGCGCCTTCAGGGCCGCGGAACCCCATCCGGGATCCGCGGCCCTTCTGTTTGTCCCCGACCGGGGACGGCAGAGCGAAGGGGCCTCGGGACAAGAAAAGAACCCGGTACCAGCCGACCGTCGGCCCAACAGGGCCGGACCGACCAGACGAGGAAGACGAACCGTGCAACTCGAAGCGCACGCCCCGTCCGTACCGCCTTCCGACACGATCCCCAAGCCCGGCCCCACGGAGGACTTCACCTTGACCCCGCTCACCGCGCTCACCGCGCTCGACGACGCCATCGAGAACCTCGGCGTGCCCGTCCCCTGCCGTTCCTACGACCCGGAGGTCTTCTTCGCCGAGTCGCCGGCGGACGTCGAGTACGCCAAGTCCCTCTGCCGCACCTGCCCGTTGATCGAGGCCTGCCTCGCCGGCGCCAAGGAGCGGCGTGAGCCCTGGGGCGTCTGGGGTGGCGAGCTGTTCATCCAGGGTGTCGTCGTCGCCCGGAAGCGGCCGCGTGGCCGCCCGCGCAAGAACCCGGTCACGGCATGAACACCGCAGGAACGATCGACCGCCCCCTCACGAACGACCCCAAGAAGCAGGCCCCGATGAAGCCGTCCACCAACGAGCCAGCCGGCTCCGCGACCGAAGACGTCACCAGCACCGGCGCGATCGACTCGCGTCAGAACAGGACCCGAGAGATGCAACTCATCCCAGAAGCCATGGCCCGTGCGCATATGCACGAGCGACTGCACGAGGCCGAGCGGGAACGCCAGGCCGTGCGCCTGGCGGCCGCTCGTCGGATGCAGCGCCGGGCGGAGCGCGCGTCGATGCGCGCCCGCCGTGCGCTCGCCATGGCCGTCATGCAGTGATCGAGAACACCTGAAGCGGTGGCCTCCCGAACAGGGAGGCGAGAGCTTTCCCGTGGGGGCCGGTCCGTCCGAACGGACCGGCCCCCGCGGTGCGTTGTGCCCGCTGATCCACCGGCCACGGCGATATCGTCACCGGGTGACGAGTCTTCCCGGAGGCAGTGACAACGGCGGCGCGGGCGCGGAGCCGACCTCCCTCGTGTGCGCCCGCTGCGGCACCCGTGCCGCGGGTCCCCAGCCCACCTGGACCTGCTCCGTGGAGAACGGCACCCGCCGCTACTTCTGCGACGCCTGCTCCCGGGAAAACCTCAGAGCCATCGAGGGGCGCCTGGACTCGGCCTGGTGGTGAGCCCGGCTCACGCCTCCGCCGCCGACTCCTCCTCGTCCAGCACCTCTTGCGGCACGAACCCCGGCAGCCACTCCTCCAGTTCCTCGCGCAGTCGCACCGTCGCCCCCAGCTGGCACAGCACGCCGATCGTGCTGAGGGTCACCCGGTGTATGAGGAGATACGCCGGAGGAAGGTTGAGCTGCTTGCCCAGTTGGTGGGCGGGGGAGCGGGGGTCGGCGACGCGGGCCGCCTGGCTGCGCATCCAGCCGCGAGTGAAGGTGAACTCGTCCACGCGGGCCGGTTCGATGATCGGCAGAAGGTAGTCGAGGACCGCGTCAGGGTCCAGGTCTATCGATTCCTTGACGAAGCCTTCCGTGCACAGCAGTTCGTAGACGGCGTCCGCCTCGCTGTCGAGGGTCATGCGCAAGGAGTCGCCGATGGGGGTCGGCAGTCCGCCCGGGAGGCGATCGACGGTGCCGAAGTCAAGCACCCCCAGACGCCAGTCGCCCTCGCCGTCGGGGCCGCCGGGCAGGAGCCGGAAGTTGCCCGGGTGCGGGTCGGCATGCAGCAGGCCGGTGCGGGCCGGGCCGGAGAAGAGGAAGCGGGCCAGGAGCTGCCCGGCACGGTCGCGCTGCTCCTGGGTGCCGTCCGAGATGATCTCCGACATCGGGATGCCGTCGATCCACTCGGTGATCAGGACCTGCTCGCACTGGTGGACCACCTCGGGCACCGTGACGTCCGGGTCGTCCGCGAACTCCTCGGCGTGGGCCTGCTGGGCCTGGGCCTCCAGGTCGTAGTCCAGTTCCTCCGAGACCCGGTCGCGTAGCTCCGCGATCAGAGGCTTGATGTCCATGCCCGGGATGAGTGGGCCCAGCAGGCGGGCGAAACGGCTCAGTTGGTTCAGATCGGACAGGAGGGCTTCGCCGGCGCCCGGGTACTGCACCTTGACCGCCACCTCGCGGCCGTCATGCCACACTCCCCGGTGCACCTGGCCGATCGACGCTGCCGCGGAGGGCTTGTCCTCGAACTCAAGGAACAGGTCGTGCCAGTCCTCGCCGAGCCGTTCCGAGAGCACGGCGTGCACGGTGCGCGTCGGCATCGGCGGGGCCGCGTCCTGCAGCTTGGTCAGCGCCGCCCGGTAGGGGCCGGCGACCTCTTCGGGCAGCGCGGACTCGAAGACGGACAGAGCCTGCCCGAACTTCATCGCCCCGCCTTTGAGCTCGCCGAGGACCTTGAACAGCTGCTCCGCTGTGCGCTGTTGCAGTTCGCGGCCGACGATCTCCGCGGACTCGCCGACGATCCGTTTGCCGAGACCCCAGGTGGCCCGCCCGGCGAAGCCGAGCGGGAGTGCGGCGAGCTTGGCGGTCCGGGTGACCGCCTTCCGGGGAAGATCAGACATGCGCCCTCCAGGTCCCAGCCAGCCGCGCCGCGTGTGTCGTACGGCGAAACTCCTTCGACGGTTGTTGCTCTGCCATTGTCTCGTGTGAGTCCTCGTCCTCCGAGGAGTGTTCCCCCTTAGCTTTCTCCGCGGCGCCGCAGGAGCATGCGGGATGGGCCCAGATCGGCCGCGCATGCCAGTGGAGGCCGGGCAGGGACGTCTCCCAGCGGGCGCCGGCGGTCGACGGCAGATGGCCGTCCAGGAAGGTGAGCGCATGCGTGGCCGCGAGCCCGGCGACCGTGGTGGCCAGTGCGAGATCGCAGGGGCCCACCTGCCGTTGTTTCCCCGAGCGCCACTGGGCCACCAGTCGCGGCCAGGCCGGATCGCGGTCCGTGCGGCCCTCGTGCAGACAGCCCGCGCAGCTGGTCTCCCCGGGCAGGACGAGGGGGCCGACCACGCCGGTTCCCTCCACGACACCGGCGTACAGATGAGGCGTACCGGAGGTGGTCAGCGGCTCGGCGGTGGCGGGGACGGGCGCGTGCACGCCGACGTCGTCCCGTGGAGCGAGCACGACCAGGGAGAATCCCGGGTCGGGGTCCTGCAGCGGGGACTGCGGGCCGTGGCGTGGCGGGCGGTCCGGCGCCGCCCGGCGTACGGCCCGCCCGGCCGCTTCGGTCCTCCGGTCGCCGATCGACTCGGCGGGCAGCCCACCCGGTGCGATGTCCCACGGCTCCACGGTGCCGCCGTCGAGCACGTCCACCTCGCCGACGCCGGCGCCGGACAGCAGGGAGGCGAGAACCGCTCCCACCCGGCCCGCGCCCCGCACCTGGACCCGCAGGGAGCGGCGGGCAGCCAGCTGCCGCATCGCGTCGCCCGGCGCGGAGGTGGTCAGGGTCAGGGAGGCCAGGTCGGGACGGAGCCGGTCGAGGACGTCCTTCTTCCCGCGCAGCGCTTCCGCGGCCGGGCCGCCGCCTGTTGCGTCGTCGATGAGGCCGGAGCGCGCCAGCTGCTCCACCAGCACGTCGACATGACCGTCAGGCAGATCCATCCGCCGCCCCTCTTCGCGCAGCAGCGGGAGCCCGCGCGCGCCGTTGAGCAGATCGAGAAAGCTTCCCGTCGCCGTGTCCATCGGACCCAGCGTCATCGCGTGCGCCGGTGTCATCCCGAACTGCACGGTGTTGAGGTCGCGCCAGCCGCGCCTGAGCGCGGGCTTCACCATCGGATGCATGTCGGCCCCCGTAGCCCCGTGAAAGATCCCGGATATCCCGGTCATCTCTTGAAATGACTGGGCATCGTGGGATATCTATCAACATCCCCAGATATCCCCTTACATCCCTGTTTGCCGCTGGAGCGTGTTGCTCCGTCGACGAATGTCAGCATGCCCGCCCGCGTCACCGGACGCCGAAAGTTGTCCACAGGCCGTGGGTATTCTTCGTACAAATCAGGCGCCGTGCGGGGGATCGGAATCGAACCGTCCCGGAGTCAAGACTTCCCCCATGTGCAGCGGGTAACGTCGGGGCGTGTCCGCCGACCCACTGCACCGCGCCGGAACTCCACAGCGCAGCACGACGAGCCCGCCGCCGAGCGGCTCGGGGGCGAGCGCGATCGAAGTGCGCCGGAGCGCCCGCAGACGGAGGACGGTTTCCGCGTACCGCGAGGGCGATCGCACCGTGGTGCTCATCCCCGCCCGCATGTCCGAGGCGGAGGAGCAGCGCTGGGTGAGCGTCATGCTCGACAAGCTCGCCGCCCAGGAGAGCAAGCGGCAGCTGGGCGACGCCGACCTCGCCGAGCGGGCGGAGCGGCTCTCGGACCAGTACTTCGGCGGTCGGGCCCAGCCCACGTCAGTGCGGTGGGTCACCAACCAGAACACGCGCTGGGGCTCGTGCACCCCGGCCGAGAGCAGCATCCGGCTCTCGCACCGGCTGCAGGGCATGCCCGAGTACGTCGTCGACTACGTCCTGCTTCATGAGCTGGCGCATCTGCTTGTGCCCGGACACGGGCCCCGGTTCTGGCGTCTGCTGGAGGCGTACCCGCGGACCGAGCGGGCCCGTGGCTATCTCGAAGGGGTGGTCGCCGCCGACCGGCTGCCCCATCTGCCCGGCGCGCGCAGTGAGTGACCGCAGCTCCTGACGGCGCCCGAAGCGCCGTCGACGAGTGATTGTGTACCGGATTTGTACCGACCTCGTCCGGTGTCCGAGTTTGCAGTTAGCCTGGCGCGACGCAAAACACATTCGGGATGGGGGACGGTCGTTACGCATGGCCAGGGAATTCCAACGCGGCCACAAGGCCAAGATCAGTGACCTCACCGCGGGCACGGATCTGTACGTAGGTGTGCAGATCTCGGGCCCCGGGCTGACCTTCGACATCAGCTGTTTCGGCCTCGACGCCGACGAACGGCTCTCGGACGACGGGTACTTCGTCTTCTTCAACCAACCGAAGTCCCCCGAGGAGTCCATCCAACTGCTGGGGGCGCAGGCCGGCGACACGGAGTCCTTCCGGGTCACGCTCGACAGGATCCCGCCGCAGATCCAGAAGCTGTCCTTCACTGCGACGCTCGACGGCGCGGGTCAGATGTCGCAGATCGCTCCCGGATACATCCGCATCGTCGCCGGTGGCGAGGAAGTGGCCCGCTACTCCTTCAACGGCTCGGAGTTCTCCACCGAACGGGCCGTGATGCTGGGTGACTTCTACCTGAAGGACGTCTGGCGGTTCGCCGCGGTCGGCCAGGGCTTCGACGGTGGTCTCGACGCGCTGCTGAAGAACTTCGGCGGCGAGGTCCTTGAGGAGGAGACGCCCGAGCCACAGGCCCAGGCCGGCGCCACTCCCGGTTTCGCTCCGCCCGGGCAGGCCGCCGCGCCGCCCGCCTTCGGAGTCCCGTCCAGCCCCGACCCCGCCCCCGCACCGACCCCGGCGCCTCCGGTACCGCAGCCCGCCGCGCAGGGCTTCGCGCCCCCGCCCGCGGCCACTCCGCCGGCCGCGCCCCAGCCCCCGGCGCCCGCACCCTCCGTGCACCCCGCGCCCACCGTCGTCGCCCCGATGACACCGCCCGGCGGCGCCGAGGTGCCACCTCAGGCCCCCGCCCCCGCCCCCGCCCCCGCGCCCTACGGACAGCCGCCCGGCCAGCAGCAGCCGCCGTACGGCCAGCCCCCTGGCCAGTCCGCCCCGCTGCCGCCCGGCTATGCCCAGCCGCAGGCACCGCAGGCACCGCAGGCACCGCAGGCACCGCAGGCACCCACGCCCCCGCCCGGCTACGCTCAGCCGACCCCGCCCCCGGGCTACGGACAGCAGCCGCAGTTCGGGCAGGCCCCCGGCCAGCAGGCAGCCTCGTACGGCGCTCCCCAGGGGACCCCGCAGGCTCCCGGTGTCGCCGCCGCGCTCCAGCCGTTCAAGGAGACGCCCACCGGGCAGCGCTGGACGCAGCAGAACAAGAAGATGGTCCGCGTCGACCTCGGCGTCGGCGGTCAGCCCGTGCTGGCCCGGCAGGGCAGCATGGTGCTCTACCAGGGCAAGGTCGACTTCAGCTACAAGGGCGCGGGCTTCGCCGGCCGTATCGCGGGCAGCGCGACCGGCCAGGAGATGCAGCTGATGCGCTGTACCGGCCAGGGCCAGGTGTTCCTCGCCGAGAACTCCGCGATGCTGCACCCCATCGAGCTCCAGGGCGACGGCATCTGCGTCTCCGCCGAGAGCGTCCTCGCCTTCGACGAGAGCCTCCAGTACGAGATCCGCCGCATCGAGGGGCACGGCATCCCCGGAGGCGCGCTGTTCACGATGCAGTTCACCGGTACCGGCACGATCATCGTGAAGACGCACGGCACGCCCGTGGTGCTGCCGGTCACGCCCACGACGTTCGCGGACTGCAACGCCGTGGTCGCCTGGTCGGCGGCCTCCCAGGTGGTCGTCTCCAGCCAGGTCCGCATGCGCCGCAACGCCTACCCCGGCGACACGGGAGAGAGCATCAATCTCCAGTTCCGCGGCGTGCCCGGCAACTTCATCGTCGTCCAGCCGTACGAGATCTGAGGGAGAGCCCGTCATGAACCAGCCGCTCGCGGGCTACGCCCCCGCACCCGTCACCGCCCGCATGGAGAACCACGGCGACCACATGCTGAAGGTCGCCATGCAGACCGGAAACGACCTCCTCGCGCGCGTGGGGTCGATGGTCGCCTACGAAGGGTTCGTCCAGTACGAGCCCAACCCGCCCGCCGTCCGTCAGATCGCCCGTGACTGGGCCACCGGCGAGGGCGCACCCCTGATGAAGTGCTCCGGCGACGGCCTGCTCTACCTGGCCGACTACGGCGCCAACGTCGTCGTGATCAACCTCAACGGCGACGGGATCTCCGTCAACGCGACCAACCTGCTCGCCTTCGACGCCCACCTCTCCTGGAGTGTCGAACGGGTCAAGGGGCTGGCGAAGTTCGCCGGGCAGGGCCTGTGGAACACCAAGATCTCCGGGCAGGGCTGGGTCGCGCTGACCTCCCGGGGCAAGCCGATCGTCGTCGACTGCGGCGGGGGCGAGGACGAGACGTACGTCGACCCCGACGCGCTCGTCGCCTGGTCCCCGAACCTCAAGGTGAAGGGCAAGCGCAGCTTCAAGGCGCAGTCGCTCATCGGCCGGGGCAGCGGCGAGGCCTTCCAGATGGCCTTCTCCGGCCAGGGCATCGTCGTCGTCCAGCCGAGCGAGGACAGCACCGACCGTCTCCGGATCCGGGGCTGAGGGGGAGCACCACCATGCAGAGTCCACTTTTCGCGTACAACGACCAGCAGACCCAGGAGCGTTGGAGCCTGCAGAACAAGCAGATGCTCCGCGTCGCCGTGGACGGTCACGAGGACCTCCTCGCCCGCAAGGGCACCATGGTTGCCTACCAGGGGCTCGTCGAGTTCGACGCCGAGTACCAGAGCCGCAGTCGGGGACGCGCGCGTGCGCGCACCGGCGAGGGCCTGAGCCTGATGCGCTGCCACGGGCAGGGCACGGTCTACCTCGCCAACCTCGCGCAGCATGTCCATGTGATGGAGGTGGACCACGAGGGGCTGACCGTCGACAGCAGCTACGTCCTCGCCATGGACTCCTCGCTGCACCACGAGGTCATCGCCGTCGACAGCCTTTACGGAATTTCCGGCTCCGGGAAGTACCAGCTCAACATCACCGGCCGCGGCAAGGTCGCGCTGATGACCTCGGGCGCCCCGCTGATGATGCAGGTGACCCCCGACAGGTACGTCAACTGCGACGCCGACGCCATCGTCGCCTGGTCGACCGCCCTGCGCGTGCAGATGCAGGCCCAGACGCACTCCTCCGGGATCTGGCGGCGCCGCGGCAACACCGGTGAGGGCTGGGAACTCAGCTTCATGGGCAGCGGCTACGCGCTCGTCCAGCCCAGCGAGCTGCTGCCGCCGCAGAACGCCCAGATCGGTTCGGGTGCCGCCGCGCAGTTCGGCATGGGGCAGCAGGGGTCGCGGGGGCAGAACCGAGGCAACGTCTGGAACTGACCGGTAAGGGGTGACCGCAAGGGCTGTCACCCCTTACCCGTTCAGAGCCTGGCGCGGGTCGCTTCCAGCAGTCGTACGACCGACTCGTCCGCTACGGTCGCCACCTCGGCGTAGGCGAACCAGCGCAGGTCGAGCGACTCGTCGCTGATCGCCTCCACGGCTCCGGCCGGAGCCACCGCCGTGTACTGGACGTCGAGGTGCCAGGCGCAGGGCGTGTGATGGCGGTCCAGGCGCACAGGACCCCCGGGCAGCAGGGCCAGGCCCGCCACCCCCGACTCCTCGGTCGCCTCGCGCAGGGCGGCAGCCGCCAGCGTCTCGTCGGCCGGTTCGCAGTGGCCGCCCATTTGGAGCCACATGCGCAACTTCTTGTGGAGCGTCAGCAGTACGCGCTCGCGCGACGGGTCGATCACCATGGCGCTCGCCGTGATGTGCCCGTCCTTGCAGGCCTTCCACATGCCGTCCGGATGCGCCGCGAGGTGTTCCAGGTAGGCCTGGCGCAGCTCCTCCTGGTCCTCGTACCCCTTCAGGACGAGGACCGCGTCGTCGTACAGGCTCACTCGGTGTCGTCGCCCTCGCCCTTGTCCCGCTTCTTGAGGTCGGGCTTGTCCGCTGCCTCGCCGAGCATCTTGTCCAGCTCGGAGAAGTCGAGCTGCTCGCGGTGCACGAAGCCGTCCGGGTCGTCCAGGTCGGACGCGGTCGGCAGCATGTCCGGGTGGGCCCACAGGGCGTCGCGGCCGTCCACCCCGCGCGCGTCGGTGAGCGAGGCCCACAGACGCGACGCGTCGCGCAGCCGGCGCGGACGCAGCTCCAGACCGATCAGCGTGGCGAACGTCTGCTCGGCCGGGCCGCCTGAAGCACGGCGGCGGCGCAGCGTCTCACGCAGCGCGTCGGCGGACGACAGACGGGGTTTCGCGGCGGCGTGCACCACCGCGTCCACCCAGCCCTCGACGAGCGCCAGAGCCGTCTCCAGACGGGCCAGGGCGGCCTTCTGCTCGGGCGTGTCCTCCGGCTGGAACATGCCCTGCTGGAGGGCGTCCTGCAGCTGCTCGGGGTTCTGCGGGTCGAACTGGCCGACCACGTCCTCCAGCTTGGCGGTGTCGACCTTGATCCCGCGCGCGTACCCGTCGACTGCGCCGAACAGGTGCGAGCGCAGCCACGGCACGTGCGCGAAGAGGCGCTGGTGGGCGGCTTCGCGCAGGGCGAGATACAGCCGCACCTCCTCCTTCGGCACACCGAGGTCCTTGCCCAGCGCCTCGATGTTCAACGGCAGCAGCGCGGCCTTGCCGGCCGGGCCGAGCGGCAGGCCGATGTCGGTCGAGCCGACGACCTCGCCCGCGAGCACGCCGACGGCCTGCCCGATCTGCGTGCCGAACATGGCGCCGCCCATGGAACGCATCATGCCGATCAGCGGGCCCGCCATGGCCTGCATCTCCTCCGGCAGGACGTCGCCCATGGCCGCGCCGACGCGCTCGGCGACCGGGTCGACGAGCTCCCGCCACGCCGGCAGGGTCGCCTCGACCCACTCCGCGCGGCTCCACGCCACGGCGGTGCCCGCGCCGGACGGCAGCGATGTCACGTCGTCGAGCCACAGGTCGGCCAGACGGACGGCCTCCTGGACCGCGGTGCGCTCGGCGGGGCCGACGCTTGCGTCCTTGACGCCGTCCGACGTGCCCTGGGAGACCGTCTGGCGGGCGATCTGCTTGGCCATGTCCCAGTTCACCGGCCCGCCCTCGTACGAGAGCATCTGGCCGAGCTGCTGGAA
Organism: Streptomyces blattellae; assembly: GCF_009709555.1. Lineage (GTDB taxonomy): Bacteria > Actinomycetota > Actinomycetes > Streptomycetales > Streptomycetaceae > Streptomyces > Streptomyces blattellae. Next base: position 62,302 of record NZ_WJBG01000253.1, on the reverse strand, counting down.
CGCGGCGCCCAGGTCGGGGGGGTTCAGCGAGCCGAACATGGCCGCGAACGGATTGTCCGCGCCGGGGCCTGAAGCTCCGGGCAGCCCGCCGAAACCGAACGGGTTGGCCGGGCCCTGACCACCGCCGCTCTGCTGGTCCTTCTTCTTGCCCTCGTCGCCGTCTTCCGGCTCCTCCGGCGGAAGGCCGAATCCGAATGGGGTGTCACTCACGGGATTCCTCGGCTGTTAAGGCCACCGGTTGGCTCCGGCGGCACGACTGCCCGATAACACCACCCAGCGTAGACACCCGGGGCCGTTCGGGCCTCGGTGCTCCGCCGACTCTTCGCCTGCGGCAGGATGGATGCACCTGGTACGCACGCGTCGCTCGCGTTCGTACTGAAGACAACCGCTGGAGACGCCCGGTGAGTTCCCCAGATCCACAGGTTCGCGCAGCGCGAAACCACTCAACCACGCCTGCGTCCGCTCTGCGCGGACCCGTCGTCGCGATCACCGGTGCCGCCTCCGGCATCGGTGCGCTGCTCACCGAGCGGCTCGCCGTGTCCGAGGAGGTCAAGCAGGTCATCGCGATCGACGAGCGGCGCGGTGAGTGCGCGGGGGCGCAGTGGCACATCCTCGACGTGCGGGACCCCGTGATCGCGGACAAGCTGCGGGGCGCGGACGTGGTGGTGCATCTGGCGCTCGACCTGGATCTGGAGACGGATCCCGCGGCCCGTACGGCGTACAACGTCCGGGGGACGCAGACCGTGCTGACCGCGGCCGCGGCGGCCGGGGTGCACCGGGTGGTGGTGTGTACCTCGGCGATGGTCTACGGGGCGCTGCCGGACAACGAGCTGCCGTTGTCCGAGGACGCGGAGTTGCGGGCCACGGCCGAGGCCACCGGGGTCGGGGACCTGCTGGAGGTCGAGCGGCTCGCGCGCCGGGCTCCGCGGGCGCATCCGGGACTCAATGTCACCGTCGTCCGGCCCGCGGTGCTGGTCGGGGGCACCGACACCGCGCTGACCAGGTACTTCGAATCGCCTCGGCTGCTCGTCGTCGCCGGGTCCCGGCCCGCCTGGCAGTTCTGCCACGTCGAGGATCTGTGCAGTGCTCTGGAGTACGCCGTCCTGGAGAAGGCCGACGGGGAGCTGGCCGTCGGATGTGACGGCTGGCTGGAGCAGGAGGAGGTCGAGGAGCTGACCGGGATCCGGCGAATGGAGCTCCCGTCCGCGGTCGCGCTGGGCGCTGCCGCTCGGCTGCACCGGATCGGCCTCACGCCGTCCCCGGCGGGAGATCTGGCCTACACGATGTATCCGTGGGTGGTGAGCGGAAGCCGGCTGCATGACGCCGGGTGGCGGCCGCGGTGGACCAATGAGGAGGTCCTTGCGGAGCTGCTGGAGGAGGTCTCCGGGCGGCACACGGTCGCCGGGCGGCGGCTGGGGCGCAAGGACGCGACTGCGGCGGGTGCGGCGGGTGCGACGGTGGCGTTGTTGGGCGCGGCGGCTGTGGTGCGGCGGGCGCGGAAGGCGCGGCGTCGGGTTTAGGCGGGTGGGTGCGGCCGGAGCGGGTGTCCTGTAGGGGGCTCCGAAGCTCTGCGTGCGCGTGCCTGGTGAACGTTCTGTTCCGGGTTGTCAGTGGTGTGGGGCACGATGGAGACATGGCACCCACATACGATCACCCCGGCGAGCAGGCCGCTCACGATCCCATCAAGCTGATCGCCATCCGGGAGACGGCCCTCTCCCTCGACGAGGTGTTCAAGGCCGTCGGGGACGACGCCGCTGGCGGGACCGCTCTGTTCGTCGGGACCGTGCGGAATCACGACGGGGGTGCCGATGTCGATGCGCTCGGCTACTCGTGCCATCCCAGTGCCGAGGCCGAGATGCGGCGGATCGCCGAGAAGGTCGCCGCCGCGTTCCCGGTGCGCGCGCTCGCGGCCGTGCATCGGGTGGGCGACCTCGCGGTGGGGGACCTCGCCGTCGTCGTCGCCGTGTCCTGCCCGCACCGGGGTGAGGCCTTCGAGGCGTGCCGAAAGCTCATCGACGACCTCAAGCACGAGGTGCCGATCTGGAAGCACCAGAAGTTCTCGGACGGCACCGAAGACTGGGTCGGCGCGTAGCGCTGTCGTTGAGGGGTGGTGGTCGGGTGACGGGAGGGCGGGTCGGCGCCTGCTGACCGAGCCTCGCCGCCCTTCCGGTTGCGTAACCCGACCCCCGGCGTGAGCGTTGTCCGTGCAGCTGGTTAATCTGCTGATCAGTCAGTTGCGGTCGCTCATGGGGATGGGAGGACGGCATGGCGGCGCTCGCCTGGTTGCTGATTCCGCTTGTAGCTGCGATCGGTGCCGGCCTGTGGGGCAGTTGGGCCAACCGGACCCGGAGGACGCGGGGTGACGGCCCAGAGCTCGACGGGTACGCGCGCTTCCGCGAGGCCATGGAGAAGCCCCGCACCCGTACGTGACCGGGGGTGGCCGCCCGGACGGACGGCCCGGAAGGTCCGCTCACAGCAGCGTCCCGTACTGTCGTTCCATGCCACGCCGCACTGCGACGATGCTCGCCTCCACCCTGATGCTGATAGCGCTCCTGTGCGCCGGGGTCTTCATCAACGTGCCGTACTCGGAGATGTCGCCGGGGCCGACGGTGAACACGCTCGGGGACCACGACGGCGAGCCGGTGCTGCAGATCGACGGGCGGAAGACGTATCCGACGAGCGGGCATCTGAACATGACCACGGTGCGCGTCACCAGCGCCGACTACCGGATGAACCTCGTCGAGGCGGTCTACGGCTGGCTCACGCGCGACAACGCGGTCGTGCCGCACGACACGGTCTACCCGGACGGCCAGACCGAGGAGGAGTCCACCCAGGAGAACGCCGAGGAGTTCAGCCAGTCCCAGGAGAGCGCCAAGGTCGCCGCCCTGGAGGCGCTGGACATCCCGGTGGAGTCCTGGGTGATCGTCTCGACCGTCCTGAAGGACTCCCCGGCCGAGGGCAAGCTGCACGCCGGCGATGTGATCAAGGCCGTCGACGGTACGACCGTGAAGGAGCCCGAGGACGTCGCCGAACTGGTGACCAAGCACAAGCCCGGTGAGGACGTCGACTTCACCATCGTGCCCGCCGAGGAGCAGGCCGCCGCGGAGAAGGAACAGCGGGAGGCGACCAAGACCGAGGAGGTCACCATCCGGACCGCGAAGTCCGACGACGCCGGCGAGGAGCGCGCCATCGTCGGGATCTCCGCCGGGACCGACCACACCTTCCCGTTCACCATCGACATCAAGCTCGCCGACGTCGGCGGACCGAGCGCCGGCCTGATGTTCGCGCTCGGCATCTACGACAAGCTCACGCCGGGCAGCCTCACCGGCGGGTCGTTCGTCGCCGGGACGGGCACCATCGACGACGACGGCGAGGTCGGCCCGATCGGCGGCGTCGAGTTGAAGACCGTCGCCGCGCGCGACAAGGGCGCCCAGTACTTCATGACGCCCGCCGACAACTGCGAGGCCGCCGCCGACGACACCCCCGATGGCCTCACCCTGGTCAAGGTGAAGACCCTCGACGACGCCCTCGGCGCCCTTGAGGACATCCGCAGCGGCGACACCGCCGACCTGCCGACGTGCACCGCGAAGTAGCCGCCCGGGCCATTCCTCGAAGCCCAAGCCAATCCTCGAAGCCCAAGCCATTCCTCGGAGCGAGCCAATCCTCGAAGCGAGCTACTCCTCGAATCCCGGAGCTACTCCTCGAACGTGGCCGCCAGCGCCTGCGCCAGCCCCGGCACCAGCTCGGAACCGGTGAGGACCTCCGTGGGCGTGTCCTTCTCGCGCAGCCTCAGGGCCGATTCGCGTGACCCCTCCCGCAGGACGGCGACCGTCATACGGACCTCCTGGCGCTCCGGGTGGTCGGCGACCCACCGGGTGAGCTTCTTCTCGCTCATGCCCTCCGGGACGGACGCTTCGGCGGACGGCGGCAGCATCAGGCGTTCCACGCTGAGCGCGCAGCCGACCACCGCGTCGGGCCAGGCGATGGTGCCGAGGAACTCGTCGAGCGGCTTGCCCGTCGGAACCTCGTCCTGCTCGATCGGGGTGAGACCGGAGGTCTCCTGCTCATCCCCCAGACCGAGCCGGTCCGCCAGCGAGGGCTGTTCGGCCCGCAACCGGGCGGTGTCTACGAGGGCGAAGAGGCGCGCGGGCTGGTCCCAGCCGAGTCCGGACACGTACTCGTCGATCTCGAGTACGGCCCGGGTCAGGGGGCTCGCTGCCATGGGAGTGTTGGACATGGTCACAATCCTGCCTCGTTCACAGCCCACAGCCGGAATCGGGAACCGAGTAAAGCGTGAGTAAGTTGCATAGGTGAGGGCCTACGATCACGGGGCCCTTCGGACGGCCCGCGGACTCGGGGGCCCGACAGACCAACAGCGAACTTCGAGGTGCACACCTTGGCTTTCCAGATGCCGGACCGCGGCGGAGGCCCGACGGGGCCACGGATCAGAGTGGGCCGCCCGTCCCGGCGGGTCCGGACCCTCCTCATGACGCTGGGCGTCCTTGCCGTACTCGGCATGGCGTTCACCATGTTCGCGGGTTTCTGGACCGACTGGCTCTGGTACCGGTCGGTGCACTATTCGTCCGTGTTCACGACCACGCTGTGGACCAAGATCGGGCTGTTCTCCGTCTTCGGTCTGCTGATGGCCCTCGCGGTCGGCTTCAACATCTGGCTGGCCCACCGGCTGCGCCCGCCGCTGAGCGCCATGTCGATGGAGCAGCAGAACCTCGACCGCTACCGCATGGGCATCGCGCCGTACAAGAAGTGGCTGCTGTTCGGCATCACCTCCCTGATCGGCCTGATCGCGGGCGCTTCGGCGTCAGGGCAGTGGCGGACCTGGCTGATGTGGGTCAACGGCGTGCCGTTCAACGAGAAGGACCCGCAGTTCCATCTCGACGTCTCCTTCTACGCCTTCGACCTGCCCTGGTACCGCTTCCTGCTCGGCTTCGGCTTCGCCGCCGCGATCCTCTCCGCGATCGCCGCCGCGCTCACGCACTACCTCTACGGCGGGCTGCGCATCACCAGCCCGGGTGCGCGCGCCACCTCCGCGGCCACCGGGCATCTGTCGGTGCTCATCGGCAGCTTCGTCGCCCTGAAGGCGGTCGCGTACTGGCTCGACCGGTACAGCCTCGCGGTCAAGTCCAGCGACTTCAAGGCGACCGACAACTGGACGGGCCTGAGGTACGTCGACGCGAACGCCTATCTGCCCGCCAAGACGATCCTGTTCTGCATCGCCGTGATCTGCGCGCTGCTGTTCTTCGCCACCCTGTGGCGGCGTACCTGGCAGCTGCCCCTGATCGGCTTCGGCCTGATGGTGCTGTCGGCGATCCTCATCGGCGGTCTGTACCCGGCGATCGTCCAGCAGTTCCAGGTTCAGCCCAACGAGCAGGCCAAGGAAGCGCCGTACGTCGAGAAGAACCTTGAGGCGACGCGCAAGGCCTACGGCATCGACGACACCAAGGTCACCGACTACAGCGGTGTGAGCCAGACCGAGGACGCGACCAAGCTGCGGGACGACGTGGACTCCACGGCGAGCATCCGCATCATGGACCCGAACGTCGTCTCGCCCACGTACCAGCAGCTCCAGCAGATCCGGAACTACTACGCGTTCCCGACCAACCTGGACGTCGACCGCTACAGCGAGAACGGTCAGGACCAGGACACGGTCATCGGTCTGCGTGAGCTGAACCTCAACGGCATTCCGAAGAACAACTGGATCAACGACCACTTCCGCTACACCCACGGGTACGGCGTGGTCGCCGCCAAGGGCACCGAGGTCGACTCCGAGGGCCGCCCGGTGTTCACGGAGTCCAACCTGCCGTCCGAAGGCGACCTGGGGACGTATGAGCAGCGGATCTACTACGGCGAGAGGACCAACACGTACTCGATCGTCGGCGGTCCGCAGAAGGAGATCGACTACTCCGACGACAGCGGCGAGAAGACGTACAGTTATGAGGGCGACAGCGGCGTCAATCTCGACAATCCGGTCAACCGGGCCGCGTATGCGCTGACGTTCAGTGAGCCGCAGATCCTCTATTCCGGCGCGATCGGCGAGGGCTCGCGGATTCTGTACAACCGCACGCCCAAGGAACGCGTCGAGGCGGTGGCGCCGTGGCTCACCATCGACGGCGACGCCTACCCGGCGGTCGTGAACGGCAAGATCCAGTGGATCGTCGACGCGTACACGACGACGAACGGCTACCCGTACTCGTCCCGTACGACCCTCGGTTCCTCGACAGCCGACTCGCTGACCGCCACCAACAACCAGCGTGCGGTGGTGGCCCAGCAGAACCAGGTCAACTACATCCGCAACTCGGTGAAGGCGACCGTCGACGCGTACACCGGTGAGGTCAAGCTCTACCAGTGGGACACCCAGGACCCGGTCCTGAAGACCTGGATGAAGGCCTTCCCGGACACGGTGGAGCCCAGGAGCGCGATCTCCAAGGAGCTGATGGCCCATCTCCGGTACCCGCAGGACCTGTTCAAGGTCCAGCGCGAGCTGCTGACCCGCTACCACGTGGAGGACGCGGACACGTTCCTCAGCGGCAGCGAGGTGTGGCAGGTGCCGGACGACCCGACCAACAACTCGGGCGACGCGGTGCCGCCGTACTACCAGAGCCTGAAGATGCCCGACCAGGAGGCGCAGGCGTTCTCGCTGACGACGACGCTGACGCCCAACGGGCGGGACAACCTCAGCGCGTTCATGGCGGTCGACGCCGAAGCGGGCACCAGCGACTACGGCAAGATCAGAATCCTGAAACTGCCGACGAGCACGACTGTCGACGGACCCAAACAGGTGCAGAGCCAGTTCAACTCCGAACAGGACATCGCCGAGTCCATCAGGCTGCTCAGAGGCGGCGACTCCGAAGTCGAGTACGGCAATCTGCTGACCGTGCCACTGGACGGGGGGCTGTTGTACGTCGAACCTGTCTACGTCCGTGGTGGCGGACTCAAATACCCACTGCTGCGCAAGGTGTTGGTGACCTACAACGGCAATACCGCCTTCGAGGACACTCTCGACGAGGCCCTCGACAAGGTCTTCGGAGCAGAGGCCGCGACGACCGAGCCACCACCGGACGACGCCGATACGCCACCGCCGCCGTCGTCGTCCACCAACCCGACGGTCCAAGAGGCGTTGAACGACGCCCAGGAGGCCTTCGACGCCGGCCAGGAAGCCCTGACGAAGGGTGACTGGGAGGCGTACGGACGGGCGCAGGACGACCTCCAAGAGGCGCTCCGGCGGGCCGAGGAGGCGCAGGCGCAGGCCGACAGCAACAGCGGCGGGAACAGCGGGGCCAGTCCCAGCCCCAGCGGCAGCCCGAGCGGCAGTCCCAGTCCGAGCGGGAGCCCGGACAGCAGTTGATCGAGACCGCCCCGCGCCGTGGTACGGTTGCCGAACAACGGCGCGGGGTGGAGCAGCTCGGTAGCTCGCTGGGCTCATAACCCAGAGGTCGCAGGTTCAAATCCTGTCCCCGCTACTGATGGCGAAGGCCCGGATCCTGAAAGGGATCCGGGCCTTCGGTGTGTGCGAACGCATGTGCCGACCTGTGGGACGGTCCTGCCGCTGTGGGGAGTTGAGGGAGCTGTGTTTGACTTGTCGTTCTGTGGGTATGTCGACAAAACGCTGAAGTGACCTCACTGGCTGCGGTATACCAGGTGTACCCAGGTTGCAGGTGGTGCGACGATGGACGTTATGGGGGACAAGGCAACTCTGTTGGAGACAGAGCGGTTTGGGGAGCCTGCCGGCATTTCGGAGTCTGCGGGCGATATGTCCGCGCCTGAAATCCCGTCGCCTGCAGCCTCTCCTGTGACCGATCTTGAGCGTCGTGTGAAGGATTTCGGCCAGTCCGCGGACCGGGACGAAACCGGTGAGGCCGCCGAGGAGGCCCGGCAGCGGCTCGCCGCCGAAGCCGGTGACGCCGAGGCGATGAGTGTCCTCGGGGCCATGCTGCTGCGCCGCGGCGACCTCGACGGAGCCGAACCCCGGCTGCGCGCCGCCACCGCGGCTGGTGACCGGGCCGCCGCCAACAACCTGGGTGTCCTTCTGCACCAGCGCGGGTACGCCGACGAGGCCGCCGGCTGGTGGCGTATCGCCGCCGTCGCCGGGTCCGCGGCTGCCGCGCACGCGCTGGGCCGTCACCACCGTGAGCGCGGCGACGAGCCGGCCGCCGAGTACTGGCTGCGCCAGTCCGCCGAGCAGGGCCATGCCCTCGGCGCCTACGCGCTCGCCGATCTGCTGGAGCACCGGGGCGACGACGGGGCCGGCGCATGGATGCGGGCCGCGGCGGAGCGGGGGCACCGGGAGGCGGCCTACCGGCTTGCGCGGGCGATCGACCGCGCGGCTGCGCAGGAGGCCGAGACCGGGGCCGACGACGGTGACGGGGCGTCGCTCGTGGGCGAGGCCGAGCAGTGGTACCGGCAGGCCGCCGCGCGCGGGCACCGGCGGGCCGCGCTGCACCTCGGGGCGATCCTGGAGAAGCGCGGGGAGCTGAAGGAGGCCGGGCGCTGGTATCTGACGTCCGCCAAGGACGGCGAGGCGCGCGCCGCCTGCGCGCTCGGGTTCCTGCTGCGGGACGCGGGCGACTCCGAGAGTGCCGCCGTGTGGTGGCTGCGGGCAGCCCAGGACGGCGACGGCAACGCGGCGAACGCGCTGGGCGCGCTGCATGCCGAGCGCGGCGAGACCCAGACCGCCGAGCGGTGGTACCGGGCCGCGATGGACGCCGGCGACGTCAACGGCGCGTACAACCTCGGGCTGCTCTGCGCCGAGCAGGGGCGGACCGCGCAGGCCGAGCAGTGGTACCGGCGTGCGGCGTACGCCGGGCACCGCGAGGCGGCGAACGCGCTGGCGATCCTGCTGCTCCAGGGCGGTGACACGGCCGGTGCCGAGCCGTGGTTCTCCAAGGCTGCGGAGGCCGGGAGCGTGGACGCCGCGTTCAACCTCGGGATCCTGTACGCCGGGCGGAGCGAGGACGAGGTCGCGCTGCGGTGCTACGAGCGTGCCGCGGCCGCCGGGCATACGGAGGCGGCGCTTCAGGTCGGGATCGCGCGGCTGCGGGAAGGGGACGAGCGGACGGCCGAGCGGCATCTGCGGTGTGCGGCGGGGGGCGGGAGCGCGGAGGCCGCGTATCGGCTGGCGACCGTGCTGGATGCGCGGCGGCCGCCGCAGCCCGCGCATGAGCTCGGGGAGCCGGTGCGGGAGCGTAGCGAGTGCGAGGAGTGGTACGAGCGGGCGGCGTCGCAAGGGCATCGGCGGGCGCAGGTGCGGGTCGGGATGCTGGCCGCCGCGCGGGGCGATGTGGTGGAGGCGGCTCGGTGGTATCGGGAGGCCGCGGAAGCCGGGTCCCGCAACGGGGCGTTCAATCTCGGGCTGCTGCTGGCCCGGGAGGGGAGTGAGCCCGAGGCGGCGGTGTGGTGGACGCGGGCTGCTGACGCGGGGCACGGGCGGGCGGCGTTGCGGCTCGCCCTGGTCTACGCCCGTCGTGGGGAGTTGGCCGAGGGGCAGCGGTGGGCCGACCGTGCGGTGACGCTGGGGCCGGTGGAGGTCGCGGAGCGGGCGGGGCGGTTGCGGGACGCGCTGCGGGAGGAACTGTCGGCGTGACGGGGCGCCTGTGCTGGAGCCGGTTCGCGGGTTGACCGGCGTTTGGCTGGGGCGGGTGGGTCGCGAGCCGGGCGCTGCCGGGGTGCCTCCCCCCACCCTCGACTTCGCTCAAGCGGGGGGACCCCCATCGCCCACCCGTGCCGCCCCAGGCGGCACGCATGCCCGCAGCTGTGCGCCGCTCGGGGGCTCGGTGAAGCGATTTGCCTCTGCCTGCGTCGCTGACGTAATGTTGCGTTCACCGACGCGGGGTGGAGCAGCTCGGTAGCTCGCTGGGCTCATAACCCAGAGGTCGCAGGTTCAAATCCTGTCCCCGCTACTGAAGACTTAGGGCCCGGATCCTGACAGGGATCCGGGCCCTGAGTGTGTCAGGGGCGGTGGCCCACCGCCTCCTCGTAGAGGGCTCGGTTGACTGTCTGTGACTCCGGTAGAAGATCGCCTTCGGCCACGCCCTGGGCGGCGTACGCCGACTGGAGGCGGTCTGTCGTGCCCGCGCGGATTTCCCAGTCCATGCGGAGGGGCGGGGTCGACTTGAGGGTCGACTCGTCTGCCTTGAGGAGGTTCGCCAAATATGTGACGAAGCTCGCATCCTTCTTGTAGTCGGACGCGAAGTACGAGTTCACCGTGCGGATGTACGCCCGGATCAGCGCCACGCCCGCGTCCATGTCGTCGTTCAGCAGGCTCGGGCCGTACAGCAGGCCGCCCAGGGGCTCGCCGGGGGGCTGGCCGCCCAGGAAGGCGTATCCGGGTGTGCCGTCGACCGTGCGCCAGACCGGGTCGAGGAGCCAGGCGGAGTCGACGCCGCCGTTCTGGAGGGCGGTGAGGACGTCGGCGGAGCCGAGCTGCTGGTACTGGATCTTGTCCAGACCGCCGCCGTGCCGCTCCAGGGCCTGTTCCATCGGGTACGCGATCACGGAGCCCTTGCCGATCATCGTGCCCAGCGTGCGGCCGGCCATGGTCACCCGGTCCGCGCTCTCGCCGTCCTTCAGGCGGACCCACAGGCCGCTCTTCGACGCGGGGTCGGGGGAGAAGTTCCCGGCGACCCACTTGATGTCGAAGCCGCCCCGCAGCCCGTTCATCACCGCCGCCTCCGGCGCCGCCCAGAGCGCGTCGATCTCGCCCCTGGCCAGCAACGGCAGGGCGTCCGGCGTGGGCAGCACCCTCAGGGTGACGTCCAGGCCCTCCCGCTCGAACTCGCCCTTGTCGATGGCGACTTGCAGCGGTGCCACATACTCCGCGCTCAGCGTCCCCGTCGCGATCGTCAGTTTCCGTGTCTCGGGCAGTCGGCGCGGCGCGGGGGCGCCCGGCTCACAGCGCGCCGGCTGTCGCTTCGGGGACATGTCGGCGGGGTCCGTCCACGACGCTTCACCGCAGCCCCGCACCGGGCGGACCGTGCGTGAAGCCGCGTCCGCCTGAGGTTCCGAGCGGGACGACGGCGACGCCGAGCAGCCCGCCGACGCCAGCAGCGCGGCGACGACGACTGCGACACCGTACGAACGAAACAAACCGATCCTCATGAAACGAAACAAACCGATCCTCATGACTGGCCCCGTCCCCTGTCCCGTGGCGCCCACGGTGTGAGCAACCGGCCCGCGACCCGTACCAGTTCGGAGAAGAGCACGCCCAGGACGGCCACGCAGACGATGCCGACGAACATGACGTCGTTCTGGAAGAGCGCCCGGGAGTCGAAGATGAGATGGCCGAGGCCGTTCGTCGCGGCGATCTGTTCCGACGCGACGATGACGAGGACCGCCACGCCCGCCGCGATCCGTGCGCCGACCAGGACCGACGGGAGGGAGGCGGGCAGCAGGACGTGCCGGAACATCTGCCAGGGCGAGGCACCGAAGACCTGGCCCGCGTCACGGTGGCCGGAGGGGATCGACATCACCGCGGACATCGTCGAGATCCAGACGAAGAAGAAGACCGTCGTCGCCACCAGGGCCACCTGCGGGCCCTCGCCCAGGCCGAACATGTTCAGGAAGACGGGCAGCAGGGCCAGTTTCGGCACGACGTACAGGGCGTCCAGGAGCGGCTCCAGCGCCGCCCGTACGAGCGACAGGGAGCCCATCAGCAGGCCCAGGGCGTAGCCGGCCCCGGTGCCGATGGCGTAGCCCGCCAGGACGCGTTTCAGGGTCGCCCACACGTCCGGCCAGAGGTCGCCGGCCGCGGCGCGGTCCCAGCCGTCGGCGAGGATCGTGGACGGGGCCGGGTAGACGCGGTCGTCGATCCACGCCTGGGCGGCGGCCAGTTGCCAGAGCAGGATCAGCGCGAGGGGGACGGCGACCGCCAGGGACAGTTCCAGGGCGCGTCGGCGGCGGTGGGTGCGTACGGGATGGAGTTCGTGCGGGCCCGGCGCGCGGACCAGGACCGATTCACGGTCGGGAGCGATCGTCGTCATGCCGGCACCGCCTCCTTCCGCAGCAGGTCCCACAGTTCGCCCTTCAGCGCGGTGAATTCGGGGGCGGAGCGGATGTCGCCGGTGCGCGGGCGCGGGAACGGCGGCAGGCGCTCGGCGATGAGCCGGCCCGGGCGGGCCGACATCACCAGGACGCGGTCTCCGAGGACGATCGCCTCCTCCAGACTGTGGGTGATGAAGAGGGTCGTCGTCCTCAGCGACTGGGTGATGCCCAGGAGTTCGTCCTGGAGGATCATGCGGAGCTGGGCGTCGAGTGCGGCGAACGGCTCGTCCATGAGGAGGAGTTCGGGTTCCACCGCGAGTGCCCGGGCGATCGCCACGCGCTGGCGCATGCCTCCCGACAGCGTGGCCGGGTAGGCGTCGGCGAAGTCGGCCAGGCCCATGCGGGTCAGCCAGGCGTCGGCGCGCGCGTTCGCCTCGCGGCGCGGGACGCGCTGGATGTCCAGGCCGAAGCGGACGTTGGCGCGGACGGTCTTCCAGTCGTAGATGCCGTAGTCCTGGAAGATCATGGCGGCCGGGCGCGGGCTGGAGGTACGGATCTCCAGGCGGCCCGTGCTCGGGCGGAGCAGGCCCGCGGCGATGCGCAGCAGCGTGGACTTGCCACAGCCCGAGGGGCCGACGAGGCAGACGAACTCGCCTGGGGCGACGGCCAGATCGAGGGGGCCGAGGGCATGGACGGCCCCGGGGCCCCGGCCGAAGGTTCGGGTCAGATCACTGGCGCTGAGTTTCGGATACGGCTCTCCCACGGTGTCTCCTCGCGGAGTGCGGAACGGACTGGTGGGTGCCGCAGACGATATGACGGACCGTCAGATACTGGAAGGGGCGTACGCAGCACAAAACCCCGGCACTGGATCAGTGCCGGGGCTCGCAGTCCTGCGTGGTGCCTATGCCGATGCGCAGTTCGGGCACACGCCGCGGTAGGTCACCTCGACGTCGGAGACCGTGAAGCCGAAGCGCTCCGTGTCGGGGAGGTCGGCCAGCGGGTTGCCGGTGGGGTGGACGTCCCGGATGGCGCCGCACTGGGCGCAGACCAGGTGGTGGTGCGGCCGGTGGGCGTTCGGGTCGTACCGCTTGGCGCGCTTGTCGGTGGCGACCTCAAGCACCTCGCCGAGGGAGACCAGCTCGCCCAGGGTGTTGTAGACGGTCGCCCGGGAGATCTCGGGCAGCTTGGTCACGGCCTGCGCGTGGACCTCGTCGGCCGTCAGGTGGACGTGTTCGCCGTCGAGGACCTCGGCCACGACGCGCCGCTGCGCGGTCATCCGCCATCCGCGTCCGCGCAGTCGCTCCAGAAGGTCGCTCATGCGGACCACTTTAACAGCAAGCGGACCAGGTCCTGAATGGGTGTGGCTTTAGAGCTTTGATTGATTTGGATTAAATCCAATGCAGGATCGAGGCTGGGTTTGGCTGGGGTGACGAGGGCCGGATCTCCTTCAGGCAGGGGATCCGGCCCGTGCGCGTGCGCTCAGGCCGGCACCCGCTGCCGCAGTGGAGCCCAGCAGCGGATGATGTCGCGGACCGAGACGATGCCGACGGGCTCGTCGTGGTCGAGCACGATCAGGTGCCGGAAACCGCCGTGCGCCATGGCGTGCGCGGCCTCCTCCAGGGTCCAGGACGGGGCCGCGAACACGACCTCGGTGGTGGTGTGCGCGTGCGCGCACTCCGTGTCCGGGTCCTGGCCCAGGCCGACGGAGATCAGGATGTCGCGTTCGGTGAGGATGCCGATGCCGCCGGCGTCCGGGTCGAGGACGACGGCTGCGCCCACCCGGCGGGTGGACATCAGCGCGGCGGCCTGGCGAAGGGTGTGGGTCGGGCCGATGGTGAGGACCACCGTGCTCATGGCGTCGCGGACGAGCATGGATGCAGCCACCTCCTGTGGTGTCCCCGCCGTTTGTTCATCGTTTCACAAATTCACAAGGTGCGGGACTCTCAGGGTGGCAGGCAAAGGCGCGGTCAACAAGAGGGCGCGTGTCGGTCAGCGGCGCTGGTTGAGGTACCCCAGCAGCTCGTCGTGCAGCAGACCGTTCGACGCGGCGGCGTTTCCGCTGTGCGGGCCCGGGCGGCCGTCGAGGCCGGTGAAGGCGCCGCCCGCCTCCGTCACGACGATCGCGTTCGCGGCCATGTCCCACAAGGACAGCTCGGGCTCGGCGCAGATGTCGACGGCGCCCTCGGCGACCAGCATGTACGGCCAGAAGTCGCCGTACGCGCGCGTGCGCCACACCTCGCGGGTGAGGTCCAGGAAGCCGTTCAGCCGCCCCTGCTCCTCCCAGCCGCTGAGTGAGGAGTACGCGAACGAGGCGTCGGACAGTTTCGAGACGCGGGAGACATGCAGCCGGGAGGCCGAGGAGAGGCTGCGGCCGGTGAACGCCCCGTGCCCCTTCGCGGCCCACCAGCGGCGGCCCAGCGCGGGAGCGGAGACGACGCCGACGACGGGCTGGTAGCCCCCGTCGCCCGCCTCCATCAGGGAGATCAGCGTCGCCCAGACGGGGACGCCGCGTACGTAGTTCTTGGTGCCGTCGATCGGGTCGACGACCCAGCGCCGGGGGCCGGTGCCCTCGATGCCGTACTCCTCGCCGAGGACCGCGTCCCGGGGGCGGGCGCGTTGCAGTTGGCCGCGGATGAGTTCCTCGGTGGCCTTGTCCGCTTCGCTCACCGGAGTCATGTCCGGCTTCGTCTCCACCTTCAGGTCGAGAGCCTTGAAGCGGGCCATTGTCGTCGCGTCGGCGGCGTCCGCGAGGACGTGGGCGAAGCGGAGGTCGTCGAGGTAGTCGGCCATGCGTGAACCGTATCTTTCGTGGTCGCGGGCGGGCTACAGCGAGATGTGGGGGAACCGTGTGCACGGGGCTCGCTCCCCCCAGCGGCCTCCGGCGGGACGTCGCGCGCCCCCTTGTGCCCTCGCGAACCCTTGACAGTGCCGCCGGGCGCGTCAAACCTGGGCGCAGAGTCGGTCGGGCTCGGGAGGCGATGATGCCTGCAGCGCGGGAATCCCTGCTGGACGCCGCTTACACGGCGCTGTCGCGGCGGCCG
This sequence comes from Streptomyces blattellae, assembly GCF_009709555.1. Lineage (GTDB taxonomy): Bacteria > Actinomycetota > Actinomycetes > Streptomycetales > Streptomycetaceae > Streptomyces > Streptomyces blattellae. Next base: position 47,267 of record NZ_WJBG01000253.1, on the reverse strand, counting down.
TGGGCCGCCGTGCGGATGGTGGATGTGGCCGCGGCGGCCGGGGTGTCCCGGCAGACGCTGTACAACGAGTTCGGGAGCAAGGAGGGGCTCGCCAGGGCCCTCGTACGCAGAGAGGCCGACGCCTATCTCGCAGGCGTCGAGCGGGCCCTCGCCGCCGACCACGACGCCCGCGAGCGGCTCACCGCCACCGCCGAGTGGACCGCGTCGGCGGCCCGGGAGAACGCGCTCGTACGGGCCATGCTCACCGGCTGCTGGAACGAGTGGCTGCCCTCGCCGACGCTCTCGGCCGTGCCGTCCTCCTCGGCGGTGCCGGCGCAGCGGCGGGCGGACGGGCCGCTGCCCTCCCCCGGCGACTTGGTGGCCCTAGTCCGTGACCGTGCGGTGGCGGTGCTGTCCGGACCCGGCACCCGCAAGTCGGACGCCGCCGACCTGGCCCGCTCCTGCGAGCTGGTCGTCCGGCTGGCGCTGTCCTGCGTGGCGGCCCCGCCGGGCGAGGGAGGCGTCGCGGATCTCGTACGGGGCGCGCTGCACCGGCAGTTGGCCTGAACCGGCGTCAGCGCGTTGCACAAACCCGCACCCGGGCCCGAGGGGCCTGATCCGGACGGGGGTCTGTACACACGCGCTCAGCGCGCCGAGCCCGACAGCTGGAGCCCGATGACGCCCACGATCACCAGGCTGATCGAGACGAGTTTCAGCGTCGACACGACGTCGCCGAGGAAGATCATGCCGTAGACGGCGGTGCCCGCCGCGCCGATGCCCGTCCACACCGCGTAGGCCGGGCCCACGTCGAGCTTCCTCAGGGACAGGGTCAGGAGGCCGAAGCTGCCCAGTGCGAAGATGCAGAACGCGATGGTCGGCCACAGCCTGGTGAAGCCGTGCGACAGCTTCAGGCAGACGGCGAAGCCGGTTTCGAGCAACCCGGCGACGATGACCAGCAGCCACGCCATGTGCTGTCCTCCCGTAAGTCCGCGTTCCGTGACCGCTTCGTCATGCTTGTTCATGCTTCGTCATGCTTGGTCAGTCTTGGATCCGGCTCGGTGCGATTATGCACTTACCGGGCGTGTGCGCAGACAAACAACGCGGAGGTCACAGGCGAACAACGCCGAAGAACACGGCGTCAGTCGCCCTCCTTGCGTTCCCGCGTCGCCAGTAGCCGGCGCAGGGAATACAGCCGTGTCTGATCAGCATGTCCCTGAGCCACCCAGTCGTCCAGCGCACAGTCCGGCTCGTCGTGGCTGCACGCGCGCGGGCAGCCCTCCGTGCCGGGTTCGAGGTCGGGGAACGCGTGGATCACACGGGACGGATCGATGTGGGCCAGGCCGAAGGACCGTACGCCCGGGGTGTCGATGACCCAGCCGCCGTCGAGCAACGGCAGCGCGAGTGCCGAGGTCGTGGTGTGCCGGCCGCGCCCGGTCACCGCGTTCACATGTCCGGTGCTGCGCCTGCGGTCCTCCGGCACCAGCGCGTTGACCAGCGTGGTCTTGCCGACGCCGGAGTGGCCCACGAACGCCGTGATCTTGCCGTCGAGTTGCTCGTGCACCCGGTCCGCCGCGTCGCCGCTCTCCAGTTCCTCGCGGCTGGTGACGACATACGGGATGTCCAGGGCGCCGTACAGTTCCAGGAGCTTGTCGGACGGGGCGAGGTCCGACTTGGTGAGCACCAGCAGCGGTTCCAGGCCGCCGTCGAACGCCGCCACCAGACAGCGGTCGATCAGGCGGGGACGCGGTTCGGGGTCGGCGAGCGCGGTGACGATGGCGAGTTGGTCGGCGTTGGCGACGACCACGCGCTCGTACGGGTCGTCGTCGTCCGCGGTGCGGCGCAGCACCGAGGTGCGGTCGGAGATACGGACGATGCGGGCGAGGGTGTCCTTCTTGCCGGAGAGGTCGCCGACGAGGTGCACCAGGTCGCCGACCACCGCCGCCTTGCGGCCCAGTTCGCGGGCCTTCATCGCCAGGACGACCCGGTCGTCGACGAGGCACGTCAGACGGCCGCGGTCGACGGTGAGGACCATTCCCTCGGCCGCGTCCTCGTGCTTGGGGCGGATGTTCGTCCGCGGCCGGTTGCCCTTGCGGTTCGGGCGCGTGCGGATGTCGTCCTCGTCGGTGTGCTTGCCGTAGCGGCGCATGGCGTGAGTCCCCTACGCCCCGCCGCTCCCGAGCATCCCGGTCCACAGGTCGGGGAAGTCCGGCAGCGTCTTCGCCGTCGTCGCCACGTTCTCGATCTGCACGCCCTGCACCGCGAGGCCGATGACCGCGCCGGCGGTGGCCATGCGGTGGTCCTCGTACGTGTGGAAGATCCCGCCGTGCAGCGCGCGCGGGCGGATGTGCAGCCCGTCGGCGGTCTCCGTCACATCACCGCCCAGTTCGTTGATCTCCTTGGTCAGCGCGGCCAGCCGGTCCGTCTCGTGCAGCCGCAGATGCGCCACACCGCGCAGCGTGGAGGGGGAGTCGGCGAGGGCGGCCACGGCCGCGATGCCGGGGGTGAGTTCGCCTACGTCGCCCAGGTCGACATCGATGCCGTGGATTCCGCCCGATCCGGTGAACTCCAGTCCGTACTCCGTCAGTTGGCAGGAGCCGCCCATCTCGGTGAAGATCTCCCGCAGCCGGTCACCGGGTTGGGTGGTCCGGGCCGGCCAGTCCGGGACGAGCACCTTGCCGCCGGTCACCAGCGCCGCCGCCAGGAACGGCTGGGCGTTGGACAGATCCGGCTCCACCGTCAGGTCCCGGCCGAGCAGCGCACCCGGCGTGACCCGCCAGACGTTCGGCTCGCCGCCCGACTCCGGGGTGTCCACCTGGGCGCCGACACGGCGCAGCATGCCGACGGTCATCCGGATGTGGGGCAGTGACGGCAGTGTCGCGCCGATGTGGCGGACCTCCACGCCCTGGTTGAAGCGCGGGCCGGAGAGCAGCAGCGCGCTCACGAACTGGGACGACGTGGACGCGTCGATCTCCACCGGGCCGCCGTCCAGCGCCCCGCCGCCGTGCACGGTCAGCGGCAGCGCGCCGCGGCCGTCGTCGTCGATCCGCGCGCCGAGGACGCGCAGGGCGTCGATCACACCGCTGAGGGGACGCTCGTACGACCTGGGGTCGCCGTCGAAGCGGACGGGGCCGTCGGCGAGGGCGGCGACCGGCGGCAGGAAGCGCATCACCGTGCCGGCGTTGCCGACGTCCACCGTGGCGGGGCCGCGGAGCCCCGCGGGCAGGACGCGCCAGGTCTCGCCTGTGCCGTTGGGGCCCACGCCCTCCTCGATGCCGACGCCCATCGCCCGTAGCGCGTCGGCCATCAGCAGGGTGTCGCGGGAGCGCAGCGGGCGGCGCAGCCAGCCGGGCTCGGAGGCGAGGGCGGCGAGTACGAGGGCGCGGTTGGTGACCGACTTCGACCCGGGCACATGGACCGTCGCGTCGACGGCTCCGCTCGCGTGGGGGGCGGGCCAGAGGGCGGTGTCTGCGGGGTTACCGGTCATGCCGCCCACTTTAGTGGTCGGTCGTCTTTCGGGTGCGGCGCCGTTGTGGCCGGTCCCGCCCACCCGGCGGAGCCGCACACCGACACAGCCCCGCGCAACCGGGTCGGCCGGTCACACAGCCAGTAGCCAGCGGCCGCCACCTATCAAGGAGCACAGCGACACCGCGTGGAACAGGAACAGCCACAGCCCCGCCGGTACCTGCGTCAGCCGCGACAGCTGGTCCGCGTCCGAGTCTCCCGCCCCGCCCCGGCTCCTCTTCGCCTGCAGCTCGAACGCCGGGCGTACGCCGCCGAGCAGCAGGAACCAGACGACGGCGTAGGCGAAGGCCGCCTGGACCTGCGGGCCGGCCAGCCAGGAGACGGCCACGAAGGTGCTGCCGGTGAGGACGACCGTCAGGGCGCCGTAGGCGTTGCGGATCATCACCAGCATCGCCAGCAGCAGGGCCGTGGCCAGCCACAGCAGCAGAGTGATGCGGCCGGCGCCGAGCAGGGCGGCGCCGCCGAGGCCGAGGAGCGGGGGAGCGGTGTAGCCGGAGGCCGCGGTGAGGATCATGCCGAGGCCGTACGGCTTGCCCCGGCTGACCGTGAGGCCGCTGGTGTCCGAGTGCAGGCGTATGCCGGTGAGCTGCCGGCCGGTGAGCAGCGCGACCAGGCCGTGGCCGCCTTCGTGGGCGATGGTGATGGCGTTGCGGGCGATGCGCCACAGGCCCTGCGGGACGACCACCGCGACCGCGGCGACGAGGGTCGCGGTCACCACCCACATGTCCGGATCGGTCTGGGTGCCGACGAGCTCGTCCCACAGAGACGTCGCTGTGCTGCTGTCCATGTGTCCGGGGTGCTCCCTCTGTTCCAACGGAGTCTGGCAGTGTGGCACGTATGTGCGGACGGTATGCATCGAGTCGTAGGCCCGAGGATCTCGCAGGAATCTTTGAAATCGAGAAGTGGGAGGCCGAGGAGACCCTGGAGCCCGACTACAACGTGGCCCCGACCAAAGAGGTCTACGCGGTCCTGGACCGTCCTCTGAAAGACGCCGACGACAAGCGACCGGTTCGGCAGCTGCGCAAGCTCAAGTGGGGGCTCGTCCCGTCCTGGTCGAAGACTCCCGAGGGCGGCGCCCGGATGATCAACGCGCGCGCGGAGACGGTGCACGAGAAGCCGTCGTACCGCCGTGCCTTCGCCGCCCGGCGGTGCATCCTGCCCGCCGACGGCTACTACGAGTGGGTCACCGGCAAGCAGGAGCGGGACCTGGAGCAGGAGGGGAAGAAGAAGCGGCCGCGCAAGCAGCCCTACTTCGTGCTCCCCGCCGACGGGTCCGTCTTCGCCATGGCCGGGCTGTACGAGTTCTGGCGGGACAGGACGCTGCCCGACGAGCATCCGCAGGCCTGGTGGGTGACCTGCTCGGTGATCACGACGGAGGCGGAGTCGACCCCGCTGGCCGTGGCCCCCGCCGACGGGCCGTACGCGCTGGCCGACATCCACCCCCGGATGCCGCTGATGCTGACGCCCGACCGCTGGGACACCTGGCTCGACCCGGACCGCACGGACCCCGACGACCTGCGCGAACTGCTCACCCCACCGCCCGCCGGACTGATGCGCGCCTATCCCGTCACCACCGCGGTCAGCAACGTCCGCAACAACGGGCCGGAGCTGCTGAAGGAGCTGGAAGGACCCGAAGAGGGCACACTCTTCTAGCGTGACGACCTCTTCTAGCGTGACGACCTCTTCTAACGTGACGACCTCTTCTGGCGTGACGACTTCTGGCGTGACGACCGAGATCATCAGCACCGGCGCCGGGGACGCCCGCATCACCTGGCACCGGGCGGAGAAGGCACGGCTTGTGCTGGCGGTGAGCCATGGCGCGGGCGGCGGTATCGAGGCGCGGGACCTGCGGGCGATCGCCGCCGAGCTGCCGGGGCACGGTGTGACCGTCGCCCTCGTGGAGCAGCCCTGGCGGGTGGCCGGGAAGAAGCTGGCGCCCGCGCCGAAGACGCTGGACGTGGGGTGGCGGGGCATCTGGCCCGCGGTCGCCGGGGCCGGGCTGCCCGTGATCGCGGGCGGGCGCAGCGCCGGGGCCCGCGTCGCCTGCCGTACGGCCGTGGAGCTGGGAGCCGCCGCCGTCCTCGCCCTCAGCTTCCCGCTGCACCCGCCCGGCAAGCCCGAGAAGTCCCGCGCCGGCGAACTGCTCGGCGCCGGGGTGCCCACGCTCGTCGTGCAGGGCGGTAACGACCCGTTCGGCAAGCCCCGGGAATTCCCGAAGGGCACCTATGAACTGGTCGAGGTGCCATACGGCGATCATGGCTTCGCCGTGCCGAAGGGAGCGGAGATCGGGCCGGAGGAAGTCGTGGCGATCATCACCGGTGCGGTCGTGAAGTGGACCGGATCACTGGAGTAAAGACCGGATCACTGGAGTAAAGACTCGGGAATGTTGAGCCACGGACCACTGTTGAGCGGGACAGAAGTGCTGAGACACCAGCAACGACGTCGCAGGAGAGGAAGTCCGCCGCATGGGTTCGACGGTATGCCCCAGCCGCAGCAGCCGCAACGACCTGGACTGGACGGTGCTGCGTGCGGCGAAGACCACCCCTGTTCGAGGGGCGGCGGGGACGGGTCGTCGTCTATCCTCCGAGTCTGGTGACACCGGTATCGGTGCTGCCCGGAATCTTGAGGAGGTGGGTCCGGTCACTGGGATCGACGCAGGGACCGACGACGGCCAGGCGGAGCAGCCCGAGGGCCAGGGCATGGGCGCGGAGTCCACCGCGGAGCGCAGCGCGCGCTTCGAGCGGGACGCGCTCGAATTCCTCGACCAGATGTATTCGGCCGCGCTGCGCATGACGCGCAACCCTGCCGACGCCGAGGATCTGGTGCAGGAGACGTATGCCAAGGCGTACGCGTCCTTCCACCAGTTCCGTGAGGGCACCAACCTCAAGGCGTGGCTCTACCGGATCCTGACCAACACGTTCATCAACTCGTACCGCAAGAAGCAGCGCGAACCCCAGCGCTCCGCGGCCGAGGAGATCGAGGACTGGCAGCTCGCCCGCGCCGAGTCGCACATGTCGACGGGTCTGCGCTCCGCGGAGTCGCAGGCGCTCGACCACCTGCCCGACTCGGACGTGAAGGAAGCGTTGCAGGCGATCCCCGAGGAGTTCCGTATCGCCGTCTATCTGGCGGACGTAGAGGGCTTTGCGTACAAAGAGATCGCGGACATCATGGGGACACCCATCGGTACGGTGATGTCCCGGCTGCACCGTGGCCGCCGTCAACTGCGCGGCATGCTTGAGGACTACGCCCGTGAGCGCGGGCTGGTCCCGGCCGGCGCCGGAGAGTCGAACGAAGCGAAAGGCTCGGGCTCATGAGCTGCGGAGACCCGCACGAGACGGACTGCCGTGAAGTCCTCGACCATCTCTACGAGTTCCTCGACAGTGAGATGCCGGACGTCGACCGCGCCAAGTTCAAGCAGCACTTCCAGGAGTGCTCGCCGTGCCTGGAGAAGTACGGGCTCGAAGAAGCGGTGAAGAAGCTCGTCAAGCGGTGCTGCGGTCACGACGACGTACCCACCGACCTGCGCGCCAAGGTCCTCGGGCGGATCGACCTGATCCGCTCCGGGCAGGCCGTCCCGGACCATGACGTGACGGCGACCCCCCAGGAATCCTGACAGGAACCCTGAAGCGGGCTGCCATCACTCGAACGTGCTAACCGCGGGTCATCGACCCGCGGCCGTCCCACCCGCCGCCCTAGGCTCCTGAGCCGGTACGGGCACGGTCGGGGAGGGACATCATGGAGGCGATACCAGCGCGGGCACGCGCGTACGTCGCCTGCGTCGCCCTCGGCGCGCTGCTCTGCCTCCTCCCGCTGCCTTCCGTGCACACGCCCTGGTGGGCGGTGGCGCCGCTCGCCGCGCTCTACGCCGGATGCCAGCAGATCAGCCGGTGGCGGCCCCTCGGCACCTTCTATCCGGTCCTGCTCGCCGGGGCCTTCCTGCTGCCGCCGCCCGCCGCCGCGCTGGTCGCCCTGCCCGGAGCGCTGCTGTCTCCCGTCGCCGGGCGGTCCCGGGCGACGCGGCGGATCTGGCGGGCGGCCGAACTCGTCGTCGCCGTATGGGCGGCGGCCCGCGTCCACTGGGCGCTGGGCGGCCGGGACGCGGTCGTGACCCCTGACTTCCCGTACGCCCTGCTGCCCGCCCTGGCCGCGGTGCTCGCGTTCTGCCTGGTGCTCAGCGTGCTGGACGGCGGGATTCTGGCCCTCGCCGAGACAGTTCCGGTACGGCGGGCCTGGCGGGGTCTGTTCCTACGGTCCCTTGCGCCGATCGGCGTCCACGGGCTCGCCGGGCTGATGATGGCCGTCCTGTGGCGCAGCCCGTACGGGCCGTTCGCCGCGCTGCTGGTGCTGCTGCCGATGTGCGTGTCGGCCTGGGTGTTCGCGCAGTACCACCGGGAGCGGGCGGCGCACCAGGCGACCATCCGGGCGCTGGTGCAGGCCGTCGACATCAAGGACGGATACACGCGCGGGCACAGCGAGCGGGTCGGGCAGGCGTCCACGATGATCGCGCGCGAGCTGGGCATGGACGACGAACGCGTCGAAGTCCTGCGGTTCGCCGGAATCCTGCACGACGTGGGGAAGCTGGGCGTACCGACGCGGCTGCTGCGCAAGGACGGGCCGCTGACCCCCGAGGAGCGACGGGTCATCGAGCTGCATCCGGAGTACGGGCACGAGATGGTGCGCGGGATCGCCTTCCTGGGCGAGGCGCGCGCGGCGGTACTGCACCACCACGAGCGGCTGGACGGGAGCGGGTATCCGTACGGGCTGGTGGGCACCCAGATCCCGGAGTGCGCGCGGGTGGTGGCCGTCGCCGACGCCTTCGACGCGATGACGTCCACGCGCTCCTACCGGCGGGCCAGGCCGGTCGCGGTCGCGCTGGAGGAGCTGCGGCGGTGTGCCGGAGCGCAGTTCGATCCCCGGATGGTCGCGGCGCTGGTCCAGGCACTCGGCAGACACGGCTGGCACCCGGCCGTCACCGCGGGCGAGGAACCGCGTGCCACCCCACCCGCCGACACCCGCCTGGGAGCCCAGCCATGACGTTCGTACGCCGTCGGCCGCTGGTGATCCTCATTCACGCCTGCGCGGTCTGTCTCGCCGCCGCGTCCCTCGCCCACACCCTCTGGACCGGCCTCGACGACCGTTGCGTGGCCCTCGCCTTCGCCGTCCTCGTCGCCCTCGGTGAACTCGCCCGGTGGAACGGGGCCGAGGTCAGGGAGTCCGCGCCGCTCGGGGCGGCGGGGGCGCTCGCGTACGCGCTGCTCGGGGAGGACGCGGGGCGGGCCACGGGGCACGGCGTCCCGCAGGTCGTCACCGTCGTGCTCGCCGCCTCGCTCGTCGGGAGCGTGCCGCACATCGCGCGGGGGCAGGGGCCGACGGCCGATCATCTGGCCCGGCGCGTGCTGACCGTCGCGTTCGCCGCCTTCTGCTTCCAACCCCTCTACAGCCAGGGCCCGTTCGGCAAGGGCGCCGGTCCCGCGTACGCCCTGCTGCTCGTCGCGCTGCTCGCGCTCACCGCGCTGTGCGACGCCGTGCTCGCCGCGGCCCTCTCGCACTCCCGCACCGGGTGGCCCTTCGGACCGCTGCTGCGCGACGAGCTGCGGGGCATGCTCGGGATCGGGTCCGCGGTCGGCGCGACCGGGGCGGTGATGGCGCTCGCGGTGGCCGTCGTGGGGCTGTGGGCGCTGCCCGTGTTCTCGCTGCCGCTGCTGCTCACCCAGCTGTCCTTCCGGCGGTACGCCGCTGTCCGTACCACCTACCGGCAGACCATCGCCTCCCTCGCCCGCGCCACCGAGATCGCCGGGTACACCCCCGCGGGGCACGCCCGCCGGGTGGCCGCGCTCAGTGAGGCGGTCGGGCGCGACATGGGTCTGTCCGGGCCCGACCTCACCGTCCTGGAGTACGCGGCACTCATGCACGACATCGGTCAGCTCAGCCTCGTCGACCCCGTCCCGGCGGGAGCCACCGCCGCGCTCCCGGCCGCAGAGCAGCGGCGGATCGCGCTGCTCGGCGGGGCCGTCGTACGGCAGACCGGGGTGAGCCCCCAGGTCGCGACGGTCGTGGAACGGCAGGCCGACCCCTGCGGGGAGCAGCCCGTGGCCGCGCGGATCGTACGGGCGGTGAACGCGTACGAGGAGAAGGCGCGGGACGCCGGTCCCGGCGGGCCGCTGCGGGCCCTGGAGGAGCTGCGGCTCGCGACCGCCGGGGAGTACGCGTCCGAGGTGGTCGAGTCGCTGGCCCGCGTGCTGTGGAACCAGGGCGGCGGCGCGATGGGGGTCCGGCTCCCGGGTAGCCGTCGGCAGGGTGGTGGCGGGCGACGGGCGGGGCTGTCTGACCCTGCGCGGGGCTGGGTAACCCATGGGTAATGAGCGCCCCTCCAGCCGTACGTGGTTTGATGCGCAGGAGAGGATGTCCGGGGGCGCGAAAGGCACAGCCAGCCCACTCCACGGAACTGGCAGGCGGGAATCGTGAGGATCTTCGGCAAGGGACGGCACCGGCCCTCCGCCTCTTGGCGGCAGGCCACCGACCGCGCGTTCACGCTGATCGGGGACGGTCGGTACGAGGACGCGGGCGCGCTGCTGACACGGGCCGCCGATCTGGAGCCGTGGCTCTCCGAGTCCTGGTTCAACCTCGCCCTGCTGCACAAGTTCCGGCACGACTGGGAGCAGGCGCGGGCGGCGGGCCTCAGGGCCGTCGCGCTGCTCGACCGGGAGACCGGCGCACCTGACTGGTGGAACGTCGGCATCGCCGCCACCGCGTTGCAGGACTGGCCCCTGGCCCGACGTGCCTGGCAGGCCTACGGGCTGCGGGTGCCCGGCGGTCCCGGCGCCGCCGGGGAGCCCGTCGGGATGGACCTGGGCAGCGCGGCCGTACGGCTGTCGCCGGAGGGCGAGGCCGAGGTCGTGTGGGGGCGGCGGCTCGATCCCGCGCGTATCGAGGTGCTGTCCATTCCGCTGCCGTCGTCGGGGCGGCGCTGGGGCGAGGTCGTGCTGCACGACGGGGTCCCGCACGGAGAGCGGACCACCGTCGCGGGGCACGCCTATCCCGTCTTCGACGAGATCGAGCTGTGGGCGCCGTCGCCGGTGCCGACGTGGGTGGTGCTGCTGGAGGCGGCCGGCGAGGCCGACCGGGACGCGCTGGAGCAGCTGGCCGCGGACGCCGGGTTCGCGGCGGAGGACTGGTCCTCTTCGGTGCGGTTGCTGTGCCGGATGTGCTCGGAGTCCCGGATGCCGTCGGACGAAGGTGACGGGGAGCATCTCGATCCGCACGATCACAGTGAGCCGGGGCATCCCGGGCCGCTCGGTCATCGCACCGACGGGCAGCTGTGGGTGCCGGAGCGGGAGTGCGGGGTGGCCGCGCCGGCTTCGCTGGTTCGGGGGTTGCTGGACGGGTGGGTCGCGGACAGCCCGGATTCCCGGGACTGGCGAGACCTGGAAGAAGTCTGCTGAGCCACCCCCGCCGGAGACACCCTTAGGCTGTACTGGCAGATTTCTCAAGGTTGCAGGAAAGGCATACGTCGGTCATGGCGCAGCAGGACACCGATCAGCAGCACGTGGGCGTGCTCCCAGTGGACGACGAGGGTTTCGTCATCGACAGCGAGGACGCGGAGGAGCGGGAGACGGCGTGGCGCGAGCGTGGCACCTCGCGGCCGATCACGGTGGTCGGGAATCCGGTGCTGCACAAGGAGTGCAAGGACGTCACCGAGTTCGGCGAGGAGCTCCGGCAGCTGGCCGCGGACATGTTCGCCTCGCAGCGCACCGCCGAGGGCGTGGGCCTGGCCGCCAACCAGATCGGCGTCGATCTGAAGGTCTTCGTCTACGACTGCCAGGACGACAAGGGCGTGCGGCACGTGGGCGTGGTCTGCAACCCGAAGCTGGTCGACCTGCCCGCCGAGCAGCGCCGGCTGGACGACGGCAGTGAGGGCTGCCTCTCGGTGCCGACGGCCTACGCACCGCTCGCCCGGCCCGACTACGCCGAGGTGACCGGTCAGGACGAGCGGGGCAACCCGGTCAAGGTGCGCGGTACGGGCTACTTCGCCCGCTGTCTGCAGCACGAGACGGACCATCTGTACGGCTACCTCTACATCGACCGGCTCTCCAAGCGCGAACGCAAGGAGGCGCTGCGGCAGATGGCCGAGAACGAGCCCCGCTACCCCGTGGTCGCGAACGACTGAGGTCGGCCGGGGCAACTGAGGGCTCACCACTCCCTTCCGCACGGCGCCTGGTCAGGAACCCCTTCCTGACCAGGCGCCGTTCGCATGTGCGTCGCACGTCCGATCGTTTACGTGCACCCGAGGATTCATATTCAGTCACACAAGGGGACGTTCTCGGCACCATGGGGTAGTGAATGGAGCAAATGCGTTCCCAGACCGGTCAGTTGTGGTGCTGAATAGAAGTGCGGGGATACGCAACGGCGCACGCCCGGCACGGCGGGAGGGGCGTGTGTCAACTGGCGGCTGAGAGGGGTTTGTTCGTGCATGCTTTCTCGCACAGCACCACATCGACACCGGCGGCGATCGCGGTCCCACCCTCGCTCTCTCTACCGGTGATCGAGGCGGCGTTTCCCAGGCAACTCCATCCGTATTGGCCCCGGCTCCAGGAGAAGACCCGCATCTGGCTGCAGGAAAAACGGCTCATGCCTGCGGACAAGGTGGCGGAATATGCCGACGGCTTGTGCTACACGGACCTCATGGCGGGCTACTACATTGGTGCGCCCGACGACGTCCTCCAGGCGATTGGGGACTACAGCGCGTGGTTCTTCGTCTGGGACGACCGGCACGACCGCGACATCGTGCACGGCCGGCCCGCCGCCTGGCGGCGGCTGAGGTTCCGGTTGCATAGGGCCCTCGACTCCCCCACGAACCATCTGCACCACGAGGATCCCCTGGTCGCGGGGTTCGCGGACAGCATGGTGCGGCTGTACTCGTTCCTGCCCGAGACCTGGAACGCGCGGTTCGCCCGGCACTTCCACGCCGTGATCGAGGCGTACGACCGGGAGTTCCGCAACCGTACCGAGGGAGTCGTCCCGACGATCGAGGAATATCTCGCGCTACGCCGCCTCACGTTCGCGCACTGGATCTGGACGGACCTGCTGGAACCGAGCGCGGGACGGGAACTCCCGGACGCCGTACGGAAACACCCGGTATACCGCCGGGCGGCCCTGCTGAGCCAGGAATTCGCCGCCTGGTACAACGACCTCTGTTCGCTGCCCAAGGAAATCGCGGGCGATGAGGTGCACAATCTCGGAATCAGTCTCATCAAGCATGAGGGAATGACGCTGGAAGCGGCGATCAGGGAGATTCGGCGGCGCGTCGAGGGATGCATCACGGAATTCCTGGTCATCGAAAAGAAGGCCCTGCGCCTCGCCGACGGGCTCGACGACGGCACGGTGCGGGGAAAGGAATTGAGCGCTGCCGCGCGGGCCTGTGTCGGCAATATGCGGAACTGGTTCAGCACGGTCTATTGGTTCCACCACGAGTCCGGCCGGTACATGGTCGACTCCTGGGACGACCGGTCCACGCCCCCGTACGTCAACAACGAAGCGGCAGGTGAGAAATGACCGTCGAGTCCGTGAAACCCGAAGCCCCGGGACACGAGGCAGCACAGCTGTGTGAACCGCCCCTCGCGGGCGGTGGGGTCCCCGGCCTCGGCCATGGCCTCAAGCTGGTCCGCGACCCGCTGGCCTTCATGGCCCGGCTGCGCGAGCACGGCGACATCGTCCGGCTGAAGCTCGGACCGAAGACGGTGTACGCCGTCACCACCCCGGACCTCACCGGGGCGCTGGCACTGAGCACCGACTTCAAGATCGGCGGCCCGCTGTGGGAGTCGCTCGAAGGCCTGCTCGGCAAGGAGGGCGTGGCCACCGCGAACGGCCCGCGCCACCGGCGTCAGCGGCGCACCATCCAGCCCGCCTTCCGGCTCGACGCCACCCCGGGGTACGGGCCGGTCATGGAGGAGGAGGCGCATGCGCTGACCGAGCGCTGGCAGCCCGGCGAGACCATCGACTGCACCTCCGAGTCCTTCCGGGTCGCGGTGCGGATCGCCGCCCGCTGTCTGCTGCGCGGCGACTACATGGACGAGCGGGCGGAGCGGCTGTGCGCCGCGCTCGCCACCGTCTTCCGGGGTATGTACCGGAGGATGGTCGTTCCGCTCGGACCGCTCTACCGGCTGCCTCTCCCGCCGAACCGCAAATTCAACCGGGCGCTGGCCGATCTGCATCTCGTGGTCGACGAGATCGTCGCCGAACGCCGGGCATCCGGTCAAAAGCCGGACGATTTGCTGACGGCCTTGCTGGAAGCGAAGGACGACAATGGCGACCCCATCGGGGAACAGGAGATCCACGACCAGGTCGTCGCGATACTCACCCCCGGCAGCGAAACGGTGGCCTCCACGGTCATGTCTCTGCTGCACATGCTCGCGGAACACCCCGAACACGCGGACAAGGTGAAGGCTGAGGTCGAATCCGTGACCGGCGGCCGGCCCGTCGCATTCGACGACGTCCGTAAGCTCAGGCACACCCACAATGTCGTCGTCGAAACCATGCGCTTGCACCCCGCCGTATGGATATTGACGCGACGGGCGGTGACCGACACGGAACTCGGTGGCTACCGCATTCCGGCCGGGGCCGACATCGTGTACAGCCCGTACGCGATCCAGCGCGATCCGCTGTCCTACGGACACAGCCTGGAGTTCGACCCGGACCGCTGGCTGCCCGAGCGGGCCGAGGAGGTGCCGAAATACGCGATGAGGCCCTTCAGCGTGGGCAACCGCAAGTGCCCCAGCGACCACTTCTCGATGGCCCAGCTGACGCTGATCACGGCGGCACTGGCCACCAAGTACCGCTTCGAGCAGGTGCCCGGCTCCAATGACGGCACCCGGGTGGGTGTCACGCTGCACCCGTACCGACTGCTGCTGAGGCCCGTACCGAGGTGACGCGTCAGGCCGCTTCGGGGCCCCGGAAGGTGCGCCGGTAGGCCTGCGGGGTCGTCCCGATCGACCGTACGAACTGATGGCGCAGCGCGGCCGCGGTACCGAACCCGGTTCGGGCCGCGATCGCGTCCACCGTCTCGTCCGTCGCCTCCAGCAGCCGCTGGGCCAGCAGCACGCGTTGCCGCAGGATCCAGCGGTAGGGAGTCGTACCGGTCTCCTGCTGGAAGCGGCGGGCGAAGGTGCGCGGCGACATGTGCGCCCGCGCGGCCAGCTGCTCCACGGTGACCTCCTCGTCGAGGTGCTCCTCCATCCAGACCAGCACCCCACCGACGGTGTCGCACTGCGACCGGGGCAGCGGCCGCTCGATGAACTGGGCCTGTCCGCCGTCCCGGTGCGGCGGTACGACCATGCGCCGGGCGATGGCGTTGGCGACCTGCGGCCCCTGGTCCTTGCGCACGATGTGCAGACAGGCGTCGATGCCGGCGGCCGTGCCCGCCGAGGTGATCACCGGGTCCTCGTCCACGTACAGCACATCGGGCTCGATGATCGCGCGCGGGAAGCGCCGGGCCAGTTGGTCCGCCTGCCGCCAGTGCACCGCGCACCGCCGCCCGTCGAGCAGGCCGGCCGCACCGAGGACGAAGACGCCGGAGCAGACGCTGAGCACCCGGGCCCCCCGGTCCGTGGCCCTGGCCAGGGCGTCCAGCAGCGCGTCCGGATAGTCCCGGCCGATGTAGTCGCTGCCCGCCGGTACGGCGATCAGGTCGGCCTCATCGAGCCGTTCGAGGCCGTAGGGCGTGGAGACCGTGAACCCGGGGACATGGGTACGCAGCGCGGGGCCCTCCGCCGAGACGACCGCGAAGTCGTACACCGGCAGCCCCTCGTCGCTGCGGTCGAGGCCGAAGACCTCACAGACCACACCGAGTTCGAAGGGATGAACGCCGTCGAGCATCGCGACGGCCACGTTCTTCAGCATGCGGCCAGTGTGCCACTGCCGCTGGCAGTAATTCGAGGATGTGCGGCAGTCCTGCCACTGTCATGAGTGTTGTGCCGGTACGAGACTTACCGCATGAACGCATTCCTCGAATACATGGCCGTCGTGATCCTCTTCTCCCTTCTCGGGGGTCCGGCGCTCGTGGGGGCCATCCACGAGCGCCGGATCGACCGACAGCTGAGGGAGGCGGAACGTAAGACTCAGAAGTCCTCGTCCAGGTCGACGGAGCCCTCCACCGCGACCTGGTACGCCGAAGGGCGCCGCTCGAAGAAGTTGGTGAGTTCCTGAACCCCCTGCAACTCCATGAAGGAGAAGGGGTTCTCGGAGCCGTACACCGGAGCGAAACCGAGCCGCGTCAGCCGCTGGTCGGCGACGCACTCCAGGTACTGCCGCATCGAGTCGGTGTTCATCCCTGGGAGGCCGTCACCGCACAGGTCGCGCGCGAACTGCAGCTCGGCCTCGACGGCCTCCCTCAGCATGTCGGTGACCTGCTGCTGAAGCTGGTCGTCGAACAGCTCCGGCTCCTCCTTACGGACGGTGTCGACCACGTCGAACGCGAAGCTCATGTGCATCGTTTCGTCCCGGAAAACCCAGTTCGTTCCCGTCGCCAGGCCGTGCAGCAGACCCCGGCTGCGGAACCAGTAGACGTACGCGAAGGCACCGTAGAAGAACAGGCCCTCGATGCACGCGGCGAAGCAGATGAGGTTGAGGAGGAAGCGACGGCGGTCGGCCTTGGACTCCAGGCGGTCCAGCTTCTCGACCTCGTTGATCCACTTGAAGCAGAACTCGGCCTTCTCGCGGATGGACGGGATGTTCTCCACGGCGTCGAAGGCGGCGGCCCTGTCCTCCGGGTCGGGCAGGTAGGTGTCCAGCAGCGTCAGGTAGAACTGGACGTGGACGGCCTCCTCGAAGAGCTGGCGGGAGAGATACAGCCGCGCCTCGGGGGAGTTGATGTGCTTGTACAGCGTCAGCACGAGGTTGTTCGCCACGATCGAGTCGCCCGTCGCGAAGAAGGCGACCAGGCGGCCGATCAGGTGCTGCTCGGCGGGGCTGAGCCTGGCGAGGTCGGCGACGTCCGAGTGGAGGTCGACCTCCTCCACGGTCCAGGTGTTCTTGATGGCGTCCCGGTAGCGCTCGTAGAAGTCGGGGTAGCGCATGGGGCGGAGCGTCAGTTCGAAGCCCGGGTCGAGCAGGTTCTTGTTCTCGCTGGTCATCACTGGCAGGCCTCGCAGGACTCGGGGTTCTCAAGGGAGCAGGCGACGGCGTCTTCCACGGCCGTCTGAACGGGGACAGCGGCCTGCGCGGCGCGGGCGATGCGGGTCGCCGGGCGGGAGCGCAGGTAGTACGTCGTCTTCAGGCCCGACTTCCAGGCGTACGCGTACATCGAGGAGAGCTTGCCGATGGTGGGCGTCTCCAGGAAGAGGTTCAGGGACTGGGACTGGTCCAGGAAGGGGGTCCTGGCGGCGGCCATGTCGATCAGGCCGCGCTGCGGGATCTCCCACGCCGTGCGGTACAGCGCCCGTACGTCCGCCGGGATCCAGGCGAAGTCCTGCACCGAGCCGCCCGACTCACGCAGTGCCTCACGCGTGCGGGCGTCCCAGACGCCGAGCGACTTGAGCTCGTTCACCAGGTACGAGTTGACCTGGAGGAACTCGCCGGACAGGGTCTCGCGCTTGAAGAGGTTGGACACCTGCGGCTCGATGCACTCGTACACGCCGGCGATGGACGCGATGGTCGCGGTGGGTGCGATGGCCAGGAGCAGCGAGTTGCGCAGGCCGACTTCGGCGACGCGCGCCCGCAGGGCCGCCCAGCGTTCCGGCCAGGACAGCTCGACGTCGTAGTGGTCGGGGTGCAGCACGCCCTGGGCGGTACGGGTCTTCTGCCACGCCGGGAGCGACCCGTTGCGCTCGGCGAGGTCGGCGGAGGACTCGTACGCGGCGAGCATGATGCGCTCGGCGATGCGGGTGGAGAGGGCCTTGGCCTCGGGCGAGTCGAAGGGCAGGCGTAGCTTGAAGAAGACGTCCTGGAGGCCCATCGCGCCCAGGCCCACGGGACGCCACTTCGCGTTGGACCGGCCCGCCTGCTCGGTCGGGTAGAAGTTGATGTCGACGACGCGGTCCAGGAAGGTGACGGCGGTGCGGACCGCCTCGTCCAGCCGCTCCCAGTCCAGGTCGCCGTCGTCCACGAACGCGCCGAGGTTGACCGACCCCAGGTTGCACACCGCCGTCTCGCCGTCGTCCGTGACCTCCAGGATCTCCGTGCAGAGGTTGGAGGAGTGGACGACATGGCCGGGCTCGGCGGTCTGGTTGGCGGTGCGGTTGGCGGCGTCCTTGAAGGTCATCCAGCCGTTGCCGGTCTGCGCCAGGGTGCGCATCATGCGGCCGTACAGGTCACGGGCCGGGATGGTCTTGCGCGCCAGGCCCTGCGCCTCCGCCCCGCGGTACGCCGCGTCGAACTCCTCGCCCCACAGGTCCACCAGTTCGGGTACGTCGGCGGGGGAGAGGAGGGACCACTCGGCGTCCGTGTTCACCCGGCGCATGAACTCGTCCGGTACCCAGTGCGCGAGGTTCAGGTTGTGCGTACGGCGGGCGTCCTCACCGGTGTTGTCGCGCAGCTCCAGGAACTCCTCGATGTCGGAGTGCCAGGTCTCCAGGTACACCGCCGCCGCACCCTTGCGCCGGCCGCCCTGGTTCACCGCGGCGACCGAGGCGTCGAGGGTCTTCAGGAACGGGACGATGCCGTTGGAGTGCCCGTTCGTGCCGCGGATCAGTGAACCGCGGGCGCGGATGCGGGAGTAGGCGATGCCGATGCCGCCCGCGTGCTTGGAGAGGCGGGCCACCTGGTGGTAGCGGTCGTAGATGGAGTCCAGCTCGTCCTTGGGGGAGTCGAGGAGGTAGCAGGACGACATCTGGGGGTGCCGGGTACCGGAGTTGAAGAGGGTGGGGGAGGAGGGGAGGTAGTCGAGGCGGCTCATGAGCCCGTAGAGCGCGGCGACTTCGTCGACGGACCGTGCCGTGTCGTCCTCCGCCAGTCCCGCGGCGACGCGCAGCATGAAGTGCTGGGGCGTCTCGATCACCTTGCGGGTGAGGGGGTGCCGGAGGAGGTAGCGGCTGTGCAGGGTGCGCAGGCCGAAGTAGCCGAAGCGGTCGTCGGCCGCACGGTCGATCAGGTGGTCCAGCCGGGCCGTGTGCCGCCGTACGAACTCGGCCGTCCGGTCGGCGATGAGACCTTCGCGGTGGCCGACGGCGACCGACTCGGAGAACGACGTGACGCCCTGCGAGGCGGCCTCGGCGGCGATGCTGATCGTCAGGAGACGAGCGGCCAGCCGGGAGTACGCGGGGTCCTCCGAGATGAGGCCGGCCGCGGCCTCGGTGGCCAGTTCGCGCAACTCCGGCTCGTCCGCCAGGGCCGACCGTCCGCGCAGCGCGGCGGCGGCGACCCGGCCGGGGTCGGTGTCGGGGAGGTCGGCGGTCAGCTCGGTCAGGGTCCGCAGCAACGCGCTACCGGGACCGTCGGTCTCGTCGGTCTCGTCGGTCGCTGAGGCCGGTTCGGCTGGCGCGATGGTCACGTGGGGCTCTCCCTCGCTCGGCACGGGGCCTTGCGGAGGGCAGGGGGCAGCTCACGAGCGCACACGGCGTCGCGTCCACCGGCCCATTCCACGAGGCCCGGACGTCAGGCGCACCGGCCGGATGGCCGGGCGCGCTGTCGGCAGGTCCTCGGACTGACTCCCATACGCGCATGGACACGGATGAGTACACCGTTGCGGGACAGTTCCGGATTCGCACCGGATTCCCCTGCGGCGACAGCGAGCATGAGCATACATCTTGTGCCGGGTTTCGGTGACACCCCTAGATGTTGTGTCGCGGCGGTTTCAGAGCGTCAGCTCATAGGTGAGGAGGGTGACGTCGATGCCCGGGATGGGGTTCCAGTCGCGGATGGGGGTGCGGATGAAGCCGAGGTGTTCGTAGAGCCGGTGGGCCGCGTGCATCGACCGCTGGGTGGACAGGACGACCCGCTCGCAGCCCTCGACGTGCCGCGCGCGATGGATGCAGGCCCGTACGAGAATCCCGCCCGCGCCACGACCCCGGTGCTCCTTGGCGACCGCGAGCATGCGGATCTCCGCTTCGCCGTCCTGTGCGATGTCCGCCATCGGGCCCCCGGCGGGGACGAAGGTCACGCCGCCCAGCACTTGGCCGTCACCCGCCAAGGCGACCAGTACGTCAGCTTGCGCAGCCCGGTGTGCCACGTCCCGCAGCTCCTGCAGATACGCATCGCTCTCCCCGAAGTCGAGCAGCCCGTCGCCGAGGTACGCCTGTGCGGTGATCTCGCCCAAGGTCGCGTACTGCGCGGGCTCCGCCCGCTCGATCAAGATGGCCATGGTTCGCAGTGTGCCGCAGGGGTACGACAACGGGCCGCCGGTTTTTCTCCGGCGGCCCGTGTGCTGACGTACGTACGGCTCAGTGAGCCGCGCCCGCAGTCGCCGGCGGCAGTTCCGTCTTGACTCCCGGGTCTCCCGCCTCGCCCGTGTAGTCCTCCGGGCTTGTCTCGTCGATGCCCTCGGGGGCCTTCATCGCCTTCAGTACGAAGGTCAGGGCCACCGTCACCGCCAGGTTCAGCACGAACGCAGTCAGGCCGATGTAGCCGATCTCGCCGATGCCGGGGATCTCCCTGGAGGAGCCGCCGAAGTGGTTCTGGGTCGGGGAGGCGACGCCGTACGCGGCGACCGTGCCGTAGATCATGCCGACCGCCCACCCGGTGAGCAGGGCCCAGCGGTGGAACCAGCGGGTGAAGAGGCCGCCGACGAGGGCCGGGAAGGTCTGCAGGATCCAGAGGCCGCCAAGGAGCTGGAAGTTGATCGCGGCCGTGTTGTCCATGGTCAGGACGAAGACCAGCGCGCCCACCTTCACCAGCAGGGACACCAGCTTGGAGACCTTGGTCTCCTGTGCCGGCGTGGCGTCCGGCTTGATGAAGTCCTTGTAGATGTTGCGGGTGAAGAGGTTGGCCGCCGCGATGGACATGATGGCCGCCGGCACCAGCGCGCCGATGCCGATCGCCGCGAAGGCCACGCCGGCGAACCAGTCGGGGAACATGTTCTCGAACAGCTGCGGGATCGCCAGCTGGCCGTTGTCCACCCTGATTCCGGCCGCGATCGCCATGAAGCCGAGCAGACCGAGCAGGCCCAGCATCAGCGAGTACAGCGGCAGGATCGTGGAGTTGCGGCGGATCACGTCACGGCTGCGGCTGGAGAGCACGGCCGTCACCGAGTGCGGGTACATGAACAGCGCGAGGGCCGAGCCGAGGGCCAGGGTCGCGTAGGTCCACTGGCTCGCTTCGCCCGGGACGACCGCGCCGCGTGGTGCGCCCGTCGCCGGGTTGGTCTGGCTGAGCGCGGCGCTCGCCTCGGCGAAGATGTCGTCGAACCCGCCCAGCTTGATCGGGATGTAGATGATCGCCACCGCGATGACGATGTAGATCAGCGTGTCCTTCACGAACGCGATCAGGGCCGGCGCCCGCAGCCCCGAGGAGTAGGTGTACGCGGCCAGCACGCCGAAGGCGATCAGCAGCGGCAGGTCCTTGACGAACCAGTTGGTGTTCTCGCCGCCGCCGACGCCCATCACGTCCAGCACGGCCTGGATGCCGACCAGTTGGAGCGCGATGTACGGCATGGTGGCGAGGATGCCGGTCACGGCCACCGCCAGCGACAGCCCCTTGGAGCCGAAGCGGCCCCGGACGAAGTCCGAGGTGGTGACGTACCCGTGCTTGTGCGAGACCGACCACAGCCGCGGCAGGAAGACGAACATCATCGGGTAGATGAGGATCGTGTAGGGCACGGCGTAGAAGCCGGACGCGCCCGCCGCGTAGATCGCCGCGGGTACGGCGACGAAGGTGTACGCGGTGTACAGGTCGCCGCCGATCAGGAACCAGGTGATCCAGGTGCCGAACGAGCGCCCGCCCAGGCCCCATTCGTCCAGGGTCTGCTCGTTCTCGGCCCTGCGCCAGCGCGAGGCCAGGAAGCCCATGACCGTGACGACCACGAAGAAGAGGATGAAGACGGCGAGTGCGACGCCGTTCACGCCGTCCTTCACTTTCCGGCACCCCCCTTGCGTGCCCGCTGGTCACGCTGCCACAGCTTGTACGCGACCATCGTCAGCACGGTGGAGATGACCACCCAGGCCATCTGGTACCAGTAGAAGAACGGGATGCCGATGAAGGCCGGGTCCTCCTTCGTGTAAGAACCCACCCACAACATCGCCACGAAGGGCGCGAACAGGCAGAGCGCGATGACGACCCTGGTGGGTGTCACCGTCCCTCTGCTCACTTCCGGGGCTTGTGACATCTGGCGGTTCCGTCCCCTCACCGATCACCTGTGTAACGCGCAGGCAATCTAGGTCACGGTGTCCAGGAAGCGGAAGTCCTCATCCACATGACCGCCGCAATCCTCACCAGACGTCCCCACCAGCCGTTTTCAGCAGCCATCGTCAGCAGCCACTGTCAGCAGCAGCGGAACCCCTGTCGCGGATCCTCCTCCTGCCGGTCCGTGCGCATCCGCTCGAAGTCACGCCGGGACGGCACCTCGGCCTGGGGATGGTCCTTCCGTACGTGCGCGACATAGCGGTCGTAGGCCGACTCGTCGGTCAGCTCCCGCACGTACCAGCGCACGCCCCTAAGAGCTCGTGCCACTGCCGACCGCATGGCGGGCCTCCTCCTCCTTCTCCTCCCTGGTCGGGATCAGCCCGGCCGGGGCGACGATCTTCGACTCGACGTGCGGCGTCTCGCTCAGCGCGGACAGCGCAGGGCGGCGGACATGCCGGACGCAGACACGGGTCGCGTCGACGATCACGACGACGATCAGGACCGCCAGGACCGCGGTGAGGACGCCGTCCACCGTGGAGTTGGTGACCACGGTGTGCATGTCGTCCATGGACTTGGCGGGCGCCAGGACCTCGCCGCGGTCGATGGCGTCCTGGAACACCTGGCGCTGCTTGAAGAAGCCGACCGCCGGGTCGGAGGAGAACACCTTCTGCCAGCTGGCGGTCAGCGTGACCGTCGCGTCCCAGGCCAGCGGAATCCCGGTGATCCAGGCCCACTTGAGGCGTCCGGACTTCACCAGCAGGGTCGTGCAGACGGCCAGGGCGACGGCGGCCAGCAGCTGGTTGGAGATGCCGAAGATCGGGAAGAGCTGGTTGATTCCGCCGAGCGGCTCATGGACGCCGACCCACAGGAAGTAGCCCCACAGCCCGCACACGATGCCGCTGGTGATGACCAGTCCGGGCTTCCAGCTGACGTTCTTGAAGGGCCGGTAGACGTTGCCGAGCATGTCCTGGAGCATGAAGCGGCCCACGCGCGTGCCGGCGTCCAGCGCGGTCAGGATGAACAGCGCCTCGAACATGATCGCGAAGTGGTACCAGAAGGCCCTGAGGCTGCCGCCGGTCACTTCGGAGAAGATCTGCGAGACCCCGACGGCGAGCGTGGGTGCGCCGCCGGTGCGGGAGAGCAGGGTCGACTCCTCCACCTCCTGGGCCGCCCTGGCGAGTTCGGCCGGGGTGATCTGGTAGCCCCAACTGCCCACCACCTGCGAGGCGTTCTCCACCGTCGTGCCGATCACACCGGACGGCGCGTTCATCGCGAAGTACAGGCCCGGGTCGATGATGCTCGCCGCCACCAGCGCCATGACCGCGACCGACGACTCCATCAGCATGGAGCCGTAGCCGATCATCCGGATCTGCGTCTCCTTCTGGATCATCTTCGGCGTCGTACCGCTCGAAATGAGCGCGTGGAACCCGGACAGGGCGCCGCAGGCGATGGTGATGAAGACGAACGGGAAGAGCGAGCCCGCGAACACCGGCCCGTCGCCGCGTGAGGCGAAGTCCGTCACCGCGTCCATCCGCAGCGCCGGCAGCGTGATCACGACGCCGAGCGCGAGCAGCAGGATCGTGCCGATCTTCATGAAGGTGGACAGGTAGTCGCGCGGCGCGAGCAGCATCCACACCGGCAGGATCGAGGCGATGAAGCCGTACGCCACCAGCCAGATGACCAGCGTGGAGGGTGCGAGGGTGAAGGTGTCGGCCCAGGACGACTCGGCGACCCAGCGGCCCGCGACCAGCGCGAGCAGCAGCAGGGCGACGCCGATCAGCGAGACCTCGGCGACCCGGCCGGGGCGCAGCACTCGCAGATAGAAGCCCATCACCAGGGCGATCGGGATCGTCATCGCGATGGAGAAGGTGCCCCAGGGGGACTGCGCGAGGGCGTTCACGATGACCAGCGCCAGCACGCCGAGCAGGATGATCATGATGGCGAAGGCGGCCAGCAGCGCCGCCGCACCGCCGAACGGGCCGATCTCCTCCCGCGCCATCTGACCCAGCGACCTGCCGTCCCGCCGGGTGGAGAAGAACAGCACCACCATGTCCTGGACCGCACCCGCGAAGATGACGCCCGCGATGATCCAGACCGTGCCCGGCAGATAGCCCATCTGCGCCGCCAGCACCGGCCCGACCAGCGGCCCGGCGCCCGCGATCGCGGCGAAGTGGTGGCCCAGCAGGACCCGGCGGTCGGTGGGGTGGAAGTCGATGCCGTTGTCCAGCCGCTCCGCCGGAGTGGCCCGGGTCTTGTCGACCTTGAGGACCTTGTACGCGATGAACTTGGCGTAGAAGCGGTAGCCGATCGCGTACGAGCCGAGGGCCGCCGCGACCATCCAGGCGGCGGACACGTTCTCGCCCCTGGCCAGCGCGAGCACCGACCAGCCGACGGCCCCGACCAGCGCGACAAGACTCCAGATGACGATCGTTCGAACGTTCGCGGTGCGCACCGGGTCGCCCTCCCGTCCATACGATGACGGGCCGACCGTAGAACAGGAATGTGAGCCGCGCTACACCGCGTGCGGGTGTTCGCGCTACGAACGGGCCCATTCCTGCGGCCGCTTGAGCCTTCTGCCCGGTGTTCTGCCCCTGCCCGGCGTCTACTCCCTTCCCTGCCCGGCGTTCTACTCCGCGGGCCGCTTCAGCCGGGCCACGAACTTGTACCGGTCCCCCCGGTACACCGACCGCACCCACTCCACCGGCTGTTCCTCCCGGTCCAGCGAGTGCCGGGACAGCATCAGCATCGGCAGGCCGACGTCGGTGCCGAGCAGGCCGGCCTCGCGCGGGGTGGCCAGCGAGGTCTCGATGGTCTCCTCGGCCTCGGCGAGATGGACGTCGTAGACCTCGGCGAGGGCGGTGTAGAGGGACGTGTACTTGACGAGCGACCTGCGCAGGGCGGGGAAGCGCTTGGCGCTCAGGTGGGTCGTCTCGATCGCCATCGGCTCGCCGTTGGCCATGCGCAGCCGCTCGATGCGGAGCACCCGGCCGCCGGCCGTGATGTCGAGCAGCTCGGCGAGGCGGTCGTCGGCGGTGATGTAGCCGATGTCGAGGAGCTGGGAGGTGGGTTCGAGGCCCTGGGCGCGCATGTCCTCGGTGTACGAGGTGAGTTGCAGCGCCTGCGAGACCTTGGGCTTGGCGACGAAGGTGCCCTTGCCCTGGATCCGCTCCAGCCGCCCCTCGACCACCAGCTCCTGCAGTGCCTGGCGCACGGTGGTGCGCGAGGTGTCGAACTCCGCGGCGAGGGTGCGCTCGGGCGGGACCGGGGTGCCGGGCGGCAACGTCTCCGTCATGTCGAGCAGATGCTTCTTCAGGCGGTAGTACTTGGGCACGCGCGCGGTACGGACGGTGGCGCCACCCTCGTTCTCCGCACTGCTGACGTCGGTGCTCATGGTCTGCCTTCCCGGCTCCGGATGCGGGTCACATCGTGATCCCCTCTGTATACCGTCGCCGTCTCTTTTGGTCTAGTCCACAGTGGGCACATGGTCCAGGCGAGTGGTCTAGCGGATGACAGTACTCCGCGCGGGCTGATTTCGCTGTCTTCTTACTTAAAGGTTCCTGCATATGTAGGTCGCATAACGGCTGGTCGGAGCCTTTCGAGCACTCTTGACAGGCGTGCTGGTCTGGTCCAAGCTCCCGCTACTGGTCTACACCATTGGTCCAGTCCCGGCCCCGATGGCGGTACCGGGGGGGAATCCCTGAGGAGGGTGGCGTGAAGCGCAAGCTGACAGCCGCGATCGGTATCGCGGGCATGATGGTGTCCCTCGCGGCGTGCGGGGACAGTGACGGCGGGGGGTCGGACAACACCGGCGCGGACGCCAAGGAGCTGACGGTCTGGCTCACCGTCGACGCGCAGAACAACTGGCCCGAGCTGGTGAAGGCCGCCGACGACGCGATCAAGAAGCAGCACCCCGGCATCAGGATCAACCACGAGTACTACGGCTGGCCCGACAAGAACGCCAAGCTCGACGCCGTTCTCGCCACCGACAAGGCCCCCGACGTGGTCGAGATGGGCAACACCGAGATGCTCGGCTACATGGTCAAGGGCGCCTTCGCCCCCGTGGACCCGGCCAGGTTCGAGAACTCGGACGCCTGGCTGGACGGCCTCAAGGCCTCGGTGACGTACGAGGGCAAGACGTACGGCGTGCCGTACTACGCCGGCGGCCGGGTCGCCAACTGGCGCAAGGACGTGGCGGCTTCGGTGGGCGTGAAGTCCCCGCCGAAGACGTACGAGGAGCTGACCTCCGCCCTGGACAAGATCCAGGAGGAGGAGGGCGACAAGTTCAGCGCCTGGTACCAGCCCACCCGCGACTGGTACGCGGCCATGTCCTTCGTCTACGACGCCGGCGGCTCCATCGCCGAGGAGTCCGGCGGCCAGTGGAAGGCCAACCTCTCCTCGCCCGAGTCGATCAAGGGCCTGGAGGAGTTCAAGAACGTCATCGACACGTACATGCACGCTGACAAGACCAAGGACGAGTCCGACCGTTACCTCGTCTACGGCCAGGGCAAGTCCGCCATGATCTTCGGCGCGGCCTGGGAGGGCGCGACCGCCGAGGACCCGAAGAACGACAAGACCGGCGAGCTCAAGGGCAACCTTGAGAACTTCGTGATGCCCGGCCCGTCCGGCGAGAACCTCCCGGTCTTCCTGGGCGGCTCGGACCTCGCCGTCCCCGTGCGGTCGGACGCGCAGGCGGTCGCCGCCGAGTGGATCAACGCCTACACGGGCGCCTCCGGCCAGCAGGGTCTGATGGCCAAGGGCAACCTGCCCAACAACAAGACCGACCTCGCCACCCTCAAGGACGACCCGGCGACGGCGGTCCCGGCCACCGCGGCCGAGTCCAACTGGTTCGTCCCGATGGCGCCGGGCTGGGGCCAGGTCGAGAAGAGCCAGATCCTGCAGACCATGCTGCAGGACATCGGCACCGGCAAGAAGCCGGTCGAGGCCGCCGCGAAGGAAGCGGACGCCGCGATCGACGAGGTCATCAACACCAAGTGACCTGGGACAGGGCCCCGTTGCGGGCGAGGCCCTGTCTTCCGTACGACGTTTTCCGTACGACGTTTCCCGTACGACCTGAGGGACCGCTGAGGAGCGCGCGGATGAGTGCCGCAGACACGACCACCCCTGCCAAGGTGCCGCCCCGGCGCCAGTCACCGCCACCACCGGCCGTTGCGAAGAAGCAGAAGAAGCCGAAGAAGACACCGAGAGACCGGACGGCCTCGGGCGCACGTGGCCTGCCCTGGCTGCTGCTCGCCCCCTGCCTTCTGATCCTCGCCCTGGTCCTCGGCTACCCGATGGTCCGTCTGGTCATCCTCTCCTTCCGGGAGTTCGGCCAGTCCCAGCTGTGGGGCTTCCAGCCGGCGGAGTGGGTCGGGCTCGACAACTTCACCAAGGTGCTGGGGGACGGGGAGTTCTGGCGGGTCGTCGTACGGACGATCGTCTTCGCGGCCGGGTGCGTGATCTTCACGATGGTCATCGGCATGCTGATCGCGCTGCTCCTCCAGCGGGTCTCCGGCTGGGTGAAGACGCTGGTCAACATCGCCTTGGTGGCGAGCTGGGGCATGCCGATCATCGTGGCGACCACGGTGTTCAAGTGGCTGTTCGACGCGGACTACGGCATCCTCAACGCGCTGCTCAGCAGGCTGCCCGGCGTGGAGATGACCGGCCACAACTGGTTCGCGAGCGGAAGGGAAGGCCTCGCGGTCATCATGCTGCTGGTGGTCTGGGGGGCCGTGCCCTTCGTGGTCATCACGCTGAGCGCCGGCCTGACCCAGGTCCCGAAGGAGCTGGAGGAGGCGGCCCGGCTGGACGGCGCCGGCGCCTGGGGCGTCTTCCGTTACGTCACGCTCCCCATCCTCAAGCCGATCATCGTGATGCTGACGACCCTGTCGGTCATCTGGGACATGGGCGTCTTCCCCCAGGTCTTCGTGATGCGGGGCGGCCATCCCGAAGCCGAGTTCCAGCTGCTCACCACGTACTCCTACGACCGTGCCTTCGTGGTCAACGACTACGCGCAGGGCTCGGCGATCGCCCTGCTCACCGTGGCGCTGCTGCTCGGTGTGGTCGCCGTCTACATGCGCCAGATGCTGAAGATCGGAGAGGTCGAATGAGCACGCTGGTCCCTCAGCCGCCCCGGAAGTCCAAGGCCGGCTGGAACCTCCTGGGCCTCCTGGTCTTCCTCACCGCGGGCTTCCCCGTCTACTGGATGCTGAACACGGCGTTCAAGCCGGAGAAGGACGCCATCGACCCGGATCCCAGCCTGCTGCCGACCTCGCTGACCTTCTCCAACTTCGGCCGGGCGCTGGACATCGCGGACTTCTGGGGCCCGGTCGGCCGCAGCCTGATCGTGTCGCTGGCGGTGGTCGTGATCGGCATGGTGGTCGGCCTGCTGGCGGCGCTCGCCATCTCCCGATTCGCCTTCCGCGGCCGCAAGATCGTGATCGTGGGCATCCTCGCGGTCCAGATGGTTCCGCTGGTCGCCATGATCATCCCGGTCTTCCTGCTGCTCAACGACCTCGGCCAGTACGACAGGCTGAGCGGCCTGATCATCACGTACCTGACCTTCGTCCTGCCCTTCACGGTGTGGACCCTGCGCGGCTTCATCGTCAACATCCCGAAGGAGCTGGAGGAGGCGGCGATGGTCGACGGCTGCACCCGCGCCGGCGCCTTCGTCAGGGTCGTCTTCCCGCTGCTCGCCCCGGGCATGGTCGCCACCTCGGTCTACGCCTTCATCCAGGCCTGGAACGAGTACCTCTACGCCCTGATGCTGCTCAGCCAGAACAACCAGACCGCGACCGTGTGGCTCAGCAACTTCAGCACCAAGCACGGCACCGAGTACGCCCCGATGATGGCCGGCGCCACGATGATGGCCGTGCCGATCGTCGTTCTGTTCCTCCTCGTCCAGCGCAAGATGGCCGCGGGTCTGACCGCGGGCGCCGTGAAGGGATAACGCCACCCGATGACGACATTCGCCAGCGGCACGACTGCGTTCGATCCGGAAAAAGACGGCCTCACCCGTGATGCGCTGACCGTCCTCCAGCCCGGCTTCCCGGGCACCACCGCCCCCGACTGGCTCCTGCGCCGCATCGGTGAAGGCCTGGCCTCCGTCGGCCTGTTCGGCCGCAACATCGCCACGTCCGACCAACTGGCGGCGCTGACCGCACAGTTGCGTGCGGAACGCGAGGACGTGCTGGTCGCGATCGACGAGGAGGGCGGCGACGTCACCCGCCTGGAGGTGAGGACCGGTTCGTCGTTCCCCGGCAACCATGCGCTGGGCGCGGTGGACGACGTCTCGCTCACCGAGGAGGTGGCCCGCGAACTCGGCCGCCGCCTCGCCGAATGCGGGGTGAACCTCAACTGGGCCCCGTCCGCGGACGTGAACTCCAACCCCGCCAACCCGGTCATCGGCGTCCGCTCCTTCGGGGCCGACACGGACTTGGTGGCCCGCCACACCGCCGCCTACGTCACCGGCCTCCAGTCGTCCGGGGTGGCCGCCTGCGCCAAGCACTTCCCGGGCCACGGCGACACCGAGGTCGACTCCCACCTCGCGGTCCCGCGCATCGACGCCGACGCCTCGGTGCTCTCCTCCCGCGAACTCTCCCCGTTCCGCGCCGCCATCGCCGCCGGCACCCGCGCGGTGATGAGCGCCCACATCCTGGTCCCGGCCCTGGACCCGGACCGCCCGGCGACCCTGTCGCGCAGGGTGCTGACGGAGTTGCTGCGCGGCCGGCTCGGCTACGACGGCCTGATCGTCACCGACGGCATCGAGATGCAGGCCATCGCCGCCACCTACGGCATCGAACGCGGCAGCGTCCTCGCCATCGCCGCCGGCGCCGACGCGATCTGCGTGGGCGGCGGCCTCGCGGACGACGAGACGGTATGCCGCCTGCGCGACGCCCTCGTCTCAGCGGTCCGCTCGGGCGAACTCCCCGAGGAACGCCTGGCGGACGCCGCGGAGCGCGTACGCGCGCTGGCCCACTGGACGTCCCAGGCTCCGGCGAGCACGGGCGAGCCAAGGACGGACGTGGGCCTGATCGCGGCCCGCCGCGCCGTGACCGTGACGTCCGCGAAGGCCTGCGACCCCCTGACCGAGGCCCCCTACGTCGCCGCCCTCACCCCGGTGGCGAACACAGCCGTCGGCGACGAAACCCCCTGGGGCGTCGCCGCCGAACTCGCCCGGCTCCTCCCCGGCACGCAGACGGGCAGTTTCACGGGGGACGAGGCAGGCTCCGAGGCCCTCGCCGCGGCCAACGGCCGCCGCATCGTCGCCGTCGTCCGCGACGAACACCGGCACGCCTGGATGGCGGCGGCCCTCGACACGGTGCTACGGGAACGCCCCGACACGATCGTGGTCGAGATGGGCGTACCCCAGGCGGTCCCGCGGGGCGCGCTGCACATCGCGACCCATGGTGCGGCCCGGGTATGCGGAAGGGCGGCGGCGGAGGTCATAGCGGGCCAGTGACCCGTACGACATGACGAAGGCGCCGCCCCGTTACCAGGGGCGGCGCCTTTTCCGCGCCCACAGGGGCGCGGGGCTGCGTCCGTGCGCGGCTCCGCCGCGTGGGCGCGACAAACCTAGATCCCCTGCCACTCCGGCTTGCCGGCAAACGTATGCCGGAAGTAGTCCGCCAGCTTCAACTTGGAGGCGGCCCCTTCGTCGATCACAACCGTCGCGTGCGGATGCAACTGCAACGCCGAGGCCGGACACACCGCCGCGACCGGCCCTTCGACGGTCGCCGCCACCGCGTCCGCCTTCCCCTCGCCCGTGGCGAGCAGCACCAGATGCCGGGCCTCAAGGATCGTCCCGATCCCCTGGGTGATGACGTGATGCGGCACCTGACCGATGTCCCCGTCGAAGAACCGCGCGTTGTCCACCCGCGTCTGCTCGGTCAACGTCTTGATCCGGGTCCGCGAGGCCAGCGACGAACACGGCTCGTTGAACCCGATGTGCCCGTCCGTCCCGATCCCGAGCAACTGCAGATCCACCCCTCCGGCGGCGCCCAACGCGGCGTCATACGCCTCGCACGCCCCCTGCACGTCCCCGGCCGTACCGTCCGGCCCCATGAAGGCGTCCATCCCGAGCCCCAGCGGCTGAAGCACCTCACGCCGCAGGACCGAACGGTACGACTCCGGATGCTCGGCCGGCAGCCCGACGTACTCGTCGAGCTGGGCGATCCGTGCCCGAGAGGCGTCCACGGCACCGGACTTCACCTTGGCGGCCAGCGCCTCGTAGATGGGCAGCGGCGTCGACCCGGTGGCCACGCCGAGGAGCGCGTCGGGCTTGCGCCGCAGGAGCTGCGCCATGGCCTCGGCGATCAGCTCGCCGCCCGACTTGGCGTCCGGAACGATGACAACTTCCACGCTGGGGCCTGCCGATCTGAGGAGAGGGGCTCTTGGGGCCCGTAGAGGCTATGTGGTGGGACTACGTGGCCGGTCTATGTGGCCGGTCTATGTGGCTGATCTATGTGGTTTAGACCAATCTAGCAGAGACGGGGTCGCGCGAAAATGAACCCATGGTGAGGACCGAGGAGACCGGTGACCAGCCGACGGTGAAGGGCAGGCCGCGTGGCCGCCCCCGTTCCTTCGACCGGGAGACCGCGCTGGAGAAGGCGATCATGGCCTTCTGGGAACACGGCTACGAGGCGACGTCCGTCTCCGACCTGACCCGCGCGATGGGCATCGGCACCCCGAGCCTGTACGCGGCGTTCGGCGACAAGCAGGCGCTGTTCGCGGAGGTCGTCAGCGCGTACGGCACGCGGTACGGCTCCTTCAGTGACCGCGCCCTCGCCGAGGAACCCACCGCTCGGGCCGCCGTCGCGCGCGTGCTGCGGGAAGCCGCCGCCGAGTACACAGCCGTCGGCCGGCCGCACGGCTGCCTCGTCGTCCACGCGGCCATCAACTGCTCCAGCCCCGCGGTGGAGGCGTCCCTGCGCGAGCGCCGCAATGCCGGCATCGCCGCCTTCGAGCGCCGTATCAGAGCGGGCGTCGCCGCAGGCGAACTGCCGGCCGACACCGACGCCGCGTCGCTCGCCCGGCACACCGGGGCGATGCTCCAGGGCATGTCCCAGCAGGCGCGCGACGGCGCGAGCCGGGAGGAACTGGAGTCGCTCGCGGAAATTGCCATGACCATCTGGCCCCGCGCGTAGCCCGGGCGGGTTAGGCTGCGAAGCGCCAACAACGCACAGGGTCCAACAACAAACAGCTCTCGATGCATGGACACCTCGTAGTGGTCTAGTCCACAATGGGGGTAGGGAAACCCGCGTGCGTATCAAGCACAGCGCGCTTCAACAGAGCCTCCGTCTTCCCCGCACAGGAAGGCGGACCGAGGAACCGGAGCTCTCTGCCCTGACTGCCCCGGCTCCTCATCCTTCGGCCGACCGGGACCGCACACCCCGCGGCCGATGTTGCTCCGGGCTGCGGTGCCGGGAGGGCTGAGGGTCCCTCTCAGGCGCCGCGGCCCGCGGGTGTCTTCGAGGCCCTTGAAAGAAGGCAGCGATGACGGCTCGCGCATTTCAGAGCCGTACAAACCGCCAGGTACGCTCGCACACGTGCCCTCCATGAACGAACTGGTCCGCCAGCACACCGCCCTCGGCGACTCCGACCTTGAGTGGCTGCATCTGCTGGTCTCGGAGTGGCAGCTGCTCTCCGACCTCTCCTTCGCCGACCTCGTCCTGTGGGTCCCCACCCGCGACGGCACCCGCTATGTCTCCGTCGCCCAGATGCGCCCCAACACCGGCCCCACCTCCTACCAGGACGACATGGTCGGCCACCTCGTCCCGCGCGGCCGTCGCCCCATGCTGGACGCCGCCCACGACGAGGCCCGTATCGTGCGCGAGGGCGACCCCGAGTGGCGGGAGGAGGTGCCGGTCCGGGTCGAGTCCATTCCGGTACGACGGGAAGGGCGCGTCCTCGGTGTCATCGCGCGCAACACCAACCTCCTGACCGTCCGCACCCCGAGCCGCCTGGAACTGACGTATCTGCAGAGCGCGTCGGACCTGGCGCAGATGATCGCGGCGGGCTCGTTCCCGTTCCCGAACCAGCAGATGGACATGGACGCCGCCCCGCGCGTCGGCGACGGCCTGATCCGGCTCGACGCGGACGGCATCGTCCAGTACGCCTCCCCGAACGCGCTCTCCGCCTACCACCGCATGGGCCTCGCCGCCGACCTCGTCGGCTGCCACCTCGGCAAGATCACCGCCGAACTCGCCCCGTCCCGCGGGCCGGTGGACGAGGCGCTCGCCAAGGTGGCCAGCGGATGGGCGCCGCGCGAGTTCGAGATCGAGGCCCACGACGGGGTGATCCAGTTCCGCACGATCCCGCTCAAACCCAAGGGCACCCGCATCGGTTCGCTGGTCCTGCTCCGCGATGTCACCGAACTGCGCCGTCGCGAACGCGAATTGATCACCAAGGACGCCACCATCCGGGAGATCCACCACCGGGTGAAGAACAACCTCCAGACCGTGGCGGCCCTGCTCCGCCTCCAGGCCCGCCGGATCGAGTCCGACCGCGGGCGCGAGGCCCTCGAAGAGGCGGTACGGCGGGTCGGGTCGATCGCGATCGTGCACGAGACGCTCTCCCAGAACCTGGACGAGCGCGTCGAGTTCGACGAGATCGCGGACCGGGTCCTGGCGATGGTCGCCGAGATCTCGCCGGGCAAGGTCAACGGCCGGCGCACCGGACGCTTCGGCATCCTGGACGCCGAGGTCGCCACGCCGCTGTCGATGGTCCTGACCGAGATCCTCCAGAACGCCCTCGAACACGGCTTCCGCGAAGGAGACACGGGCACGGTCGAGGTCTCGGCCGTCCGCGGCGGTACGACGAAGGAGGCCCGCCTGCTGGTCACGGTCCAGGACGACGGGGTCGGCCTGCCCGAGGGCTTCGACCCGCAGACCGCGGGGAACCTCGGCCTGCAGATCGTACGGACGCTGGTGGAGGGCGAGTTGGGCGGTACGTTCGACATGGTGCCGGCGCCGGAGCG
Organism: Streptomyces blattellae; assembly: GCF_009709555.1. GTDB lineage: Bacteria > Actinomycetota > Actinomycetes > Streptomycetales > Streptomycetaceae > Streptomyces > Streptomyces blattellae. The sequence goes on along the minus strand of NZ_WJBG01000253.1, from coordinate 13,525 downwards.
GGGCACTCAGGTGATCCTTGACATCCCGGTGCGGTCGAACAAGTAACGGATGCCCATAGCGGATGCCCTTAGCGGGTGCGCACAGCAAAGAGCCCCGGACCTCAAGTGGTCCGGGGCCAGTGCTCGTTGCGATGGGGTACCCCGTGCCCTGGAGGCGGTGGGGAGCATCGGGGGTACTGCGCGCTGCGGCTCGGGGGCGGGAGATGCGTACTCGCTGTACGCGCCGCCAAGCTCAGGCTGTTAGCGGGGCGGGTGTGTCAGGCGGAGGCCTGACGGGCCCGGTTGCGGGCGGCGCGGCGCTTCATGGCGCGGCGCTCGTCCTCGCTGAGACCACCCCAGACGCCGGAGTCCTGACCGGACTCAAGCGCCCACTGCAGGCACTGCTCCATGACGGGGCAGCGGCGGCAGACGGCCTTGGCTTCCTCGATCTGCAGCAGCGCAGGACCGGTGTTGCCGATGGGGAAGAACAGCTCGGGGTCTTCCTCGCGGCAAACGGCGTTGTGACGCCAGTCCATGGCTGCTACCTCTCCTTGGTATTACGTGCTGATTGCTTGTGAATGTGAACGCTTTCACGAATCCCTCAACAAGTGAAGGGCCGACCGTCAGGTTTCCCTGGCGTGGGTCCTGTGGATTGAAGAGGGGTTCCGGTGATCTGTGGAGGCCGGTTCTGCGGGCCGTCCCGATCGCCACGTAGAGACTCGCAAACCTCAGCGGCGGATACAACCCCTTCCGGAAAGTTTTTTTTGATTCCTCGGTGTCGACTAGGTCACAGCCGTACTTCCATGGGGTGGACCCTGGCCTAAACGTTCGAGTGAAAGGACTTTAGCCCCTTCTGCTCACACAATCACACGCAGTGCACGGCGTACGCCTGTGAACGTCACGCTGGTACGCAGTCCGAGGTGGTCGCCGTCCATCTGGAGGGGGAGCGGCGCCTTCGATTGCAAGGTGAAGTGGTCTAGGTCGTGCAGGCCCACCGCATGCTTGCCATGGGGTCCGCGCTCGGGGGACGAATTAAGCAACTGCGTGCCATACCGGGCGACCGCGGGCATGGACAGCCGGCTCAGACCGAATACGTCGAGCCCTGTATCGAACGATGCCTTAGGCGACGCATACATCGGGCGATTGCCCAGAAACGTCCACGGAGCGGTGTTCGAGACTATGGACACCACCAGATCGGTCACCGGCTCCTCGCCGGCCCGCTCCAGCGTGATCGAACCATGTCTCCGGCTGGGCTCACCCAGCAGCTGACGGACGACCTGGCGGACGTAGAGAGCGTGTGTGGATTTCTTGCCCATTTCCCGTTGCTGCTCGACCCGGCCGACGACACCGCCGTCGAAGCCGAGCCCCGCGTTGAAGGTGAACCAGCGGGCCGGGACGGCCTCGTCCTCGGTGCCCGGTGTGCCTGAGGCGAGTCCGAGTCCGACCACGCGTTCGCTCGTGTCGCGCAGTGCGTCCAGTACGGCGCCGGTGGCCTCCACGGCGTCGTTCGGCAGACCCAGGGCGCGGGCGAAGACATTGGTCGAGCCGCCGGGGACGACGGCGAGGCGGGGGAGGTGGTCCGGGTCGGGGCCGGCGTGCAGCAGGCCGTTGACGACCTCGTTGACCGTGCCGTCGCCGCCGAGGGCCACGACGAGATCGATGTCGTCGCTCTGCGCGGCCTGCCGGCCCAGGTCGCGTCCGTGCCCGCGGTACTCGGTGGTGACCGCCTCCAGCTTCATCTCGCTGGCGAGCGCATGGATCAGGACATCGCGCGTACGTGCGCTTGTGGTGGTTGCCGCCGGATTGACCACGAGAAGTGCACGCATGCGTTGCAGCGTACCTACTGGGTGGTACCGGGCCCAGCCCAGGTCGGGATCTGGTGAGAGATCCTGGCCACGGGGGCGGACAAGGCGAGGGCTACTCTTCAGGGGTGAGCAGTAAGCCGACCTCCCCTTCGAACCCTTCGAACCCTTCGGGAACCGCCCCGGAAGCCGCAGAACCCCGCCCCCGGCGCCTGACCTGTGCGGCAGCCCTGGCCGGTCTGGAGGGGCTCGCCCTGTTCGTCGGCGGTGTCTGGATCCTCGTCCTCGGGATCACTGGGGACCCGGACGACCGGCAGCAGGCCGTCACCGGCGGCGTCACCGTGATCGTGCTCGCGCTGCTGCCGCTGCTGGCCGCCCGCGGACTGCTCGCCCGGCGCAGCTGGAGCCGCGGACCCGCCGTCATCACGCAGCTGTTGGCGCTGCCGGTGGCCTACAACCTGCTCCAGGCCGACAGCGCGGCCATTCCCGGCGGTATCGCCCTCGCCGTGGTGGCGGTGGCGGCGCTGGTGCTTTTGGTGAACGCCGAGACGACCCGGGCCCTCGGGATCCAGGGGCCCGGGAACGCGTCCCAGTAGTAGGCGTTCTCGCAACAGGCGTTCTCGCAGTAGGCCCTACTCCTCCACGAGGAGCTTCTCCCGCAGCTGTGCCAGCGTCCGCGCCAGCAGCCGCGACACGTGCATCTGTGAGATGCCGACCTCCTGCGCGATCTGCGACTGGGTCATGTTGCCGAAGAAGCGCAGCAGGAGGATGCGCTTCTCGCGCGGCGGGAGGTCCTCCAGGAGCGGCTTGAGCGACTCGCGGTACTCGACACCCTCCAGCGCCTCGTCCTCGGCGCCCAGTGTGTCCGCCACCGCCGGCGACTCGTCGTCCGTGTCCGGGACATCCAGGGAGAGCGTGGAGTACGCGTTGGCCGACTCCAGGCCTTCCAGGACCTCCTCCTCCGAGATGGCCAGCTTCTCGGCCAGCTCATGAACCGTGGGGGAGCGGCCGTGCTGCTGCGAGAGCTCCGCCGTGGCCGTGGTCAGCGCGAGACGCAGCTCCTGCAGCCGGCGCGGGACGCGCACCGCCCAGCCCTTGTCGCGGAAGTGCCGCTTGATCTCGCCGACGACCGTCGGGGTCGCGTACGTCGAGAACTCGACGCCGCGGTCCGGGTCGAAGCGGTCGACCGACTTGATCAGGCCGATGGTGGCGACCTGCGTCAGGTCGTCCAGCGGCTCGCCGCGGTTGCGGAAGCGGCGCGCGAGGTGCTCGACGAGCGGCAGGTGCATGCGGACCAGCTGGTTGCGCAGCTCGGCGTACTCCGCGCTGCCGTCCTCCAGCTTGCGCAGCTCGACGAACATGGCGCGCGCCCCGCTGCGGTCCTGAGGGTCGTGCTGTGTGGCCTGCACGCTTGCCACGCTCAGCTGATCGTCTCGCTCGTGCTCGCTCATCGTCCCGCCCGTCGCCCTTCCCCGAGCAGCCGCCCCTTCCCGGACCGGGGAGACCCCGATCCGAGATTCCAGGGGCGCGCTCTGCACGGCACCTTCCCGATCCCGCTGCCCGTCGTCCAGGAAGCCGGCCGCCACCAAGTCGTCGGCGTCGTCCTCCGGATGTGGCCGGGCCTGATCGGGGATGCCGTCGATGCCGTCAGCCATGCGTCGTGCACCGGTCGGACCGCTTGTGCCCTCGGCCGGCAGCTCCCGTGTGCCGCGCTCTTCGTCCCGCACCGGCCCGTCCCCGTCCTTCACGCCGGCCCGGGTCCCGCGCCGCGCTGTTTGTAGAGGCTGATCGAAACGGTCTTGTCGTCGTCCACCGCGGAGGAGACCTTGCCCGCCAGGGCGGACAGGACGGTCCAGGCGAAGGTGTCGCGCGCGGGGGCGTGACCGTCCGTGGTCGGAGCCGAGACGGTGACTTCGAGCGAGTCGTCGACAAGGCGGAAGACACAGCTGAGCACCGAGCCGGGCACGGCCTGCTGGAGCAGGATCGCGCAGGCCTCGTCCACCGCGATGCGCAGGTCCTCGATCTCGTCGAGGGTGAAGTCCAAACGGGCCGCGAGGCCGGCCGTGGCCGTACGCAGCACCGACAGGTAGGCACCCGCGGCCGGCAGCCGGACTTCCACGAAGTCCTGGGTCGCGGGCTCGCCTGCGATCTGGGACACCCTCACCTCCAAGGTGGTACAAGCTTTTCGGGGCCGAGGGTCGCCCCCCGGGTTACGCGATGTGTGGTTCAGCGGTGACGCTACCGCGCTCTCACGTTTCCTGTCCCCGGGACCCCAACCCCTTGCTGTCACTCATAGTAAACATACGGATACGCTCCGTGGCTAGGGGGTCTGCGGGCCCAATTGGGAAGAGCGGGCGCCGGGTTGACGTACCCACACGTCACTCGGTCGAACCGTCCGAGTCAGCGGGCGGATACGTCGCATACAGCCTCACACAAGTACATGGTCGACGAAGCACCAGCGCCAGTGTTCACCGGGCTCGTGGGTCCGCATGATGGGATGCCCCGAGTCCTTGTGGTGCTCCGCCGCGTGCCTCCCGGGCGAGGAGTCGCAACAGCCGACATGACCGCAGGTCAGGCACAGCCGCAGCTGCACGGGGTGCTGGCCGTCCGCCAGGCACTCCGGACAGGTGTCGCTCAGGGGTTTGGGTTCCGGGTGCGGCAGCGCGTCGGCGTGCGTGCACTGTTTCATGATTGCCAGATTACGACGGGCGCGCGGGTGATCGCGCGGAATGGCGAGGGCGGGAACGATGGATGTGATGCCACTGCTGCTGCTCGTGGCGGGGAGCGCCACCGTCGCCGCGGCAGCCCGGCGTACCCCGGTGCCGGCTCCGCTGTTGCTGGTCGCAACCGGTCTGGCGGTCTCGTACGTCCCGGGAGTGCCCGACTACACGCTCGACCCCGACATCGTCCTGCCGCTCGTCCTGCCCCCGCTGCTGCACTCGGCGGCCACCGAGAGCTCGTACCTCGATCTGCGTGCGCAAATGCGGCCCGTGGCGCTGCTGTCGGTCGGGTACGTGCTCTTCGCGACCTTCGTCGTCGGCTGGGCGGCCTATGTGATCGTCCCGGATCTGCCGCTGACCGCGGCGCTGGTGCTCGGCGCGGTGGTGGCGCCGCCGGACGCGGTGGCGGCGACGGCGATCGCGCGCCGGGTGGGGCTGCCGTCCCGGATCACCACGATTCTCCAGGGCGAGTCCCTGGTGAACGACGCCACCGCGATCACCGCCTACCGGGTGGCCCTCGCCGCCGCGGTCGGGGAGGGCGCCACCTGGGCGGGCGGGATCGCCGAGTTCGTGGTCGCGGCGGTCGGCGGCGTCGGCATCGGGCTGGTGCTGATGGTGCCGATCCACTGGCTGCGCACCCACGTCAAGGAGGCGCTGCTGCAGAACACGCTCTCCCTGATGATCCCCTTCGTCGCCTATGCGGCCGCCGAGCAGGTGCACGCCTCCGGAGTCCTCGCTGTCGTGGTCGTCGCCCTCTACCTCGGGCATCGTGCCTGGGAGGTCGACTTCGCGACCCGCCTCCAGGAGGACGCGGTCTGGAAGATGGTGGCCTTCGTCCTGGAGTCGTCGGTGTTCGCGCTGATCGGGCTGCAGCTGCCGGTCGTTCTTGAGGGGCTCGGGGAGTACGAGGGTGCGGAGGCCGTCTGGTACGCGGTGGCTGTCTTCCTGGTCGTCGTCGCAGCCCGGTTCGTGTGGGTGTACCCGCTGAGCTTCCTGATGCGCATGGTGCTGGCGCGCACGAGTGTGCATCACGACTACCCCGCGTGGAAGGGGTCGTTCATCATCTCCTGGGCCGGAATGCGAGGCGTGGTCTCGCTGGCGATCGCTTTCTCGATCCCGATGACGGTGGACGACGGCGGACCCTTCCCCGAGCGCAACCTCATCCTCTTCCTGACCTTCACGACGGTCATCGGGACGCTGGTCCTGCAGGGCGTCACGCTGCCCCCGCTGATCCGTATGCTCAAGCTGCCCGGCAGGGACGCACAGGCCGAGACGCTGGCCGAGGCGAACGCCCAGGCGCAGGCCTCCCGAGCGGCCGAGCGCCGCCTGGACGAACTCCTCTCCGACGAACGCAACGCGCTGCCCGGGCCCCTCGCCGACCGCCTCCGCACCGTTCTGGAGCGCCGCCGCAACGCCGTCTGGGAACGCCTCGGCTCGGTCAACCCCGTCACCGGGGAAACGGCCGACGACACCTACCGCCGGCTGTCCCGCGAGATGATCGGCGCGGAACGCGCGATGTTCGTCAGGCTGCGCGACGGCCGCTACATCGACGACGAGATGCTGCGGACGCTGCTGCGCAGGCTGGACCTGGAGGAGGCGGCGGCCTTCCGGGAGACGACGTAGAGACGGCACGGCGTGGACACCGCACGCCTCGGGCACGCGCGCGTGGTCAGCCGAAGGGCCGTCCCGTGACGACCGCCGCCACCGTCGCCCCGCGCGGGAAGGCGCCCTCTTCTGCGAGGGCGACGAGGGCGTACAGCAACTTCGCGACGTAGAGACGCTCGACGGGCAGGCCGTGGCGGTCCTCGAAGTCGTCGGCGAAGGCGTCCAGGGCGGGGGCGGTACGGGCGTATCCGCCGAAGTGGAAGCGTTCGTCCAGGGTCCAGGTGCCGCGGGGGCCACCGAAGGCCCGGGCCTGGAGAGCCTGGACGTCGGCGGTCAGGAAACCCCCTTTGAGCACCGGAACGCCGAGAGCGCGCTGGCCGGGAGCGAGCCCGGCGGCCACTCCGGCGAGCGTGCCGCCGGTGCCGCAGGCGACCGCGACGACGTCGGCGCGACCGCGCAGCTCCTCGCCGAGCGCCTGACAGCCTCGTACGGCAAGACGGTTGCTGCCGCCCTCCGGGACGACGTACGCGTCCTCGGCGCCCGACGCGCGCAGGACGGCCGCCAGGGTGTCGGGTTCGGTTTTGCGGCGGTACGTCGATCTGTCGACGAAGTGCAGGCGCATGCCGTCAGCCGCGCACCGGGCGAGGGAGGGGTTGAGCGGGCGGCCGGCGAGTTCCTGGCCGCGGACCACGCCGACCGTGGACAGGCCGAGCAGGCGGCCCGCGGCGGCCGTGGCGCGCAGGTGGTTGGAGTAGGCGCCGCCGAAGGTGGCGACGGTGCGTCCGGCCGCCGCGGTGAGGTTCGGCGCGAGCTTGCGCCACTTGTTGCCGGTCAACTCGGGGTGGATCAGGTCGTCGCGCTTGAGGAGCAGGCGGATGCCGTTGCGGGTGAAGCGGGCGTCCGTGACCTCCTGCACGGGTGAGGGGAGGCGGGGGTGCAGGTCGGTGAGAGGTGAGGTGTCGGGGCCGGGCACCTCGTCATTGTCGCCGCCAGGGCCTGTCCGGCGGACCAGGCCGGCTGCGGCGAACGGTGCCCGTCAGCGCGTGCCAGAGCCCGCGACGCCGGCATGATCCGCGGGACAGGACTACTTCAGCCGGTCCCGGATGCGCCGTCGCATCGACGCCATGGTGAACCCCCGTGGGTCCACCTTGCCCGGCTGCCATTCCAGGTGGCCGATGACCGAGCGCTCCGTCCAGCCGTGGTGGCGGCAGACCGCGGCGGCGGCGCGCTCGATCGCCTCCAGCTGGGCCGCGGGCCAGGGGTCCTCGCCGTCGCCGAGGTTCTCGCACTCGAAGCCGTAGAAGTGGCGGTTGCCGTCGGTGTCGGCCTCGTTGTCCGGCGGGAGCGCCTTCTCGGCGATCACCGCGCGCAGTACGTCGTCGTCGCCGAGGCCCGCGTGGTTGGCGCGGCCGTAGCCGACGAGGTGGACGGTGCCGTCCTTGGTGATCACGCCGTGGCACAGGGGCCCCGGCAGACCCTCGTAGCCGTCCCGGCACAGACCGACCGTGAACGCGCTGCCCCTGGTCACCGTGTGGTGGATCATCACGCCGTGGACCGGTCCCCACGGGCCTTTGCGGTTGCGGTTGTGATGCCGCCAGTCGCCGACCTCGACGACCTTCAAGCCTTCCGCACGCAATCTCTTCAGGAAGTTGTCCGCGGACATGGGTGGGGCCATGGCCGTCTCCTTCGCGCTGCGCGACGGCCGCAGGACGCGGTCGTCTGGTGATGGCGGTGGACAGGGCCCCATGAATGCCCAAGCGAACGGTGATCCATTCCCGCTCTTTCGTGTAATAGCACCGACACGTTCCGTGATGGAAGGCTGTGCCGTGCAGATCGATGCCCGGCGCAGATCGGCGCCGTTGCAGACCGGGAGGGCAATTCCACTATGTCGGTAGGCGAAGAGGTCCGCACCGAGCAGGACAGGCCGCAGCAGAGTCTCGGCACGGCGGCTGCGCGGAACCTGGCCACCACGACCAAGTCCGTACCCCAGATGCAGGAGATCAGCTCCCGCTGGCTGCTGCGCATGCTGCCCTGGGTGAATGTAGAAGGCGGCACATACCGAGTGAACCGCCGCCTCACGTACGCCGTGGGCGACGCCCGCGTGACGTTCGTGAAGACCGGCGACCGGGTCGAGGTCATCCCCGCGGAGCTGCGCGAACTGCCTGCCCTGCGGTCGTACGAGGACGAGGAGGTGCTCTCCGAGCTGGCCCAGCGATGCCGGCAGCAGGAGTTCGCCCCCGGCCAGGTGATCGCCGAGTTCGGCAGTCAGACCGGAGAGGTGTATCTGCTCGCGCACGGCAAGGTGGAGAAGGTCGGCACCGGGCCGTACGGCGACGACGCGGGCCTCGGAGTCCTCGCCGACGGCGCCTACTTCGGCGAACAGGCGCTGCTGGACCCGGACGCCATCTGGGAGTACACCGCCCGCGCGCTCACCGCCTGCACGGTGCTCGTCCTGTCCCGCCAGGACGTCGAGCAGGTCGCGGAGCGCGCTGACTCCCTCAGCGCGCACTTCGAGCAACTGCGCGCGATCCCCGAGCAGCGGACCAACAAGTACGGCGAGAAGGAGATCGACCTCTCGGCCGGCCACTCCGGTGAACCGGACATCCCGCACACCTTCGTCGACTACGAGGCCAGGCCCCGTGAGTACGAACTGAGCGTCGCTCAGACCGTCCTGCGCATCCACTCACGCGTGGCCGACCTCTACAACAAACCGATGAACCAGACCGAGCAGCAGCTGAGGCTGACGGTCGAGGCGCTGAAGGAGCGCCAGGAGCACGAGCTCATCAACAACCGCGAGTTCGGACTGCTCAACAACTGCGAGTACGAGCAGCGCATCCAGCCGCACGACGGCGTGCCCGGCCCGGACGACATGGACGAGCTGCTGTGCAGGCGCCGCGGCACCAAGCTGTTCCTCGCCCACCCGCGCGCGATCGCCGCGTTCGGCCGCGAGCTGAACAAGCGCGGGCTGGTGCCCGAGACCATCGACATCGGCGGCAACCGCATCCCCACCTGGCGCGGTGTCCCGGTCTTCCCGTGCAACAAGATCCCGGTCACCGACGCCCGTACGACCTCGATCATCGCGATGCGTACCGGCGAGTCCGACCAGGGCGTCGTCGGTCTGCACGCGACCGGGATCCCGGACGAGATCGAGCCGAGCCTGTCCGTGCGCTTCATGGGCATCAACGAACAGGCGGTCATCAACTACCTGGTGACGGCCTACTACTCGGCCGCGGTCCTCGTGCCGGACGCGCTCGGCGTCCTGGAGAACGTCGAGATCGGCCGCTGGTGACCCTCCCTGTCCGGACGCGGTGTCCCCGCCCGCCAGGGCGGGTACACCCTCGGGGTACGCGCACAGCCGCAGCCCAGGCGCCACCGTCCACGGCCTCTCCGAGGCGATGCCGTGGGTGAGTTCATGACGGAGACGAAGCAACGCCTCGCTGGACCAAGGCGGTTCACCGAGACACCGGAAAGGCAAGGGCCCATCGCGAAGCGGACGGACGCCGGGCCGGACCGGCTCGACGAGTACGAGGCGCCGGCGATCCTGGAGCGGGCCCGGACGTCGGTCGACCCCGAACTGCGCGCCGCCGTCGGGTCGCTGCCCGGCTCCATGCGCCGTGTCGCGCTCTACCACTTCGGGTGGGAGCACGCGGACGGCACACCGGCGGCGGGCAACGGAGGCAAGGCGATCCGTCCCGCGCTCGTCCTCACCGCAGCCGCCGCCGTAGGCGGACCGGCGGCACGAGCGGCGGCCGTGCGGGCGGCCGCGGCGGTGGAGCTGGTCCACAACTTCACCTTGCTGCACGACGATGTGATGGACCGGGACACCACCCGACGGCACCGGCCCACCGCCTGGACCGTGTTCGGCGAAGCCGACGCGATCCTCGCCGGGGACGCCCTGCAGGCGCTCGCGCTGCGGCTGCTCGCCGAGGATCCGCATCCGGCGTCCGCGGCGGCCGGGGCCCGGCTCGCGGACTGCGTCGTCGAACTGTGCGCCGGCCAGCAGGCGGACGTGGCCATGGAGCGGCGCGGCCCCGACGAGGTCGGCCTGGACGAGGTGCTCGCCATGGCCGAGGCGAAGACGGGCGCGCTGCTCGGGTGCGCCTGCGCGCTGGGCGCGCTGTATGCGGGGGCGGCGGAGGACGACGTCGAGGCACTCGACGCGTTCGGCAGGGAGGCCGGGCTCGCCTTCCAGCTCATCGACGACGTGATCGGCATATGGGGCGACCCGTGCCGCACCGGCAAGCCGGCCGGGGCGGATCTGGCCGCCCGCAAGAAGTCGCTGCCGGTGGTAGCCGCGCTGGTCTCCGGCAGCCCGGCCGCCGCCGAACTCGCCGAGCTCTACCGAGGGCCGTATCGGGAGGCCGACCTGGAGCGCACCGCACTGGCCGTGGAGCAGGCGGGCGGCCGTGACTGGGCGCAGGCCCAGGCGGCCGACCGCATGGCCCACGCCATGCGGCAGCTCTCCCGGGCGGTCCCGGACCCGGAGGCGGCGGGCGGCCTGCTCGCCCTCGCGGAGTTCGTGACGCGGCGCAGCAGTTGAGGGCGGCGCACCGCGCCGTGACACGGCGCTGAGGCTGACGCCACAGCGGCCGTCGCCCGGAAAGACCCCGGAGCCTCCGGGCCCGTGCGGCTCCTGACCCCGCACGGTCACCGGCGGCTCCGGCACGGCGGGTCCCGCGCATCCCCACGGTGCGCGGGGCCCGCCCCTTGCCGCCCAGGGACCGGCACAGCAGCGGGACAGGCTTCTGCGGCCGCACGATCAAGGCCGGTTGAGGCGAAGGGTGACACATGGGCGTGGCGATCCGGACGGCGCGCGAGGACGACCGTGACCTGGTGGTTCGGCGCCCGCGCGGCGAAGCCGCACATCGACACGCGCCCGGTGCGGTGGTTGGCGGCAGTGCCCACCGGCACCCCGGCCTCGACGTCCACCGCGCGAAACGTCAGCCCGCGCTCCCCTCCCGCGCGAGCACCTCGCCCCGGCGTGACGAGCGCGGCGTCGACGAGCGCGGCGTCGACGAGCGCGGCGTCGAAACGAGTGCGGCCCGGCGCTCCGGATTCCCGACCAACGCGGAATCCCCTCTCCCAAGAACGGCGCGGTCGTGCGGACGTACAGCAGGAAGCGCTGGAGTCCGCACCGCTCTACGCTTAAGGACATGGACAGCGAAAAACACGTCTGTCCCGTCTGCGGACAGCCCGTCGAGACGGTCGTCAAGCGCCACAAGACACTCGGCGCATGGGTTCCGGTGTGGGTGCCGGGACCGTGCCACAACCCCAAGTGCGAGGCCTACGCCGAACAGGGTCCCGGGCCCTCCGAGGAGCCCGCGAAGCGCACACCGAAGAAAACGGCCAAATAGACCTGAGGCCCATGTCGAGAAACCCCGGCCGGCTCCGACGTCCCCTGTGAGAGCCGCCCACCGGAGGGCGGCCCCGACCGAAGGAGCGGACTGATGAAGTACCTGGTGATGGTGCAGGGCTCGCAGGCGGACTACGAGGCGCTGAAGGGCCAGGGCTCCGCCCAGTCCCCGGCCTGGACCGAGCAGGACGTCCAGGCGATGTACGCCTTCATGACAGCGATCAACGACGACCTCGCCGAGACCGGCGAATTCGTCGACGGCCAGGGCCTGGCCGAGCCCGCGAAGACCCGGCACGTCAGCCTGGACGCGGACGGCAAGCCCGTGATCACCGACGGCCCCTACGGCGAGACCAAGGAGCTGCTGGCCGGCTACTGGGTCCTGGACTGCGCGAGCCTGGAGCGGGTCACGGAGATCGCCGCGAGGGTCGCACGCTGCCCCCAGCCCGCCGGGGCGCCCGAGTACCCGGTGGTGATCCGGCCCATCCAGGACGGCGCCGGAGACATCTGACCGTGAGCGAGAGCATCGAGGACCTGCTGCGCCGGTGTGCTCCGCAGGTCCTCGGCGCGCTGGTCAGACACCCCATGTCGTTTGGTGTCAAGCGGTATGGGGTTGTGCGTGGTGCGACCAGGCGGTTGCTTCGTCGTAGAGGGTGCGGGTCTTGAGGCATCCGTGGAGGATGCCGACGAGCCTGTTGCCGACCTGGCGGAGGGCAGAGTTGTAGCCGGCCTCGCGGGCTCGCTGCTTGTCGTAGTACCGGCGGGCGCCGGGTGAGGCCCGCAGGGCGGAGAACGCCTGGCGCTGAAGCGCGTCGGCGAGCCGGTTGTTGCGCACGTAGCGGGCCTGGACGGTGTGGCTCTTGCCGGAGGCCCGGGTAACGGGGCTGGTTCCGGCGTAGTTCTTGCGGGCCTTGGCGGAGCTGTAACGGGTGGGATCGTCCCCGAACTCGGCGAGCACCCGGGCGCCGGTGATCTCTCCGATGCCGGGCATGGAGAGGTAGATCTCAGCGTCCGGGTGCGCGAGAAAATGCGCCTTCACCTGCTCTTCCATCGCGGCTATCTGTTCGTTGAGGGCGATCAGGAGACGAGCATGGGCGGTCGTGGTGGCCCCGTAGGCGGCGGCCACCGGCTCGGGCAGTTCCAGGTGCTTCTCGCGCAAGGCGGCCTGGATGGCCCCGGCCTTCTGGTCCCGGTTGTGGCGTCGGGCGCGGGCCAAGATGGCGGTGATCTGGATGCGGGTGAGCCTGGCCGCCGCCTGGGGGGTGGGCGCCTTGATGAGCAGTTCCAGCGCGTCGGTGCTGGTCAGCTCCAGGCTCGCGTAGGCGTTCAGGGCTGCGGGGAAGTACTCGCGCAGCGTGTTGCGCAGTCGTTGGAAGGTGCGGGTGCGTTCCCAGATCAGGGTCTGGTGGGCGCGGGCGACGACCTTGACGGCCTGGGCCTGGTCGCTGTCGCCGGCGATGGGCCGCAGCTGGTCGCGGTCGATGCGGACCATGTCGGCCAGCGCGTGGGCGTCGCCTCTGTCGCTCTTGGCGCCGGAGGTGCTGTACCGCTCCTTGAACCGGGCGACCTGCCGAGGGTTGATCGCGTAGACCCGGTAGCCGGCCGCAAGCAGGGCCTGCACCCAGGTGCCGCGGTCCGTCTCGATCCCGACGATCACGTCGCAGGGGACGAGGTCCTCACCCGCATGCTTCGCCACAAGCTCGTGGAGCTTGGTGATACCGTCCGCGCCCTCGGGCAACCTTGCGGTCGCGAGGCGGCGGCCGGTGGTGTCCTGGACTTCGACATCGTGGTGGTCCTCGGCCCAGTCGTCGCCGATCAGCAGCAACTCATCCTCCAGGTCAGGTACTTCCCGGTCATGCAGCCCGCGGAAGACACGGCACGCGGCCTAATGGATCCAGTGCTCACGCTCAGCTCGGCGGGCACGCCACCCCATCAGCGGTCATGGCCTTCCGGCCAACCAGCAGGGGCACGGTCTGACCACAGAACTCACAGTGGTTCCGGCGACATAAGTGCTCACCTGCTGGCGGCTACGGCACCGAGTCTCTCCGACCCGGCAGCTCCCATTAGGC
>NZ_WJBG01000252.1 GCF_009709555.1 Streptomyces blattellae | reverse complement strand
GTGATGCCCCGGATCTTCATGGCGGTACGCCGGGAATCCCGCTACCCCGTCTCCGAAATCCTCGCCAAGACCCCCGCGATCCCCTCCAACTGCCAGTGGGGCATCTTCCTGCGCAACCACGACGAACTGACCCTGGAAATGGTCACCGACGAGGAACGCGACTACATGTGGGCGGAGTACGCGAAGGACCCGCGTATGCGCGCCAACATCGGCATCCGCCGCCGCCTCGCCCCCCTCCTCGACAACGACCGCAACCAGATCGAGCTGTTCACGGCCCTGCTGCTGTCCCTCCCGGGTTCGCCGATCCTGTACTACGGCGACGAGATCGGCATGGGCGACAACATCTGGCTCGGCGACCGCGACGCCGTCCGCACCCCGATGCAGTGGACCCCGGACCGTAACGCGGGCTTCTCGTCCTGCGACCCGGGCCGGCTGTCCCTGCCGACGATCATGGACCCGGTCTACGGCTACCAGGTCACGAACGTCGAGGCGTCGATGTCGTCCCCGTCGTCGCTGCTGCACTGGACCCGCCGCATGATCGAGATCCGCAAGCAGAACCCGGCCTTCGGACTCGGCACGTACACCGAACTGCAGTCCTCCAACCCGGCGGTGATCGCCTTCCTGCGCGAGTACGAGGACGATCTCGTGCTGTGCGTGAACAACTTCTCCCGGTTCGCACAGCCCACCGAGCTGGACCTGAGCCGGTTCAACGGACGCCACCCGGTCGAGCTGTTCGGCGGGGTGCGGTTCCCTGCCGTCGGTCACCTTCCGTATCTGCTGACCCTCGGGGGCCACGGCTTCTACTGGTTCCGGCTGCGCAAGGACCCCGCGTAGGCACGGCCGAACATCCCGGGCGGGGCGGTTTCTCCCGTCCCGCCCGGGGCACGCATCAGTAACACCCCGACCACTCCGGGGAAAGGACGCGACGCCATGTCGGAAGCCGTCACCCGTTCCGTCACGACCGAGCCAGGTCTCCTTGCGTCACTGGATCCCCTGCTCAGGGAGTGGTTGCCGCGGCAGCGCTGGTTCGCGGGCAAGGGACGTCCGGTCACCGGGTTCTCGCCGGTGGCGGCCACCGAGCTGCTGCCGGCCGGCGGGAAACTGGGCCTGCACCATCTGCTGGTGCGCGCCCACCAGCCGCTCACGCTGGGCGCCCCGCCCCACCCCGGCGACTGCTACCAGCTGCTGATAGGCGAGCGTGCGGCGCTTCCGCCGCGGCTTGCGCCCGCGCTGATCGGGCATGTGACCGAGGGCCCGCTCGCCGGACGGACGGTGTACGACGCCCTGCACGACCCCCGGCCCGCCGACGTGCTCCTGGAGGCGCTGCGCACCCGGGCCCGCGTCGGCACCCTGCGCTTCGAGCGGGACGTGGAGCACGAGATCCGCTCCGGTCTGGTGCCCCGGCTGGTGACCGCCGAACAGTCCAACTCGTCGGTCGTCTACGGAGATACGTTCATTCTGAAGCTGTTGCGCCGGATCGTGCCCGGCGTCAACCCGGACCTGGAACTGCCCCTGGCGCTGGCCCGCGAGGGCTGCCCCCGGGTGCCCGCGCCGACGGCGTGGATGCTGGCGGACCTCGCCGACCAGACCTATGTGCTGGGCGTGCTCCAGCCGTTCATACAGGGTGCGACGGACGGCTGGGAGCTGGCGCTGCGCGAGCTGGCCAAGGGCGAGGACTTCGGCGCCGAGGCACGGGCGCTGGGGCGGGCCACGGCCGAGGTGCACACCGCGCTGGCCCGTGCGCTGCCCACCGTGACGCTCGGCCATACGCAGCTGCGGCTGCTGGTCGACGGCATGGTCGAGCGGCTCGACGCGGCCGTGCAGGCGGTACCCGCGCTGCGTCCGTACGCACCCGGGCTGCGCTCCGCGTTCGAGGCGCTGGCCGACCTGGCCACCGAAGGCCGCACCTGGACCGCCCAGCGCATCCACGGCGACCTCCACCTCGGCCAGTGTCTGCGCTCGCCCGCCGGTCAGTGGCGGCTGATCGACTTCGAGGGCGAGCCGTCCAAGCCGCTCGCCGAACGCCGGATGCCCCAGCCGCCCGTGCGGGACATCGCCGGGATGCTCCGCTCCTTCGACTACGCCGCCCACTCCGCCGACCCGCCCGCACCGGACTGGGCACGGACGTGCCGGGCCGCGTACTGCTCCGGGTACGCCGAGGCCGGCGGCGGCGATCCGCGCACCGACGCGGTGCTGCTGCGCGCCTACGAGACCGACAAGGCGATCTACGAAGTCGTCTACGAGGCCCGGCACCGCCCCGACTGGCTCCCCGTACCGATGTCCGCGGTACGCCGCCTCGCCGCGTCCGAGTGACCGGACCCGACCAGACCCGACCAGACCCACCTCACCTGACCTTCGCCGAGGAGGCCCCGCCCGTGACCCCCCGCACCCCGTCCGACGGTCCGCAGAAGACGGCAGAGGAGAACAGCGCCGCGAAGGAGACGAAGGCGGCGAAGGCGGCTTCGCCTGCGAAGAAGGTGGCTTCGCCTGCGAAGAAGGTGGCTTCGCCTGCGAAGAAGACGGCGAAGAAGGCCACGGCCGCGAAGGCCACGGCGAAGAAGACCGCTGCCAAGAAAGTGGCCACCAAGAAGGCGGCTGCCAAGAAGGCCACGGCGAAGAAGACCGCTGCGAAGAAGACGGACGCCAAGAAGCCGGTGGTGGCCAAGACGACCGCCGCGAAGAAGAAGATCCCGGCGCAGAAAACGGCCGCCCGGAAGGCCACGCCGGTGAAGGTCACCGCAGGTAAGGACCCCGCGCCGAACTCCGCCCCACCGCCGGAGGCTCCCGTCTCCCCCGCCGTCGACGCCGGTGACCGTGAGCGGCTGCTGAGCGGCACGCACCACTCCCCGCACTCCGTGCTCGGCGCCCACCCGGTCCCCGGCGGCGTCGCGTTCCGTGCCTTCCGGCCGTACGCACTGTCCGTGACGGTCGTCGCCGGTGATCTGCGGGCGGTGCTGCACGACAACGGGGACGGGTTCTTCTCGGGGCTGCTGCCGCTGCGTGAGGTGCCGGCGTACCGGCTGCTGGTGGCGTACGAGGGGTCGGTGCAGGACACCGAGGACGCGTACCGCTTCCTGCCCGCGCTGGGGGACCTCGATCTGCATCTGATCGGCGAGGGCCGGCACGAGCGGCTGTGGACGGCGCTCGGCGCGCAGCCGATGACCCACCAGGGCGTGACCGGGACCCGCTTCACCGTCTGGGCGCCGAACGCGCTCGGCGTCCGCCTGGCCGGCACCTTCAACTTCTGGGACGGCACCGGGTATCCGATGCGCTCGCTCGGCGGCTCCGGCGTCTGGGAGCTGTTCGTGCCCGGCACAGGAGAAGGCGAGCTGTACAAGTTCGAGATCACCCGCCCGGACGGTTCCAAGACCCTGCGCGCCGACCCGCTGGCCCGCCGCACGGAGATTCCGCCGAACACGTCCTCCATCGTGGACGCCTCGCACCACACGTGGGGCGATGCGGAGTGGCTGGCCGGGCGCGGACAGGTCCCCGCGCACCGGGCGCCCTTCTCCGTCTACGAGATCCATCTCCCGTCCTGGCGCCCCGGCCTGACCTACCGTCAGCTGGCCGAGCAGCTGCCGGCCTACGTCAAGGACCTCGGCTTCACGCACGTCGAGTTGATGCCGGTCGCCGAACACCCCTTCGGCGGCTCCTGGGGCTACCAGGTCACCGGCTTCTACGCGCCGACCGCCCGGCTGGGCACGCCCGACGACTTCAAGTACCTGGTGGACGCCCTGCACCAGGCCGGCATCGGCGTCCTGATGGACTGGGTCCCGGCGCACTTCCCGCGTGACGACTGGGCGCTGGCCGAGTTCGACGGCCGCCCGCTGTACGAACACGAGGACCCGCTGCGGGCCGCGCACCCCGACTGGGGCACCCTGGAGTTCGACTACGGCCGGCGCGAGGTGCGCAACTTCCTTGTCGCCAACGCCGTGTACTGGTGCGAGGAGTTCCACATCGACGGGCTGCGGGTGGATGCCGTCGCCTCCATGCTCTACCTCGACTACTCGCGCGAGCCGGGTCAGTGGCTGCCGAACGAGCACGGCGGCCGGGAGAACCTGGACGCGGTCGGCTTCCTGCAGGAGATGAACGCCACGGTCTACCGGCGGGTGCCGGGCGTCGTGACGATCGCCGAGGAGTCGACGGCCTGGGACGGCGTCACCCGCGCCACGCACCACATGGGGCCCGGCGGCTTCGGGGGCCTCGGCTTCGGCCTGAAATGGAACATGGGCTGGATGCACGACTCGCTGGGCTACCTCGCCCACGAGCCGGTCCACCGCAAGTACCACCACCACGAGATGACCTTCTCGATGGTGTACGCCTACAGCGAGAACTACGTGCTCCCGATCTCGCACGACGAGGTCGTGCACGGCAAGCGGTCGCTGGTGTCGAAGATGCCGGGCGACTGGTGGCAGCAGCGCGCCGGCCACCGCGCTTACCTGGGCTTCATGTGGGCCCACCCCGGCAAGCAACTCCTGTTCATGGGCCAGGAGTTCGCCCAGGGGGCGGAGTGGTCGGAGGCGCACGGGCCGGACTGGTGGCTGCTGGACCCGGCGTACGGGGCGGAGGCCGACCATCGCGGGGTACGGGACCTGGTACGCGACCTGAACACCGTCTACCGGGCGACCCCGTCCCTGTGGCAGCTCGACACCGAACCGGCCGGCTTCCAGTGGGTGGTGGGGGACGCGACCGAGGACAACGTCTTCGCGTTCCTGAGGTACGACGCGGAGGGCGTCCCGCTGCTGTCCGTCTCCAACTTCTCCCCGGTCGTCCGCCAGGACTACCGCCTCGGTGTCCCCGACGACGTCCCCGCCTGGCACGAGACGCTCAACACGGACGCCGGCCGGTACGGCGGCGGCGACGTGACCAATCCCGACACGATCAAGCCGGAACCGCAGGGATGGCACGGGCGGGCGGCGAGCATCCGCGTGACGTTGCCACCGCTGGGCACCGTCTGGCTGCGACCGGCCTAGGCCAGGCGGTTTCTCGCCCCGCCGCCCTTACCCGTCCCATCCCCAGGGGCTCCGCCCCCGGACCCCCGCTCCTCAAACGCCGGAGGGGCTGATCGGGCTGGTTCCGGCCAGTCCTCTCGGCAGCGGGCCCGTGTGCAGCACCCCCAGGCGCTGCGTCGCCCGGGTCAGCGCCACGTACAGGTCGCTCGTCCCGTACCGCCCCGGCTCCACCACCAGCACCGAGTCGAACTCCAGGCCCTTCGACTGGCGCGGATCCAGCAGCACGACGGTCTGTGTGAGGTCCGGCTCCGCGCCCGCGGAGACTCCGTCGAGCCGTGCGGCCAGCGTCCGGTGGAGTTCCCGCGGTGCGATGACCGCGAGGCGGCCCTCGGCCGGGGTCAGTTCCCCGACCGCCTTGGCGACCGCGCCGGGGATATCGTCGGTCGCCCGTACCCAGGGCCGTACACCGGTGGACCGTACGGAACTCGGCGGTTCGAAGTCCGGGTGCTCGGCGCGGACGACGGCCGCCGCGAGGTCCATGATCTCGGCGGGTGTGCGGTAGTTGACGCCGAGGCGGGTGTGCTCCCAGCGGTCCTCGACGTACGGCTGGAGGATCTTCTGCCAGGAGCCGACGCCCGCCGCCTCCGCTGTCTGCGCCGGGTCGCCGACCAGCGTCATCGAGCGGGTGGGGCTGCGGCGCATCAGCAGCCGCCACGCCATCGGCGACAGCTCCTGCGCCTCGTCGACGATGATGTGCCCGAACGCCCAGGTCCGGTCGGCCGCCGCGCGCTCGGCGGCGCTGCGGTGGTCGTCCTCCTCATGGCGTTCGGCGAACCGCTCGGCGTCGATGATGTCGTGCGCGGACAGCACCTCGGAGGCGTCCGGGTCGTCGTCCTGCTTGTCCTCGAACTCGTAGGTGCGGGACGCGTACGACACGTCCAGCACGCCTTGCGCGTACGACACCTGCCGCTCGCGTTCCCGTTCCGCGCGCGCCCGCGCCAGACGGTCGTCCTCGCCCAGCAGTTCGGCCGCCTCGTCGAGCAGCGGTACGTCCGCCACCGTCCAGGCGCGGGTGACCGGGCGGCGGACGGCGGCCGCGTCGGCGTCGGAGAGGTACCCCTCGGGCTCGGCCAGGAAGTCCGCGACCAGACGGCGCGGGGTGATCCTGGGCCACAGCTGGTCGATGGCGGACCAGACTTCGGGGTTCTCGGCCAGCTCGTCGCGGATCTGGGTGATGTCGGCGGCGTCGAGGAGGCTCGTACCGTCGTACGGGTCGGTGCCGACGCGCTCGGCGTACAGCTCGGTGAGCGTGTTGAGGATGTGGCCCTCGAAGTGCTCGCGGGCCGCGTTGTGCGGAAGCCCGGCGGCGCGGGTGCGCTCGCGGGCGACGCCGACCAGGCCGTCGTCGAGCATCAGGATCTCGCGGTCGTGCTCGATCGCGATCACCGGGTCGGGCAGGGCGGCCCGGTCCCGTACGACCCGGGCCAGCACGTCGGCCATCTCCGCGCGGCCCTTCACCGCCGCCGCCTCGGGCGGGTCCGCCGCCGTAGCCCGTACGCCGGGGAACAGCTCGCCGACCGTGGCGAGGAGCACGCCGGTCTCGCCCAGCGAGGGCAGCACCTCGCCGATGTAGCCGAGAAAGGCGGGGTTGGGGCCGACGATCAGGACGGCACGCTTGGCGAGCAGTTCGCGGTGCTCGTAGAGGAGATAGGCCGCCCGGTGCAGGGCCACCGCCGTCTTGCCGGTGCCCGGTCCGCCTTCCACCACCAGCACCCCGCGGTGCGGTGCGCGGATGATCTCGTCCTGCTCTGCCTGGATGGTCTGCACGATGTCGGTCATCCGGCCGGTGCGCGCGGAGTTGAGCGCGGCGAGCAGCACGTCGTCGCCGGCCGGGTCCTCGTGGCCGGTGCGGGTGGCGTCGCCGATGTCGAGGAACTCGTCGTGCAGGGCGGTGACCCGGCGGCCGTCGGTGCTGATGTGCCGGCGGCGGCGCAGGCCCATCGGGGTATGGCCGGTGGCCAGGTAGAAGGGGCGGGCGACGTCGGCACGCCAGTCGATCAGGACCGGAGTGCGTTCGGCGTCGCCGGCGCGCAGGCCGATCCGGCCGATGTGGTGGCTGACGCCGGAGGTGAGGTCGATCCGGCCGAAGCAGAGGGAGCCGTCCACCGCGTTCAGCGCGGCGAGCAGACCGGAGCGTTCGGCGACGAGGATGTCCCGCTCCAGGCGGGCCTGCATGGGTGTGCTGCCCTGGGCGAGCGCGTCCGTGACGGAGGCCTCGGTGTCGCCGCGCAGCGCGTCCACGCGCGCGTACAGCCCGTCGAGGAATTCCTGCTCGCGGCGCATTTCATCGTCTTGCAATTCGCTGTTTGACAATTCCGCTCCCGCCCGGATATACTGTGCTCATTAAACTTCTTCGCGACAGCCACCTTGAACGACAATCACCTCGAAGTCGCGAACCATTAAATATACGCAAAGAAATCCCCCGAGCGCAATTGCCCGGGGGATTTCTTTCGTCTTCGGCCGGCTACAGCACGTCGGCGAGTTCCTCCAGCAGCCGCCGCTTGGTCCGCGCGCCCACCATCGACTTCACCGGCTCGCCGCCTCGGAAGACCATGAAGGTCGGCATCGACAGCACCTTGTACGCGTTCGTGATCTCCGGGTTGGTGTCCACATCCAGCTGGACCACCTTCAGGCGGTCTCTCGTCTCGTCGGCGAGGGCGCTGAGCACCGGCCCCATCTGCCGGCACGGCGGACACCAGTCGGCGGTGAACTCCACCAGCACCGGAAGATCCGCCCCGATCACCTCCGCGTCGAAATCCGCGTCCGTCACCTCGGCCACGCCCGCCGCCTTGATCACAGTTCCCGCCCTCCCAGTTCGCACAACGGTGGTTCGCCCCCGGCCGTCGCCAGCCGCACTCCGATCTGCGCCCGTACCGTCTGAAGCTCCCCGATCAGTGCGTCCAGTTCGTCCAGCTTCCGCCGGTACACCGCGAGGGAGGCAGGGCACGCGTCGCCCTCGGGGTGCCCGGCCCGCAGGCACTCCACGAAGGGCCGGGTCTCCTCCAGGTCGAACCCGATGTCCTGCAGCGTCCGGATCTGCCGGAGCAGCTTCAGGTCGTCCTCGTCGTACGTCCGGTAGCCGTTGCTCCCGCGCCGCGCGGGCAGCAGGCCCCGCGACTCGTAGTACCGCAGCGTCCGCGTCGTGGTCCCGGCCCGTGCGGCCAGCTCGCCGATTCGCATGCCTACGAACGTAAGCCTTGACGCCGACGTCAGGGCAACGGCTCCTTGGCGAGGAACGGAGTGGCGGAACGGACCGAGCGGCCAGGCTGCGGGGGAGCACCTGGCCGCTCGGGGTATCGCAGGAGTGGCGGCTACGCCTTCGCCAGTTCCTTCTGCTCGGGCGTCTCCACGGGCGATTCGTGGTCGTCGTCCAGCAGGGTCTGCTCGTCGAACGGGAGCCGGCCGGCGAGAACCTGGTCCACCCGCTCCCGGTCGATCTCCTTGGTCCACGTACCGACCAGCACCGTGGCGACCGCGTTGCCCGCGAAGTTCGTCAGGGCGCGGGCCTCGCTCATGAAGCGGTCGATGCCGACGATGAGACCGATGCCGTCGACCAGCGCGGGCTTGTGGGACTGGAGCCCGCCCGCCAGGGTGGCGAGACCGGCGCCGGTGACACCCGCCGCGCCCTTGGACGCCAGCAGCAGGAACAGCAGCAGCGGGATCTGCTCGCCGATCGACATCGGCGTACCCATCGCGTCGGCGATGAACAGCGACGCCATGGTCATGTAGATCATGGTGCCGTCGAGGTTGAAGGAGTAGCCGGTCGGAACGGTGATGCCGACCACCGGCTTGCTGATGCCCAGGTGCTCCATCTTCGCGATGAGCCGCGGCAGCGCGGACTCGGACGACGAGGTGGACAGGATCAGCAGGAACTCCCGGCCCAGGTACTTGAAGAGGGAGAGGATGTTCAGGCCCGCGATCATCTTCAGCAGCGCGCCGAGCACGATGAAGACGAACAGGAAGCAGGTGATGTAGAAGCCGACCATCAGGATGGCGAGGTCCCTCAGCGCGTCCACGCCGGCCGATCCGACGACGGCCGCCATGGCACCGAAGGCACCGACCGGAGCCGCCCACATCACCATCGCGAGGATACGGAAGACCAGGCGCTGGATGTGCTCGATCCCGCGCAGGACCGGCTGTCCGGCGGAGCCCATGGCCTGCAGCGCGAACCCGGCGAGCAGGGCGATCAGCAGGGTCTGGAGCACCTCGCCCTCGGTGAAGGCGGAGACCATCGTGGCCGGGATGATGCCGAGCAGGAACTCGGTGGTGCTCTCGGCCTCCGCGTCGACCTGTGCGTGACCGGCTTCCCTGACCGCGTCGGTCACCGCGAGGCCGGAGCCCGGCTCCAGGAGGTTGCCGACGATCAGGCCGATGCCGAGGGCGACCAGCGACATCGTCAGGAAGTAGCCGAGGGCGATACCGCCCACGGCGCCGACCTTCGCGGCCTTCCGTACCGAGCCGATGCCCAGCACGATCGTGCAGAAGATGATCGGCGAGATCATCATCTTGATCAGGTTCACGAACCCGGTACCGATGGGCCTCAGCTCGACGGCGAAGTCGGGCGCCACCATGCCCACGACGATGCCCGCGGCCACCGCGGCGATCACCGCGATGTAGAGGTAATGGCTACGATCCCGTTTGGCTCGGGGTGCGGCAGGTGCCCTGTCGGCTGCGCTGGTCACGGCGGCCCTCCTTGACGACGTCGTCGGCATCACCGGCGTGCGGCTCACGTCCGGGAAGTTGCGGGGTTTTTGGGGGATCCGCCCGGGAGCGGTGCTCCGCGGGCTGCCGTGACTATCTCCCGCCCTGTGAGGGCGGTCACCCTTCCGTTCATTTAGTTCATACGGGGGCCGCGTCCGGCGAATCAGGCCGGACGGACGGCGCGCTTCCTCATCGTCACAGGTGAGCGGGGTTGTGCGGGTGCGGGTGCAGGGCGGAGGCAGGCGTCGGCGCGGAGCACCGGCGACCGACGGCAACGCCGCGGATGCGCGGGCCGAACCCCGCGTCTCCGGCATGAGCCGTCGGACGGGCCCACCGTCGGAGGCACACTGACGACATGCACGTACGCCTCCCGAGACCCCGCAGCCTGGCCGGCCAGCTCTTCGCCGTGCAGGCCGTGCTGCTCACGGTCGTGGTGCTCGGGTACGCGCTGTTCACCTATGTCAGCGACCGCGACCAGGCCGAGGACGCGGCGGGGCGCCAGGCCATGGGCGTGGCCCGCTCGGTCGCCGACTCCCCCTCCGTACGGGAGGCGATCCGCACCGACGACCCCAGCGCCCGGCTCCAGCCGTACGCGCTGCGGGTCATCGAGGACGCCGACGTCGACTTCGTGACGATCATGAACCCGCAGGGCATCCGCTGGACCCACCCCGACAAGGACGAGATAGGCGAGCGCTTCCTCGGCCATATCGAGCCGGCGCTGCGCGGCGAGTCCTTCACCGAGACCTATACGGGCACGCTCGGCCCGTCGGTCCGGGCGGTCACCCCGGTCCGGGACGGCGGGGAGGTCGTCGGCCTGGTCAGCGCGGGCATCAGGGTCGAGGCGATCAGCAAGCGGGTCCAGGGCCAGCTGACCGCGCTGATCGGCGTCGCGGCCGGCGCCCTCGCCCTGGGCGCGATCGGCTCCTACGTCGTCAACGCCCGGCTGCGCCGCCACACCCACGGCATGAACGCGGCCGAGCTGAGCAACATGCACGACTACCACCAGGCCGCCCTGCACGCCGTACGCGAAGGTCTGCTGATGCTCGACGGGCAGTACCGGGTGGCGCTGATCAACGACGGGGCGCGGGAACTGCTCGGGGTGAGCGAGGAGGTGATCGGCCGCTCGGTCGCCGACCTGGGCCTGCCCGCCCCGCTCACCGGCGCGCTGCTGGCGTCGGAGCCGCGGGTGGACGAGGTGCATCTGACGGCGGACCGGGTGCTCGTGGTGAACACCTCGCCGGTGTCCGGCGGCGAGCGGCGCGGGACCGTGGTGACCTTGCGCGATGTGACCGAACTCCAGTCCCTCATGGGCGAGTTGAACTCCGAACGGGGCTTCACCCAGGCGCTGCGCTCGCAGGCCCACGAGGCGGCGAACCGCCTCCACACGGTGGTCTCGCTGATCGAGCTGGGCCGCGCGGAGGAGGCCGTGGACTTCGCCACGGCCGAGCTGGAGCTGGCGCAGGCGCTGACCGACCAGGTGGTGGCCGCGGTGAGCGAGCCGGTCCTCGCGGCCCTGCTGCTCGGCAAGACGGCGCAGGCGAACGAGCGGGGCGTGGAGCTGGAGGTGTCGGAGGACAGCCGCCTGGACGACGGACTGCTGCCCGCGTCGCTGCCCGCGCGGGACCTGGTCACCATCCTGGGCAACCTGATCGACAACGCGGTGGACGCGGCGCAGGGCAGCGTACGGGCGCGGGTGACGGTGACGGCGTACACGAAAAGCGGTGAGCTGGTGCTGCGGGTGTCCGACACGGGTGCGGGCGTCGATCCCGCGCACGCGGAGGCGGTCTTCCAGCGCGGCTTCTCGACCAAGCCTGCGGGTCCGGGCGGGCGGGGGCTCGGCCTGGCCCTCGTGCGGCAGGCGGTGACCCGGCACGAGGGGAAGCTGAGGGTGGCGGAGGCGGCCGGGGGCGGGGCCGAGTTCGACGTGCGGTTGCCGTTGAATAGGCCGGTGTCCGAGCATGCGGTGACCGGAGGTGGCGGATGACAGCGGCCCAGCAGCCCATCCGGGTCCTGGTCGTGGAGGACGACCCGGTGGCCGCCGACGCGCATGTGATGTACGTCGGCCGCGTCCCCGGCTTCGTCGCGGTCGGCAAGGCGCACACCGGCGCTCAGGCGCGGCGCGCGCTGGACCGTACGCCGGTGGATCTGCTGCTGTTGGACCTGCACCTGCCCGATGTGCACGGCCTGCAACTGGCCCGCTCGCTGCGGGCGGCCGGCCATCACGCGGACGTGATAGCGGTGACGTCGGCGCGGGATCTGACGGTCGTCCGCGAGGGCGTCTCGCTGGGCGTCGTGCAGTACGTCCTCAAGCCGTTCACCTTCGCGACCCTGCGCGACCGGCTCGTGCGGTACGCCGAGTTCCACGCGGCGGCGGGCGAGGCGAGCGGCCAGGACGAGGTCGACCGCGCCCTGGCGACCCTGCGCGCCCCGAGCCCGGCCGCCCTGCCGAAGGGGCTGAGCGCCCCGACGCTGGAGCGGGTGTCGGTGGCGCTGCGGGACTGCGGTGACGGCCTGACGGCGACGGGCGTCGCGGAGGCGGTGGGGATCTCCAGGATCACCGCCCGCCGGTATCTGGAACATCTGGTGGACGCGGGACGAGCGGCACGCAGTCCGCAGTACGGGACCGTGGGGCGGCCGGAGTTGCAGTACCGGTGGGTGAAGGGGCAGTGAAGGGCGGTCAAGGGGTGAGGGGTTCCCGGAGGCGTGGCGGGACAGCGAGCGTCGGGATTGCGCCGCGCGTTCTCGATCTTCACATGGTCGGCCGACGCGTTGACCATGACGAACTGGCCTTCGATGTCCGCACACATGGACGAGACGGGCAGTATGCCGTCCGGACCCACCGTCGAGCGGCGCCGGACGTCCGGCGCGAGCGGACTCTCGCGAATATGCCTCTTTACCTTGCCGTTCGTCATGTGCCCGCCGTCCTTGACGCCCACTCGGACGGGTCCGGCGTCGTCGGGACCATGCGCGCGGCAGGGCGACGGACGATCTTCGGCCACCTCACACTTCTCGGACATGCGACCGAAAGCGCACCTTCCCACAATCCGTGATCCTGGCCGAACAGCCCGTAGTCAGCGCATCCCCACGCCTCTAGCTTGTGGCCCGTGCGCCGACCCCCACCTCTGCCGAAGCAGCCCGGTCCCCCCTTCGACGCCCCCGCCGCCCGCAGGCTCCGTACCGCCCTCGGCATGGGGCCCGAACATGTCGCCCACGACTTGCGTGCCTCGTACGGGCTGCCGTATGTCAGCCCGGATCTCGTCGTCGCCTGGGAACGCGGCGCCATCACTCCGACCGGCCCCGAACTCACCGCGCTCGCAGGCGTGTTGTGGTGCTCGCCGGGTGATCTGATCGGGCAGCCGCGGACCTTGCGCGAGCACCGCACCGCCCGGGGCATGGCGCCCGAGGACGTCGCCCGTTCGATCGGGCTGGGACTCGCGGCGTATCTCCGGATGGAAGAGACCGGCGACTGGCGCGGCACCGACCGTCAGGCCTCCGCCCTCGCCTCCCTGCTCGGCCTGTCGCTCCCCGACCTCGTCACCGTCACCGGCCGCGCCCCGATCCTGGCCGAGCTGCTGCGCAGCGCGGTGACGACGCGCTGGCAGGCGTACGTCCGGCCGGTCGCGAAGCTGTTGCCCCTGGACCAGCGTCTCCTGGAGGTCACCCTCCAGGAGCTGTACCAGGCGTATCAGGGGCGGATGGTCGCCACCCTCAGCTGGGGCGGCGGCATCGACAGCTCGGACCGGTCCGGCCGCGAGTTCCTCGACCGGATCCTGGACCTGTTCTGGACCAGGGTCAGCGATCGTTCTCCGGGTGTCTAAGAAGAGTGATCGTTCTTCTGGTGTCTAGAAGAGTGATCGTTCTCCTGGTGTCTAGAAGACCGACTCCGCCTCGTCCATCCGGTCCTTCGGCACCGTCTTCAGCTCGGTCACCGCCTCCGCCAGCGGCACCATCATGATGTCCGTGCCGCGCAGCGCGGTCATTTTGCCGAACTCACCCCGGTGCGCCGCCTCCACCGCGTGCCAGCCGAAGCGGGTGGCGAGGACACGGTCGTACGCGGTCGGTACACCACCACGCTGGACATGGCCGAGGATGACCGGCTTGGCCTCCTTGCCGAGCCGCCGCTCCAGCTCGAAGGCCAGCGCCGTACCGATGCCCTGGAAGCGCTCGTGGCCGTACTGGTCGATCTCGCCCTTGCCGTAGTCCATGGTGCCCTCGGCGGGGTGGGCGCCCTCGGCGACGCAGACGACGGCGAACTTCTTGCCGCGGGCGAAGCGCTCCTCGACCATCTTGACCAGGTCGCCCGGGTCGAAGGGGCGCTCGGGCAGGCAGATGCCGTGGGCGCCGGCGGCCATCCCGGACTCCAGGGCGATCCAGCCGGCGTGCCGGCCCATGACCTCGACGACCATCACGCGCTGGTGGGACTCGGCGGTGGTCTTCAGTCGGTCCATCGCCTCGGTGGCCACGCCGACCGCCGTGTCGAAGCCGAAGGTCCGGTCCGTCGAGGAGATGTCGTTGTCGATCGTCTTCGGGACGCCCACGACGGGCAGGCCCGCGTCACTGAGCATCCGCGCCGCGGTCAGCGTGCCCTCGCCGCCGATCGGGATCAGCGCGTCGATGCCGAAGTCCCGGGCGATGTCGGGCGCGTTGTCGCAGGCCTCGCGGAGCCGGTCGCGCTCCAGCCGGGAGGAGCCGAGGATGGTGCCGCCGCGGGCCAGGATGCCGCTGACCCCGTCCAGGTCCAGCGTGCGGTAGTGACCGTCGAGCAGGCCCGCGTACCCGTCCTCGAAGCCGATCACCTCGTCGCCGTACCGCGCGACCGCTCGGTGCACGACCGACCGGATCACGGCGTTCAGGCCGGGGCAGTCGCCGCCTGCGGTGAGAACTCCGATACGCATCGTGCTGTGTCTCCTGCTCGCTGTTGACACCGGTGAGCCAGTCCGATTGTTTCACGTCGCTCAGACCGATGGCGCTGCCCCGAAGCTGAGGAGTGCCTTATCCACCGGCAAGGGTATTGTCAAGAGGGTTCCGCTCACCCCCGTGGGCGATTTTTGCGAGCCGAAAAACCGACTGACCACGAAACCGACTGACCACGAAACCGACTGACCACGCCCCCCGGCTGACGAAGACGAAACGGAGAGCACGCGTGACACGCAGCGTGTACGTGACCGGTATCGACCGCGGCGACGGCCGCCAGGTCGTCGAGCTGGGGGTCATGGAACTGCTGACCCGGCAGGTCGACCGGGTGGGCGTCTTCCGCCCCCTCGTCCACGACGGGCCCGACCGGCTGTTCGAGCTGCTGCGCGCCCGGTACCGGCTCTCACAGGACCCGGCGACGGTGTACGGCATGGACTACCACGAGGCGTCCGCGCTCCAGGCCGAGCAGGGCGCGGACGAACTGGTCTCCACCCTCGTCGACCGGTTCCATCTCGTCGCCCGGGACTACGACGTCGTCCTCGTCCTCGGCACCGACTACGCCGACACCCAGTTCCCGGACGAGCTGTCCCTCAACGCGCGGCTGGCGAACGAGTTCGGCGCGTCCGTGATCCCGGTGGTCGGCGGCCGGGGGCAGACCGCGGAGTCCGTCCTCGCCGAGACCCGCAACGCCTACCGCGCCTACGACGGCCTCGGCTGCGACGTCCTCGCCATGGTCACCAACCGCGTCGCCCGCGAGGACCGCGACCTGATCGCCGAGCGGCTCACCGGCCGGCTGCCGGTGCCCTGCTACGTCGTGCCCGACGAGCCCGCACTCGCCGCGCCGACCGTCTCCCAGATCAGCCACGCCCTCGGCGCCAGGGTGGTGCTCGGCGACGACTCGGGGCTCGCCCGTGACGCGCTGGACTTCGTCTTCGGCGGCGCGATGCTGCCGACCTTCCTGGCCGCCCTGACCCCGGGCTGCCTGGTCGTCACGCCGGGCGACCGCGCCGATCTGGTCGTCGGCGCGTTCGCCGCGCACAGCGCCGGCACCCCGCCGATAGCGGGCGTGCTGCTGACGCTCGACGAGGTGCCCGGCGAGGAGATCCTCACCCTCGCCGCCCGCCTCGCCCCCGGCACCCCGGTCCTGTCGGTGTCCGGCAACAGCTTCCCGACCGCCGCCGAACTCTTCGGCCTGGAGGGCAAGTTGAACGCGGCCACGCCGCGCAAGGCGGAGACCGCGCTCGGCCTGTTCGAGCGGTACGCCGACACCGGCGACCTGCTGAAGCGGGTCAGCGCCCCCAGCAGCGACCGCGTCACCCCGATGATGTTCGAGCACAAGCTCCTCGAACAGGCCCGCTCCGACCTGCGCCGGGTCGTCCTCCCGGAGGGCACCGAGCCCCGCGTCCTGCACGCGGCCGAGGTCCTGCTGCGCCGCGGCGTCTGCGACCTCACCCTCCTCGGCCCGGTCGACCAGATCCGCAAGAAGGCCGCCGACCTCGGTATCGACCTCGGCGACTGCCGGCTGATCGACCCGGCCACCAGCGAACTGCGCGACGGCTTCGCCGAGAAGTACGCGGCCCTGCGCGCCCACAAGGGCGTGACGGCGGAGCTGGCGTACGACGTGGTCTCCGACGTGAACTACTTCGGCACGCTGATGGTCGAGGAGGGCCTGGCCGACGGCATGGTGTCGGGCTCGGTGCACTCCACGGCCGCGACCATCCGCCCGGGGTTCGAGATCATCAAGACGAAGCCCGGGAGTCCTTCCTCCGGGGGAGCGTCGATCGTCTCCTCCGTCTTCTTCATGTGCCTCGCCGACAAGGTCCTCGTCTACGGCGACTGCGCGGTCAACCCCGACCCGAACGCCGAGCAGCTCGCCGACATCGCCATCCAGTCCGCCGCGACCGCCGAGCAGTTCGGCGTGGAGCCGCGGATCGCGATGCTGTCGTACTCCACGGGTACGTCCGGCTCGGGCGCCGACGTCGACAAGGTGCGCGAGGCGACCGAGCTGGTACGGCTGCGCAGGCCCGACCTGAAGATCGAGGGGCCGATCCAGTACGACGCCGCCGTCGAGCCGTCCGTCGCGGCGACCAAGCTGCCTCAGTCCGAAGTCGCCGGTCAGGCCAGCGTGTTGATCTTCCCCGACCTCAACACCGGCAACAACACCTACAAGGCCGTGCAGCGTTCGGCCGGCGCGATCGCCGTCGGCCCTGTCCTGCAGGGGCTGCGCAAGCCGGTCAACGACCTCTCCCGCGGTGCCCTCGTCCAGGACATCGTCAACACCGTCGCCATCACGGCGATCCAGGCCCAGACCTCGCACGAGAAGGCACCCCGGCTGTGAGTTCCACGCGCGTCCTCGTCCTCAACTCCGGCTCCTCGTCGGTGAAGTACCAGCTGCTCGACATGCGGGGCGGCAGTCGGCTGGCGGTGGGCCTCGTCGAGCGGATCGGCGAGGAGACCTCCCGGCTCAAGCACACGCCGACGGGCGGCGCGGCCCGGGAGTGGACCGGGGCGATCGCCGATCATGACGCCGCGCTGAAGGCCGTATCGGAGGAACTGGCGAGGGACGGGCTCGGCCTGGACTCACCCGAGCTGGCCGCGATCGGCCACCGGGTCGTGCACGGCGGGCTGCACTTCACCGAGCCGACCGTGATCGACGACGCGGTCCTCGCCGAGATCGAACGGCTCGTCCCGGTCGCCCCGCTGCACAACCCCGCCAACCTCACCGGCATCCGCACCGCGTCGGCGCTGCGTCCCGACCTGCCCCAGGTCGCCGTCTTCGACACCGCGTTCCACACGACGATGCCGGAGTCGGCCGCGCGCTACGCGATCGACGTGCGGACGGCCGACGAGTACCGGATCCGCCGGTACGGCTTCCACGGGACCTCGCACGCGTACGTCTCCCGGGCGACGGCGGAGCTGCTGGGCAAGCACCCTTCCGAAGTAAATGTGATCGTCCTGCACCTCGGAAACGGAGCGTCCGCCTCGGCGGTCGAGGGTGGCCGATGTGTCGACACCTCCATGGGGCTGACGCCTTTGGAGGGGCTGGTGATGGGTACGCGGTCCGGGGACATGGACCCTGCCGTCATCTTCCATTTGATGCGTGTCGGCGGAATGTCCACGGACGAGATCGACACTCTTCTCAACAAGAAGAGCGGCCTGGTCGGTCTGTGCGGCGACAACGACATGCGGGAGATCCGCCGCCGGATCGACGAGGGCGACGAACAGGCGAAACTGGCCTTCGACATCTACATCCACCGGCTGAGGAAATACATCGGCGCCTATTACGCCGTACTCGGACGGGTGGACGCGGTCGCCTTCACGGCGGGAGTCGGGGAGAACGCGAGCCCGGTGCGGGAAGCTGCCGTGGCGGGCCTGGAGGCGCTGGGCCTGGCCGTCGACGGCGAGCTGAACGCCGTACGGAGTGACGAGCCGCGGCTGATCTCGCCGGAGTCCGCGCGGGTCGCCGTCGCCGTGGTGCCGACCGATGAGGAACTGGAGATTGCGACACAGACGTACGCGCTCGTGAAGGGTTCCCAGAATCTCACCTGAGCGGCATCCCGCCCCTTTGTGTCTTCCGCCAGACGCTAAATTCCGCGCCGAAACAAACCGATAGGATCGCCCCATGCGCCGTTCGAAAATCGTCTGTACTCTCGGCCCCGCGGTCGACTCCCACGAGCAACTCGTCGCGTTGATCGAGGCCGGCATGAATGTGGCCCGCTTCAACTTCAGCCACGGCACGCACGCCGAGCACCAGGGTCGGTACGACCGTGTCCGCGCCGCGTCCAAGGAGACCGGCCGCGCGATCGGCGTCCTCGCCGACCTCCAGGGCCCCAAGATCCGGCTGGAGACCTTCGCCGAGGGCCCGGTGGAGCTGGAGCGCGGTGACGAGTTCGTCATCACCACCGAGGACGTCCCGGGTGACAAGCAGATCTGCGGGACAACCTACAAGGGCCTGCCCGGGGACGTCTCCCGCGGCGACCAGGTCCTGATCAACGACGGCAACGTCGAGCTGAAGGTGCTGGACGTCGAGGGCCCGCGGGTCAGGACGATCGTCATCGAGGGCGGTGTCGTCTCCGACCACAAGGGCATCAACCTGCCCGGCGCGGCGGTGAACGTCCCGGCGCTGAGCGAGAAGGACGTCGAGGACCTCCGATTCGCCCTCCGCATGGGCTGCGACATGGTCGCGCTGTCCTTCGTGCGGGACGCCAAGGACGTCGAGGACGTCCACCGGGTGATGGACGAGGAGGGCCGCCGGGTCCCGGTCATCGCCAAGGTGGAGAAGCCGCAGGCGGTGGAGAACATGGAGGGCGTCGTCGCGGCGTTCGACGCGGTCATGGTCGCCCGCGGCGACCTGGCCGTCGAGTATCCGCTCGAAAAGGTCCCGATGGTGCAGAAGCGCCTGATCGAGCTGTGCCGGCGCAACGCCAAGCCGGTGATCGTGGCGACCCAGATGATGGAGTCGATGATCACCAACTCCCGCCCGACCCGCGCCGAGGCCTCCGACGTGGCCAACGCGATCCTGGACGGCGCGGACGCGGTCATGCTGTCGGCGGAGTCCTCGGTCGGCGCCTACCCGATCGAGACGGTCAAGACGATGTCCAAGATCGTCCAGGCGGCCGAGCAGGAGCTGCTTTCGAAGGGCCTGCAGCCGCTGGTCCCCGGCAAGAAGCCGCGTACGCAGGGCGGTTCGGTCGCGCGAGCCGCGTGCGAGATCGCCGACTTCCTCGGCGGCAAGGGCCTGATTGCCTTCACCCAGTCCGGCGACACGGCCCGCCGCCTGTGCCGCTACCGGGCGTCCCAGCCGATCCTCGCCTTCACGACGGACGAGTCCACCCGCAACCAGCTCACGCTGAGCTGGGGCGTCGAGTCCCACGTCGTCCCCTTCGTCAACAGCACCGACGAAATGGTCGACCTGGTCGACGGCGAGGTCCTCAAACTGGGCCGCTTCAACACCGGCGACACCCTCATCATCACGGCGGGATCGCCTCCCGGGGTGCCGGGGACCACCAATATGGTCCGCGTCCATCACCTGGGCGGCGAGACGAAGTAACACATGCGCCCCGCAAGGGGCTTGTACGGCGCTGAGGGCGTCCCCTGCTGTCTGTGGCAGGGGGACGCCCTCAGTTCTTCTCACCGGGTGTTCACGCGTCCGGCGGTGCTCCCACCGTCTCCCGCAGCCACGCGTTACCGCCCAGCTCCGGATGAGCGGCGGTGATCAGCCGTACCGCCTCGGACTTCGCGCGGACGGTCAGCTCCCGCAACTCGGGCCACGTCAGCTGGGCCACCCGCGGGGGCCACTGCGTCGTGAGGGTGATGGAGTCCCCGTCCCGGCTGAAGGCGTACACATACTGGGTCAGGCTGGCCTCGACCGCGATGTCACTCTGGGTCTCCAGCATCGTCGTCGCGTAGTGCAACATCAGCGCGAAGTCGACCACCGGCTCGCCCAGCAGCCGCACGCTGAGGTCCACACCGTGGACCACGAGTCGCCGGTCGGCCCTGAAGTAACTCAGGCAGAAGTCCGAGCCATTCAGGTCGGGACCCTCCGGCCGCCAGTCCGGCGACCAGGAGTCGTCATCCGCGCGCGGCTCGAAAGAGAAGGCGATCACCTGTCCTCCGTTCCTGTCACCAGACGTTCTTCGGCATCGCGGTCAACAGGTTGCCGTACTCGTCGACGGCGAGCCGGATACCGTTCTGGCCGTTCGCCCCGGTCGTCACACCGTCGAAGGCGTATTCAACGTAGTTGCCACTGCGGGTGTCGCCCTTGGCCCTGGGGACCTCACGCCCGTACTGCGCCGCTTCCTCGATCAGCTTCTTGAGCTTCCCGGCGTCGATACCCTCATCAAACACGTTCTCCATGGCGCCCGCCTCGTGGTACTTGCCGCCCCATAGGTGCTCGTCACGAATGTGCTTCAGCGCCCCGTCGGTGATAGTACGGCAGTTGACGTTGTGGACCAGCACGGGGCTGTCCCCAGCCATCACGAAGTAGGAGTGCACGCCCTCCACCGTCAGGTCGTATGTGACCTGCGGCTTCGTGTACGAGGTCACGCCGACGACCGTGACGGTGCCGTCATCCAGGGTCTGCAGCCGGTGACCGGCCTGAAGGCGCCCGGCGTCCATCCATGACCTGGTGGTGAGGTCGTAGAACGGGTGGTCGGACGTACCGGTGAGGGTACGCCGTCCGCTCGCTGTGGCGACCGTCAGCTCGGTGAAGCGGGTGTCGGTGGTGGTGCGGTGGGTCAGCACCACGTCATGCCGTTCGGCGGTGTTCCCGCCCGGCTGCGCGTTGAGGACCTGGTCCCCCGCGGCGACATTCTCGATGGCACGGACGCTGCCGTCGGCCATCTCGACCATCGTGCCCGCCACGAAGCTGTGCTTCACACAGAACGACACGCCACCCTTGACGAGCCGAGCATCGATGATGACCTTCAGCGCCTTGAGGGTTTTGCGCGCCTTGGACGCCCCCTCGAAGAACTTCGCAATCCCGGTGCTGACCCGAAGGATGGCCGTGCCCACGGCCGGCGCCTTGCCGATCAGAGTGACGACGCTGACGGCGTTGATGGCCGTCCACAGGCAGCTCTCCACATCGGGATCGGAGAAGCACTTCTTGGCGTCCTTGACCCCGATCAGGTCGATCAGGATCGCGCCACCGTTCGCCTTGACCCAGTCGAGGACGTCCTGGTTGGCGGCTGCCATGGCCTCGCGATACTGGTCGACGCACTCCTGTCCGCACTCCGCGAGCAGAGCGGCTTCCTCGTCCTTGGTCAGAACGTATTCGGTGGTCGAACCACCGGAAGCCACTACCTCCTCGCGCTCCTGCCTGGCCCGTTCCCGTTCCTCGGCCTCCGCCTGGTCGGCCGCCTTGTCCGCCTGCTCCGCGTAGGTGTTGGCGTTGGCTGCCGCGCCCTCCGCCTTGGTGGCGTCGCTCTCCGCCCTGGTGGCCGTCCGGTCGGCCGTCGACGCGTCCTGTTCCGCGCTCGTGGCGGCCGAGCGGGCGCTCGAGGCGTCCTTCTCCGCCTCCGTGGCGTCGCGGTCGGCCTGGGCGGCCGCCGATTCGGCGGCGTTCGCGGCCGCGTTGGCATAGAAGGCGTCGGTGCCCGCCTGCTGGTCGTACCGCTGGGCGTTCGCGTCGGCCTTCTTCGCCGCCGCCGCGTCGGTCGCCGCCGCGGCGGCGGAAGCGTTGGCTGCCGCGGCGGAGTTGACCGCCTGGACGGCGTAGTCCGCGGCGTCGGCTGCCGCCTGGAGGGCGATCTTCGCGTCGCCGGTGGCCTTGTCGGCGAGCGCCTTGGCCTGCGCCGCCGCCTTCTTCGCCTCGTCCGACTTGGCCTTGGCCGCGCTGGCCTGCTGTTCGGCGATCGTCTTCGACGTCTGCCCGATCAGCACCGCGTACGCGGCCGAGGCGTCGGTCTCGACGTACGGGGAGCCGATGCTGATCGCCTCGTTGGCCGCCTTGGTCGTCGCGGTCGCGGCGTCCCGGGCGGCCTGCGCGTACTGGGCCGTGGCAGCCGCGTACCCGGCTGTCCTCGCCGCCCACGCGGTCGTCTTGGCGGCCTCGGCCACCGCCGCGGTCGCCTCCTTGCGCGCGGTGACCGCCGCGGCCTGGGCCTTCTTCGCCTCGGCGTCCGCCTTCTTGGCGTTCTCCTTCGCGGCCGCGGCCGCGTCGATCGCCTCGGCCGCCGCGGCGTGCGCGGTGGCGGCGGCAGCGTGCGTCTTGGTGTACGCCGACTGGGCCGCGTCGGCGGCGGAGCGGGAACGCTTGGCCGCACCCTCCGCCCGAGTGGCTGCCGCTCGGGCGTTCACAGCCGCCGTGGACGCCTCGTTCGCCGCGGTACGGGCCCGGGTCGCGGCGCCCGCCGCCTCGGTGGCGGCGGTACGTGCCTCGGTGGCCGCCTGCCGGGTCTCCGCCGCAGCGCTGGTGCCCTCGGCTGCCGCAGCGGCGGACTCCAGCGCTGCTGCCCGGGACGCGGTGGCGTTCTTGTCGCGTTCGGCCTCGACCGCCTTGTCACGGGCCAGGCGCGCGCGCAGCTCGGCGTCCTCGGCCGCTGCCAGCTTCTCCGACGCTGTCGAACCGGCCGTCTCCGCCGCCGTACGGGCCTGACGTGCGTTGCCCTGCTCGCTCAGCGCCCGCTGCTCGGCCGCGTCGGCCTTCGCCCGCTCGCTGGCCGCCAGGTCGCGCTCCCGCTCGGCGGTGGCCTTCTCGGCCTCCGCGACACCGCGCTGCCGCTTTGCCTCCGCCGCCTGGTCCTTGGCGGTCTTCTCCGCCTTCTCGGCCGTTGTGCGGGCCTTCTTCGCGGTGGTGGCGTTGGCCGCCGCCTCGGCGGCCAGCTTGGCCGCGGACTCGGCAGCCGCCTTGGCCTGTGCCTTCGCCTCCAGTGCCGCAGTCTTGCGGAACTCCGTGTTCAACGCGTGCGTCTGGGTATTCGCCAGCGCCAGGAGCGTCTGGGAGTCCGCCGCCGTGGCCTTCGCCGCGTTGGACGCCGTGAGCGTGGCCTTCGCCGCCGCCTGGGCAGCAGCGGCCGATGCCTTGGCAACCTGCACGGACTGCTGCGCGTAGAGCAGGCCCCGCCCGCGCGGCAACTTCGCGGCGTCGGCGATCGCCCACGCCTTCGTCTGCGCGGTGCTCGCGGTGTCCGCGGCCGTCTTGGCCCGGGCGGCTGCCGCGTCCGCCACGGCCACCTGCGCGGCGGCCTTGGTCTTCGCCGTGTTCAGGTCCTTCTTGGCCTTGCTGATCTCGGCGGGCGTCGGGTAGTGGATCGAACTCTTGTGCGCGGCCCAGTACTTCTGCCAGTACAGGATCTGGTCCGCCTGCCAGGCCTGCCGGACCGCCTCGGTCATCGCGGCGGTGGCGGCCCGCGTCTCCTTCGCCGCGGCAGCCTCGGCGGTGACGATCGTCTTGCGCTGCTCGGCCTGGCCGGAGTACTCCGCCTCCCACTCCGAGTACGCCTGCACGACCACCCCGGTGAGCACCCGGTAGTGGTCGATCGGGTTGGCGCTGTCACAGGCTGCCCAGGCCTGCTTCAGCGCTTCGACCTCGGTGCGGAACTCCAGCGAGTCCGGCTCGGGGGCCTTCGTCGGAAAGCCGCCGAACCGCAGGAAGGTGGCGACGTCGTTGGCCGAGGAATAGCCCATGTTGCTGGTGTCGAGCAGTTCCCACCCCGCGACCTCCTTGTACGCGCCGGCCCAGGCGTCGTCGCCGGTGTCGAACGCGTCGAGCACCTTCTCGGCCTCGTCCAGCGAGGCCTTGCCGGGCCTCGGGGTCGGGCTGTCCCACGTCCTGGCGTACAGGTCCCGCTGGGTCCCCAGGGTGAAAGCGACGATGTCCCCGCCGAAGTCGGGCGCCCAGTAGTCCCGCCCGCCCTGCGAATTCACCGAGGCATAGGGCTTGTTGCCGGTGTTCAGCTGGTCCTGGCGGTCCAGGTGGGCATTCCAGTCGGCCAGACCCGCATCACGGTCCCGTCGTTGGGCATTGCCCAGTTCACCGAAGGTCCAATCCGCCACGACCGTGCGCAGCTCGGCATCCGGGCCCGCGAGTTTGGTCGCCGCGTACGTCTTCATCTCTGGCCCGCCGAAGTGCACGGCCCGCGCCACCTGGCAGCGGTCCTCGCGGGCCTGGGCGCCCAGACTGATGCGGAGGGCACGCTCGTACGGGTCGGTCGGGTTGTCCCCCGGTTCGTCTGCCGACGCGGGGACTGCGGACACCAGTCCGCCGAGCACAGCGGTGGCGGTTGCGAGCCCGATGGCCGCTAAACCACTTTGCGCATGTCGTCGTTGAGGTGTTCTTCGAGTTCTTCGCACGTCAATGCCTACCTGGATGGTCGGTCCGGATGGTCGGTCCCGTCCCAGCAGGAAGAAGGCATGACAAACGGCCCGAACAGGCCGCCCGTTGGTGAAACCGGCAGCCTGCCGCGCAGGAAAAGTCAGGAAGTTGAGAGATCCCCGTCCATGCCGCATGCGGTCAACATGCGCCCCCGCGCCCCCTCCCCACGGGGACCCGGACATCATGACAGTGAGAAAGCGCTTACGGAACCAAATTCACTCTTGTGTTCTACTACCGCTCTGCCCTCACACACATGGCTGTGCCCCCGCCGGGGGACCGCCGTCGGCATCGCCGCCAGGGCTGTCGCCTTCCCAGCCGGCATCTGGGACAGGGCGTCCCCTGCTGCCTGTGGCAGGGGACGCCCTCAGCGTTCTCAGCGGGGGTTTACGGCAGTCCTTCGGCCACCCGTGCCCACTCCTCGACTTCACCCCAGCGGGGGTGATCCTCGAGAAGCGGAGCCAGCGGCCTCACCGTGGCGAGCAACCGTCGGATCATCCGGAGCGCCAGGATCCGCTCGCGGAACACCAGAATTTCGTCCGGCTTCAGCTCCCGCCACCACGAGGCCAACCGGACGGCCTCCTCCACAGACATGGGCATGGCGGCAAGCGCGCTCTCCAGCACGACCTCGGGATCGAGCAATGCCACACCCGCGCGCGGCCGCAGACGTACCAGCAGCCAGGACCGCAGGTGCAGATCCCGCAACAACCATTCATTGCGCTGCGCCCCGACCGACCGCTCGGCAGCCGCCAGCAGCGCCGTCCACGCCTGCCCAACCTCGCGCCACCGCTCGTCGGTCAACCCGGTCAGCCCGCCCGGATCAGCCTGGACCCGGGCGGCGAATTGCTGGGCCGCGGCCATCCACTGGCTTACGTCCCCGTCGACCCGACCGGCGTCCGGCGCTGACCAGCGCCGCACATGACCGTCGAGGTCGAGCCGGTCGAGACCGTCGAAACACCCGGTCACCCGAACATCACCCCAGCCGCCTCGAACGCCTCCTTGCCGAGCCGTTCCGCTCCCCCGCCAGCGGCCCAGAACGGGGCGCCCGACTTGAAGAAGTGACCGCTGTGGGCGCTGATCTCCAGCCCGAAGTACTGGCCACCGCCGCCCGCGACCTGGGCCTCACCGGCGGCCCGCACCGGGCACCGCCACTCAGCACGGGGTGGGAGAGTTCCTGTTCCTGCACCATCTTCGGCATGATCACCAGTTGTCCGTCCTCCAAAACGGCCCACTTGATCGGTTCGCCGTCCATGTCGACGTACCTGTCCCAGTCCGCCGAACCCGGCTTGGCCGGACGGACGCCCATCCGCTCGGCGAGGGCGAGCTCCCGTTCCAGAGTGGCCGCCATGTTGTTCGGCCAGATCCGACAGGCATTGTGCACCAGCACCTTCGACGCGCCGACGAAGTAGGTGTGGTCGCCCTCGACCTCGAAATTGAACACCTGGACCGGGCCACGGACCTTCGTCACCGACTCGACGCGCGCGTCCTTGCCGTCCAGGGTGGTCAGCCGGCCGCCGGGGCGCAGCGCCTCGGCACCGGTCCAGCCCTTGCCCGGTACCCAGAACGGATGCTCGGTGGTGGCCTTCAGGGTCTCCGTGCCGATGTCGACGGAGACCAGGGCGTCGGCGGTGCGCTGCATCACACGCACTGCGGCCCGGCCCACGCGCGATTGCGGAGGACCGGGCCACAGCTCTGTGTGCGGCTCCCGAACGGGCTCTGGTCGGCACTCAGTCCGTCTGGTAGCTGCGCAGCCCGGGGACGGTCAGGTCGCCGCCGAACTGGCCGGCCTGCTGGACCTTCACCTTGGTGAAGTAGATCAGGGGGATGTTCAGGGGCGGCGGGTGCTCCGGGTCGAACGTGAGCGGGATCAGGCCGAACAGGTTCCCGGAGATGGACTCCGTGTACATGATCGTGTCGCCGTTGCGGATCGTGGACGTCGTGCCCGCGCCCGCCTGCACGTGGTAGGTCTTGCCGGACTGCTTGTCCTTGACCGTCTGGTGCAGGTCACCGATGTCGGTGCCGTCGGAGATGACGTACTTCAGCACCTTCTTCTTGGTGCCGTTGGCCGTCTGCACCTCGACGACGCCCTGGTAGTCGGCACCCTTCAGCGTCAGCGAACTGGCGTCCAGGTACCACGGGTCGTCGGGCAGCGGCACCGTGTTGTCGACGCCGCCCTCCGCGTCCGTGGCGACCGGGCAGCCGTCGGCGTCCGTGGTGGCGCTCGCGGACGGGCTCGGAGTGGCCGACTCGGTGGCGTTCTCGGTGGCCTCGGCCGCTTCCTCGACCGCCTTCTGCGTGTCCTCGGCCGCCTCCGACGCCGTGTCGGTCGCGTCCTTCCCGGTGTCCTCTACCGTGCCGGTGGCCTTCTCCGTGGTCTCCTCGGCGGCGTCGGACGACGAGGACTTCGCGTCCTCTGAGGCCGACGCCGACGGGGTGGCGGACGGTGACGGGCTCGCGCTCGCCGACGCGTCCTCGTCCTCACCGCCGGTGAAGATGTCGGAGATCGCGTCGCCGATGTCCTCCAGCAGGCCGCCCTCGCTCTCCGACGGCGACGGGCTCGCCGTGGCGGTGTCGTCGCCGGACTCCGAGCCGCCCGAGCCGCTCGCGGTGGCCGACGGCGTCGGCGTGGCCTCGTCGTCGGAACCTGAATCCGACGAAGAGCCCTTGCCGCCCGAGGAGTTGCTCTCCTTGGACCCGGACTCGGAGGTCCCGTCGTCCCCGGTCGAGGACGCCGACGGCGACGGCTCCGCCGCATCGGCGGACTCGCTCGCCGAGGCCGACGGCGACGGGCTCGCGCTCGCCGACGCCTCGTCCTCCATGGCCGCGACACAGTCCTGGTACTCGTCCGCCGTCAGGCTCCTGGACGCCGGCTGGTCCTCGGCGAGCGCCAGCTTCGGTGTGAACCCCATCCCC
Source organism: Streptomyces blattellae (assembly GCF_009709555.1). Lineage (GTDB taxonomy): Bacteria > Actinomycetota > Actinomycetes > Streptomycetales > Streptomycetaceae > Streptomyces > Streptomyces blattellae. The sequence continues at coordinate 78,761 of NZ_WJBG01000252.1, read as the reverse complement.
ATGAGGACCGCCGTCGGCATCGCCGCCAGGGCTATCGCCTTCCCGGCCGGCATCTGGAACCTGGTGAACAGCGGCTTCTTGGGTGCCGCATGGCGCGGCCCGGTTCTCACACGGGACGTGTCCACATCAGTCCCGCGGGTCACCTCGTCAGCCGGCACTGTGCCTCCCGTTCGCCCCGTTCGCCGGGGTCGTTCCTGACAGATCGATCGGCTCACCCAGCGGATCGGCGCCCGGCTCGGTCAGGCCCTCCGGCGCGTCACCCTCACCCTTCCCGGTCTCCTCCGCCGCCGGCGCCGGCGGCACGCCCGGCGCCCAGGCGACGGCCATCGCCCCGCCGAACATCGACAGCAGGAAGCCCATGAGGAAGCCGCCGAAGTTGGACACAGGAAGGGACACCAGCGCCAGCAGGATCGCCGCGACACCCGCGAAGATACGGATGTGCTTCTGGAACCAGAGGCTGAAGCCCAGTACGACGAGCAGCACACCGATGATCAGAGACCCGGCGCCCGCGGTCGTGGACATGGCCAGCGTCAGATGACCGAGCTTGAGGTTCGCGTACGGGAAGTACATGATCGGAAAGCCGCCGAGCAGGACGAACAGGCCGGCCCAGAACGGGCGAGTGCCCCGCCAGGCACGGAACTGCAGCCTCCGGCGAGTGAACTGACCGGACGCGGCAGGAGTCTCGGCGCTCATGGAAAACAGCTCCCTGGTGCGGCGTTGCTGTGGTGATGAGTTGTGGTGCTTGTGAAGGTCTGGCCTTCAGAGTGGACGGGCGGGGGCACCTTGCACTCCCCCGCCCGTCACAGAGCGCCTAGTAGCACTCGTTGGTTCCCCTGGACAGCGACATGTGAAGGCCGGGGAGCGTGAAGGTTCCGGCAGTGGTCGCCCACGCCCTCTGCTCCACGCCGTACAGGTCCACCGAATCCGCCTGCTGGGCGAAGCCGTTGGGGTTGGCCTGGTTGCTGCCCTCCTTCATGCCGGGGCCCTTGCCGGCCTTACCGGCGGCCACGCCGATGTCGATGCCGTGGAACACGGCATTGTCGGTGGCGAGCTCATCGAGGTCGATGTACAGGTTGGAGGCCGAGACCTGCCTGTCCTTGTTATTGCTGTCACCCGCCGTCAGCCGCAGGGTGACGTTCCCGAACAGCGGGATCGGCGTGACCACGGACTGGCACATGTTCTGGATGCGGGCATCCCTGAACGCCGACACCGCGACCGGGTGCTGTTCCGTCTTGCCATCGAGGCTGGTACCCACGTCCATCGCGCCGTACTGCTGGAACCCCTCACCGTGGAGGTAGTCCGCGGTGACCTTGAACGACTGCCCCGACACACTGAACGACGCGGCGAGAGCACCCTGCGCGAGGGCGACACCTATCGCGGCCGTGGCGGTCACCGTGGGCACCATGACCACAGCGAACCGCTTCCATCTGGTCCCACCACGCACTTGGGACTCCATATTTCCTCCTTCTCGGACGTACATCTCCGGCCCTGACTGCCCCCGTCGACTCGACTGGCTCAGCCGGGCAGGGATGGGAGAAGTGCTACGTCCTCGGGAAGGGGAGCGCCCGCGCCCGGAAGCGCGAAACGCGCCTCGATCACCGGCGATCACCCCCGAGCGACAACCACTGGTCGCGCCTGACACGCATCACGCACAACCTTGCTGGGCAGGCTTCGCCGACAGGCGAAGACCCCCCTGCCCAAGAGCCGGCGCCACTGCCGCCGACTCTGCCCGGTGGGGACCCTTGAGACTCCCGTCGACCCAACCGGCTGTCGGGGTACGGAAATGGACCGAGCGTCGCCGATCGTGGTGCATTCTCGCCGCCCGCACAAGGGGGTTCGTTACTCGCTAGTAACGGCCGGATAACCGAACAACGACCCTCGGGTCTCAGGCGGCAACGCTGGGTGTCACTTGAGGGGTGAACAAAGCCGTTTATCGCCGGACAGATTCCGACAGATCGGCGACCCTGACTTACTCGCAGTAACAGCGGCCGCGATTACCAAGATTTGGTAAAGCGCGGCCGCACTGGCCCTCTGTCGGCAAATCTTTCACTCGGGCATCACATGCCCCGGCGTTTAACGACTGGTCAGAAGCGGGCCCTCACCCCGGTCAGAACAGGGCGCGTGCCAGCGCCCTGCGCGCCGCGACGACCCGCGGATCCTCGGCGCCGACCACCTCGAAGAGTTCGAGCAGCCGCACCCGTACGCCCTCCCGGTCCTCGCCCGCCGTGCGCTGCACGGTGTCGATGAGCCGCCCGAACGCGTCCTCGACATGCCCGCCCACCAGATCCAGGTCGGCGGCGGCGATCTGCGCCTGGACATCGCCCGGCTTCTCGGCGGCGTCCTTGCGCACCCGCGCCGCGTCGAGCCCCTGAACCCGCTGAAGCAACTCGGCCTGGGCCAGGCCGAGTTTGGCCTCCATGTTGCCCGGGTCGTCGCTCAGCACGTTCTTGTACGCCTGTACGGCACCACCCAAGTCGCCCGCGTCCAGGGCCTGCACGGCGGCTTCGAGCAGCGCGTCGTACGGCCCCGCCGGTACCGCGGGAGCCTGCTGCTCGGCGGCGCCGGGCTCGGCCTCGGGGTCGACGGCCAGACCGGTGAGGCCGAACCGCTGCTCGGCGACCTGGACGAGTTGGTCGAGCGTCTGCCGGATCTGCGCCTCGCCCGCGGCCCCCTGGAAGAGCGGAAGCGCCTGCCCCGCCACCACGGCGAAGACAGCGGGAATCCCCTGGATCCCGAACTGCTGCATCAGCATCTGGTTGGCGTCGACGTCGATCTTGGCAAGGACGAAGCGCCCGCTGTACTCGACGGCCAGCCGCTCCAGGACCGGGCTCAGCTGTTTGCAGGGCTCGCACCACTCGGCCCAGAAGTCGATGACGACGGGTACCTCGGTGGACCGCTGGAGTACATCCCTCTCAAACCCGGCCTCATCGACATCGGTGACGAGGTCGGCCGGGGAGACGGCTCCTCCCCCGCCGCCCTGCCGGGCCGCTTCGGCGCGCGCCTGCTCCGCCTTCGCCTTGGCCTCCTGGGCCGCCTTCACCGCGGCGAGGTCGACGACCCCGCTCATGGACATGTTCCGTGGCTGCATGCGCCTATCCTCCCCCGTTCCCCGCGCGCATGTGAAAAACGCCGTGAAAGCCGACCGGCCTGGTGCTGTGCGACGCCGGGTCCCCGCCCCGCGCCGGTGGTTTCGCTACGCGTCGTAGCGTAATGGCGCCGACTGCCTCCGTGGTACTCCGGCCCGGTGATCTCCCTCACGGCCTCACAGGAACCGCCGGTTATGGTCATGGGATGCAGGGCCCCACTTCCGTCCCACGCGCCACAGGACGCCCGCGCAGCGCCGCCGCGGACACCGCGATCCTCGCGGCCACGCGGGAGGCGCTGGTGGAGCTGGGGTGGTCGAAGCTCACCCTGGGAGACGTGGCGACGCGGGCCGGGGTGGCGAAGACGACGCTGTACCGCCGCTGGGCGGGCAAGAACGAGCTCGTGGTCGACGCGGTCGCCGAACTCTTCGACGAACTCGAACTCCCCGACCGCGGCAGCCTCGCCGCCGACATCGAGGGCGTGGTTCTGCAGTTCGCGGTGATCCTGGCCCGCCCTGAAACGAAGAGCGGCCTGATGGCGGTGCTCGCCGAGTCGACCCGCGACGACGCGCTGCGCGCCAGGATCCGCGCGTCGATCGTCGACCGCCAGAAGCGGCTGGTGCTGGCGGGCCGGGCCCGCGCCGAGACCCGTGGCGAACTGGCACCCGAGACCGATCCGGAGGAGGCGGCGCGCACAGTCGACCTCATCTTCGACATGGTCGCGGGCGCGGTCGTCCACCGCTGTGTGGTCAGCGCGGAGCCGGCCGACGAGGAGTGGGTGCGGAGCTTCACCCGTGTCCTGCTCCTGGGGCTGACCTCGGCGTAAGTGCTCCGCTGGAAGCGCGGTTCGCTTGCCGTGGGCCGGCGGGGCCCCACTCTCGACTTCGCTCAAGCGAGGACCCCATGAGCGGGCGACCCCCGTCGCGGCGGAGCCGCATATGTCACAGCCCCGCGCCCCGCTCAGAACCCCGCCGGCTCCGTGTACACCCCCCACTCGTCCCGCAGCACCCCGCAGATCTCCCCCAGCGTCGCCTCGGCGCGGGCCGCGTTCAGCATCGGGGCGATCATGTTCGCGCCGTTCCGGGCCGCCGCGATCAGCGCGTCCAGGGCGGAGCGCACCGCGGTGTCGTCCCGGGCGGACTTCCGGGCGCCGAGCACGCGGACCTGTTCCCGCTCCACCTCGTGGCTGACCCGCAGGATCTCCAGATCCCCGGTCACCGACCCGTGGTGGACGTTCACGCCGACGACCCGCTTGTCGCCCTTCTCCAGGGCCCGCTGGTACTGGAAGGCGGACTCGGCGATCTCCCCGGTGAACCAGCCGTCCTCGATTCCGCGCAGGATGCCGGAGGTGACCGGCCCGATCGGATGCCGGCCGTCGGGGTGGGCCCTCCGGCCCCGCTCCTTGATCTGGTCGAAGACGCTCTCCGCGTCCGCCTCGATCCGGTCGGTGAGCTGCTCGACGTACCACGAACCGCCCAGCGGATCGGCCACGTTGGCGACCCCGGTCTCCTCCATCAGCACCTGCTGCGTGCGCAGCGCGATCTCGGCGGCCTGCTCGGAGGGGAGCGCGAGGGTCTCGTCCAGGGCGTTGGTGTGCAGCGAGTTCGTGCCGCCCAGTACGGCCGCCAGCGCCTCCACGGCCGTACGCACCACGTTGTTGTACGGCTGCTGGGCCGTCAGGGAGACACCGGCGGTCTGCGTGTGGAAGCGGAGCCACTGGGCCTTCTCGGACCGAGCGCCGTAGACGTCCCGCATCCAGCGCGCCCAAATGCGCCGCGCGGCGCGGAACTTGGCGATCTCCTCGAAGAAATCGACATGGGCGTCGAAGAAGAAGGACAGGCCGGGGGCGAAGACGTCCACGTCCAGGCCGCGCGAGAGCCCCAGTTCGACGTATCCGAAGCCGTCCGCGAGTGTGTACGCCAGTTCCTGCGCGGCCGTCGATCCGGCCTCGCGGATGTGGTAGCCGGAGACGGACAGCGGCTTGTAGGCGGGGATGCCGGAGGCGCAGTACTCCATGAGGTCGCCGATGAGGCGCAGATGCGGCTCGGGCTGGAAGAGCCACTCCTTCTGGGCGATGTACTCCTTGAAGATGTCCGTCTGGAGCGTGCCGTTCAGGACGGCGGGGTCGACGCCCTGCCGCTCGGCCGCCACCAGGTACATGCAGAAGACCGGGACGGCCGGACCGCTGATCGTCATCGAGGTGGTGACGTCTCCGAGCGGGATGTCCCGGAACAGGACCTCCATGTCCGCGGCCGAGTCGATCGCCACCCCGCAGTGTCCGACCTCGCCGAGTGAGCGCGGGTCGTCGGAGTCGCGGCCCATGAGGGTCGGCATGTCGAAGGCCACGGACAGGCCGCCGCCGCCGTTGGCCAGGATCGTCCGGTAGCGCTCGTTCGTCTGCTCGGCGTTGCCGAAGCCGGCGAACTGGCGGATGGTCCAGGTCCGCCCCCGGTAGCCGGTCGGATACAGTCCGCGGGTGAACGGGTACTCCCCGGGCCAGCCGATCCGCTCGAAGCCCTCGTACCCGTCCCCCGGGCGGGGCCCGTACACCGGCTCCACGGGATCACCGGAGAGCGTGGAGAAGTCCGCGTCGCGCTTGCGTGACGCGTCATAACGGGCCTGCCAGCGACGGCGGCCCTCCTCGATGGCGTCAGCGTCCATACCATCGAATTTACTTGGACGTCCTAGTAAATGTCGACCGTTAACCAGGGTGCCCAAGGAACGCCCTGGTCAGGAGGGGTCAGACCTTGACCGGCGCCGCCGGTTCCGCGGCGACCTTGGCCTCGAGCTCGTGGCTGATCCTGCGCTCCACGAAGAAGGCGGCCGTCGGAATGGTCCCAGCCAGGAGCACCCACAGCTGACGCTTGACCGGCCACTTCGCCTTGGAGCCGAGATCGAAGGCGACCACGAGGTACACGACGTACAGCCAGCCGTGCGCGATGCCGACGACACTCGTGAAGCTGTCGGCGCCCTCCAGATCCAGGAGATACTTGGCAATTACCCCCAAGGTGAGCAGGACGAGGAGCACACCGGTGACGTAGGCCATGACGCGATAGCGGGTCAGCACGCTTGGTTTCATGTCACGAGCGTAACCGCCCGAAAAACCCCCGCTTCGGCGGGGACAACGCACACGGTTGGCTGCACGTGCTCTACCTGGTCGGACCACCTCCGCGTCGGCGGAGAGCAGCGCGCTGACCCGCGGAAACTTTACTCGCCCTCGAAGTCTCGCGCAGCGATTCGTAGCGGTCGCAGCATCGCGAAGATCTCGGCGCACTCCTCGGCGTCGTACACGCCGAGTCCGAAGTCCATCGCCATCAGGTCGCGGGTGGCGGCCTCGACGACCTCGCGGCCCTTGTCGGTGATGGTGGCGAGGGTGCCGCGGCCGTCGTTCGGGTTGGGCCGCTTCTCCACCAGGCCCGACTTCACCAGCCGGTCCACGGTGTTCGTCACGGACGTCGGATGGACCATGAGCCGCTCGCCGATCTTGGACATCGGCAGCTCACCGGCCTTGGAGAAGGTGAGCAGCACCAGCGCCTCATAGCGGGCGAACGTAAGTTCGTACGGCTTGACCGCCGCGTCGACCTCGGCGAGCAGGATCTGCTGGGCCCGCATGATCGAGGTGATCGCGGCCATCGAGGGTACGTTTCCCCAGCGCTGCTTCCAGTGTTCGTCGGCGCGGGCGATGGGATCGAAGGGAAGGCTGAGGGGCTTCGGCACGCCCCTGACCCTACCGGCCGGTCATATGGCGGTCAGCCCCGTCTCGCTCTTCGGTCCAGGGGCTTTCCCGGCATTGCGCTGCCGGTCGACTTCTGTCCTATATGCAACGATTACTACCGAGTCGTTACCGTACGTCACTTTCGCCCAAGGGAGCAGCATGCCCCGGCTGATCCACGCCCTCGCGGCTCTCGCGGTGCTCGGACTCGCGGCGGGCTGTACGTCCGCGGCCGACATCGACGAGGCCTCCGTCGCCGGCGCCGCCTCCAGGGAGGCGAACCCCGCCCCCGCGTCCTCCTCGCCGTTCTGGGTCGACCCGGCGAGCCCCGCCGCCCGGCAGATCGAGAAGTGGCAGGAGCAAGGCCGTACCCAGGACGCCGAACTGCTCAGGCGGATCGCCGAGCGGCCCGCCGCGCTGTGGCCGGCCGGCGAGATCGACCCGACGCCGGTGGTCAGCTCGGCCGCGGCGGCAGCGCTGAAGGAAGGACGGACGGCGCTGTTCACGGCGTACAACATCCCGCACCGGGACTGCGGGCAGCACTCGGCGGGCGGGGCCGCGAGCGCAGCCGCCTACCGGGCCTGGATCGGGAAGTTCGCGGCCGCGCTGGGCGAGGCGAAGGCCGTGGTGGTCCTGGAGCCCGACGCGGTCGCGCATGTCGTGGACGGCTGTACGCCCGGCGAATACCACGGTGAGCGCGAGCAGCTGCTCGCCGAGGCGATCGACCGGCTGAAGCGGCAGCCGAACACGAAGGTGTACCTGGACGCCGGCAACCCGGCCTGGATCAAGGAGCCCCAGAAGGTGGCCCAGCTGGTCCAGCGCCTGTACCGGGCGGGCGTCGCGCGCGCCGACGGCTTCGCCCTCAACGTCTCCAACTTCCAGACCGACGAGGCCACCAAGAAGTACGGCCTCGAACTCTCCGAGGATCTGGACGGCAAGCACTTCGTCATCGACTCCAGCCGCAACGGCAACGGGCCGCTACCCGGCGCCTGGTGCAACCCGCCGGGCAGGGCCCTGGGGACCCCGCCCACCTTCGACACCGGGGAGCCGACCCTGGACGCCTATCTCTGGGTCAAGCGGCCCGGTGAGTCGGACGGGACGTGCGGGGGCGGGCCGGAGGCGGGGCAGTGGTGGCCGGAGTACGCGCTGGGGCTGGCGCGCGGCTCGAAGGCGTAGTCGTCCGGGGCGCGTGTCGCGGGGCTTGCGGGGCTTGCGGGGCTTGCGGGGCTTGCGGGGCTTGCGGGGCTTGCGGGGCTTGCGGCACGCGGCCTACTTCACCTGGAGCCACTTCGCCTCCGACGGTGTGCCCTGCGCGTCCGTGACGAACAGCATGTACCAGCCGGGCGGGACCAGGGTCCGGTCCTCGGGTACCTCCACCGTCACCGAGTCGCCCGTCCTGGTCAGGTCCAGCGCGATGGAGCGCTGCTCCACGTCGGTGGTGTGCGTGACCGCGCTGGGGCGCATGAGCCGGGCCGCGGTGACGCGTTCGGGGTGGGCGGTGGTGAAGGTCGCGCGGCGGTCGCGGTCGAGTTCCTTCGGGCCCCCGTCGAGTACGGGGCGTTGCTTGCCGTTCTTGTGCAGGGCGGGCGGCGTGAAGATCTCCATGCGCTGCTCGAAGTGGCCCAGCTTGGTGTTCTGCTGGTCGTCGAAGAGCGGGTCGGAGCCGAAGGTGGCGACCCGGCCGTCGGGCAGCAGCAGCGCCTCGGAGTGGTAGTTGCGGCCGACCATGGGCGCGGCGGCCTCGCGGAAGGCGTTGCTCTTCGGGTCGTAGAACTGCGCCTTGAGGATGTTGCTGGCGCTGCGGCCCCGGTAGTCCGCGGAGCCGTTCGAGGTGAAGACGGTGTCGTCGGGCATGATCACGCTGTTCAGGTAGCGGGTGCCCTGGGGGAGGTCGGGGCCGTCCTCGAAGACCGGGCTGTCCTTCTTCAGGTCGACGACGGCCGTGCGCTCGGTCGCCTTCTTGGACTCGCCGACGCCTCCGCCACCGAGGATCATCACCTTCTGGTCCTGCGCGGGCGGAAGCAGGAGGGAGGCCGAGGTCTCGGTCGCGTCGGCGTCGCGCAGGCCCGGCACGTACTGGAAGGTGTTGGTCTTCAGGTCCCACAGGCCCGGCTCGCGGCCCATGTCGGCCGGGCCGTAACCGGCGTTCGAGGCCGGGTAGAAGAGCTTGCCGCCCTTGGTGAGGAACAGGGCGGGGTACGTCGGGAAGTACCGCTTGGGGCCCGGTGACCACTTCTTGGTCCTGGGGTCGTAGATCTCGTTGTCCCCGGGATCGATCATGCCCAGGTCGTCCAGGCCGGAGACGGCGAGGATCCGGCCGTCCTCCAGGCCGACGAGGGTGGGGTACCAGCGGGCCTTGTCCATCGGTTCGACCGGGATGTACCGCTCGGCCTCCGGGTCGAACTCGTAGGCGGCGCGGATGCCCTGGAAGTCCTGCTTGTCGAGGGTGATCTTCTCGGACAGGCCGTAGGTGTTGTTCGCGTCCTTGCCGGTCAGGCCGACGACCTCGTACTGGGCCTGGTTCTCGGTGACGGACAGCGGGCCCTTCTCCACGGCCTCCACGAAGACGCGGACCTCGCTCGCGGTGACCGTGGTCCGGGCGGTGCGCCGGTCGGTGACCGCCCGGGCCCTCGGGACCGTGACGTCGAAGCGGGAGACGTACTCGACTCCGGCGGGCGAGCGGAAGACCGTGCCCTTCTTCAGGAACACCGTTTTGTTGGGGCTCTCGTTCTTCACGCGCATACCGCCGGCGGCGCGTTCCACCTCGCCGTCGAGGAGTTCGTAGCGGGCGGTGCCGCCGGCCACCAGGAGGCGGCCGTCGGGGAGTTGGGCGTGGCCGGCGCAGAAGAAGTCGTCGGGGGTGGGGATCTTCTTGAAGGTGTTGGCCTTGGGGTCCCAGAGGATGGTGTCGAACTCGCCCTTGTTGAACTTCTTCTGCTCGTTGCCGGAGCCCGCGACGATCAGGACCTTGCCGGTGTGCAGGAGCGCCGCGTGGATGGCGTTGGTGCGGTACTCCTCGGGGATGTCGACCTGGCTCCAACTGCCGTACCGGGCCTGGTAACCGGGTTGGGCGATCTTGTACGCGTGGTACTGATCGCCGGCGAAGTCCAGTGCGGCCGGGGCGTTCAGGCTGAGCAGGACGGCGATGCCGCCGATGCCGAGGACGGTCTTCTTGGTCTTCTGAGAAGGTCTGTAGGCCATGGCCTAGTTGCCTCCTGTCGTGGAGCCGGCGACCGATGAGCCGACGACCGATGAGCCGACGACCGTAGAGCCGACGACCGAGGCGCCGGCGACCGGGGCGCCCGCGCTGTTGCCGGCGAGCGCGGGTTCGGCGCCCTCGCTTCTGCGGGGCGGGGCGTGCAGTACGGGAAGCGGCGCGCGCTCCCTGCGCTCCTTGAGCAGGGTGGCGCACCATACGGCGACCGGCGCCAGGGAGATCGCCGTGGCCAGCAGCGCCCAGGTGCGCATCGCCGCGTGCGTGTGGTCGAGGATCATCGACACGGTGAGGGAGGTCGCGAGCAGGGCCGCCCAGAAGAGGTGGATGCGGAAGGTGAGCAGGCGGTCCGGGCTGGCGTCGTCGCCCTTCGGTGTCACCACGAAGCGGCTGGGGCGGCGGAGGACGGCCTCGCCGAACGACTTGAGGTAGATGGGCGCCGAGAGGGCCGACATCGCCATGCCGGCGAGGCCGCCGGAGCCCTGTGGTTCGTGCGGGGAGACGTTGTGGCGGCGGTTCCAGAGGTAGAGGCCTATCTGGAGCGCGGCGGCGTCGCTGTAGAGCATCAGCCAGACCGAGGCGGCGACTTGGGTCCCCGAGGCGCCGAACCAGAGGAACAGGACGCAGCTGAGGATGCCGAGGAACCAGTTGACCGCCGTCATCGGGTAGTACACCAGCATGAGGGTGTAGGAGAGGAAGCGGCCGGGGGGCATCTTGCCGGGGGCCTTCCAGTACTGCTGGATCAGCGTCTCGTAGGTGCCGCGCGACCAGCGCATCTGCTGGGTGAAGAAGTCCGTCCAGGAGGCAGGGCCCTCGCCGACCGCGAGTACGTCGGGGGTGTAGACGCTGCGCCAGTGGTTGCGGGTGCGGGGGTTGCGGGTGCGGTGCAGTTCGAAGCCGGTGGCCATGTCCTCGGTGATCGAGTCGTAGAGGCCGCCTATCTGCCTTACGGCTTCGATGCGTACGACGTTGTTGGTGCCGACGAACATGGGGGCGCGGTAGCGGTTGCCCGCGCGCTGGATCAGCGCGTGGAAGAGGAACTGCTGGGACTCCGCGGCCTTCGTGACCGGGTTGTGGTAGTTGCCGTACACCTGGGGGCCTACGACGAAGGCGACGTCCGGGTCGCGGAAGTAACCCATCATCCGCTCCAGGAAGTTGGGGAGCGGGATGTGGTCGGTGTCGACGGAGGCGAAGAAGTCGTACTCCGCGCCGTGCATCGCGATCCAGGCGTTGTAGTTGCCGTGCTTGGTGCGGGCCTTGTGGACGCCGTCCGGCCTGTTCCACTCGGGGACGCCTCGGCGGGTGAAGTGCCGCACGCCGAGTTCGGCGCAGAGGGCCTTGGCCTGGTCGTCGTCGCCCTCGTCGAGGAGCCATACATCGACGACGCAGCGGGGGCCGGGGTGGTGGATGCGGGTCGCGCCCTCAAGGGTGGCGCGGACCATGTCGAGGGGTTCCTTGCCCGGGACGTACGTGGTGAGGAAGGCGACGCGGGTGCCGGGTTCGGGGAACACCGGGACGGGATCGCGGGCGACCATGGTGGCGTGGGCGACGGAGGCGACGTTGACGACCATGAAGAGCTCGATGAGCCCGATGGATATCAGCATGGTGACGTCGAGGCCGACCAGCCACTCGTCGCCGCCTTCGCGGTCCACCCAGTGGCTGGGCCAGACGAGGTAGACGAGGAGGGTGCCGGTGAGTATCGGCGCGAAGGTCATGAGCAGGATCGCACGTATTCGGTGCGGCTCGCGGGCGAGGAGCGATATGTACTGGACTCGGTACGCCTTGTCCGACGGCTCCCTGAGCGGTCCTGCCAGTCGGCTGTGGGTGTCGTAGTCGTAGCCCTCCGGCTGCCGCACAGCGTCCTCCAGTTGTGTGGGGTGATCGAACTAGTCGATACCCCTACGAAAGTGGAGTTTTGGGGGTGTGTCGAACTGGGCGCGTCCAGGTGGGTGCCGGGGCCTCCGGCGGTGCGTGGTGCCTCCCGGCGGGGGTGCCGGGTGGGTGGGGGTGCGGAGTGCCTCCCGGCGGGGCTGCGGGTTGGTGGGGGTGCGCGTAGCGCCTTCGGTATGGGGTGCGCGTAGCGACTTCGGTGGAGGGTGCGCGTAGCGACTTCGGTGGAGGGTGCGCGTAGCGACTTCGGTGGAGGGTGCGCGTAGCGACTTCGGTGGAGGGTGCGCGTAGCGACTTCGGTGTGGGGTGCGCGTAGCGGCTTCGGTGTGGGGTGGGGGCGGGGCCGCGGTGGGGGTGTCCGTCCTCGGAACGTCGCGGCTCGGTCCGTTGGTGCGGTGCCCGCGTTGACGCGACAACCGCTGCGGGCGGACACCCCCGCCCGTCCCCTTCCCGCCGTTCGCGACCGCGGGTGCGTGGGCGCCTACGCGGCCCGTAGGGTCGTCCGTTCGGCCGCGGGCGACTGCGGATGCGTCGGTGCGCGGCAACCCGTCCAGCCGTATCCGCCCAGCTGCGGGCAGCTGCGGGCAGTCGTGCCGCCTGGGGCGGCACGGGTGGGCGCAGGCGGCAACCCGTCAGCGCCGGGCTGCGCGACCCACCCCCGCCCAGCCGCCGCGCCGGGTACCGGGTGTCAGCGTCGGCTGGTTCGGCGGAGGTGATGGCGTACCGCTCGCTGGGCGACCGGGCCGAGTTGTTCCAACGCGCCGATGACGAAGCCGAGTTGCTCCAGGGCGTCCAGGGCGGCCGTAGCCCCCGTGGCGTCCACCCCTTCGTACAGTTCGATGCCGACGAAGGACGCGGCCACCGCGCGCGCCAGCCCCGCCGGGCCCGCGAACTCACCGAGGGGCGTCGCCGCGAGGACCCGCGTGAGGACCTTCTCGATCTCGACGATCCAGAGGTCGAGCCCCGCCGCCGTGGCCGGCCCGAGGGTCTCGTGGGTCTGGGCGCCGGCGAGGAGCTGACCGAGGAGGGCGACATGGCCTCCGGCGCGCTCCTGTTCGTGGATCTCCCGGCCCACGGTGAGGAGTTCGGACAGGGACGTGACAGCGGCCAGGCGCGGACGGTAGCGGGCTACCGTCCGCTCCGCGCCGTACCGGCACGCCGCCGCCAGCAGCTCGTCCACCGAACCGAAGTGGTAGAAGACCAGCGCCTGATTGACACCCGCGGCCGCCGCCACCGTACGGGCCGACGTCTTCGCGATGCCCTGCTCGGTGAGCGTCCGCAGCGCGCCGTCGAGGAGTTTGGTCTTGGTCTCCAGGGACTTCGCCGTCTCGGGGCTCATGCGCGCAACTCCTCGCGGACGGGGCGCAGTCCGGGGCGCACACCGCTGTGACGTATGTCCGTGTATGCCGCCCTGAACCAGCCTTCGTAGCCGAAGAGCGGGCCGAAGTGGCGGTTGACGACCCTGACTTGGATGCGGAAGCGGGCCGTGTCGTCGTCGTAGCCCTCTCTTACTTCCGCGGTGGCGCCGATCAGTTCGGGGACTCGTACGTCCACCGGGCCCTCCCGGAAGCGGTGTTCGCCGGAGCGGATCAGGAGGGAGCCGTCGGGCTCCGCGCCGAAGCGGAGGTCGGTCGCCAGGTGCTGGTGGGTGCCGAGGTAGTCGAGGATGCGGTCGCCCTTGGGGCTCAGCACCATCTGGGCGTCGAAGCGGCGGGGGTCGCCGGGCAGGTCGAAAGTGCGCACGAAGGCCACCGTCTCACGGCCGTAGGTGTCCGTGTACGGGACGTTCTCGATGGTGAACGGGACGTTCCGGCCGGTGCGTGGGAGGAGGATGTTTCTGGTTGCGCCAAGGGCGAGGAAGGGCTTGACCCAGGGGCCGCCGTGCCAGATGCGGTGCATGACACCTCGGCCCGTGCACGCCTCGCCGCTCGACAGGCCCACGGAGAAGCGGCGCTGCAGCTGAGGGTGGAGGCGGTCGAAGTCCCGGCCCATCACCGTGCGGAAGATCGACGTCATGACAGCTCCTCCAGCGTGCGCAGGACGCGCGGGGCACGCGCGCGTACGGGTGGGGTGCGCGGACAGCGGCGGGCCGCGGGCGTACCGGCGAGCGGTGACTTGAGCAGGGCCGCGCAGATGGCGAGCGTCAGGAAGAGGGGGCAGAGGTACGCCATCGTCGGCGCGAACGGGCCGAACAGGCTGAGGGAGGAGGTCTGGAGCAGGGCGATGGGGGCGAGCGTGAGGGTGAGGACTCGTACGGTCATTTCCGCCAGCCAGTTCAGCAACGCCCGCTCGGGGGTGATCCCGCGCTCCAGCCAGAGGCGGAGGCGGTCGAAGGACCATGCCGTCGCCCAGCCCATCAGGGGGCGCAGGACGAGGCGGTCGGCCAGCGTGCCGAAGGCGCCCCAGCGGGGCCGGTAGTCGTAGCCGGTGAGGAAGCGGATTCCGTCGCCGTCGGGGACGTAGCGCCAGTAGCCGCTGCCCTCGGCGAGGAGGGAGAGGGGGTGCGGGGAGGCGAAGCGCAGGGCGGAGGTGCGGGTGCCGTCGGGGCGTTCCTTCTCGCCGGCCGAGATGCCGGTGCCGGCGATGGTGAGGAAAGGCAGCACGCGCGTGGCGTAGCGGAAGTGCTGCGGCTCGCCTTCGGCGCGGGGGAGGTAGTCGATCTCGGTGAAGCGGAGGTCCCAGCGCTGGTGCTGGGAGGGTTCCTGGGTGCGGGTCCAGAGGTCGTCGAGGTCGGTGCGTATGAATGCCTCTATGTAGAGAGCCATCGGTGATCCCCCTGGTGAAGTCTGCTTTTGAGCGGTTGCTCAAACTTCTCGGGCGGAGCCTAGCAGTGTTTTGAGCGTTCGCTCAGAAAGAGCGGACGAGAAAACCCCGGCCCTTGTCGGGCCGGGGTTCGCTGCTGGTGCGGGTGTGGCCTACTCGGCCAGATGACGCTCCACCGTCTCCACCTTGGAGGTGAGACCGTCGGTCACTCCGGGGCGGATGTCCGCCTTGAGGACGAGGGACACGCGCGGGGCGCGCTCCTCGACCGCGGCCACGGCACGCTTGACGACGTCCATGACCTCGTCCCACCCGCCCTCGACGGAGGTGAACATCGCGTCCGTGCGGTTGGGCAGGCCGGACTCGCGGACGACGCGGACGGCGTCGGCGACGTACTCGCCCACGTCCTCGCCGACACCGAGCGGTGTCACGGAGAAGGCGACGATCACGCGTTCACGATCCCTTCCCTGCGGGCGCGGGAGGCGATCACCGCGTTCTCGGCCTCGCGCTTGAGCTTGCGCTCGGCGAAGAAGCCGCCGGCGGGCAGGACGGAGAGGACGAAGTACAGGGCGGCGGTCTTCAGGGACCACTTCGTACGGTTCCAGGCGTCCGCCCAGAAGATCACGTACAGGATGAAGAGAACGCCGTGGATCATGCCCATCACGGGCACCGCGTCGAAGTCCGTGGTCCGCCTCAGTACCGAGCAGACCAGCAGGAGCAGGAACGAGACGGCCTCGGGGACCGAGACGAGACGGAGACGGCGGAGGGAGGAGGCGGTCTTGAGGTCCACGGGTCACCTTCGATGGGGGAGACGTCGACTGCTTGTGAACACCGGCACAAACATCCCGCCCATTGTGGCAAACGACTTCGCGGGGTGAAGGCACCCCCCACCCCCTAGGGGCACTCTCAGGGTCCGCCTCCACCCCCGGGATCTGTCGGCAAGGGCTTGCGTGCGGCTACCTTCACCCCGTGGCGATGTTCCGACTTCAAGGCAGCAAGGTGCTTGCCGTCGACATGACCGGGGACGCCGTGAAGGCGAAGAACGGCTCGATGGTCGCGTACGACGGGCAGATGGCCTTCAAGAAGCTGAGCGGCGGCGGTGAGGGGCTCCGGGGCATGGTGACCCGGCGCATCACCGGCGAGCAGATGACCGTGATGGAGGTGTCCGGGCACGGCACGTGCTGGTTCGCGGACCGCGCGTCCGAGATCAACCTCGTGAGTCTCCAGGGGGACAAGCTGTACGTGGAGTCGAGCAACCTGCTGGCGACCGACGCGGGGCTGCGGACGGGCACGTCCTTCACGGGGCTGCGTGGCGCCTCTCAGGGAAACGGGCTGTTCACCACGACCGTCGAGGGGAGCGGGCAGGCGGCGATCATGTCGGACGGGCCGGCTGTCGTGCTGCGGGTGAGCGCGCAGTATCCGCTGACCGTCGACCCGGGGGCCTATGTGGCGCACCAGGGGAATCTTCGGCAGTCCTTCCAGTCCGGTGTGACGTTCCGCACGCTCGTAGGCGAGGGCGGCGGTGAGGCCTTCCAGATCCGCTTCGAGGGGGACGGGCTGGTGTACGTGCAGCCCAGTGAGCGGAACACCGTCGCGGGGGAGGTGTGACATGGGCTTCCGTGAGATCAACTCGAAGATGGTCGAGGCGACCGTCATGCCCGGCCAGCGGCTGTTCAGTCAGCGTGGCGCCATGCTCGCCTACAAGGGCGAGGTGTCCTTCACGCCCAACATGGCCGGCGGCCAGGGCGGGATCATGTCGATGATCGGGCGCCGGGTCGCCCATGAGGACACGCCGCTGATGACCGTCGAGGGCAGCGGCACGGTTCTGTTCGGGCACGGCGGGCACCACGTCCAGGTGATCAACCTCGCCGGCGACACGCTGTGTGTGGAGGCGGACCGGCTGCTCGCCTTCGAGGGCACCCTCCAGCAGGGCACGATGTTCCTGGGGTCCCAGGGCGGCGTCATGGGCATGGTGCGGGGCCAGGTGACGGGTCAGGGACTGTTCACCACCACCCTCAAGGGGCAGGGCGCGGTCGCGGTGATGGCGCACGGCGGCGTCTTCGAGATACCGATCACCCCCCAGCGGCCCGTCCATGTCGACCCGCAGGCGTACGTCGCCCACCACGGCGACGTACGCAACAAGCTGTCCACCGCCCTGGGCTGGCGGGACATGGTGGGCCGCGGCTCCGGCGAGGCCTTCCAGCTGGAGCTGAGGGGCAACGGCGCGGTGTACGTCCAGGCCTCGGAGGAGAAGCTGTGACCTACGGAACTCCCGGCGTCGTCGTCCACGACCCGATGACCCTGCCCGCCGACGACAACGTGAACTCGTACACCTTCTGCGTGGAGCTCAAGGGCACCCAGTGGTTCCTGCAGAAGGGGAAGATGATCGCCTACTACGGCTCGATCGACTTCAACGGCATCGGACACGGCCGTCTGGACCGTCTTGTCCGTACGTCCTTTCATTCGCCTCTGCATGCGAGCGACTGGGTCGTGGCGGAGGGCTCGGGCAAGATGCTCCTCGCCGACCGGGCCTTCGACGTCAATTCGTATGACCTGGACCAGGGCAACCTGACCATTCGCGCGGGCAACCTGCTCGCTTTTCAGCCAAGTCTTGCGCTCAAGCAGTCGATCGTTCCGGGTTTTCTGACGCTGATCGGAACCGGCACCTTCGTAGCCGCATCCAACGGTCCGGTGGTGTTCATGGAACCGCCGATCCGGGTGGACCCGCAGGCGCTCGTCGGCTGGGCCGACTGCCCGTCACCGTGCCATCACTACGACCATGGCTACATGACGGGCCTGATGGGCGGTCTACGTGCGATGACGGGCCTCGGCGGGGCGTCCGGCGAGGAGCATCAGTTCGAGTTCGTGGGAGCCGGTACGGTCCTGCTGCAGTCCACCGAAACCCTGATGGCCGAGCAGGCCACGGGGGCGGTCCCGCAGCAGGCCGGCGTACCTGGGGCCCGCGGTGGTCACACAGGGCCCGCACAGCAACCGGGCACACCGCGCCTTCCCGGACAGCTGGGAGACCTTCAGCGTCGCTTCGGGCTGTGAGCGGTAGTCTGCGGAGTGTGACATCGAACGTGTGCGCACCGTCACACCACCCTCATTAGTTCGCCTTTCAACATTTTAGGTAGACTTCATTCATGGAGACCGAGACGGCTACGCGCTGGCTGACCGATGCGGAGCAGTGCGCCTGGCGCACCCACCTGGAGGTCAACAGGCTGTTGACGTACCAGCTCGAAAAGGACCTGCAGCCGTTCGGCCTGACGATGAACGACTACGAGATCCTGGTGAATCTCTCCGAGTCGGCGGACGTACGGATGCGGATGAGCGACCTCGCGTCCGCCACCCTCCAGTCCAAGAGCCGCCTCTCGCACCAGATCACCCGCATGGAGAACGCGGACCTGGTGCGGCGGGAGAACTGCGAGTCCGACCGCCGTGGACTGTATGCCGTGCTCACCGAGCACGGTATGGAGACGATGAAGAAGGTCGCGCCCCATCATGTGGCGTCTGTGCGGAGGCACTTCATCGACCTGCTGCCCCCCGAGGCACTGGCCCAGCTCGACAAGGGCCTGAAGCCGATCGCCGAGCACCTGCGCGGGCAGCGCGGGCGCCCCTGACGTCCTGAATTCAGGGAAGCGGCAGGCGGAGTTCGAACAGGGCTCCGCCTGTCGGCGCGTCCCGTACCGTGAGCGTGCCCCCGTGCCGTACGGCGACGTCCCGGGCGATGGCGAGACCCAGCCCCGCGCCGCCGTCGTCACGGCTGCGGGCGGCGTCCAGCCGTACGAACCGCTCGAAGATCCGCTCCCGGTCGGCCTGCGGCACCCCGTCGCCGTCGTCGGCGACCGCGACCACCGCCCGGTCCCCGTCCCGCCGTACGGCCACGGTGACCGCCGTTCTGGCGTGCCGCTGCGCGTTGTCCAGCAGATTGGCCAGCACCCGCCCCAACTGCCCACGCGATCCGGCCACTTCGACGGCGCCGGTGGCCTCGACCGTCACGCCCGTCCGCCCGGCGGCCTCCTCCCCCGCCAGCGCGGCGAGGTCCACGCGTGTGCCGGCCGGCCCCTCCCCCGCGTCCAGCCGGGCCAGCAGCAGCAGGTCGGCGGCCAGGTGCTGCAGTCGTACGGTGTCGGCGACCGCGCCGTCCAGGTCCAGCAGCTCGGGATGGGCGGCGGCCACTTCGAGCTGGGTGCGCAGGGACGCGATCGGGCTGCGCAGCTCGTGGGAGGCGTCGGCGACGAACCGCCGCTGGCGCTCCACGGAGGTCTCCAGGGCGGCCAGCGTCTCGTTGGTCGTCCGGGCGAGCCGGGCCACCTCGTCGTGCGTGTCCGGCACCGGCACCCGGCGGGCCAGGTCCTCGGAGGCGGTGATCGCGGCCATCTCGCCGCGGATGCCCGCCACCGGGCGCAGTGCACGCCCGGTGACCAGCCAGGTCACGCCCGCGACGACGCCGAGCAGCAGCGGGAGGCCGATCAGCATGACGGTCAGCGCGGTGTTGACGGCGCTCTGCTCGGCGGACAGCGGGGCGCCCGCGTAGACGGTCAGCGCGCCCTTGCCAGGGACCTCCACGTGGACCTCGGCGAAGCGGTAGTCGGCCGACTCCCCCTCGATGGTCGCGGAACCGTCGTGGAAGGTGGTGTCCCGGCCGATCTCACCGGGTTCCAGGGAACGGTCGTCGGAGTCGTCGTCATCGTCATCGTCGTCGCCGTCGCCCTCCGCCGGGCCGCCGCCCCCTGGGGCCTGCGGCCGGACCGCGTCCGTGCCCGTCCCGCTGATCCGCTCCAGCTGCTCGCCGGCCGCGACCAGCCTGCCGGCCGCGTCGACGATCTGGACCGGCCGGTCGTCGTCGTCCAGGGAGAGCTGCTCGTACGCCGTCCCGGCCGCGAGGTCGGCGGCGACCTCCCGCGCGGACCGCTCGGCCTGGGTGCCCGCCTGGCCGACGAGGTTGGACCGCAGCGACAGCAGGACGGCGGTCCCGGCCGCGAGCAGCGCCACGGCGACGACGAGGGTGGCGCCGAGCGTCGCCCGGGAGCGTACGGAGCCGAAGAGCCGTCGTCTCACGCCGTCTCCAGCCGGTAGCCGGCGCCGCGCACCGTCCGGATGAGCCCGGCGCGCAGCTTGCGCCGCAGGGTGCTGACGTACACCTCGACGATGTTCGGGTCGCCCTCGTACGCGAAGTCCCAGACGTGCTCCAGGATCTCGGCCTTGGACACCACCTCGCCGGCCCGCACGACGAGCTGCTCCAGGACCGCGAACTCCTTGGTGGTCAGCGCGACTTCGTCCCCGTCCAGGAAGACACGGCGGGCGGCCGTGTCGACCTTCAGGTCACCGTGGACGTGCACGGGCGAGGCCCCGGCGCCCTGCCGTCGCCGCATCAGGGCCTTGATCCGGGCGACCAGGACGACGTACGAGAACGGCTTGGTGAGGTAGTCGTCCGCGCCCGTGTCGAGGCCCTCCGCCTCGTCGTACTCACCGTCCTTGGCGGTGAGCATCAGGATCGGCACGTCGTGTCCGGCGGCGCGCAGGGCGGCGCAGACGCGGTAGCCGTTGAGGCCGGGGAGCATGATGTCGAGGATCACCAGGTCGTACGATCCCTCGGTCGCCCGGTGCAGGCCCTCGCGGCCGTCGTGCACGACGTCGACGGCATAGCCCTCGGCCGACAGGCCCTTGGCGAGCGACAGGGCCAGCCGCTTTTCGTCCTCCACGATCAAGAATCGAAAAGGGTGGCGCGAAGCGCCTCCAGCAGGGTGGTGGTGGGAGACGGGCGGGCGCATGGAGTACAGGTTCGCAAAGCCAAGCTGAAGATGTCTTCAGGCGGCTTCAGGTTCCCCTCAGCGTCGGTCGGCGAGATTGATTCCCGTCGAACGAACAGCAACGACTCGGGAGGGATCCACATGAAGCGCAACATCGTGATCGCCGCTGTCACAGCCGCCGCACTGATCGGGGGCGGTACGGCCACGGCGCTCGCGGTCTCGGGGGAGGACGACGCGCCCGCGCGGCAGACGGGGGCGGGCGCGACGGTGACGCGGGACGACGACGCACGGCGCGTGGAGTCCGGCACCGTGACCGCCGCCGACGCGATCACCGCCGCCTTGAAGGAAGCCCCGGGCACCGCCGTCTCCGCCGAACTGGACGACGACGGTGACGACGACGGGGATGACCGCGGGGATGACGGCGCGGCCGGGTGGCAGGTCCGCATCCTCGCCGGCGACGACACCTGGCACACGGTCAGCATCGATCCGGCCAGCGGCAACGTCCTCGGCTCCCAGACCGGGCGCGAGGACGATGACGACGACACCGCCGACGTACGCGCCGCGCTCAAGGGCACTTCCGTGACCGCCGCGCAGGCCGCCGAGGCCGCCGCCGCCAAGGGGACGGTGACCGACGTGGACCTCGACGACGACGGCCGCGCGAAGGCCTGGGACGTCAGCACGGGCTCGGGCAAGGACGACCGCGACTGGCACGTCGACCTGAACACCGGCAAGGTCACGGCCGACTCGGACGACGACGGCGACGACGGCGACCGCGACAGCCGCGCGGACGACGACCACGACGACGACCACGACGACCGCCACGACGACCGCCACGACGTCGACTGACGATCAGCGGGCGTCCCGCGGGCACGCGCCGGGGTCGTGTCCCGCGGGGTGGTGTAGGGATCAAGGGCTTGGGGTTCCGGTCGAGGCCCACGGCGGTCTCGTGGCGGCGGCAGTCCGCGAGGCGCCCTGCTCAGGCGCTCCGGACACCTGCTCCGGCGTGACCACCGCCCTCGACCTGCGAGTTCCGGCGCCATGATCCGCTACACCATCCGGCGGTCACCCGGCGGTCACCCGGCGGGAAGCCATCCGCACCAGCGGTCACCCGGCGGGAAGCCATCCGCACCAGCGGTCACCCGGCGGGAAGCCATCCGCACCAGCGGTCACCCGGCGGGAAGCCATCCGCACCGGCCGCCGTACCAAGCAGGTCGGGCTGGGTCCGCCGCGGTTCTGCGGTGCCCGAGGGGCGCGGGGCCGGGCCGATTTCGCGGCTCCGCCGCGCGGGAGCGGCCAGCCACGGCGGGCCCGCGGACGAACGACGGCGCATCGCGGCCCCGCGGCGGAGCGGCGAAACCGGCGCGGCCGGCGGAGGGCTCAGCACACACGTACGCCCGCTTCCCGTCAGCCCGCCGTGATCCCGGCCACCAGCTCGTCCGCCGCCCCGTACGGATCCAACTCCCCCGCGACGATCCGCTCCGCCAGCGCGCCCAGCCGCCGGTCACCGTGCAGGTCGCCGATCCGCTCGCGCAGGGCGGTGACGGCGATCGTCTCGACCTCGCGGGAGGCGCGGGCCAGCCGGCGCTCGGCGAGGACGCCCCGCTCCTCCATCCAGGCGCGGTGCTTCTCCAGCGCTTCGAGGACCTCGTCGATGCCCTCGGCGCGGGCGGCGACCGTCTTGACGATCGGGGGGCGCCAGTCGCCGGGGCCCCGGGTCTCGCCGAGGCCCAGCATGTGGTTCAGCTCGCGGGCGGTGGCGTCGGCGCCGTCGCGGTCGGCCTTGTTGACGACGTACACATCGCCGATCTCCAGGATTCCGGCCTTGGCGGCCTGGATGCCGTCGCCCATGCCGGGTGCCAGGAGGACCACGCTCGTGTCGGCCTGTGACGCGATCTCGACCTCCGACTGGCCGACTCCGACGGTCTCGACCAGGATCACGTCGCAGCCCGCCGCGTCGAGGACGCGGATCGCCTGCGGCGCGGCCCAGGCGAGGCCGCCGAGGTGGCCGCGTGTCGCCATGGAGCGGATGTAGACGCCGGGGTCGGAGGCGTGCTCCGACATGCGGACGCGGTCGCCGAGCAGGGCGCCGCCGGAGAAGGGCGAGGACGGGTCGACGGCGAGGACGCCCACCCGTTTGCCCTGCT
The DNA here is from genome assembly GCF_009709555.1 of Streptomyces blattellae. Taxonomy (GTDB): domain Bacteria; phylum Actinomycetota; class Actinomycetes; order Streptomycetales; family Streptomycetaceae; genus Streptomyces; species Streptomyces blattellae. The sequence goes on along the minus strand of NZ_WJBG01000252.1, from coordinate 56,205 downwards.
TGCGGTAGGCCGTCACGAGCACCGACGTCGATGTCGACTTGCCGACACCGGGCGAGCCGGTGAGGCCGACGACGTACGCGTTGCCCGTCAGCGGGGCGAGCGCCGTCATGACCTCGCGGAGCTGCGGGGACGCCCCCTCCACCAGGGAGATCAGCCGGGCCACGGCCCGCGGCCGGCCCTCTCTGGCCTGGTCCACCAGTGTGGCGACGTCCTGCATCACAGCTCCGTTCGGCTCACCGACGTAAACGGCATCAGGCCTTGGGTACCCGCACGACGAGCGCGTCACCCTGCCCGCCGCCGCCACACAGCGCGGCCGCGCCGACGCCGCCGCCCCGGCGCTTCAGCTCCAGCGCGAGGTGCAGCACGAGACGGGCGCCCGACATGCCGATCGGGTGACCGAGGGCGATCGCGCCACCGTTGACGTTCACCCTTTCGCTGGACACTCCGAGGTCCTTCATTGACTGGACGGCGACCGCGGCGAACGCCTCGTTGATCTCGATGAGGTCCAGGTCCGCGACCTCCAGGCCCTCCTTCTTCAGGGCGTGCAGGATCGCGTTCGCCGGCTGCGACTGGAGAGAGTTGTCGGGACCGGCCACATTGCCGTGGGCGCCGATCTCGGCGATCCAGTCGAGGCCCAGCTCCTGTGCCTTGGCCTTGCTCATCACGACCACGGCCGCCGCACCGTCGGAGATCTGCGAGGCCGAACCCGCGGTGATCGTGCCGTCCTTGGCGAACGCCGGGCGCAGCTTGCCCAGCGACTCGGCCGTCGTCTCGGCGCGAATGCCCTCGTCCTTGCTGAAGACGACCGGCTCGCCCTTGCGCTGCGGAATCTCGACGGGGGTGATCTCGGCCTCGAAGAGGCCGTTCTTCTGGGCGGCAGCGGCGCGCTGGTGGGACAGGGCGGCGATCTCGTCCTGCTCGGGGCGCACGATGCCCAGCCTCGTGTTGTGCTTCTCGGTCGACTCGCCCATGGGGACGTTCTCCCACGGGTCGGTCAGTCCGTCGTACGCCATCGCGTCGAGCATCTCGATCGCCCCGTACTTGAATCCCTCGCGGGACTTCGGGAGCAGGTGGGGGGCGTTGGTCATGGACTCCTGGCCGCCGGCGACGATCACGTCGAACTCGCCGGCGCGGATCAGCTGGTCCGCGAGCGCGATCGCGTCGAGGCCGGACAGGCACACCTTGTTGACGGTGAGCGCCGGGACGTTCATCGGAATGCCCGCCTTGACCGCGGCCTGGCGTGCCGGGATCTGCCCTGCCCCGGCCTGGAGCACCTGGCCCATGATGACGTACTGCACCTGGTCGCCGCCGATTCCCGCGCGGTCGAGGGCGGCCTTGATCGCGAAGCCGCCCAGGTCGGCCCCGGAGAACGACTTGAGCGAGCCGAGCAACCGGCCCATCGGAGTGCGGGCACCCGCGACGATGACGGATGTCGTGGTGTTCGTTCCAGACATGAGGTGCGATCCCCTTCCAGCTGCACAGCTGAGGAGTGAACGAGTTGGGGGTCTGGGGGGATCCCCCCAGATGAGGGTGTACTTCGAATGTACTGAGCGGTAGTCCACCCCGTCATCCGGCGTTCGGTGTGATCGCGCGCACGTTGCGTAACCGGCCACATGGCGCTGCACTGACTTCATGCTGACGCGAATCGACCACATCGGGATCGCCTGTTTCGACCTCGACAAGACCGTCGAGTTCTACCGGGCCACCTACGGCTTCGAGGTGTTCCACTCCGAGGTCAACGAGGAGCAGGGCGTACGCGAGGCCATGCTCAAGATCAACGATACGTCCGACGGCGGAGCGTCCTACCTCCAGCTCCTGGAGCCCGTCCGCGACGACTCCACCGTCGCGAAGTGGCTCGCGAAGAACGGGGAGGGCGTCCACCACATCGCCTTCGGCACGGCGGACGTCGACGCCGACGCCGCGGACATCGAGGACAAGGGCGTACGCGTGCTCTACGAGGAGCCCCGGCGCGGCTCGATGGGGTCGAGGATCACCTTCCTGCATCCAAAGGATTGCCATGGCGTCCTGACAGAACTGGTCACTTCGGCGCCCGTTGAGTCACCTGAGCACTGACCCCCGTACATATGGGCCGGTAGGGTTGGGGGCGGTCGCCGCTCAACCCTGTGGTGACCAGGTCCTGGCGTCAGAGGTGGCGCCTGCCTCGCAACGTCCGGCACGCACGGACGCCGCGAGGCCCGTCCTCCGGGCGGTCGATGCCGCCTTTGGCACTCCAGGACCGCCGGGGTTCCAGGTTTCGGGGGGCGAGCGTCGGGGCAGCAGCCCGTGCTCCGCCGTGGATCTGACACCATTCCCCGGGGGCCCCGTTCGGCGGATGGACGGAGCTCGTTTGGAGAGACTTGCGACCAGGGGACGGATGGGACCGCGCAGTGCGGGGCTACGAACGCCAGGAGCGAGAGCCGGCGGCTGACGTCGACCACCTCTCTCGGTTCGAGGCCGAGATGGATCGGCTGAAGACCGAGCGGGAAAAGGCGATCCAGCACGCCGAGGACCTCGGCTACCAGGTCGAGGTGCTGCGCGCCAAGCTGCACGAGGCGCGGCGCACCCTCATGTCCCGGCCCGCCTACGAGGGCGGCGACATCGGCTATCAGGCCGAGCAGATGCTGCGCAACGCCCAGATGCAGGCTGACCAGCTGCGGCTGGACGCCGAGCGGGAGATGAGCCAGGCCCGGGCGCAGACCCAGCGGATCCTCCAGGAGCACGCCGAGCAGGCGGCCCGGCTCCAGGCGGAGCTGCATCAGGAGGCGGTCACCCGCCGCCAGCAGCTCGACCAGGAGCTGGCCGAGCGCCGGCAGACCGTCGAGTCGCACGTCAACGAGAACGTGGCCTGGGCCGAGCAGCTGCGCGCCCGCAGCGAGCAGCAGGCCCGCCGGCTCCTCGACGAGTCCCGCGCGGAGGCCGAGCAGGCCATGGCCACCGCCCGCGCCGAGGCCGAGCGGATCACCACCGAGGCCCGGCAGCGGCTGACCAGCGAGGCCGAGACGGCCCGTGCGGAGGCCGAGCAACTTCTGCGCCGCGCCCGCGCGGACGCCGAGCGGCTGCTGAACGCGGCGTCCACCCAGGCCCAGGAGGCCACCGACCACGCCGAGCAGCTGCGCACCTCCACGGTGACCGAGTCGGACTCCGCCCGGCGCCAGGCCCAGGAGCTCAGCCGGGCCGCCGAGCAGCGCATGGCGGAGGCCGGGGAGGCGCTGCGCACGGCGCAGTCCGAGGCCGAGAAGGTGCTCACCGAGGCCAAGGAGGCCGCCGCCAAGGCCCTCTCCAGCGCCGAGGCGGCCAACGAGCAGCGCACCCGTACGGCGAAGGAGCAGGTCGCCCGGCTGGTCAGCGAGGCCACCAAGGAGGCCGAGGCCACCAAGGCGGACGCCGAGCAGATCGTCGCGGACGCCCGCGGCGAGGCCGAGAAGATCGTGGAGGAGGCCGCCGAGAAGGCCCGCACGATCACCGCCGAAGAGAGCGCCACCCAGCTGTCGAAGGCGGCCAAGACCGCCGAGGACGTCCTCAACAAGGCGCAGGAGGACGCGCAGAACACCACCAAGGCGGCCGGCGAGGAGGCCGAGCGGATCCGTCGCGAGGCCGAGACCGAGGCGGACCGGCTGCGTGCCGAGGCGCACGACATCGCCGAGCAGCTGAAGGGCTCGGCGAAGGACGACACCAAGGAGTACCGCGCCAAGACGGTCGAGCTGCAGGAGGAGGCCCGCCGGCTGCGCGGCGAGGCCGAGCAGCTGCGCGCCGACGCGGTCGCCGAGGGCGAGAAGATCCGCGCGGAGGCCCGCAAGGAGGCCGTCCAGCAGATCGAGGAGGCGGCCAAGACCGCCGAGGAACTGCTCTCCAAGGCGAAGGCCGACGCCGACGAGCTGCGCCAGAGCGCCCAGACGGACAGCGAGAAGGTCCGTACGGAGGCGATCGAGCGGGCGACGACGCTGCGCCGCCAGGCCGAGGAGACGCTGCAGCGCACCCGCCAGGAGGCCGAGCGGCACCGCGAGGAGGTCGCCGAGCAGGCCGACGGCATCAGGGCGGACGCCGAGCGGGCCTCGCGCGAGCTGCGCGAGGAGACCGAACGCACCATAGAGGCCCGTCGCGCCGAGGCCGCCGAGGGCCTGGCGCGGCTGCACACCGAGGCCGAGGAGCGGCTCGCCGCCGCCGAGCAGGCACTGGCCGACGCCCGCGAGGAGGCAGCGCGGATCCGCCGCGAGGCCGCCGAGGAGACGGAGCGGCTGCGCGCCGAGGCCGCCGAGCGGATCCGTACGCTCCAGGCGCAGGCCCAGGCGGAGGCCGAACGGCTGCGCAACGAGGCCGCGTCGGACGCCTCCGCCTCCCGCGCGGAGGGCGAGGCCATCGCCGTACGACTGCGGTCGGAGGCCGCGGCGGAGGCCGAGCGGCTGAAGTCGGAGGCCCAGGACACCGCCGACCGGGTACGGGCGGAGGCGCAGGCCGCCGCCGAGCGGCTCGCCGCGGAGGCCACGGAGACGCTGGCCGCCGCCCAGGAGGAGGCCGCCCGGCGCCGCCGTGAGGCCGAGGAACTCCTCGGCTCCGCGCGCCAGGAGGCGGACCAGGAGCGGGAGCGGGCCCGCGAGCAGAGCGAGGAGCTGCTGGCCGTAGCGCGGGGCCGCGTGGAGGAGGCGCAGACCGAGGCGGTCAGGCTGGTCGAGGAGGCCGACCGGCGTGCCACCGAGATGGTGTCGGCGGCCGAGCAGCACGCCCAGCAGGTACGGGACTCGGTCGTCGGGCTGCACGAGCAGGCCCAGGAGGAGATCCAGGGGCTGCGCTCCGCCGCCGAGCACGCGGCGGACCGCGCCCGTCGCGAGGCGCAGGAGGAGGCCGACCGGGTTCGCGCGGACGCCTACGCCGAGCGGGAGCGGGCCAGCGAGGACGCGGGCCGCATCCGGCGGGAGGCGGCCGAGGAGGCGCAGGCCGCGAAGTCCCTCGCGGAGCACACCGTTTCGGAGGCGATCGCGGAGTCGGAGCGGCTGCGCTCGGACGCCGCCGAGCACGCCCAGCGGGTGCGCACTCAGGCCTCGGAGACCACCGCGCAGGCCGAGCAGGACGCCTCACGCTCCCGGGCGGAGGCCCGCGAGGACGCCAACCGGATCCGGTCGGACGCGGCGACGCAGGCGGACACCCTCATCACCGAGGCGCGCTCCGAGGCGGAGCGGCTGACCACGGAGACGGCCGCGGAGGCCGAGCGGGTACGGGCCGAGTCCGTGGCCCGGGCCGAGCAGCGGATGTCGGAGGCGACCGGCGACGCGGAGCGGCTGCGCGCGGAGGCCGCCGAGACCGTGGGGGCGGCTCAGCAGCACGCGGAGCGGGTCCGTGCCGAGTCGGCGCGGGTCAAGGCGGAGGCCGAAGCGGAGGCGGAGCGGCTGGTGTCGTCCGCGCGCGAGGAGGCCGAGCGCACCCTGGACGAGGCCCGCAAGGACTCCAACAAGCGGCGGTCCGAGGCGGCCGAGCAGGTCGACAAGCTCATCACGGAGACCACGGCCGAGGCGGACAAGCTGCTCACCGAGGCGCAGCAGCAGGCGCACAAGACGACGGCCGAGGCCGAGGCGCAGGCCGACACGATGGTCGGCGCGGCCCGCAGCGAGGCCGACCGGCTGGTGTCCGAGGCGACGGTCGAGGGCAACGCCACAGTGGAGCAGGCCCGTACGGACGCGGACGAGTTGCTCGTCGGCGCCCGCCGGGACGCCACCGCGATCCGCGAGCGCGCCGAGGAGCTGCGCGACCGCATCACCACCGAGATCGAGGAGCTGCACGAGCGGGCCCGCCGGGAGTCGGCCGAGACGATGAAGTCGGCGGGCGACCGCTGCGACGCGCTCATCAAGGCCGCCGAGGAGCAGCTCGCCAAGGCGCAGGCGAAGGCCAAGGAGCTGGTCTCGGAGGCCAACTCCGAGGCGGGCAAGGTCCGTATCGCCGCCGTCAAGAAGGCCGAAGGACTCCTCAAGGAGGCCGAGCAGAAGAAGTCGGCGCTCGTGAAGGAGGCCGAGGAGCTCAAGGCCGAGGCGATCCGCGAGGCGCGGCGCACGGTCGAGGAGGGCAAGCGCGAGCTGGAGATCCTCGTGCGGCGCCGCGAGGACATCAACGCCGAGATCTCCCGCGTCCAGGACGTCCTGGAGGCGCTCGAATCCTTCGAGGCGCCGTCGGCCGGCAAGGACGGCGCGGTCAAGGCGGGTGCGACGGTCGGCGCCCCCCGATCGGGTGGCAAGTCGCCGGAGAGCTAGCGCAGTCGGTACATTTCGGTGTCTTCTGGGGCCTTTGGTCAACTCCTTGGCAAGCCGTCTGACGGTTCGCCACCCAAAAGAGGTGTCATTCTCCAGATCAAACACGCATCCGCTCGATGACACACCGCTTCGGCCCCTAGGATTCCCCCTATCACCTCACCGGTCTCTTTCGACAGGAACCCCATGAGCGACACTTCCCCCTACGGCTTCGAGCTAGTGCGGCGTGGGTACGACCGCGCTCAGGTGGACGAACGGATCTCCAAGCTCGTCTCCGACCGTGACAGCGCTCTCGCCCGCATCACCGCTCTGGAAAAGCGCATCGAGGAACTCCACCTCGAAACGCAGAACGCCCAGGCCCAGGTGAGCGACGCGGAGCCGTCGTACGCCGGTCTCGGCGCGCGGGTCGAGAAGATCCTTCGCCTCGCCGAGGAAGAGGCCAAGGATCTGCGCGAGGAGGCCCGCCGTGCCGCCGAGCAGCACCGCGAACTCGCCGAGTCGGCGGCCCAGCAGGTCCGCAACGACGCAGAATCGTTCGCTGCGGAGCGCAAGGCCAAGGCCGAGGACGAGGGCGTCCGGATCGTCGAGAAGGCCAAGAGCGACTCCGCCCAGCTGCGTGCCGAAGCGCAGAAGGACGCGCAGTCCAAGCGCGAGGAGGCGGACGCCCTCTTCGAGGAGACCCGCGCCAAGGCCGCGCAGGCCGCCGCCGACTTCGAGACGAACCTCGCCAAGCGCCGCGAGCAGTCCGAGCGGGACCTGGCCTCCCGTCAGGCCAAGGCCGAGAAGCGCCTCGCCGAGATCGAGCACCGCGCGGAGCAGCTGCGCCTGGAGGCGGAGAAGCTGCGCACGGACGCCGAGCGCCGCGCCCGCCAGACGGTGGAGACGGCTCAGCGCCAGGCCGAGGACATCGTGGCCGACGCCAACGCCAAGGCCGACCGCATCCGTTCGGAATCCGAGCGCGAGCTGGCCGCCCTCACCAACCGCCGCGACTCCATCAACGCGCAGCTGACCAACGTGCGCGAGATGCTGGCGACCCTCACGGGCGCCGCGGTGGCCGCCGCCGGCACGCCGGCCGAGGACGAGCCGATCTCCCGCGGGGTTCCCGCGCAGCAGACCCGGTAAGCACGTGAGCTAGTGCGGCCGAGGCCCGCATCCCCTGGGAAGGGGGGTGCGGGCCTTTGTCCTGTCCGGCGGAGTCATGCGGGCCCGTGGCAGAAACACCTCGTCGCCGTCCATCCGGTATGCCGCCTTGTGAGTGACGGCTTCGGCGATTGTTGCCACACCCGTCGGCCCGGGTTTGCCACTCCGGGTGGCATCCGCCGAACGCCCGTTTTAGCGTTGCCACATGATTGAGCTTGAGGGGCTGACCAAGCGGTACGGCGAGAAGGTGGCGGTCAACAACCTCACCTTCGCCGTGAGACCCGGGATCGTCACAGGATTCCTCGGGCCGAACGGTGCCGGGAAGTCGACGACCATGCGGATGATTCTCGGGCTCGACCACCCCTCCGCCGGGGACGTCCGCATCGACGGCAAGCACTACGACCAGTTGAAGGACCCGCTGACGTACATCGGCGCTTTGCTGGAGGCCAAGGCCTGGCACGGCGGGCGCAGCGCCTACAACCACCTCCTCTGCCTGGCCCAGAGCAACGGCATTTCCACGAGCCGGGTGCGGGAGGTACTGGAGACGGTCGGGCTGACGGCGGTGGCCCGGAAGAAGACCAAGGGCTTCTCGATGGGCATGGGCCAGCGGCTCGGCATCGCGGGCGCGCTCCTCGGCGACCCACGGATCCTGATGTTCGACGAGCCGGTCAACGGGCTTGACCCCGAGGGCATCCACTGGATCCGCAACCTCATGAAATCGCTGGCCGCACAGGGCCGTACGGTCTTCGTCTCGTCGCACCTGATGAGCGAGATGGCGCTGACCGCCGAGCACCTCGTCGTCATCGGCCAGGGCCGGCTGCTCGCCGACACCTCCATGGCCGACTTCATCGAGCGCAACTCCCGGTCGTACGTCCGGATCCGCACCCCGCAGCGCGAGCGGCTGCTCGATGTGCTGCACGAAGCCGGGGTCACGGCCGTGGACAGCGGCGGCGGGGTCCTCGAAGTGGAGGGCGGGAAGTCGGAGCGGATCGGTGAGCTGGCCGCACAGAACCAGATCGTGCTGCATGAGCTGAGCCCGCAGCAGGCCTCGCTGGAGGAGGCGTTCATGCAGCTGACCGCCGAATCGGTGGAATACCACGCACACTCCGACACCCCCCGGGAACAACCGTGGGGCGACAGCTGGAACAAGGGGGCCTGAGCATGGCGACGACGCAGGTCATCCGCTCCGAGTGGACGAAGATCCGCTCCGTCGCGTCCACCGTCTGGACGCTCTCGCTCGCCGTGGTGGTCACCATCGGCCTCGGCATCCTGATCTCGGCCCTGTCGAAGAACGAGTTCGACAACATGAGCCGGGACGACCAGCTCTCCTTCGACCCGACCTTCATCAGCTTCGCGGGCATGAGTCTCGGCCAGCTGGCGATGATCGTGTTCGGTGTGCTCGTCGTCTCGAACGAGTACAGCACCGGCATGATCCGCACCTCGCTGGCGGCCGTACCGCAGCGCGGCAAATTCCTGGTCAGCAAGATCGCGGTGGCCACCGGCCTCTGCCTGGCCGTCGGCCTCGTCACCAGCTTCGTGACCTTCTTCGTGGGGCAGGCGATGCTCGGCGACCTCAAGGCCTCCATCGGCGACCCGGGCGTACTGCGCGCGGTCATCGGCGGCGGGCTCTACATGACCCTCATCGCGATGTTCTCGATGGGCGTGGCCGCGATGCTGCGCTCGCCGATGCTGTCGCTGGGCATCCTGATGCCGTTCTTCTTCCTGATCTCCAACATCCTCGGCAATGTCTCGGCGACGGAGAGGATCGGCCAGTACCTGCCCGATCAGGCCGGCAGCAGGATCATGCAGGTGGTCACGCCGGTGGACGACGACACACCGTACGGCCCCTGGGGCGGGCTCGCGATCATGGTGCTGTGGGTGGTCGCGGCGCTTGTGGGCGGTTATGTGCTGCTGAAGAGGCGGGACGCCTGATGGGGTGTCTGAACCCGCGATTTTACTTCGCCTTGAAGGGAACCGTCAGCGGCCGGATATCCTCCTAACCCTTACGGGGGGCGTGGGCCCCGCTGTCCTGAACCTTTCGATGGGTGCGGAGCATGATCGAGGCAGTCGGCCTGACCAAGCGCTACGGCGACAAGACCGCTGTGTACAACCTTTCCTTCCAGGTGCGGCCCGGTGCCGTCACCGGCTTCCTCGGGCCGAACGGCTCGGGCAAGTCGACGACGATGCGGATGATCCTCGGCCTGGACAACCCCACCGCGGGGCAGGTGACGATCGGCGGCTACCCGTATCGCAGGCTGCCCAACGCGCCCCGCCAGGTCGGCGCGCTGCTCGACGCCAAGGCCGTGCACGGCGGCCGGGCGGCGCGCAACCACCTGCTGTGCCTCGCCCAGCTGTCCGGCATCCCGGCCCGCCGCGTGGACGAGGTGCTCGGCGTGGTCGGCCTGCAGGGCGTGGCCAGGAAGCGCTCCAAGGGCTTCTCCCTCGGTATGGGCCAGCGCCTCGGCATCGCCGCCGCGCTGCTCGGCGACCCCCAGGTGCTGCTGTTCGACGAGCCGATCAACGGCCTCGACCCCGAGGGCATCCTCTGGGTGCGCAACCTCATGAAGTCGCTCGCGGCGGAGGGCCGTACGGTCTTCGTCTCGTCGCACCTGATGAGCGAGATGGCGCTGACCGCCGACCACCTCATCGTGATCGGCCGCGGTCAGCTGCTCGCCGACATGAGCATCGGGAACTTCATCTCGGCGAACTCCGCCGACTTCGCGCGGTTGCGCACGCCCGACAGCGAACCGCAGATGCGCGAGAAGCTGATCACCGCGATCACCGAGGCGGGCGGGCACGTGCTGCCCGAGCAGGACGGCGCGCTGCGGGTGACCGGACTGCCGCTTCCCCGCATCAGCGACATCGCGCACGGGGCGGACGTACGCCTGTGGGAGCTGTCGCCGCACCAGGCCTCGCTGGAGGAGGCGTACATGCGGATGACACAGGGCGCCGTCGACTACCGGTCGACGATCGACCAGCGGGAAGGGCTCAGGCAGCCCCTGCCGCCCGGCGCACAGCCGCCCGTGCCGATGCCGGTTCCGGGCCAGGGCCAGCCCGGCTGGTACGCGCCGCCGCCACCCCAGCAGGGCGGGCAGCCGTTCGCCCCGCCGACCGCCGCGCCGGGCCCGGCACAGGGGCAGGGGCAGGGGCAGGGGCAGGGGCAGGGCCTGTACGGCGCTCCTGCCGCGCCGGGAGCGCCTGGCGCGGGGCACGGTACGGGTCCCAGTGCGGGGCCTGGCGCGGGGCACGGTACGGGTCCCGGCACGGGGCCGGGTCCCGGCACGGGACAGCCCAACCCGTACGCCCAGCCCGCCCCACCGGCTCAGCAGCCCGCCACCGCACAACCGGCGCCCGCACCCGCACAGCCCGCCACCGCACCCGCACCCGCACAGCCCGCTACCACGCCCGCACAACCGGCCGCCGCCACCGTGCAGCCCGCCGCCACCCCACGGCCCGCCACCATGCCCGCACAACCGGCCGCCGCACCCGTGCAGGCCGCCGCCGCCCCCGCACAGCCCGCCACCGCACCCGCACAGCCCGCCACCGCCCCCGTGCAGGCCGCCGCCGCCCCCACACAGCCCGCCACCGCCCCCGTGCAGGCCGCCGCCGCCCCGACCAAGCCCGAGGATGTCCGATGAGCACGCCGCAGCCCCCGACGCAGGCCGCGCCCGCCTGGCAGGCGGTGCCCGGTTCGCCGTACCCGACGTACACCTCGCCGATCCCCGTCATCCGGACGCACCTCGGGCATGCCCTCGCCTCGGAGTGGACGAAGATCCGGTCGGTGCGCTCCACGATGTGGACGCTGGGCGTGTTCGTCCTGCTCGTCATCGGCATCGGGCTGGCGGCCGGCGCGCTGGTCGCCAACTCGTCCGACGATCTCGGGGACGAGACCCCGCTGTCCCTGGGCTTCTTCGGACTGCTCCTCGGCACCATGTGCATCATCACCCTCGGTGTGCTGACGACGGCCTCGGAGTACGGCACGGGCATGATCCGTACGACGATGACCGCGTGCCCCTCGCGGGGGCGGGTGATGGCGGCGAAGGCGATCGTGTTCTTCGCGGTGGCGTTCGGGGTGACGCTGGTGGCGTCCTCGTTCGTGGCCTTCGTCCAGGTGGGCATGGTGACCGAGGCACGGGATCCGTCCGGCGCCGAGTGGCTGAAGGGCACGGTCGGCGTGTCCCTCTACATCGCGCTGCTCGGCCTGCTGTCGCTGGTCGTCGGCTCGATCGTCCGGCACTCGGCGGGCGCGATCACGATCATGATCGGCATCGTCCTGGCCCCGCTGGTGATCGCGCTGTTCATGTTCTCGCCGTCGCTGGAGGACCTGCGCCAGGCGCTGTTCGAGTACTCGATCCCGAACCAGCTCAGCGTCTTCTACTCCCAGTCGCTCACCGACACGGGCCCGTCCGGCTGGGACCCGCTGTGGATCGTCCTCGGCGTGACGGCCGCGGCCTTCGTCGGCGCGTACGCCCTGCTGGAGCGGCGGGACGTCTGAGTCCGTCAGAACTTCGGCGCGTTCCTGGACCGCTGCACCCGTGTGGTGCGGCGGTCCTTCGCGTTCCAGCACGCCTTGTGCCAGTGGCGGCGGTCGTCGACGCCCGAGTGCTCCGGCCAGGCGACGACATGCGGGACGCCGGAGGGGATCAGCTGGTCACAACCCGGGCAGCGGTACGTCTTGCCCTGCGCACCGGCCCCGGCCACATGCCGCACGTTCCACTCCTCGCCCCGCCAGCTCTCCGTCGACTCCCAGCCGCCGTAACGGCCCGGCCGGTCGTCCTCGGCGCTCCGGCCGGACGACTCACTGCCCTTGGGTCGGTTGCGACGCGGGGACACGGAACACCTCACGGGGCTATACAGGAAGCACGGGCCCAAACAGCCTACGCGGCGCGGTCAGGGGTACGCGTAGGGCGCCAATCACCGCAAGTCCCCCTCCAGACCGCTCCCTTCCCGCTCCTTTCCCGATTCCTTCCCCATCTCCTACCGAGCCCTACCGATCCCTGTCCGGCCCGTTTCTTGATCCGTTCTCCAGACAATCCGCAAATCTCTTCGTCAAGCCGTGTCTTCGGCACGTGTCAGACGGTTATGCCCGGTGGGGGAGCTCCGGGTCGGAGCCGAGGAAGCAGGAAAGAACGATGCACGTAGGAAGTTTCGTGTTGGCGGCCCAGTTCCCGGGCCAGGGCCAGGGGGAGGCACTGCACCGCGCGGTCCGCTCGGCGGACGTGGCCGAGGAGGCGGGGCTCGACACGGTATGGCTGGCCGAGCACCACTTCGTGCCGTACGGCACCTGTCCCTCGGCCATCACCCTGGCCGCGTTACTGCTCGGCCGCACCCACCGCCTGAGGGTCGGTACAGCGGTCAGCGTGCTGCCCACCGTCCACCCCGTCGCCCTCGGCGAGCAGGCCGCGCTGCTGCACCTGACGAGCGGCGGGCGCTTCACGCTGGGCGTCGGGCGCGGCGGGCCCTGGGTCGACCTGGAGGTGTTCGGCTCGGGTCTGGAGGCGTACGAGAAGTCGTACCCGGAATCACTCGATCTGCTGTTGCGCTGGCTCAGCGAACCCTCGGTGGCGGCGGACGGGGACCGCTTCGCCTTCCGTGAAGTGGCCGTCGTACCCCGGCCGTCGGAGTCCTTGTCCGGCACCCCGGGCCCCGAGGTCGTGCTCGCCTGCACCTCACCGGCGAGTGTGCGGCTGGCCGCGGAGCGCGGGCTGCCGATGCTCCTCGGGATGCATGTCGGGGACGAGGAGAAGGCCGAGATGGTCGCCCTGTGGCGGCGCCACGCGCGCGCGTGCGGGAGGCCGGCGGACGAGATCCTCGGCGCGGGCCATGTCTCCGCCGGCCTCTGCCAGATCGCCGACCGGCGCACCGACGCGGCGGAGACGCTGCTGAAGGCGATGCCGGGCTGGCTGAAGCAGGGCCTCGACGCCCATGTCACGGTCGACGACCGCGCACGGCGGATGCGCGACCCGCTGGCCTACACCGAACTCCTCTGCGGGCTGCACCCGGTGGGCACCCCGCGACTGTGCGCCGACCGCCTCGCGGCGACCAGCGAGCGGACCGGCATCAACCGCTTCGCCCTGCTGGTCGAAGGCTCGGGCGACCTCGCGGCCACCGAGGAGAACATCCGACGGCTCGGCGCCGAAGTGCTCCCGCACCTCGGGTGAACGGGCCTGCACGGCGGGAGCTTGCCGCTCCAGTACTGAATGCACCTCCCGCGTACGGAGCGGCAAGCAAAGCGGCTCGCTCCTCAGCAGTCCCGGAATTCCGGTGACTGGTTGAGCAGCTGACTGCGGACCGAGGTGAAACGGGCCAGCGTCTCGTCGACCGAGGAGTCGAGCGGGAACACCGCCACCCGGTGGCAGTTCTGGAAGGCCAGCCGGACACCGAAGTGCCGTTGCAGCGCGCCGCGGATCGCGTCACTGGCGAGCGCACGCAGCAACTGGCCGCGTGCCTGCTCGTCCGGCGGGGGCGTCAGGTTGTCGGCGAACTGGCCGCCGTCCACCTTCAGCTGAGCCACCAGGGAACTGATCATCTCCCATGCGTAGGGCAGGGAGGTCCGGACGCAGTCGACGAAGGCTGCTTCGTCGACCTCGCCTCGCTCGGCCTGTTCGAGTAGGGCCGGTGAGACGTCGAGCGACATGGGTTCTCCTCTCGCACCCCCGGATCAGAGGGGTTGCCGGACACGGAAAGGGAGTTCGCGATACCGAACACGCTGCGTACACACATCGCGACCTCCCGTTCAATACGGTAAGCAACGGACGGTGACGGCACCAGCAGAATGCGTATATGGGGCGGTCTCAGTAGGCACACAACCGGCCATAAATGAACAGGGGTTAACCAGGATCAAGGGGGCGGCCCGCAGGGCCCCGGTCGAGGGGGTGGTGGGAGACGGGCGGGCGAATCGCGTTCACGGGGGACCGTCGAGTAGCGTTGCCGACCATGCGTCTCGTCATTGCCCGATGCTCCGTCGACTACGCGGGCCGGCTCACCGCCCACCTTGCCTCGGCCCCCCGCCTGATCCTGGTGAAGGCGGACGGCAGCGTCTCGATTCACGCGGACGACCGGGCCTACAAGCCTCTGAACTGGATGTCGCCGCCCTGCACCCTGAAGGAGGGCGCGGGCGACGAGGAGGGCGTCTGGACCGTCATCAACAAGACGGGCGAGAAGCTCATCATCACCATGGAGGAGGTCCTGCACGACTCCTCGCACGAACTGGGCGTGGATCCCGGCCTGATCAAGGACGGCGTGGAAGCACACCTTCAGGAACTGCTCGCCGACCGCATCGAGACGCTCGGCGAGGGCTACACGCTGATCCGCCGCGAGTACATGACGGCCATCGGCCCCGTCGACATCCTCTGCCGCGACGCCGACGGCCGGACGGTCGCGGTCGAGATCAAGCGGCGCGGCGAGATCGACGGCGTGGAACAGCTCACGCGGTATCTGGAACTGCTCAACCGCGACCCCCATCTCGCCCCGGTCCGCGGCATCTTCGCCGCCCAGGAGATCAAGCCCCAGGCCCGCGTCCTCGCCACCGACCGCGGCATCGGCTGCCAGGTCCTGGACTACGACGCGATGCGGGGCATCGAGGACGACAAGCTGCGTTTGTTCTGAGGGGCAGCGCTACGACGACGAGGGCCGGGTCCATGGAAAGGACCCGGCCCTGTTGTGCTGCTGCGCTGGGACGTCAGATCACGTCGCCCGAACTGCTGGGGCTGCTCGCCTCGCTGGTCTCCGGGGCGCTCGCCGAACTGGTGATCTCGGCGGGGGCGGAGTCAGAGGTGGGCGGGGGTTCGGACGGCGACGTCTCGGACGGAGGCGGGCTGGACGGTTCCTCGGTCTCGGTCTCGGTCTCGGACGGAGTCGAGGACGGCGTCGACGTGGGCGGCTTCGACGTGGGTGTGCTGGACGGCGGCTTCGTCGGCGACGACGACGTGTCGCCACCGCCTCCCGGGTTCCTCGTCCCGCTCGGATCGTCCGAAGGCTCATCCGTGTCCGTCGGCGTCGGGTCGTCCGCGGTGCCGTACGTACCGTCCGGACCCGGGTCGGTCGGGCTGCTGGTCGCCGCGCCGATGTCTCCGGAGTCGTCGTTGTCGTCGCCGTCGTCCGCCTTGTCGGCGCCGAGGCTGTCGTCGCCGGTGCCCTGGCTGGCGGACGGGTTGGGGCGCACCTCGTTGGACGGCGCGGTCGGGTCGTTGTCGGACGTGGCGCCGAGGGTCACCACCGTGCCGAGGACGGCCGCGAGGAGCGCGCCGGCGCCGACCGCGACCAGGTTGCGCCGGGCGAGGCCACGCAGGCCGCCGCGGCCCTTGTGTGCGGCCGGGCCGGAGGGGGTGCGGTGGGTGACGAGGGTCGCGGAGACGGGGCTGGGTGACTGGAGGGGCGGGAACGCGGCCGGGATGCCGCCGGGCGGGGACTGCGACTCCTCGTGGCGGGCGTCCGGCACCTCCTCCCCGGCCGTGGCGGCGACTCCGATCGGCGTGCCGGAGCGGTCCGCGACCAGGGCGAGGGCGCGGCGGCCGGCGACGGTGCCGCGCTTGTCGGCGACGGCGCCGCGCAGGCCGATGGAGGCCTCCAGCTCCGCGCGGGCGCGGTCGAGCTGTCCGCCGCAGAGCGCGAGGACGCCCAACTCGTGGTGGAAGTAGGCCTGCTCGGGCACCTCGCCGGTGAGCCGGGAGGCCTCGGAGCCGTGGCGCAGGGCCCGCTCCCAGGCGCTCCAGTGCAGCCCCGCGGCAAAGGCGGGCGCGGCCGTGCGAGCGAGCTGGACGGTGGTGCTCTCCTCCCCCGCCGCCGGGGGCCTGGTCACCGGCGCGAGGACGCCGAGGGCAGCGAGCACGGCGTCCGCCTCGGCGCACACCCGCTCCGGGGTGACCGAGGGATGTCCGGCCCACCAGGCGTAGTGCTGGGCGGCGGTGAGGGCCCGGCCCTGCACGTCGTCGCCGTATCCGACGGCCTCCAGCTGGGTCTGCACTCCGGCGGCCAGCCGGTAGCGGGAGCCGACCGGGGAGACCAGCGCGCAGCTGAGCAGCTCGCCCAGGGCGGCGTCCGCGTGGGTGTCGCCGACCAGGGCGGGCAGATGCGCCTGGTGCGGTACCTCGCCGCCGAGCGCGACGGCGAACCGCAGGGTGGCCCGTGCCGACTCGCTCAGCCGGGAGGCGAGCAGCACGGCGGGCGCGGCTCCCTCGGCGAGCGACGGCAGTGGTACGTCGTGACCGTCGCCGGCCTCGAAGGGCGCGTCGACCGGGGCGTCGTGGAAGACGCCGAACTCGTCGAAGGCGTCGGCGCTGGCCCGCATCCGGTCGCGCTGACGCAGCAGGGCACCGGCCTGGACGAAGCGCAGCGGCAGTCCCTCGGACTCGAACCAGAGGTCACCGGCCCAGCTCGCCTCGTCCTCGGTGAGGACGCGGCCGACGGCCTGCCCGAGCAACTCCACCGTGCCCGCGCGGTCGAGGCCGCTGAGGAAGACCTCCTCGACGGCGGAGTCGGCGGAGGGCGCGGGGACGTCCGGGGCGGCGCCGATCAGGAAGGCGCACTCCGGGGTGGCGTCCAGCAGTTCGTCGAGCGCGGCGCCGCCGAACTCGATGTCGTCCAGGACGACGACCGCGCCGATCTCCCGGACGAGTTCGTGCAGTTCGTCCCGGTCGGGGCGGTACAGCGGCGCGTTGTAGACGGCGCAGAAGAGGTCGTGGAGCAGATCGCTCGCGGTGCGGTGGTAGCCGCTGAGGCGGACGACGCCGTCGGGGGCGAGGTCCACGCAGTCCTCGGCGACCACGTCGAGGAGGGCGGTGCGGCCGGATCCGGCCGCACCGGTGAGGCGTACGGAGCGGCCCCGGGCGAGCAGCCGTACGAGCCGCTCGCGTTCCTCCTGGCGGGCCAGGAGTGGCAGTGCGGGCCGGCTGGGGCCTGGCGGCACGGGCGGCTTGGCCGCGCGGTCCACCTCGGCGCGCTCGGCGGCGGTGAACTTGACGGGCCGTCCGGGTCGCTCGCCGGGCGGGCAGGCCTCTATCTCGCTGCCGTCGACGGGGTTGACGGTGAGCAGGAAGTCGCCCGCGACGAGTTGCACGGTGCGGGCGAGTGCGGGTGCGTGCTGTCCGAAGTCTGATGAGAGGGATTCCCTTGGCTGGCGCTGGCGCGGCACGTCACCTCCCCCACTCTCGAATCCACTCAAGCGGGCGGGACCCCCATCGTCGTGGCCGTACTCCTCGGGTCCCCGGTTGTTCGGGTCCATAGGTTCCAAGCCCCCCAAAAGCGTCGTGTGCCGGCACCGGCCCCTCCCGGCCTGTTGCACACCGCGCTGTCGCTTCTGGTCCGGGCCCACTCGAAGGGATGTCAGGCAGCGGGCGACCGAACCCTAAACCTTCGCACAGTATCTACGACAGCCCGGGGTACCGCGCCGTCCGAGACGTCACAGTCTCGTGCGGATTGTGTGCGTCGTACGTTTCGCAAACGGAACGTACGACCTGCGGCGTACCCCTTGAGCCGGGCGTCACACGCGGGGCAGTGATTCCACCCCGATGCCGCCCTCGATGGCCAGGATCCGGTGCAGCCGGGTAGCCACCAACAGGCGCTGCATCTGCGGCGGTACGTCGCGCAGCACCAGGCGCCGGCCGCAGCGGCCGGCCCGCCGGTGGGCCCCCATGATCACGCCGAGTCCGGTGGCGTCCCAGGAGTCCAGCTCGGACAGGTCCAGCACCAGATCGCCGACTCCGTCGTCGACGGCCGAGTGCAGGACCGTACGGGCGTCCGCCGCGCTGCGGACGTCGAGGCGGCCCCCGACGACCAGCTCGGCGTGGTCGCCCCTGATGAACATATGCGCTCCCCTGGTGCGTCTGATGTCTCCGCGTGGTGATGCCCAGTGATGCAACCTCTGACTGTGTGGAGTGGTCTGAGGTTGCCATCTGTAAGCGAACCGATACCGAATTCACCCCACGGAGTGATACTCCAGGGGCATGTGCGGTTTCAGTGCTTGTAGAAGCCCTGCCCGCTCTTGCGCCCGATGTCACCGGCGTCAACCATCCGGCGCATCAGCTCGGGCGGGGCGAACTTCTCGTCCTGGGACTCGGTGTAGATGTTGCCGGTGGCGTGCAGCAGGATGTCGACGCCCGTCAGGTCGGCGGTGGCCAGGGGTCCCATGGCGTGGCCGAAGCCCAGTTTGCAGGCGAGGTCGATGTCTTCGGC
Organism: Streptomyces blattellae; assembly: GCF_009709555.1. GTDB lineage: Bacteria > Actinomycetota > Actinomycetes > Streptomycetales > Streptomycetaceae > Streptomyces > Streptomyces blattellae. Next base: position 37,660 of record NZ_WJBG01000252.1, on the reverse strand, counting down.
GGTGGCGACGCCCGACTCGTAGAGCCTGGCGGCCTCGACGACGAGGGCGGAGATCAGACGGGTGGTCACGAACCCGGCCACGTCCCGGTTGACGACGATGCAGGTCTTGCCGACGGACTCGGCGAACTCCCGTGCGGTGGCGAGGGTTTCGTCGCTCGTCTTGTAGCCGCGGACCAGCTCGCACAGCTGCATCATCGGTACCGGCGAGAAGAAGTGCGTACCGACCACCCGCTCCGGGCGCTCCGTCACGGCCGCGATCTTGGTGATCGGGATGGCGGAGGTGTTGGAGGCGAGGACGGTGTCGTTCCGCACGATCTTGTCCAGGGCACGGAAGATCTCGTGCTTGACTTCCAGCTTCTCGAAGACGGCCTCGACGACGATGTCCGCGTCCGCGGCGGCGTCCAGGTCGGTGGTCGCGGTGATCCGGGCGAGGGCCGCGTCGGCGTCGTGCGCCTCCAGCTTGCCCTTGCTCACGAACTTGTCGTACGACGCCTTGATCCCGTCGGTGCCCCGCTTCAGGGCCTCGTCGGTGACGTCGCGCAGGACGACGTCCCAGCCCGCCTGCGCGGAGACCTGGGCGATACCGGAACCCATCAAGCCGGCGCCGATGACGGCAAGCTTCCGTACCACTGTGCGACTCCCCTATGAACGCTTACAGCCTGTTTATTTGTGCCTCTCCGGCGGACCCTAGCGGCAGCGAGGGGCTGTGTGACCTTGTTAGTAACGCGTGTCACGTCTCACGGCGTGAGACAGTCGTCACGTCTCGCCGGACGGACTGATTCCGTGCGGTTTCACGCCGGTTGGCGCTTCGTGGACGGGGCGGCGCCGAGGTCTCCACGCCCTGCGACCCGCACCATGGGCGAGCGTCTAGATTGGGTCACATGGTCAATCTGACGCGCATCTACACCAGAACCGGCGACCAGGGCACCACCGCCCTCGGCGACATGAGCCGGGTGGCCAAGACGGATCTGCGGATCTCGGCGTACGCGGACGCCAACGAGGCGAACGCGGTGATCGGTACGGCGATCGCGCTCGGCGGGCTCGCCGAGGAGATCGTCAAGGTTCTCACCCGCGTGCAGAACGACCTGTTCGACGTGGGCGCGGACCTGTCGACGCCGGTGGCGGAGAACCCGGAGTTCCCGCCCCTGCGGGTCGAGCAGTTCTACATCGACAAGCTGGAGGCGGACTGCGACCGCTTCAACGAGCGGCTGGAGAAGCTGCGGTCCTTCATCCTCCCCGGCGGCACCCCGGGCGCGGCCCTGCTCCACCAGGCCTGCACGGTCGTACGCCGGGCGGAGCGGTCGACGTGGGCCGCGCTGGAGGTACACGGAGAGGTCATGAACCCGCTCACCGCGACCTACCTCAACCGCCTCTCAGACCTGCTCTTCATCCTGGCCCGGACGGCCAACAGCGGCGCCGGAGACGTGCTGTGGGTCCCGGGAGGGGAGCGCTGACTCCCTTCCAAGCGGCAGCACCGGCACAGGAGTTGGGGATCTGGCAGAGCTTTGGGAATAACTGGTCTGGACCTATTGACCTGTGGTACAGACCTTTCTATTCTCGCGGCACCGTGGGCGTGAAGGCTCAGTCCCGCCCCCAACCCCCCTGAGGAGGCGCACGATGCGCTTCAGACACAGAGCGGTCGCAGGGTTCGCGACCCTGCTCCTCCCCCTCGCCGGCCTGGTCGGGCTCGCAAGCCCCGCCCAGGCGGCCACCTCCGCCACCGCCACCTACGCCAAGACCCAGGACTGGGGCACCGGCTTCGAAGGCAAGTGGACCGTCAAGAACACCGGCGACACCACCATCAACTCCTGGACGGTCGAGTGGGACTTCCCCTCCGGCACGTCCGTCACCTCGGCCTGGGACGCCGACGTCACCTCCGCCGGCACCCACTGGACCGCCAAGAACAAGTCCTGGAACGGCACCCTCGCCCCCGGCGCCTCCGTCTCCTTCGGCTTCAACGGCACCGGCTCCGGCGCCCCCGCGAACTGCAAGCTGAACAGCGGCAGTTGTGACGGCGGCCCGACGGTCCCGGGCGACAACCCGCCGTCCGCCCCCGGCACCCCGGCCGCCTCCGACATCACCAGCACCTCGGTGAGACTGAGCTGGAGCGCGGCCACCGACGACAACGGCGTCAAGAACTACGACATCCTGCGCGGCGGCACCAGGGTCGCGACGGTGACCTCGACCTCGTACACCGACACAGGTCTGACCGCCGGCACGGACTACTCGTACACCGTCCAGGCCCGCGACACCGCCGACCAGACCGGACCGGTCAGCGGCGCCCGCGCGGTCCGCACCACCGGCGGCACCACCGAACCCCCGCCCACCGGTGACAAGGTCAAGCTCGGCTACTTCACCGAGTGGGGCGTCTACGGCCGCAACTACCACGTCAAGAACCTGGTGACCTCCGGCACCGCGTCGAAGATCACCCACATCAACTACGCGTTCGGCAACGTCAAGAACGGCCAGTGCACCGTCGACGACACCTACGCCGCCTACGACAAGGCCTACACCGCCGACCAGTCCGTCAGCGGCACCGCCGACACCTGGGACCAGCCGCTGCGCGGCAACTTCAACCAGCTCCGCCAGCTGAAGGCCAAGTACCCGCACATCAAGGTGCTGTACTCCTTCGGCGGCTGGACCTACTCCGGCGGCTTCGGCCAGGCCGCGCAGAACCCGGCCGCGTTCGCCGCCTCCTGCAAGGCCGTCGTGGAGGACCCGCGCTGGGCCGATGTCTTCGACGGCATCGACATCGACTGGGAGTACCCGAACGCCTGCGGTCTGACCTGCGACACCTCCGGGCCGGCGGCCTACAGGAACCTGATGTCGGCGCTGCGCACGGAGTTCGGCCCCGACTACCTCGTCACCTCCGCGATCACCGCCGACGGCTCCTCCGGCGGCAAGCTGGACGTCGCGGACTACGGCGGTGCCTCCCAGTACGTCGACTGGTACAACGTGATGACGTACGACTACTTCGGCGCCTTCGACGCGGACGGCCCCACCGCCCCGCACTCGCCGCTCACCTCCTACCCCGGCATCCCGACGGCGGGCTTCAACTCCGCCGACGCGATCGCCAAGCTGAAGTCGAAGGGCGTGCCTTCGAACAAGCTCCTGCTCGGCATCGGCTTCTACGGCCGCGGCTGGACCGGCGTCACCCAGTCCGCCCCGGGCGGCACGGCGACCGGCGCGGCCCCGGGCACGTACGAAGCCGGCATCGAGGACTACAAGGTGCTCAAGAACTCCTGCCCGGCGACCGGCACCGTCGCCGGCACGGCGTATGCCCACTGCGGCAGCAACTGGTGGTCGTACGACACTCCCGCGACGATCGCCGGGAAGATGTCCTGGGCCAAGAACCAGGGCCTGGGCGGCGCGTTCTTCTGGGAGTTCAGCGGTGACACCAGCGACGGCGAGCTGGTGACCGCGATCAACAACGGGCTCTCGTAAGCGACCTAAACGACCTAAGCGACGTTGACGCTCCCCCAGACTTCGTCCGGTAGGACCCCCACCCAGCGAGTGAATGTGGCTACGCCACATTCACTCGCTGGCCGGGCGGGGCTGCCTCAAGCCACGCGAGGAAACCGGTCAGCGCGTCTTCGCTCATCGCGAGTTCCAGGCGCGTGCCCCGGTGCAGACAGGTGAGGATCACCGCGTCGGAGAGCAGCGCCAGCTCCTCCTCGCCCTCGGGGAGCCGGCGGCCGGCCACCTCGATCGCGGCACGCTCCAGGATGCGGCGGGGGCGGTAGGCGTAGGAGAAGACGCGGTACCACTCGACACGGTCGCCGTTGTAGCGGGCGACGCCGTAGCTCCAGCCCTTGCCGCTGGTGTCGGGTTTCTCGGGGACGTCCCAGCGCAGGGAGCAGTCGAAGGTGCCGCCGGAGCGCTGGATGAGCCTGCGGCGCAGACCGAAGACGAACAGCCCCACCACCACGAGGGCGACGACAATTCCGCACACAGTCAGAGCGAGGACCATCGGCACCGACCTCCTCGTCTCCTCGGTAACGGAATGGAAAAAACACCCACATTCGCCTCAGCCGCGGCTGGTACCGGATCGCTCCGGTTCCAGCCGCGGCTGAGTGACGTCATCACGCGGTGAGCAGTGTCAGCTCGCCGCCGCCGCACGCAGTCGTACGTCCGCGCGCCGCTCGGCGGTGGCATCGCCCTCCGCCTTCGCGCGTTCGAGCTCCCGCTCGGCGCGCTGGACATCGATCTCGTCCGACAGCTCGGCGATCTCGGCCAGCAGCGACAGCTTGTCGTCCGCGAACGAGATGAAACCGCCGTGCACCGCGGCGACGACCGTCTCACCATCACTCGTACGGATGGTCACCGGGCCCGACTCCAGCACACCGAGCAGCGGCTGGTGACCGGGCATGACGCCGATGTCGCCGGACGTGGTGCGCGCGACGACCAGCTTGGCCTCGCCGGACCAGACCTCTCGGTCGGCCGCGACCAGCGCGACGTGCAGCTCAGCAGCCAAGGGTGGCTCCTCGGGTCACCACCCGGCGGTAGTGCCGGGTGTTGGGTCAATTCTAAAGGGCGTGAGAGAGGGGGCGGGGCGCCCCCGCCCCCTCGTCAAGAACGCGAGGTCAGGAGACGCCCAGCTCCTTGGCGGCGTTCTTCAGGTCCTCAAGACCACCGCACATGAAGAACGCCTGCTCCGGGAAGTGGTCGTACTCGCCGTCGCAGATCGCGTTGAACGCCGCGATCGACTCCTCAAGGGACACGTCCGAACCGTCCACGCCGGTGAACTGCTTGGCGACGTGGGTGTTCTGGGACAGGAAGCGCTCCACGCGACGGGCACGGTGGACGACGAGCTTGTCCTCCTCGCCGAGCTCGTCGATACCGAGGATCGCGATGATGTCCTGGAGGTCCTTGTACTTCTGCAGGATCGTCTTGACGCGCATGGCGGCGTCGTAGTGGTCCTGCGCGATGTAGCGCGGGTCCAGGATGCGGGACGTGGAGTCCAGCGGGTCCACGGCCGGGTAGATGCCCTTCTCGGAGATCGGACGGGACAGCACCGTCGTCGCGTCGAGGTGGGCGAACGTGGTGGCCGGGGCCGGGTCGGTCAGGTCGTCCGCGGGGACGTAGATCGCCTGCATCGAGGTGATCGAGTGACCACGGGTCGAGGTGATGCGCTCCTGGAGGAGACCCATCTCGTCGGCCAGGTTCGGCTGGTAGCCCACCGCGGAGGGCATGCGGCCGAGCAGGGTCGACACCTCGGAACCGGCCTGCGTGAAGCGGAAGATGTTGTCGATGAAGAACAGCACGTCCTGCTTCTGGACGTCACGGAAGTACTCGGCCATGGTGAGGCCGGCCAGCGCGACGCGCAGACGGGTGCCCGGGGGCTCGTCCATCTGACCGAAGACCAGCGCGGTCTTGTCGATGACGCCCGAGTCCGACATCTCCTCGATGAGGTCGTTGCCCTCACGGGTGCGCTCACCGACACCGGCGAACACGGAGACACCGTCGTGGTTGTTGGCGACGCGGTAGATCATCTCCTGGATGAGCACCGTCTTGCCGACGCCGGCACCACCGAACAGGCCGATCTTTCCACCCTTGACGTACGGGGTGAGAAGGTCGATGACCTTGACGCCGGTCTCGAACATCTCGGTCTTCGACTCAAGCTCGTCGAAGTTCGGCGCCTTGCGGTGGATGGTCCAGCGCTCACCGTCGTAGGTCTCGTCGACGTTCAGCACCTCACCGAGGGTGTTGAACACCTTGCCCTTGGTGAAGTCGCCGACCGGGACGGTGATGCCCGTGCCCGTGTCGGTGACCGCGGCCTGGCGGACCAGACCGTCGGTGGGCTGCATGGAGATGGTGCGGACCAGGCCGTCACCCAGGTGCTGGGCGACCTCCAGGGTCAGCGTCTTCTTCTCGCCGTCCTTGGCCGGGTCGGCCACCTCGACGTGAAGGGCGTTGTAGATGTCGGGCATCGCGTCGACGGGGAATTCCACGTCGACGACCGGGCCGATGACCCGGGCGACGCGGCCCGTGGCAGCGGCCGTCTCAACTGTCGTCGTCATTTACCTGTCACTCCCCGCGCTCGCGTCGGCCAGGGCTGCGGAGCCACCGACGATCTCGCTGATTTCCTGGGTGATTTCGGCCTGGCGGGCCGCGTTGGCAAGCCGCGAGAGCGACTCGATGAGCTCTCCCGCGTTGTCGGTGGCCGACTTCATCGCGCGCCGCGTGGCGGCGTGCTTGGAGGCGGCCGACTGGAGCAGCGCGTTGTAGATACGGCTCTCCACATAGCGCGGCAGCAGGGCGTCGAGGACGTCCTCCGCCGTGGGCTCGAAGTCGTAGAGCGGAAGGATCTCGCCCTTGGGGGCTGCTTCCTTGGCTACCTCTTCGAGGCTGAGCGGCAGCAGACGGTCACCGAGGGCCGTCTGCGTCATCATCGAGACGAACTCGGTGAAAACGATGTGGAGTTCGTCCACGCCGCCGTCCGCGGTCTCCTTCTCGATGGCCTCGATCAGGGGAGCCGCGACCTTCTTGGCGTCCGCGTACGTCGGCTCGTCGGTGAAGCCGGCCCACGACTCCGCGACCTTGCGCTCACGGAAGTTGTAGTGGGCCAGCCCGCGCCGGCCGACGATGTACGTCTCGACCTGCTTGCCCTCGCGCTCCAGGCGCTCGGTCAGCTGCTCCGCCGCCTTGATGGCGTTGGAGTTGAAGGCACCGGCGAGGCCACGGTCGCTCGTCAGCAGCAGCACCGCGGACCGGGTGACCGTCTCGGCCTGCGTGGTCAGCGGGTGCTTCGTGTTCGAGCCGGTACCCACCGCCGTGACCGCGCGGGTGAGCTCGGTCGCGTACGGCGTGGAGGCCGCCACCTTGCGCTGCGCCTTGACGACGCGCGAGGCGGCGATCATCTCCATCGCCTTGGTGATCTTCTTGGTCGCGGTGACGGATCGGATGCGACGCTTGTAGACCCGGAGCTGGGCTCCCATGAGTCAGGTCCCTTCCTTACGTCACTTGGAGACGCTGACGGCAGTGTCCTCGCCGAGCAGCTTGCCGTCCGAGGTCTCGAACTGCTTCTTGAACTCGGCGATGGCGTCGGCGACGGCGGTGAGGGTGTCGTCCGACATCTTGCCGCCCTCCTTGATGGAGGTCATGAGGCCCTGCTCCTTGCGGTGCAGGTACTCAAGGAGCTCCTTCTCGAAGCGGCGCACGTCGGCGACCGGAACGTCGTCCATCTTGCCGGTGGTACCGGCCCACACGGAGACGACCTGGTCCTCGGTCGGCATCGGCTGGTACTGAGCCTGCTTCAGCAGCTCGACCATCCGCTGACCGCGCTCCAGCTGCGCCTTCGACGCGGCGTCCAGGTCGGAACCGAACGCGGCGAACGCCTCCAGCTCACGGAACTGGGCGAGGTCGACGCGGAGCCGGCCGGAAACCTGCTTCATCGCCTTGTGCTGCGCGCTGCCACCGACTCGGGAGACGGAGATACCGACGTTCAGCGCGGGGCGCTGACCGGCGTTGAACAGGTCCGACTCCAGGAAGCACTGGCCGTCGGTGATGGAGATGACGTTGGTCGGGATGAACGCCGACACGTCGTTGGCCTTGGTCTCGACGATCGGCAGACCGGTCATCGAGCCCTTGCCCATGTCGTCGGAGAGCTTCGCACAGCGCTCCAGCAGACGGGAGTGCAGGTAGAAGACGTCACCCGGGTAGGCCTCACGGCCCGGCGGGCGGCGCAGCAGCAGGGACACGGCGCGGTAGGCGTCGGCCTGCTTCGAGAGGTCGTCGAAGATGATGAGGACGTGCTTGCCCTCGTACATCCACTGCTGGCCGATGGCCGAACCGGTGTACGGCGCAAGGTACTTGAAGCCGGCCGGGTCGGACGCCGGGGCGGCGACGATGGTCGTGTACTCCAGGGCGCCGGCGTCTTCGAGGGCACCACGCACGGAGGCGATGGTCGAGCCCTTCTGGCCGATGGCGACGTAGATGCAGCGGACCTGCTTGTTCACGTCGCCCGAGCGCCAGTTGTCGCGCTGGTTGATGATCGTGTCGACGGCCAGGGCGGTCTTGCCGGTCTGCCGGTCACCGATGATCAGCTGACGCTGGCCGCGGCCGATCGGGGTCATCGCGTCGACGGCCTTGTAGCCGGTCTCCATCGGCTCGTGCACCGACTTGCGCTGCATGACCGTGGGGGCCTGCAGTTCGAGGGCGCGGCGGCCGGTGGTCTCGATCTCGCCGAGGCCGTCGATCGGGTTGCCGAGCGGGTCGACGACGCGGCCGAGGTAGCCCTCGCCGACGGCCACGGAGAGGACCTCACCGGTACGGGAGACCGGCTGACCCTCCTCGATGCCACTGAACTCACCGAGGACGATGGCGCCGATCTCGCGCTCTTCCAGGTTGAGCGCGAGGCCGAGGGTGCCGTCCTCGAACTTCAGCAGTTCGTTGGCCATGGCCGAGGGCAGACCCTCGACCTTCGCGATGCCGTCGCCGGCAAGGGTGACCGTACCGACCTCCTCGCGCGAGGCCGCGTCCGGCTTGTACGACTGGACGAAGTTCTCCAGCGCGTCCCGGATCTCCTCCGGCCGGATCGTGAGCTCCGCCATCTGGGTTCCCTGCTCTCCTTGTTGGGCCCGAAGTTTCACTTGGGGGGATGGGGACTCCCCCCTGAAAGAGGTGAATCCTCTGCACGGCCCAACCGGGCCGTAGGTACACGTACTGCTTATGAAGTTGCTGCTAGCTCGCCAGGCGGCGGCCGGCGTCCTCGATGCGGTCCGCGATCGAGCCGTTGATGACCTCGTCACCGACCTGCACCCGGATCCCGCCGACGACCCCGGGGTCCACATCCAGGTTGAGGTGCATCGGACGGCCGTAGAGCTTCGCCAGGGCGGCGCCGAGGCGCTGCCTCTGCCCGTCGCTCAGCGGTACCGCCGAGGTGACCACGGCCACCATCCGGTCCCGGCGCTCGGCGGCGAGCTTGGACAGGGACTCCAGTCCCGTCTCCAGGCTACGTCCCCGCGGCACGGTCACAAGGCGCGTCACCAGACGCTCGGTGGTCCCGGCCGACCGGCCGCCGAGCAGGCTGCGCAGCAGCTCGCCCTTGGCGGAGGCCGTCGCGGCCCGGTTGGTGAGCGCGGCGCGCAGCTCGGTGTTGGAGGAGACGATCCGGCCGAACCGGAACAGCTCGTCCTCGACGTCGTCGAGCGTGCCCGCCTTCTGGGCCGCGGTGAAGTCGGCGACATCGGCCAGCTCCTCCAGCGCGTCCACCAGGTCGCGCGACTGCGACCAGCGCGAGCGCACCATCCCGGACAGCAGGTCGCCGGCCTCGCCGCTGACCTGGCCGCCGATGAGGCGCTGAGCCAGGTCGGCCTTGGCCTCGCCGGACTGCGCCGGGTCGGTCAGGACCCGACGCAGCGACACCTCGCGGTCGAGCAGCGCGGTGAGGGAGGCCAGCTCGTCGGCGAGCGAGCCGGCGTTGACGGCCGTGTTGTCCGTCAACGCGTCGAGACGCTCGCGTGCGGCTGCCAGAGCCTCGCGGCTCGCTCCGTGCGGCGATGTCATCGGGCCGCCTCGGCCTTCTCCTCAAGCTCGTCGAGGAAGCGGTCGATCACCCGGCTCTGCCGGGCGTGGTCCTCAAGGGACTCGCCGACGAGCTTGCCGGCCAGGTCGGTGGCGAGCTTGCCGACGTCCTGGCGCAGCGCCGACGAAGCGGCCTTGCGGTCGGCCTCGATCTGGGCGTGACCGGCGGCGATGATCTCCTCACGCTGCCGCTGGCCTTCCGCGCGCATCTCGGCGATGAGCGTGGCGCCCTGCTCCTGCGCCTCCTGGCGCAGACGCGCGGCCTCGTGCCGGGCCTCGGCGAGCTGGGCCTTGTACTGCTCAAGGACGCTCTGGGCCTCGGTCTGCGCGGCCTCGGCCTTCTCGATACCGCCCTCGATGGCCTCGCGACGCTCTTCGAGAACCTTGTTGATGGTCGGGAGGAGCCTCTTGGCGAGGAAGCCGAAGACGATGACGAAGGCGATCAGGCCAATGACAACTTCCGGCCACGGCGGAATGAGGGGATTCTCCTTCTCACTCTCACTCGCCAGGAAAACCAGGGCGCTGTTGTTCACATCAGTGCCTTTCGTCAGTGTCGGTCGTCAGCGTTCGTCTTAGTAGACGAACGGCATGACCAGACCGATCAGGGCGAGCGCCTCGCAGAAGGCGAAGCCCAGGATCTGGTTGGCGCGGATCAGACCGGCCGCCTCGGGCTGGCGGGCGAGAGCCTGGGTGCCGTTACCGAAGATGATGCCGACGCCGACGCCGGGGCCGATGGCCGCGAGGCCGTAACCGACGGAGCCGAGGTTGCCATCGACAGCAGCAAGCATCTGGGACATGCCAGTTCTTCCTTCTCTTTACGGACCGGCGGGGGTTGACCACCGGACGACTATGGGGGTTCGGGAGGCGGTGCTCAGTGGTGCTCGGCGAGCGCGCCCTGGATGAAGGTGCAGGTCAGGAGGACGAAGACGTACGCCTGAACCGCCTGGATGAAGAGCTCGAAGGCGGTCATCACGATGACCATCACGAACGAGACGGCGGAGTAGGCGATGCCGATGCCGTTCAGCATGTACCAGCTGGCGATGGTGAACAGCAGCAGCAGCGTGTGGCCGGCGAACATGTTCGCGAAGAGTCGCACCGCGTGCGTGAAGGGGCGGACCAGCAGGTTCGAGAAGAACTCGATGGTCATGGCCAGCGGCAGCACCGGGCCCAACGACTTGTCGTAGCCGGTGAAGTTCTTGAAGGCGCCGACGAAGCCGTGCCGCTTGAACGTGAGCGAGACCCAGGTGATGTAGACGATCAGGGCCAGGATCGCGGGGTAGGCGATGATCGACGTCACCGGGAAGGCGGCGACCGGGACGATCGACCAGACGTTCATCATCCAGATGAAGAAGAACAGGGAGACGGCGAGCGGAACGTACTTCTCGCCCTCCTTCTTGCCGATCGTCTCGTAGACGATGCCACGGCGTACGAAGTCGTAGCCCGCCTCGGCGACCATCTGGAGCTTGCCGGGGACGACCTTGGGCTTGGCGAACGCGGCCCAGAAGAAGCCCACCACGATGATGGAGCCGAGAAGGGCCAGCAGCATCGGCTTGTTGAAGTAGACGCCGTTGCCGTCGGCGTCACCCACGAGCGGCTCGAACAGGAACGAGTGCAGGCCCGGAGCCGGGAAGCCACACCCGTCGAACAGGTGGCAGTCGGTCTCGAAGGCGAGCGTCTGCGTCGGGTCAGCACTCACCGCGGGCTCCTTCAGCGTGGCGCATAGGTACGGCAACCTCGTTGTGTCGGCGCGGCATGAGGCCGCGGTTCGGCACGGGACTGGTGTTACGGATATGGGGGCGGCTGTGGGGCATCTCGCCCTGCGTGTGAGCAGGCGTCAGCTCAGATGCCCGCGCCCGCGATGCCGCAGTTGGCACCGGACGATAGCAGGGTCTCTCATGCGCCTTTATTCCGGCCCTACCTCTCACGACGAGTGCCCCGTCTTTTCGGGCTTGTCGCCGTGCTTGGGGGCGGACGAGTCCGGTTCGACGTAGAGGATCTTGGACTTCATGTGGGCATACGTCTGCATGGCGATCCAGGCGAGGGTGCCGGCGACGAGTGTGAGGGCGAAGGCCCGGGGGTTGAACAGGGTGGTGTCCCGGAACGCGGCCATGAAGATGAACAGCAGAAGGATCTGTGCCGAGTACAGCATCAGACCCATCGCCTGGAAGAGGTGCGGAAGCGATTTGGCAGTGCGCTGCAGAACGTAGAGGCCGATCCCCATGAAGAGGATCACCACCAGCGTCGCGACGACGGCCCCGATCGCCCCTTCGCCGCCGGCGACCACACCGCTGACGACGGCGGCGATCGCGCCGACGGCGACTGTGGGCACAGCGGCCTGGAGCAGGATCCGGACGTCATTGGACGGCATGGCGGCAACTCCGCTTTCGCAGGGGGGCAGGGGTGTCGTCATGGACGAGCGTAGCCCCGGGTGGGGAGTGGTCCTCACGCCAATGTGCCGTCGTATGACGGCCCTTGGCTGGGTCCCGGGGTTCTCGTGAACCGTATCACAAACTATTTGATGAGGTCTTTACCTAGTGGCTGTGCTGGGTGTCACACATGAGAGTGACAGTGCGCGTCTGTGCGGAAACGGCGCCACTTTGTCTGGTATTGGGAGCTTCGTTCCCCCACGAGTTGGCAATGCTCTCGTCAGATTCTTACCTTGAAGCGTCAGCGCGACGTTCCGGCCTTGCGCCGGTCCAGCAGCCGGGCACGGGCACCGAGAGCGGTAGAGCCGTTGACTCCGTTGCCTCCGTTGACCCGGGAGACGCCTGCGGCGACCGGGGTGCGGGGTTCCTCGACGACCGGAGCGACCGCCTCCGGGGCCGGCTCGACGGCAACCTCCTTGCCCCTGCGGCGGTAGCGCGGCGGCATGAGGCCCTCGGCCCAGCGCGGGGCGCTCGGGGTGAAGCGGGGCAGCAGGAGCAGGACCAGGCCGATGGCGCTGAGGAAGACGATGCTGAGGACGATCCACATCGACGCCGAGTTCACCGAGTAGGCGAGCGCGCCGAACGCGATCAGCGCCGACCAGAAGTACATGATCAGCACCGAGCGGCTGTGGGAGTGGCCGATCTCCAGGAGGCGGTGGTGGAGATGGCCGCGGTCGGCGGCGAACGGGGACTGGCCCCGCCAGGTGCGGCGCACGATCGCGAGGATCAGGTCGGCGGCCGGGATGGCGATGATCGTGAGCGGCAGCAGCAGCGGGATGTAGACCGGCACCGTCTGATGCACGGCCGCCTTCTCGGAGCCCGCGAACAGCTTGAGCGCGTCCGGGTCGACCTGTCCGGTGATGGAGATCGCGCCCGCCGCCAGCACCAGCCCGATGAGCATCGAGCCGGAGTCGCCCATGAAGATCCGCGCGGGGTGCATGTTGTGCGGCAGGAAGCCCAGGCACATGCCCATCAGGATCGCCGAGAACAGCGTGGCCGGGGCGGCGGCCTCGATGCCGTACGAGACCCAGACGCGGTAGGCGTAGAGGAAGAACGCGGTCGCGGCGATGGCGACCATGCCCGCCGCGAGGCCGTCGAGGCCGTCCACGAAGTTCACGGCGTTGATGGTGATGACGACGAGCGCGACCGTCAGCAGGGTGCCCTGCCACTGGGTCAGCGCGACGTTTCCGACGCCCGGGATCGGCAGCCACAGGATGGTCAGACCCTGCATGACCATGACGCCGGCGGCGATCATCTGGCCGCCCAGCTTGATCAGGGCGTCGATCTCGAACTTGTCGTCCAGGACGCCGATCAGCCAGATCAGGGCCGCGCCGGAGAGCAGGGCGCGCGGTTCGTTGGACTCGGCGAAGACCTGGTTCAGGTTGGTGAGGTGGTCGGCGGTCAGGAGGCCCGCGCACAGGCCGAAGAACATCGCGATCCCGCCGAGCCGCGGAGTGGGTTCCCGGTGCACGTCACGGGCCCGGATCTCCGGCATCGCCCCGGCCACGATCGCGAACTTCCGTACCGGCCCTGTCAGCAGGTACGTCACCGCGGCCGTGATGCAGAGCGTCAGCAGGTATTCACGCACAGGCTTCCCCACAGGTCTCGCTGGCCATCTCAGCCCACACCCTAGCGACGGTCTCATACGGAGCGCATATGTGTGGGGACAACCGGGTAGCGACGATGGTTGCACGCGTGGCTGTGCACTGGGTGGCGCCTACCCCCGCTCAGCCGGGATACGGCGGAAATCTACCGGCCAGCTCCCGCACTTCTTCACGAGCCTGCTGGCTCTCGACCGCGCCGCGCAGCACCCCTGCGCACAGGGCGGCGATGTGTCCCATCTCCTCCTCTCCCATGCCCTGAGTGGTGACCGCCGCCGTGCCGAGGCGCAGGCCGCGGGCGTCGCCGTGCGGCAGCGCACAGCAGTCCATGACCATCCCGGCGGCGGCGAGCCGGCCCCGGGCGGTCCGCCCGTCGACGCCGAGGGGTACCGGGTCGGCGGTGATGAGATGTGTGTCCGTGCCGCCCGTGGTGACGACCAGCCCTTCGGCGGCCAGTCCCGCCGCGAGGGTCCTCGCGTTGGCGACGACCTGATGGGCGTACACGGTGAAGGCGGGAGTGGCGGCCTCGCCGAAGGCGACCGCCTTGGCGGCGATGGTGTGCATCTGGGCGCCGCCCTGGGTGAAGGGGAACACGGCCCGGTCGACCCGCTCGGCGAGTTCGTGGCCGCACAGGATCATGCCGCCGCGCGGACCGCGCAGCACCTTGTGCGTGGTGGCGCAGACGACATCGGCGTACGGCACCGGGCTGGGCGCCGCTCCCCCGGCGACCAGCCCGATCGGGTGCGCGGCGTCGGCGATCAGATAGGCGCCCACCTCGTCGGCGACCTCGCGGAACAGGGCGTAGTCGATGTGCCGCGGATAGGCGATGGACCCGCACACGATCGCCTTGGGCCGATGGGTACGGGCGAGGGTGCGCACCTGGTCGTAGTCGATGAGCCCCGTCTCCGCGTCCACCCCGTGGCCGATGAAGTCGAACCAGCGGCCGGAGAAGTTCGCGGGCGAGCCGTGGGTGAGGTGGCCGCCGTACGGCAGGCCCAGCGCGAGGACGGTGTCGCCGGGCCGCAGCAGGGCGGCGTACGCGGCGAGCACGGCCGACGATCCGGAGTGGGACTGCACATTGGCGTGCTCCGCCCCGAACAGCGCCTTGGCCCGTTCGACGGCGATGCGCTCGGCGACGTCGACGATCTCGCAGCCTCCGTGGTGCCGGGCCCCGGGATACCCCTCCGCGTACTTGTTGGCGAGCGGCGACCCGAGCGCCGCCAGCACCGCCGGTGACGTGAAGTTCTCGGCGGCGATCAACTGCAGCGTCGTCGACTGCCGCTCCAGCTCCCCCAGCAGAATCCCGGCCAGTTCCGGGTCCTGGCGGCGCAGGACATCGGCATCGGCCTCAAGGGTGTGGCTGACCGTCATGATGGGCTCCGGGGGCGACGCTTGTAAGGACTCGGTTCGCCGTGCTGACGCGTAGCTCCAATGTAGGCCCGCGCTCCCGGGGACGCGCGGTTGTCACGTCCTGGCGGGCACACCGGCGAGCGCGCTGACGCCCGGATCCAGCGCCTGGTCCAGCCGCCCCGACTCAGCTCCCCCACATCACGCGCGCAGCCACCCCGGTCAGCGCCGTCACCACCGGATCCAGCGCCCGGTCCAGCCCCACCCCCCAACGCGCCCCTCGCACCACTCGGCCCAGGCGGGCCTCCCAGGCTTCGGAGCGCTGCGCCGGACTCCGTCCGCCGGCCCAGCTCCCCCCGCGTCACGCGTCACGCGCGCGCAGCCACCCCGGTCAGCGCCGTCACCACCGGATCCAGGGCCTGGTTTATCTCGTCGCCGATGGAGCGGAAGAAGGTCAGCGGGGCGCCGTACGGGTCGTACACCTCGTCTGCTTCCGCCGTGGGCGCCAGGAGCCACCCGCGTAGAGCTGCCGCGGCTCGCACCAGGGCGCGTGCCCGGGCGACCATGCCGTCCTCCAGCGGGGGCAGGGTCGCCGGGTCGATCGCCTTCACCAGGCGGGTGAACTCCTTGAGGGTGAAGGTCCGCAGGCCGGCGGAGTGCCCCATGGAGATGACCTGCGCCCGGTGGTCGCGGGTGGCGGTCAGCACCAGGTCGGCGCGGATCACGTGCTCGTCCAGCAGTTCCCGCCCGACGAACCCGGAGGGGTCCGCGCCGAAGTCGGCCAGCACCGTCTCCGCGTTGGCCTCCATGGGCGCTCCCTCATGGCCCCAGGTGCCCGCGCTCTCCACGATCAGCCCGCCCCACAGCGGGTCGCCGAGCCGGTCCGCCAGGGCATGACGGGTCAGCCGCTCGGTGATCGGCGAGCGGCACACGTTGCCGGTGCTGACGTGGAGGATGCGGAAGCTGTCCAGTGGAAGCCCGAAGGTCCCCGTCTCTTCCCCGTTCCATATGCCACGCCCCGCGTCAGGGGCTGTCAATTGGCCACCTCAAGGTCGGGGACGACCTTGCGCAGCTCCTCCGCCGAGATGGCGCCCGCTCGCAGCAGCAGCGGCACTTCGCGGGTGACGTCGACGATGGAGGAGGGCACGTTGCCGGGCGTGGGCCCGCCGTCGAGGTAGACCGACACCGAGTCGCCCAGCATGCCCTGCGCGGCGTCACAGTCCTCCGGCGCCGGGTGGCCGGTGAGGTTCGCCGACGACACGGCCATCGGGCCGATCTCGGTGAGCAGTTCGATGGCGACCGGGTGCAGCGGCATGCGCACGGCGACCGTGCCCCGGGTGTCCCCCAGGTCCCACTGGAGGGACGGCTGGTGCTTGGCGACCAGCGTCAGCGCGCCCGGCCAGAAGGCGTCGACCAGTTCCCAGGCCAGCTCGGAGAAGTCCGTGACGAGGCCGTGCAGGGTGTTCGGGGAGCCGATGAGCACCGGGGTGGGCATGCTGCGGCCCCGCCCCTTGGCCTCCAGCAGGTCGCTGACGGCCTCCGAGGAGAACGCGTCGGCCCCGATGCCGTACACCGTGTCGGTGGGGAGGACCACGAGCTCGCCACGGCGGACGGCGGACGCGGCCTCACGCAGACCGGTGATGCGGTCGGTCGCGTCGTTGGTGTCGTATCGCCGTGCCATATCTAGCGGGCCTCCTCGTACACGTACGTCACGTGCTTCGGGACAACAGTCTGCGGGCTGGTCACGGCAGCGCCTTGCGGGCGGTCGCGAACCGGGGGCGGTTGTTGAGGTCGGGGTGGTCGGCCGCGTCGGCCCACCCCCGCTCCTCGGTGAAGATCCACGGCACCTGACCGCCCTGGGTGTCGGCGTGCTCGATGACGACGACCCCGCCGGGGCGCAGGAGCCGGTGTGCGGTCCGTTCGAGGCCGCGGATGAGGTCGAGGCCGTCCTCGCCGGAGAACAGGGCGAGTTCGGGATCGTAGTCCCTCGCCTCGGGTGCGACGTACTCCCATTCCGTCAGCGGGATGTACGGCGGGTTGGAGATCACCAGGTCGACCTGGCCGTCGAGGTCGGGGAAGGCGGTGAGGGCGTCACCCTGACGCAGGTCGACCCTGGACCCCGCCATGTTCTTGCGCGTCCACTGAAGGGCGTCCTCGGACAGCTCCACGGCGTGCACACGGGAGCGCGGGACCTCCTGGGCGAGGGCGAGCGCGATGGCGCCGGAGCCGCTGCACAGATCGACGATGAGCGGCTCTACGACGTCCATGGCGCGTACGGCGTCTATGGCCCAGCCGACGACCGACTCGGTCTCCGGGCGCGGGACGAACACCCCGGGGCCGACGTGGAGTTCGAGATAGCGGAAGTAGGCCCGCCCGGTGATGTGCTGGAGCGGCTCGCGCTGCTCACGGCGCGCGATGACCTCCCAGTACCGGGCGTCGAAGTCGGCGTCCCGCACGGTGTGCAGCTCGCCCCGCTTCACGCCGTGCACGAACGCGGCGAGTTCCTCCGCGTCGTTGCGCGGCGAGGGCACGCCGGCGTCGGCGAGCCGCTGGGTGGCCTGGGCTACCTCAGCGAGCAGCACGCTGCGGGGGCTTGAGGGTCGCCCCCCAAATGATGGCTGCACGCATGTCCTCCGGTACTGGTCCTTCTCGTACGTCCGTCAGGGGGTGCCCATGAGAACGTCCCCTACGCGGCTGCGAGCTTGGCGGCCGAGTCCGCGTCGACGCAGGCCTGGATCACCGCGTCGAGGTCGCCGTCCAGGACCTGGTCCAGGTTGTACGCCTTGAAGCCGACGCGGTGGTCCGAGAGGCGGTTCTCCGGGAAGTTGTACGTACGGATCTTCTCGGAGCGGTCGACGGTGCGGACCTGGCTGCGGCGGGCGTCGGCGGCCTCCTTCTCCGCCTCCTCCTGCGCCGCGGCGAGCAGCCTGGAGCGCAGGATACGCAGTGCCTGCTCCTTGTTCTGCAGCTGGCTCTTCTCGTTCTGGCAGGAGGCGACCACTCCGGTGGGAATGTGCGTGATGCGCACGGCGGAGTCGGTCGTGTTGACGGACTGTCCGCCGGGTCCGGAGGAGCGGTAGACGTCGATACGGAGGTCGTTCGGGTTGATCTCCACGTCGACCTCCTCGGCCTCGGGGGTCACCAGGACGCCGGCCGCGGAGGTGTGGATCCGGCCCTGGGACTCGGTCGCCGGGACACGCTGCACGCGGTGCACCCCGCCCTCGTACTTCAGCCGGGCCCAGACGCCGTGCCCGGGCTCGGTGGCGCCCTGGCCGCCCTTCGTCTTCACGGCGACCTGGACGTCCTTGTACCCGCCCAGCTCGGACTCGGTGGCGTCGATGATCTCGGTCTTCCAGCCGACGCGCTCGGCGTACCGCAGATACATGCGCAGCAGGTCCCCGGCGAAGAGAGCGGACTCGTCGCCGCCCGCGCCCGCCTTGATCTCAAGGATCACGTCCTTGTCGTCGCTGGGGTCGCGCGGGACGAGGAGCAGCCGCAGCCTCTCCGTCTGCTCCTCACGGTGCTTCTCCAGCTCCTTCACCTCGGCGGCGAACTCCGGGTCGTCGGCGCCGAGTTCACGGGCCGTCTCGATGTCGTCGCCGGTCTGCTTCCAGGAGCGGTACGTGGCGACGATCGGGGTCAGCTCGGCGTAGCGCTTGTTCAGCTTGCGCGCGTTGGCCTGGTCGGCGTGGACCGACGGGTCGGCGAGCTTCGTCTCCAGGTCGGCGTGCTCGGCGACGAGCTCCTCGACGGCCTCGAACATCTCTGGCTCCTGTGGTGCGTACGTGGGTGAAGGGCGGGCGACCAAAAACGCCGGTCCCGGCACGCCGAAGAGGGGCGCGGCCGTGGACCGGCGAAAGGAGGCTCGCTACTTCTTGGAGCCGGCGGCCTTGCCGAAGCGGGCCTCGAAGCGGGCCACACGGCCACCGGTGTCGAGGATCTTCTGCTTGCCCGTGTAGAACGGGTGGCACTCGGAGCAGACCTCGGCGCGGATGGTGCCGCTGTCGATCGTGCTACGGGTGGTGAACGACGCGCCGCAGGTGCAGCTGACCTGCGTCTCGACGTACTCGGGGTGGATGTCGCGCTTCAAGGGTGTCTCCTAGTTTCGGGAGGGCGCCGGGTCGCAGCCGCGGGATGCGGAGGCGTGAACCGGAGCCGACGTACCAGTCTGCCAGGACTGGGGCCATCCCCCAAAACGGGGGGTTGCGGTGATCTATTCCCGGCAGCGCGCTACGAGGTCACCACGCCGTTCGCCTGGCCTGTCGCCGTGCCCTTCGTCGCCGACTTCGGGATCGGCTTGTCGTTCTTCAGGGCCGTCCAGACCTGCTGGGCCTTGGCGTCGTCGACGAGGACGCGGTTGGCGTCGGCGGTGTCGTACTGCACCGGCATCGTGACCATGTTCATGTTCTTCGTGTCGATGCCCCTGAGGCCGTTGGCGAAGGACATCAGGGAGGTGACCGAGCCGAGGTCGGAGTCGGTGGTGATGGTCTTGGTTGCGGTGTCGGCGAGGTCGTACAGCTTCTTCGGGTTGGTGAAGACGCCGACGTCCTTGACCTCCTCGACGAGCGCCTTGATGAAGGCCTGCTGGAGCTGGATCCGGCCGAGGTCGGAGCCGTCGCCGACGCCGTGCCGGGTGCGGACCAGGCCGAGTGCCTGCTCGCCGTTGAGCCGGTGGGTGCCGGCCGGCAGGTCCAGGTGGCTGTCGGGGTCGTTGATGGCCTGGCTGGTGGTCACCGTGACGCCGCCCAGCTCGTCGATGAGCTTCTGGAAGCCGCTGAAGTCGACCTCCAGGTAGTGGTCCATGCGGAGGTCGGTGAGCGACTCGACGGTCTTGACCGCGCAGGCCGCGCCGCCGGTGGCGTACGCCGAGTTGAACATCACGTCGGTCGCGGCGTCGTGGGTCTCGCCGTCGGTGTCGGTGCACTCGGGCCGGTCGATGAGGGTGTCGCGCGGGATGGAGACGACGCTGGCCTTCTTGCGGCCCTCGTAGACGTGCACGACCATCGCCGTGTCGGAGCGGGCGCTGCCGTCGTCGGCGCCGCCGCCCAGCTCCTGGTTGGAGCCGGACCGGGTGTCGGAGCCCAGGACGAGGATGTTCTCGGAGCCGTTGTCGGCCTTGGCCGGCCGGTCGGCGCCGAGAGCCTGGTCGATGTCGACGCTGTCGATGTTGCCGTTGAGCCTGAAGTACACGTACCCGGCGCCGGTGCCGCCCACCAGGAGGATGCCGCCGGCCACCCAGGCCGTGACGAGCAGTCCCTTGCGGCGCTTGCCGCGGGGCTTGCGGCGGCGGCCCTTGGCGCGGCGGCGCCCACCCGTGGTCCCGGCCCCACCCGGTATGCCGGGGTCCGGTGTGCTCTCGGCAGACATGTGCTCCTCGGTTCTCCGACGGGTCGGTTACCCCCCGCGTTCAGGGTCAGGCCCGGGCGAAGCGACATGGATCGCTCCCTCTTCGTTCTGACCGGTCAGACGGGGAAACCCGGGAAAGGGTTGCACAACGCGCTGTGCCCACCGCGTGGGACGGTGGGCACAGCGCGTGACCGGCGGTGCCGGATGCACCGCAATTCATCTGCTGTTTCTGCTGTTTCAGCCGAAGATGTCGTACTGCTTGAAGTCCGTCCCGACCGAGATCCTTGTGGCAAAGATCTCGCTCGTGGCGTTCCCGGTGCCCTTGTACAGATAGAGCGTGCCGCCGGGCGTACGGGCCAGGAAGTCGGCCTTGCTGTCGCCGTTGACGTCACCGATCGCGTCGAAGGCGTTGTAGGTGGTGTTGCTCCAGGTGCGGACCTTCACACGGGCCGAGAAGGGGCTGGAAGTTTTGCCGGTGCCCTTGTACAGGTAGACCGCGCCGGTGCTCCTGTTGCGGGCGATCACGTCGGCCTTGCCGTCGGCGTTGAAGTCGCCCTTGCCGCGCAGGGTGTTGTACTGGTTCCAGCCCGAGCCCGACCCGACCTGCGTACGGGCCGCGAAGGAGCCGTTGCCCTTGCCCGGGTAGAGCCACAGCTTGCCGCCGGAGTCCACGGACAGCAGGTCGGGCAGGTAGTCGCCGGTCAGGTCGCCGGGGGTGACGATCCGGGTGCGGGTCTTCCAGTTGTCGTAGATCTGCTTCTCGGTCCACACCTCGGTGGAGCGCACGTAGTGCATCCAGTAGACGTCCCCGGTGGAGGCGACGCGGTACACGAAGTCCTGTACGCCGTCACGGTCGAGGTCGGTCTGGAGGACGGTGTTGACGCCGGTCCAGTTGCCGAGGCTCTGCCGGGCGCCGAACGAGGTGCCCTTGGAGTCCTTCTCGTAGCCGGTCTTCGTGGACGCGTTGCGCACGAACAGGTCCGCCTTGCCGTCGGTGTAGCTCATGTTGGCGTCGTCGACCTGCGGATAGGCGGCACCGACATACGACTTGACCTTCGCGAAGACGCTGTACGCGCCCTTCTCGACGCAGTCCACGACGCCCCAGGAGACGACACCGACGATACGGGCGCTGGTACCGGTGCCGACGACCAGCGGGCCACCGGAGTCGCCGTTGCACGCGGACGTCGTACCGCTGTCGCTGCCGCTGGCGGGGTTGCCCGCGCACACCATGTGGTTCTTGACGAAGTCGGCGCCGTAGTAGCCGGCGCAGGTGGTGTCCGACTGGATCGGCAGCGTGGCCGTCTTCAGGGTCTGGGAGATGTCCTGGGTGGTGGAGCTGGTACGGCCCCAGCCGTAGACCTTCGCATTGGTGCCGGCGGCGTACGAGGCGGTGTCGCCGGACGTCGTCATGCGGATCGGCGTCGTCTTGACCGGCGTGTCCAGGGTGATGACGGCGATGTCGTTGTCGATGGTCAGCGCGCTGTACGACGGGTGAGTCCACTGGCGCAGCGGCAGCGAGACCGTGCCGTCGGTGTTGCCCTCGTCGTCGGGCAACGTCGGGGTCCCGGTCACCACCGCGCCGTAGGCGGCCCAGTTGTAGCCCTTGACGCAGTGCGCGGCGGTCAGGATCTTCGTCGGCGCGACGACGGTGCCGCCGCAGAAGAAGCCGAGGTCGCTTGCCTCGTCGTAGTACCAGAGCTGGGCCATCCACGGTGCCGAGGTGATCGTCGTGGTGGACCCGCCGATGATCTTCGCGTCCACGGAGGTGCCTGCGCTCAGGGACGACCTGCCGGTCGTCTCCCCGCGGTGTCGTCACCGGCGGCCGCACCGGCGACCCGCTTCTCCAGCTCGGCGGCCGAGACCGAGCCGACGGCGGGTTTGACCGTCGGCTTCGGAAGCGCCGTGGCGGCGTCGGCGGAACTCGTCAGCAACGCGGCGGCGACGGCGGCGGCCACTCCGGCCGCGGTGAACGGAAGAGCGATCCGCAACCGGCGTCTGTGCCGCCCGCCCCCAGACATGGATGTACCCACTCAAGTCCCCCCTCGGGATCAGAAATGCGGACCGCGGATTCGAAAAGCAGTCCGAGCCGCGTGATCGTACACCGGCTGCAGGCAACAAGATGGCCGCCCCCTTGAACAGGGGGCGGCCACCTCAGCCGCGACTAAGCCGGCTCGGCGAAGTCAGCTACGGTTCGACAGCGCCCCGAAGGGGCGCGGGGAACTGCGTGCCCAGCCACGACGGCGCAGCAGTCGATCGACGGCCGATCGCGGCACTTCCCGCGGAGCGCTCAGTCACCGTTACCCGGTGTCGGCGTCGTCTTCTGAATCTGCATCAGGAATTCCGCGTTCGACTTCGTCTGCTTCATCTTGTCGAGGAGCAGCTCGACCGCCTGCTGCTGGTCGAGCGCGTGCAGCACCCGGCGCAGCTTCCAGACGATGGCGAGTTCGTCGTTGGCGAGCAGGATCTCTTCCTTACGGGTACCGGACGCGTCGACGTCCACCGCCGGGAAGATCCGCTTGTCGGCGAGCTTGCGGTCCAGCTTCAGCTCGGCGTTGCCCGTGCCCTTGAACTCCTCGAAGATCACCTCGTCCATGCGGGACCCGGTGTCGACGAGAGCCGTCGCGAGGATGGTGAGCGAGCCACCGTCCTCGATGTTCCGGGCCGCACCGAAGAAGCGCTTCGGCGGGTACAGCGCGGTCGAGTCGACACCACCGGAGAGGATGCGGCCGGAAGCCGGCGCGGCCAGGTTGTACGCACGGCCCAGACGCGTGATGGAGTCGAGCAGCACGACCACGTCATGGCCGAGCTCGACGAGCCGCTTCGCCCGCTCGATCGCCAGCTCGGCGACCGTCGTGTGGTCCTCGGCCGGGCGGTCGAAGGTCGAGGAGATGACCTCGCCCTTGACCGACCGCTGCATGTCGGTGACCTCTTCCGGACGCTCGTCGACCAGGACGACCATCAGGTGGCACTCGGGGTTGTTGTGCGTGATCGCGTTGGCGATCGCCTGCATGATCATGGTCTTACCGGTCTTCGGCGGGGCCACGATCAGACCGCGCTGGCCCTTACCGATCGGCGACACGAGGTCGATGATGCGGGTGGTCAGCACACCCGGGTCGGTCTCCAGGCGGAGCCGGTCCTGCGGGTACAGCGGGGTGAGCTTGTTGAACTCCGGGCGGCCACGGCCGTGTTCCGGCGCCATGCCGTTGACGGAGTCCAGCCGCACCAGCGCGTTGAACTTCTCCCGCCGCTCGCCTTCCTTGGGCTGACGGACGGCGCCGGTGATGTGGTCACCCTTGCGCAGGCCGTTCTTGCGGACCTGGGCGAGGGAGACGTACACGTCGTTCGGACCCGGCAGGTAGCCCGACGTGCGGATGAAGGCGTAGTTGTCGAGGATGTCCAGGATGCCCGCGACCGGGATCAGGACGTCGTCCTCGGCGATCTGCGGCTCCTGGCCGCCCATCTCGTCGCGGCCACGACGGCCACGGCGGTCGCGGTAGCGCCCGCGACGGCCCCGCCGGCCGCCCTCGAAGTCGTCCCCGTCCTCATCGGCCCGCTGCTGGCGGTCCGGGCGGTCCTGGCGGTCCTGACGGCCGCCGCCCTGCTGCTGGCCCTGCTGCCGCTGGCCGCCCTGGTTCTGCTGGTCGTCGCCCTTGCCGCGGCGGTCGCGGTCACGGCCGCGGTCCCGGCGGTCGCGGCGGCGGCCCTCGCCGCCGTCGGCGTCGGCCTTGGAGTCGCCCTGCGCCTGCGGGGCGGGCGTCTCGGCCTTCGGCTCGCTCTTCGCCTCGGCGGCGACCGTCTCGGGGCTGCCCGCCTCGGCGGTGGCACGGCGACGGCGGCGCTCGGGGGCGTCCTCGCCGGTGCGCTCGGCCTCTCCCCCACGCTCGGCTTCGCTCGCGCGGGAGGCACCCCCGTCGCGGGCGGCGCCCCCGGCCGGCTGGCCGGGAATCTCGATCTGCTGCTGGGCCACGGCCTTCTCGGCCGGAGCCTCGGCCTTGTTCTCGGCGTTCTCGGCCTTCTTGGCGGCCTTCGCGGCGGGAGCGGAGTCCTCGCCGGTGCGCGCCTTCGAGGTGGCGCGGCGCTTGGGCTTGGTCTCGGTGGCTGCCTCGGCGGTCTTGGCCGGGGCACCCCCGCCCGCCTGCGCCTCCTTGATGACCTCGATCAGCTGGCTCTTGCGCATACGCGCGGTGCCCCTGATGCCGAGGCCGGATGCGACCTGCTGCAGCTCGGCCAGCACCATGCCGTCGAGGCCGGTACCGCGGCGCCGCCGGGAGCCGGCACCGGTGGCAGGCGCGGAGGCGTCCGTGGCGGGCGCGGCAGCGGTCTCCTCGACACGTGCGCCCATCAGATCGGTGGTGTCGCTCACGAAGGGTCCTTCCCTGGAGCGGACGTCGGCCTGTCTGGCTCGGCGACCGGTTGTGCTGTCCGGCATCGGTCCTTGCTGTGTGGACCGTGCCGGGGCGGTGGTCCGCCAAAGAGGCGGAGGAAATGGGTGATGGCGCTTCCCGGAGCTGTGGCACTGAGTGTCGGTGTCACTAGGCTTGGTCGCACCGATTCCGGAGCATGCCCGGCCAGTCGCTCAGTGCCCGCGTACGAGATACGCCTCGCGTACGTCGTACGGAACACAGTGCGGCTTGGGAGGCTCCCGGAAGGATGTCTGTCCCGGACGGGGACACGAAGCACCTCGCCATGGTGGGGTCGGGTGCAGACTTGAGGTTAACACTACCGGATCCAACAAACATTCCCCCTCTCGAAATCCGGCAACCGTACGCTTTTAAATGTCACCGGAGGCCGCAAGCGGCAGCACGCTCGCTCCCTGGGCGTCGAGCTCAAGCCGGTTCGCGGCCCAGCCCGCGCCTGCCAGGTCGGCCACCTTGTCGGCGCTGTCGTCATCGGCCAGCGCCAGCACGGTGGGGCCCGCTCCGGAGATCACCGCGGGGATCCCATCGGCCCGCAGCCGCTCCACCAGCGCCGCGCTCTCCGGCATGGCCGGTGCGCGGTACTCCTGGTGGAGGCGGTCCTCGGTGGCGGGCAGCAGCAGCTCGGGGCGCCTGGTCAGGGCCTCGACGAGCAGGGCCGCACGGCCCGCGTTGGTGGCGGCGTCGACGTGCGGCACGGTGCGCGGGAGCAGGCCGCGCGCGGTCTCGGTGAGGACCGGCTTACCGGGCACGAAAACCACCGGAACGATGGAATCGGCGGGCTCCATCCTGATCGCGCGCGCGGATCCCGCCTCCATCCAGGAGAGCGTGAATCCGCCGAGCAGACAGGCGGCCACGTTGTCCGGGTGTCCCTCGATCTCGGTGGCGAGTTCCAGGAGGGCCGGGTCGTCGAGCTTGGAGTCCCCGCCTATGGTCACGGCGCGTGCGGCGACGATGCCGGCGCAGATGGCGGCCGACGAGGAGCCCAGGCCACGGCCGTGCGGAATGCGGTTGGCGCAGACGATCTCCAGGCCGCGCGGCTGCCCGCCGAGCAGGTCGAAGGCGGTGCGCAGGGACCGTACGAGAAGGTGGCTTTCGTCACGCGGGAGCGTCTCGCCGCCCTCACCCGCGATGTCGATGTGCAGCCCGGAGTCGGCCACCCGGACGACGACGTCGTCGTAGAGCCCCAGCGACAGGCCGAGGGCGTCGAAGCCCGGGCCGAGGTTGGCGCTGGTGGCGGGGGTGCGCACCCTGACGGCGGCGGCGCGGAAAGCTGGACCGGCCATCGCTCGATGACTCTCCTTGAGCTGCGTGACTGTCGAAGACATTCGATGACGTACGGGGAAGCCCGCGGGCTGCTCCCGGCCTGACGGACGGGCGCTTCCGACGCCGCTGTCGGACCACGGAGACAGCGCGGCACTGTGCCGGTGGTCGGCATATGCGGCGGGCGGGTTCAGTACAGCCTATCGAAGGAAGGTTCTGTGGCGACATAGGGCGCACAGGAGGCGCACGATGCGTGTCGTAAGCCCCTTGTGCACCCCCTGCCGGGTTACCCCTACGGCTGTCGGGTTACGGGCGGCTGTCGGGTTTACCCCTGTTACGGGCTGTCGGGTTTACCCCTACGGCCCGCTGATCAGGCGAGACCGAGGCGCTCGGCCGCCGTCGCCGCGTCGACCGGGACGGTGACCGGCTGCGGGGCACCGGCGACGGCCCAGTCGGGGTCCTTGAGGCCGTTGCCGGTGACCGTGCACACGATCGTCTGTCCCGGGTCGACCTTGCCCTGCTCGGCGGCCTTCAGCAGGCCGGCCACGGACGCGGCCGAGGCGGGCTCGACGAAAACGCCCTCCTGAGCGGCCAACAGCCGGTAGGCGCGCAGGATTTCACGGTCCGTCACCTCGTCGATGAAGCCGCCCGACTCGTCCCGCGCGGCCAGGGCGTACTGCCAGGACGCGGGGTTGCCGATGCGGATCGCGGTGGCGATGGTCGACGGGTCCTTGACCACCTCGCCGCGCACGATGGGCGCGGAGCCGGAGGCCTGGAAGCCCCACATGCGCGGGGTCTGCTTCGAGACACCGTCGGCGGCGTACTCCGTGTAGCCCTTCCAGTACGCGGTGATGTTGCCCGCGTTGCCCACCGGCAGGACGTGGATGTCGGGGGCGTCGCCCAGCATGTCCACGATCTCGAACGAGGCCGTCTTCTGCCCCTCGATCCGTACCGGGTTGACCGAATTGACCAGCGCCACCGGGTAGTTCTCGCTCAGGGCGCGAGCGAGCGTCAAGCAGTCGTCGAAGTTGCCGTCGACCTGGAGGATCTTCGCGCCGTGCACGAGTGCCTGGCCCATCTTGCCGAGCGCGATCTTGCCCTGGGGCACGAGAACGGCCGAAACCATGCCCGCCCGCACGGCGTACGCGGCCGCGGAGGCGGACGTGTTGCCCGTGGAGGCGCAGATGACGGCCTTCGCGCCCTCCTCCTTGGCCCGGCTGATGGCCATGGTCATACCGCGGTCCTTGAAGGACCCGGTGGGGTTCGCACCCTCCACCTTGAGGTGGACCTCGCAGCCGGTGCGCTCGGAGAGCACCTGCGCGGGCACGAGCGGCGTGCCGCCCTCACGGAGCGTCACGACCGGCGTGTTGTCGGAGACCGGCAGTCTGTCCCGGTACTCCTCGATGATTCCGCGCCACTGGTGGGTCATTGCTGGTTACTCTCCTTCAACCCGCATGATGCTGGCGACACCCCGCACGGTGTCGAGCTTGCGCAGCGCCTCGACGGTGCCGCCGAGGGCCGCGTCGGACGCACGGTGGGTGACGACGACGAGGGAGGCCTCGCCGTCCTTCCCTTGCTGCCGAACCGTATCGATCGAGACACCGTGCTCGGCGAACACGGTGGCCACCTGAGCGAGAACGCCCGGTTTGTCGGCGACGTCAAGGCTGATGTGGTAGCGCGTGACGACATCGCCCATGCCCGACACGGGCAGTGCGGCGTACGCCGACTCGCCCGGCCCGGTGGCGCCGCTCAGCCGGTTGCGGCAGACGGCGACGAGGTCGCCGAGGACGGCGGACGCGGTCGGGGAACCGCCGGCGCCGGGGCCGTAGAACATCAGCTGCCCGGCGGCGTCCGACTCGACGAACACCGCGTTGTACGCGCCGCGTACGGAGGCGAGCGGGTGGGTGAGCGGAATCATCGCGGGGTGCACGCGCGCGGTGACCGAGCCGCCGTCCGCGGCCCGCTCGCAGATGGCCAGCAGCTTGATGGTGCAGCCGATCTGCTTGGCGGCGGCGAAGTCGGCGGCGGTGACCTCGGTCATGCCCTCGCGGTAGACGTCGTCGAGGCGCACGCGCGTGTGGAAGGCGATTCCGGCGAGGATGGCGGCCTTGGCGGCGGCGTCGAACCCTTCGACGTCAGCGGTCGGGTCGGCTTCCGCGTAACCCAGGGCGGTGGCCTCGTCGAGGGCCTCCTGATACCCGGCCCCCGTGGAGTCCATCTTGTCGAGGATGAAGTTGGTCGTGCCGTTGACGATCCCGAGCACGCGGTTGACCTTGTCGCCGGCGAGGGACTCGCGCAGCGGGCGGATCAGCGGGATGGCGCCGGCGACGGCGGCCTCGTAGTAGAGGTCCGCGTCGTGGTTCTCCGCCGCCGCGTGCAGGGCGGCGCCGTCCTGGGCGAGGAGGGCCTTGTTCGCGGAGACGACGGAGGCGCCGTGCTCGAAGGCGGTGGTGATGAGGGAGCGGGCCGGCTCGATCCCGCCGATCACCTCGACGACGACGTCGATGTCGCCGCGTTTGACCAGGGCGGTGGCGTCGGTGGTGATGAGTTCGGCGGGGATGCCCTCACGCACCTTGGAGGGGCGCCGTACAGCGACTCCCGCCAGCTCCACGGGGGCTCCGATACGGGCGGCGAGGTCGTCGGCGTGCGTCGTCATGATGCGCGCCACCTCTGAGCCGACCACTCCACAGCCCAGCAGCGCCACCTTCAGCGGACGCGTACGCATCATCCGACCTCGTTTCCTCATACCGTCTTCGGTTGAACCAGTCTCACTCACCGGACTGGAGTTTCTGTCTGTTGTCCGGATCCTGAGACGTTTATTTCATCTTTCCAGGGGCGGAAGACAGGAGATCTTCCGCCCCCGCTTTCCTGCTGCTCAGCCGACGTCGAGACGCAGGAGATCCTCCTCCGTCTCCCGGCGGACGATCACCCGGCTCCCGCCCTCGTTCACGGCGACGACGGGCGGCCGGAGCACATGGTTGTAGTTGCTGGCCATGGAACGGCAGTAGGCACCCGTGGCCGGTACGGCGATCAGGTCACCCGGTGCCAGGTCGGACGGCAGGAACGCGTCCTTCACGACGATGTCGCCGCTCTCGCAGTGCTTGCCGACGACGCGGGCGAGCATGGGCTCGGCGTCGGAGGTGCGGGAGACGAGGGCGACGCTGTACTCGGCGTCGTACAGCGCGGTGCGGATGTTGTCGGACATGCCGCCGTCGACGGAGACGTAGGTGCGGATGCTGTCGAGGGGCTTGATCGTGCCGACCTCGTAGAGCGTGAAGGCGGTGGGCCCGACGATGGCGCGTCCCGGCTCGACGGAGATGCGCGGGGTCCGCAGCCGGGCGGCCTCGCACTCACGGGTGACGATCTCGGTGAGCGCCTTGGCGATCTCGTGGGGCTCGCGGGGATCGTCGTCACTCGTGTACGCGATCCCGAGCCCGCCCCCGAGGTCGATCTCGGGCAGCTCGACGCCGTGCTCGTCCCGGACGTCCTTCAGCAGCCCGACGACGCGGTGCGCGGCGACCTCGAACCCCGACATGTCGAAGATCTGCGACCCGATGTGACTGTGGATCCCGATGAGTTCGAGCCCGTCGAGCTGCAGGGCACGCCGTACGGCCTCGGCGGCCTGCCCGCCCGCGAGCGGAATCCCGAACTTCTGGTCCTCATGGGCTGTGGCGATGAACTCGTGCGTATGTGCTTCCACGCCGACGGTGATACGGATCTGCACGCGCTGCCGCTTGCCGAGTTCCCGCGCGATGTGGGCGACACGGACGATCTCCTGGAAGGAGTCGAGGACGATACGGCCGACGCCGGCGTCGATGGCTCGGGTGATTTCGTCGATGGACTTGTTGTTGCCGTGGAAGGCGATGCGGTCGGCGGGCATGCCGGCGGAGAGTGCGGTGGCGAGTTCGCCGCCGGAGCAGACGTCGAGGTTGAGCCCCTCCTCGTGCAGCCAGCGCACGACGGCCCGGGACAGGAACGCCTTACCGGCGTAGAAGACGTCGGCGTCATGGCCGAAGGCGGTGCGCCAGGCACGGGCACGGGCCCGGAAGTCGGCCTCGTCGAGGATGTAGGCGGGGGTGCCGTGCTGCTCGGCGAGGGTCTTCACATCGACACCGCCGACGGTGACCGTCCCTTCGGCGTCACGGCCGACGGTCTGCGCCCACACCTTGGGATCGAGGGCGTTGAGGTCGGTGGGCGGCACTGTGCTTCCTACGGAGCGGCCCTCGGGGAGGACGTCGGCGTGACGGGGCCCGGCGGGGTGTGCGGAACGGCTCATGTCGCGTGTTCTTTCAGAGGTGGTCGGGTGCGTCGATACCGAGCAGGGACAGGCCGCCGGCCAGCACCGCCCCGGCGGCTTCGGCGAGCGCCAGCCGGGCACGATGGGCGGCCGAGGGTTTCTCCTCACCGATCGGCAGCACGGTGGGCGCAAGGGCGAGCACGGCATCGGCGACGGTGACGAGGTGCCGGGCAAGACGGTCGGGGGCACGGCCGGCTGCCGCCCGGGCCAGGACGCGGGGGTGGTCCGCCAGAGCAGCGAGAAGACCATGCCGGTCGGGAAGATTATGCCGGTCGGGAAAGCCGTGCCGGTCGGGAAGACCATGCCGGTCGGGAAAGCCGTGCCGGTCGGGAAAGCCGTGCCGGTCGGGAAGACCATGCCGGTCGGGAAAGCCGTGCCGGTCGAGCAAACCATGCCGGTCAGGCACGGGCCCTGCTCCGGCTGTGAAACCCAGCTCGGCGGCGTTACGGCTGAGGGCCCGCGTACGGGCGTGCGCGTACCGGACACGGAAGAGTGGGTTGCCCTCACGCTGGACCAGGTGCTCGTCGGTGATACGAGGCCGGTCGTGGGCAGCAGGGTAGAGCAGCGCCCAGCGGGCGGCGTCGGGGCCCAGGGGGAGGGGGGTGGCGGGGGCGGGGGTGGGGCGTATGAAGAGGGGGGGTGACTCGGGGCTGGGGGGGAGGGGGGCGGGGGACGACTCCACGCCGGGAAGGAGGGGGGCGGGGGACGACTCCACGCCGGGGGCGGGTGACTTGGCGCTGAAGGGAAGAGGGGCGGGGGGGAAGAGGCCGGAAGGAAGGGGGCCGGAGGGAGCGGGGGACGGAGCGGGGGACGGCCCCACGTCGACGGCCGGTGAGTCGGGGTCGGGGGGAAGAAGGCCGTAGACCGCGGGGGACGGCCCCACGTCGACGGCCGGTGAGTCGGCGCCGGAGGGAGGAGAGCCATGGACCACCGGGGACGGCCCCACGTCGACGGCCGGTGAGTCGGGGCCGCAGGGAAGAGGGTCGGCGGCGGCAAGGACCGGCCGTATGACGGGATCCGGTGATTCGGGGCTGCCGATGTCGTCGACCCGTACACCGAGGATGTCGGTCCACTCGGGCTCTGGGCGGGCCTCGCAGCCGGTGCGGACGAAGACACCCTGCGACCGGAGGATCCGGGCAGTGGCGTCCATGACGACGACGGCGCGGACCTCATGCGGGGCGTGCAGCCGCACGAGGGGCTGCACGTCGGGCCCCTCGACATGTCCGTACCGCTTCCCGCGCCGCAGGATCTCCTCGACGAGGGCCACAGGCGCGACGCTGTGCAGACTGATGTTGAGGAACCCGGGCCCGGTGACGACGACGTCGGAGACGGTGGCCGTATCAATGAGATACGGCCGCAGAACCTCGGCGACCCGCAGCGGCGGCTGCCCGGCCGGGCGGGCGAGCTGCAGGGCGATGTTGGTCGCGTAGTCACCACAACCACCGGCACCAGGAGCCGTGACGACTGCCCGCTCCGGCACGGTCACCCTCAGTTCCCCCCCGTCGACAGCACGACGCACCGCGCGCAGCACGAGGCGGGAGAGCTCGACGGGGGTCACGGGGCAAGCGTATGGGAGGAGGGGGGTGGGTAGGCGAACCGGTTTGGAGGTGGGTCCGGCATGTGGACGGAGGCGGAGGCGAGATACGTCGCGGGAGGAGAGGAGGCGAGGAGGCGACGTGCGTCGGCGGGGGGCGGAGGCGAGGTACGTCGCAACGAACACGAGCCCCGCTGGAAGCGCGATGTGCCCCGCTGGAAGCGCGGGAGGTGCCGCCCCCGGACTCCGCGATCAGCCGCCGGCCCGCCCGGCCCGCTCGGTCTCCCCGACGCCGAGGACGTTCCCGAACAGCGGCTCGGCCTCTCCCTTGGCTCGCCCGCTCCGCTTCCGCTCGATCAACTGACGTACCAGCGCTACGAGTTCGGCGGGTTCGAAGGGCTTGGCGAGGAAGGCGTCGACGCCGATGTCGAGGCCGCCGTCGACCTCGTACTGCGTGCAGGCGCTGACGATGGCAAGCGGCAGATCACGGGTCCGCGGATCGGCACGCAGCCGTGCAGCGGTACGCAGCCCGTCGAGTCGCGGCATGACGACATCCAGGGTGACCACATCGGGCCGCACCTGATGAATGACATCCAGACACTCGGCACCGTCGGCCGCGGTCACGACCTCGATGCCCTCCAGCTCGAGATTGACCCTGATCAGCTGCCGGATGACCTTGTTGTCGTCGACAACAAGCACCCGGCCCGACGCGCCTGGCACAAATCGAGAGTAGGTCCGGACCGGCCACCGCGTCCGGGTTTTCCCCACTTCCACCCCGTGCGGGCGACGTCCTCCCCCCGCAGAAACCGTTCATGAACACCCCGAAAGAGCTGGTAGGGTTCTACCCGTCGCCGCGCAACGCGCCCGACACGCCCCCGTAGCTCAGGGGATAGAGCAACGGCCTCCGGAGCCGTGTGCGCAGGTTCGAATCCTGCCGGGGGCACTCCGGATCAAGACCCTGACCTGCAGGAATGCAGATCAGGGTTTCTTGCGTTCATGTCAAAACGCACAC
Source organism: Streptomyces blattellae (assembly GCF_009709555.1). Lineage (GTDB taxonomy): Bacteria > Actinomycetota > Actinomycetes > Streptomycetales > Streptomycetaceae > Streptomyces > Streptomyces blattellae. Next base: position 4,894 of record NZ_WJBG01000252.1, on the reverse strand, counting down.
GGTCTTTTGACCGTTGCTCTTTTTAGGACCCACATCGCTCCACATGCTGTGGACAACCTCTTCCGCCGACGGATTTCCGCAGGTCAAAGGCCCATGACCGGGAACTCGGTGGCTTCACTCACCGATAAACGCCCACCATTCCGCGTTGCGGGCATCCTGGTGTCGATACCCCGCAGGAAACGCGTGTGACCTGCCCTGATGTGATCGACTGCACACGGAAACGCAAACGGTCTGGTGGGTCGTTGCCCATTCCGCCTGAACGCGTGCTTCTCCGTTGTCGCTCCGCTCGTAATCACCGTTGGTGCGTAGCTGGTGTTGGAAAGGCGGAGAGCCGGCGTTGGATCTGTCCGGCCCGGCGGCGGGGCCGGACGCCTTCCCTCCACCCAGGCGTTGAAGTCCAGGCCGTTGCACCGGAGTTGACGGATCGCTAGAGTCGCCCTGCCAACTACTCACAGGAGGCTCCTTGACTTCATCGCTTCATACGTGGACACAGCCGGACGGCTGTTCCGGGGCGACCTAAGCCCCGCTGCGTACCGCTGGAGACCACTTGACCCAGGTCAAGTGCGTCCAAATCCAGCGGAGATAGCGAACAAGTCAATGGAGGTACCGAGTGTCGGCCAACTCGACGCAGCAGCTCGCCTGTACGCATCCCGGGCGTGATGTCGCGATCGTCAGTCTGTGTGCTGTTGTGGCTTCTCTCGTTGCGGTCATCGTGGTGATGGCCTTCCACGGCAACCCCCTCGCGACGTTCGGTGCGAGTGGCAGCGCCTTCGCTGCGGCCTTCAGCGGAGGCATGGGCGTACTGTCCCACCTCAAGCGCACCGCATAGTGGCCCAGGAGGGGCGGCCTGGACAGGCTGCCCCTCAGCGGTCCTCCCTGGTCACCACTCCCCACGGCCGGTCCGAGAGTTCCGGTGCCTCCCGGAGGCCAACCGAACAAACCTGACACTCCGACCGGGGCTCAGCTCACCGCGGTCGCCCCTTGCCCCCTCGTCAGTCGTGCCCGTCGTCGTGCGGCAGCACCCCTTCTGCTCTCGGAATGGGGACGTAGCCTCCGTCGGCTCGAATTTTCGCGACGAGCTTCCCGAGTTCGGCCAGGGTGTCCTCGCCGAGCAGCGAGGGGTTCGCCTCGAGCATCAACGCGACGTGCTCCCCGATGCGCTGAGGCGTGAGATCTTCCGTCGCCTCCAGCCCCACCGAACCGTCCTCCCCTTCGTCCACGATCCGGGCGTTGCGCAACAGCCGTAGCTGCCCATCGCTGTATATCCGGGCCATCAGAGCCGCAGTGAACCGCTTCCGCGCCTCCGCGCCGCTCATGGTCGTCCGCTGATCGCCTGAAACGGTGACGACTTCCTGCAGGTCCTCCGCGGCCTCAGCCCGGCGGTCACTCGTGCGGCTTCGCGCCATGCTGCTCCACTTCGCTTTCACGGATGGGAGCGCTTGCTCGTACCACCACTTCCTGACGTGCGGCGCGGCCTTCTCCCCCACTCTGAAGCCGATCTGGACGAGTACCTCGGCGACGAACTCCGCGAACTCTCGAAGCTCCTGCTCTCGGGCCTCCGACTCGTGTCGGTCAGAGTCGAGCCAACCCTGCGGGTACGCCGCCACCGAATCCGGCTCGTTCTCCTTCAAGAAGATCTCGGCTTGACCCACCTGATTGGTATCGGGGTCACGTGTCATGCCGCGATGAGCGCCCTCAGTCTTCCTCGACCGCGCGAAACGCGCGCCTTTCCGGACTCTGACGATGGCCTCGTACTCGTCGTACTCGCTGCTGTCCATGCCCCACCTTTGACTTGCAGGATGCCCTGCGTCCGCCGTCCGTGCCGGGTGTCAGTCGTCTCCTGACGGCATCGGGTCTTCCTCGAAGCCGAGTATGGCGGTGGACTCAGCGCCAGTCGTCGATCACGTAGGCGTCTGGGTGGCTGTAGCCAGGTTCGTTGGGCTTGTGCATGGTCACGCCTTGCAGCCAGGTACGGAAACCGCGGTCGACCATGCGCCGGTAGGCATCCTGACGGGCCAGGTTCATTCCGGCGTCCAGCTGCCCCAGTCCCTTCTCGGTGGTCAGTTGCTCGCACGCATTCAGCAGTCGTTCGAACCGGTCCGCGGCGTCCGGGCCAGGGCGTACGGCGCCGAATTTGACGAAGCACACGTCCGCACCGGCCTCCGACCCCGTTCCGCAGTGGCAGACAGCCAGACCGTCGAGGTCGGAGTCGGCGCCCTCGAGGAGGATGGTGTCGCCGAGCCCCTGCGCCTGTGTGGCCATGATCTCGCGCGCCAGGCTCAGACCCTCGTACACGGCCTCCGTCAGTGCGCGACTGAGGCTCAGTGCGTCGGGCCGCTCAGCGGGGGTCAGCTCGCCGTACAGCACTCGGCCGGGGACTGCGGCACTGACGGCGACCTGTTTCTTCATGATGGCTGTAAGGAATCGGGGCCAGAAACCGTACCGGCGGTAGAGCTCGAGGTGCTTGGGACTGTGCGAGAAGGTGAACAGGCCGAGGTGGCGGTTCTCCCAGGTGTCGAAGCAGGCCATGACCGGTTCCATGAGGCGCCTGCCGATGCCCTGGTCCCACAGATCCGGACGTACGGTCAGCGGGCCGAAGAACCCGACGCTGCCCCAGTTGGCGGCGAAGTTCGATCCGACGACCTCGCCCTCGACGGTCGCTGCGAAGGCCGCGTGTGGATCTGCCGCCCAGCGGGTGCGGACATAGTCGGCGGTCCCGAAGAACGTCTCCGGCTCAGGGGCCCCGAGGAAGGTCCCGAAGGCGACCCTGAAGATCTCGTCGGCCCGATCCAGGTCCGGCTCAACCAGCGGGCGGACCGACACCGAGGCGGCGACACTCGTTCGCTTCGCTGCAGGCATGATCGCTCTCCTTTCCGCCCTCAGTTCCATCGCACCACGGACGTGCGCCGCGGGCGAAGCGACAGGTCCGGCGATACCTCAAGGATCGAGCGCCGTCGACAAGTTCGCCCAGCGAACTATTGGAGCCCGCCATGGCTACTTGACCTTGAATGCGTGATGTCGTCATGGTGGCTGGCGTCGGAGGCCGGTGCCGGTGAGGCAGCCGTCGAGGACATCGTGGCGGTACTGGAGCTGGCGTAGGCCGCGTCGGACGGCAGTGATCAAGTCATCGGGATCGGCGAAGGCACGATTGGCCACGGTGGTGCGTCGCAGGACGGACCAGATGCCCTCGACCGGGTTGAGGTCGGGTGCGTAGGGCGGCAGCTGGAAGACAGTGAGCCAGTCGCGGTCGGCGATGTATCGGCGCATGCCGGCGGTGAGGTGGGTGTTGAGGTTGTCCCAGACCAGCACGATCGGGCCGCCAAGCTGCTGGTGAGCGGTCTGGATCAGGTCGCGGTAGTCCTTCCAGGAGAAGCTTTTGCGCCCATCGGGCCGGGCGTCCGGGCAGGGCCGGTAGATCAGCCGCGAGGATTCGCCAGCCTTGTAGCAGGCCAGGGCGGCCACCGATAAGCGGCGGCGGGAGCGGCCCCGCACGCGCCACAGGGGTGTGGCCGCGGCGGGACCAGGTGCGGGTGGTCGGCGGCGTCATCGAGAATCCGGCTTCGTCCTCGAAGACGAGCCAGGCGTCGAGCGCCGCCACGGTCCTTCCACCTGCGGCCAGGTCTCCTTCATCCAGCCGGCCATCACGTTCTCGTCCCGCTCGACCGCCCGCCGGGCGGGGACCTGGCAGCTCCAGCCGTGCCGCTTGAGCAGGGCGGCCACCCCTTGCACTGTGTAGCTCCTGTGGAAGCGGCGTCCGATCAGCGTCTTGATCCGCGACAGGGTCCACGTCTGGTCCGGCCACCCATGTGCCACCGGCCCCTTGGCCAACTCACGCTCCAGCACGGTGAACAGTTCGTCGCTGAGCAGCGGCAGCGATGCCGGGCCCTTCGAGACCAGGGCTCCCGGCCCGTCCTGCGACCAAGCCTTGCGCCAACGCTGGACCGACCGGACGCTGACCCGCAGCTCGTGAGCGATGACCGTATTTTCGTCGCCCTGCCTGAACCGCTCGGCCGCCTCCAACCGCAACTGCTCGCGGAAGGCCCGCCGTTCGTCGGTCAACCCGCCCCCTTGCGGATACCTCATGCAGTCGCCATACCGCAGGGATCATGAGACGTCAGCCCCTACGACACCACGCTTTGAAGGTCAGTAACGCCGAATCGCCGCGCCAGGACTAGTACCAATGCCGTGTAGTTAGGGCTTGCCGATTAACAACTCGCTGTCTTGACGTTTGGTGGGTGGGTGATCTCTGCCGCGCTGGCGAGGGCGTAGAGGTCCTCGAGGGTGGTGAGTCGGTCGTCGGCGGGGTGGATGACGTGTCCAGCGGTGTCGAGGAGTTGGCGGATGTCGCGGATGCGCCGGTTGATGGTTTCGGGTGTCACGGTAAAGAGGCGGGCGATCGCGACCTGCGGAAGCCCGAGCCGCTGGTGAAGGAGGGTGGCCAGGAGCCGGTCGGCGAGGGTGAGGAGGGGGCGACGGCCGGTGAGAGGACCACCCTTGATGCGCGGCCGGTGGCCACGCCGTTTGTCCAGGTGCGTTTCCCGCTGGTCCTCGTGGAGGGCGGTGAGCGTGGTGATCAGCTTGGTCCACTCCTCGGCCGGGAGCCCGGTCAGGGCCGGGTGGCACAGCCAGGCGAGGTCGGCACTGGGCTGGTCGAACGGGTCCGGGGCGTCACTGACCTGGTCGTACGGCTCGGGGCGAAGGCTGTAGTTCCAGTCGCCGTGCCAGGCGTGGTGGTCCAGGGGAAGGGCGGCCATCTGCCGGTTGCTGATGCGGACGCCGGTGGGGTAGGTGGCGGTGTCGAGTTCGGCGCGGACTTTCAGCCCGGTGCGGGTGGTGGTCGCCGCGATGCTGTTCACGATGACGTCGTGGCTGGTCAGGGGCCTGCCCCGCCAGT
>NZ_WJBG01000251.1 GCF_009709555.1 Streptomyces blattellae | reverse complement strand
TTCGTCGGCTTGCGGCGGGCCATCATGCGGTCGTACCGCGACAGCCTGGCCTGTGCCTTCTTCCCGCGCTGGGCGTGCGGGAGATCATGGGTGTCGGACGTGGTGGTCGCGATCTCACGCACCCCCCAGTCGACACCGATCACCCGGCCGGTCTGCGGCAGCGGCTGTACCCGGGCCGGGACCACGAACGAGCAGTAGAAGTGTCCCAGGGTGCCGGGCGCTCCGCGCCCGTGAACCGGATACGGCGCCGGTCTGCGCCGCCATGCCGCCATGCGGGGATGCGATTCGATTCGCCCTCGTCGTGAACGCCGGGACCTCCCCGCAAGAGGCAGGTGAACGGCCCGTGTCCAAGGCGAACTTGCGGTGATCAGCGGCCTTCGTGGACTTCGCGGAAGTGGTACGAGCGCGTCACGTCCGCGCAGCACCCGCTTAACACAGGTCCGGCACATTAGTGGATGTCGGCAGGGCGGGAGCGGCTCCCCGCCCCGGCCGACGCCGAACGTCCAAGGACCTCCGGAGCGGCTCCCGGACCTCCATGGACGCCATGGACGCGCAAGCCCGGCCCTGACCCGGCCCGCGTCCCTCGCGGGCGGGGACCGCCGTCGTCCCGCCCCCCCGGCAACGGGGGTGCGGCGGTCCCCGCGCGCAACGCCACGCCCTTTGCGGCTAAACCGCCGCCGCTCTCGCGGACCTGGCTGGTCGCCGTCGTGGTTCCTCAATTGATGATTGCGGTAGTCGTTGCTTTCCGGGCCTTCCGGGCTTTCCAAGTGTCGAGCGACTCAAGCCTCTCCGCCGTCTCCGAGCCGGCTCCGGCGTGTGCACCGGGCCCGGAGGCCCGCGCGCTCACTTCTCCCAGTCGCTGTCCTGGGAGGACTTGTGGCGTCGGCGGAACAGGCCGGGGTTGTTGCGGGCGGCCTGGACCACGTTCACGCCGACGATGCCGGCCCAGGCGACGAGCAGGCCCGGCAGATCCGCGACGCCGCCGCCGATCGCGGACAGCGGAACGGCGAGGATCAGCGAGACGATGCCGAAGCCCCAGCGTTCGCCGAAGGTGTCGGAGTCGTTGGCCTTCGGCGACCGTGAGTCGCGGGCCAGCACCATCTGCTGCTCGGCCAGCTGCCGGCGCACCCGGCGCTCCACCGCGCTGTCGATGCGCTGGTCGACCTTCTCCAGGAACGAGTCGACCAGCGCGGACTCGTACTCCTCGCCCAGTTCCCTGCGGGCCTGCAGGGTGGCGTTGAGTTCCTTCTTGATCTCGGCGTCCCGCGCGTCCATTCCTGTCATGCGCTCCACGGTAGGGAGCGGGGACGCGGGCCGCACTGGGGTTAGCCCCCGTGTTCGTGCTCGGGCTATGTGGTGAGGCCGTGCTGCTTGGCGTAGTCGTTCGCCACGTCCTCCGGGTCCTCCTTGTCCTTGTCGACCCGGCGGTTCAGCTCGGTGAGCTGGGCGGTGGTGAGGACGTTGCCGAGTTCGGCGAGGGCCTTGCGGACGGTGGAGTCGGCCTTGCGGTCGGCGATGAGGGGGACGACGTGCTGGCCGGGGATGAGGTTCTCGGGGTCGGTGAGCACCACCCAGTCGTTGGCCTGGATGTCGGTGTCGGTGGTGAAGAGGTTGGCCACGTCGACGTCGCCCTTCTTGAGGGCGCCCTTGACCAGCGGACCGGAGGAGTCGAGTGACTTGAACTCCTTGAACTCCACGCCGTACACCTCCTCCAGGCCCACGACGCCCACCTCCCGCTTCTTCACCTCGGGCGCCGCGCCGAGGACCAGCTTGCCGTTCTGCTTCTTCAGGTCGGCGAGGGAGGTCAGGCCGTACTTCTTCGCGGTCTCCCGGGTGACGACGAAGGCGTCGGAGTCCTCGGCCATGCCGTACGGCAGGATCTGCAGGCCGGCCGGGAGCGCGACGGCGAGGGCGTTCTGCATCTCGCCCTCCTCCGTCGCCGTCGACTTGGTGTCGAGGTAGTGCAGCAGGGCGCCCTGGTACTCGGGGAGGAGGTCGATGTCGCCGCCCCTGAGCGCGGGGATGAGGATCTCGCGGGTGCCGAGGTTGGGGCGGACGGTCGTCTCGACGCCGGCCGATTCCAGGACGGCCGCGTAGAGGTAGCCCAGCACCTGGTTCTCGGTGAAGTTGGCGGTGCCGATGGTGATGCCGCCCTCGCTGGAGCCGCCGCCACCGCCGGTGGTGCCTCCACCGTCGAGGGAGGTGATGCCGCTGGAACAGGCGGACAGGGCGGTGACGGAGCCTGCTGCGAACAGGCCGCCGAGGAGCGTACGACGATTCATTGCGGGCTTCGTGGCTTTCGGAGACTTCGTGGCTTTCGCGGGCTTCGTGGCTTTCGCAGGCTTCATGGCTTTCGTGGGCCTCATGCTTTCCCTAGGCGGTGCGGTGGCGGAAGAGGAAGCGCTGCAGGCCGGACAGCGCGAGGTCGAGGCCGATGGCGACCACGGCGACCAGCACCGCGCCGCCCATCACCTGCACGAGGTCGCGCTGGGCGAGGCCGTCGAAGACGTAGCGGCCCAGGCCGCCGAAGGAGACGTACGCGGCGATGGTGGCCGTGGCGACGACCTGGATCAGCGCCAGGCGCAGGCCGGTCATGATCAGGGGGAGGGCGAGGGGGAGTTCCACCTGGAAGAGGACCTGGTGGCCGCGCATGCCCTGGCCGCGCGCCGCGTCCTTCACATCCGGATCCACCGCCGTCATGCCCGCGTAGGTGTTGGTGACGATCGCCGGGACCGCGAGGGCGACCAGGGCGACGTACACCGGCGTCATGGACAGACCGCTGGCGAGGAAGACCAGCACGACCAGGCCGACGGTCGGCAGCGCGCGGCCGAAGGAGGCGAGGTTGATCGCGACGAACGCGCCCTTGCCGGTGTGGCCGATCAGCAGGCCGAGGGGGAGGCCGATCGCGGCAGCGATGAGGGTCGACAGGAGTGAGTACTGGAGGTGCTCGGCGAGGCGGTGGGCGATGCCGTCGGTGCCCTGCCACTGCTCGCCGCTGACCAGCCAGCTGCCGAGGTCCTTGAAGAGTTCGTACATCAGGCTCGCCGCCTCTTCCACGGGGTGAGGGCGTACTGGAGGGCGACCAGGAGCGCGTCCGCCACCACGGCGAGCAGCAGCGTGAGGACCACTCCCACGATCACCGGGGTCGGGAAGTTGCGCTGGAAGCCGTCCGTGAACAGCTGGCCGAGGCCGCCGTCGCCGATGTAGGTCGCGACGGAGACCAGGGAGATGGACATGACGGTCGCGATCCGTACGCCCGCCATGATCACGGGGAGGGCGAGGGGCAGTTCGACCGTGAGGAGCGTGCGCAACGGGCGCGTGCCCATCGCCTTCGCCGCCTCCTTCGTCTTCGCGGGGACGGAGTCGAGGCCCTCGACCGTGTTCCGCAGCAGCACGACCAGCGTGTAGACGGTCAGGCCGATGACGGTGGTCGTACGGGTCAGTCCGCTGACCGGGAGCAGCAGCACGAAGATCGCGATCGACGGGATCGTGAACAGGACATTGGAGAGGCCGAGCAGGATGCCGCGCAGGGGGCGGACGCGGTGGGCCACGACGGCGAGCGGGAGCGAGATCAGCAGGCCGAAGAAGACCGCGCTCAGGGCCGCTTGGAGATGGGAGACCGTGAGGGTGGTCAGGTCGTCGGTGTGGTCGGCTATCCACGACCAGTCGATGGTCATGCGGCCACTCGCGCTTCGGTGTGTGCGTTGCCCGCGTGCTCGTGGATGTCGTCGCGGGACGAGACGCCGGTGAGGACGCCGTCCGCGTCGACGCGGGCGATCAGGCCGGTGGGGGAGGCGACGGACTCGTTCAGCGCGGACAGCAGGGAGTCGGTGTCCTTGAGCGGTCGTACGGGGATCTGGGCGTCCGGCTCGGATTTCGACGCCCAGTGGACGGGCTTGCGTGCGTCGTCGAGCACGAGCGTCCAGGTGCCGCCCTCGGGGACGGGGGCCTGCGGCACGGCCGCGAGGCTGGTCAGCGAGAGCAGCTTCAGTCCGCGCTCGGCGCCGAGGAAGTCGGCCACGAAGTCGTCGGCGGGGCGGGCGAGCAGTTCGGTGGGGGTCGCGCACTGGACGAGGTGGCCGCCGGTGCGGAAGATCGCGATCTGGTCGCCGAGCCGGACGGCCTCGTCGATGTCGTGCGTGACGAAGACGATGGTTTTGCTCAACTCCTGTTGGAGTCTGAGGAGTTCGTCCTGGAGCTGGGTGCGCACGACCGGGTCGACCGCGCCGAACGGCTCGTCCATCAGCAGGACGGGCGGGTCGGCGGCGAGTGCGCGGGCCACCCCGACACGCTGCTGCTGGCCGCCGGAGAGCTGGTGCGGGTATCGCCTGCCGGTGTCGGCGGCGAGGCCGACGGTCTCCAGCAGTTCGGCCGCGCGGGAGCGCGCCTTGCGCCGGCCCCAGCCGAGCAGGAGCGGCACGGTGGCGACGTTGTCGAGCACCGTGCGGTGCGGGAAGAGCCCGGACTGCTGGATGACGTATCCGATGGAGCGGCGCAGTTCGGCCGCGTCCTGCTGGGTGATGTCCTTGCCGCCGACCTGGATGGTGCCAGAGGTCGGCTCGACCATTCGGTTGATCATCCGGAGGGTGGTTGTCTTTCCGCAACCGGAGGATCCGACCAGCACGGTGACGCCGCCTTCCGGCATCTCCAGGGAGAGGTCGTGGACTGCTGTCGTGCCGTTCGGGAAGCGCTTGTGGACCGCGTCGAACTGGATCATGATGTGTCCCTTGCCCGGCTGTATAACGTCATGCAGAGTTCTTGGTGTCTGAATAGGTTGTCAATGCTCCGGCGTTAATCCGAGGTAACGGATGACCGGCAGACGAGATTGGATGTCCGAGTTGAGGGGAGTGTGGGCCTTATGTCGTCTCGGATCGTGGACACGCAGGACTCTGTGCATACCGGCCTGGTCGTCCTCGACGGTGTGGGTCTCGGCGTGGCGGACGTCGTGCGCCTGGCCGAGGGAGCCGCTCGGCCGGTCCCCGGGACCGAGGCCATGAAACGCGCCGAGGAGTCCTGGGACGCCGCCCGCCAGATCGCCGCGACCGGACGCGTCTACGGCCGGTCCACCGGCGTCGGCGCCAACCGGAACGAGGACGTGCCCACCGAGGCCGCGGCCGGGCACGGCCTGCGCCTGCTGCGCAGCCACGCCGGCGCCATCGGTGAGGAGCTTCCGGCCCGGCAGGTGCGGGCCATGCTCGCCGTCCGCGCCAATCAGCTGCTGGCCGGCGGCTCGGGCCTCAGGCCCAGCGTCGTCACGGCCCTGTGCGAGGCGCTGGAGAGCGGTGCGTACCCGGTCGTGAACGAGTTCGGCTCGGTCGGCACCGGCGACCTCGCCGCCCTCGCGCAGGCCGGGCTCGCGCTGGCGGGCGAGCACCCCTGGCGCGGCTCGGGGGCGCCCGAACCGCAGCCGCTCGACAACAACGACGCCCTCGCGCTCATCAGCAGCAACGCCCTCACCCTCGGCCAGGCCGCCCTCGCCGTGCACGAACTGCGCGGGCTGATCGGCGCCACGCAGGTCGTCGGCGCGCTGTCACTGCTCGCCGTCGACGGCTCCTACGAGGCGTACGCCGCCCCCGTGCACGCCGCCCGCCCGCACCGGGGTTCCGCCGAAGTCGCCCGCCGGATGCGGGAGTTGCTCGGTGCGGCGGACCGGCCCACGCCTCCCCTCGGGCGGATCCAGGACCCGTACGGCTTCCGCTGCCTGCCCCAGATCCACGGGCCCGCGCATGACGCGGCGGACACCCTGGAGGAGGTGCTGGGCATCGAGATCAACGCCGCCGCCGAGAACCCGCTGATCTCCCCCGAGGACATGGCCGCCTACCACCACGGCGGCTTCTACCAGGCCCACCTCGCCCTCGCCCTGGACCACTTCAGGCTCGCGCTCACTCAGGTGGCGAGGCTGTCCACCTCCCGCCTGTCCACCCTCAACGAGCCCGCCTACACCCGCCTCAAGCCCTTCCTCGCCGACAACGAACCCGCCTCCTCCGGCGTGATGATCCTTGAGTACGCCGCCTCGGCCGCCCTCGGTGACCTGCGGGCCTTCTCCGCGCCCGCGTCGCTCGGGCACGCTGTACTCTCCCGGGGCGTCGAGGAGCAGGCCAGCTTCGCCTCGCTCGCCGCCCGGCAGACACTGCGGGCGTGCGGCGCGTACCGTCTCGTCGTCGGCTGTGAACTCGTCGCCGCCGTACGGGCGTTGCGCCTGCGTGACCTCAGGCCCGACCCCGGGCTGCCGGTGGGCAGGGCGCTGGAGCTGGCCGAGTCGGTGCTCGACGACGACCTGGCCGACCGGCCGCTCACGGACGACGTGACGGCCGCGACCGCACTGCTGGACCGGTTCACGGACATCTGGAGGGGCAGCGAGTCATGACCGCCGAGGGGAGTACGAGCGTGACCGACAGCCCGGCCGCACGGCTGCAGACGCTCTTCGAGGGGCACCGGCTGACGCCGACCCAGCGGCGCATCGCGCACAGCATGGTGCGGCGGGCCGCCGACGTGCCGTTCCTGTCCAGTGTGGAGCTGGCCGAGCTTGCCGGGGTCAGCCAGCCGTCGGTGACCCGGTTCGCGGTCGCCCTCGGCTTCGACGGCTACCCCGCGCTGCGCAAGCACCTGCGTGAGGTCGCGCCCGCCGAACAGTCGGCGGCCTCGGCGTCGTACAACGAGTACCAGCAGGCCGTCGAGGCCGAGATCGAGAACCTGCGGCATCTCGCGGAGCTGCTGGCCGATCCGCGGCCGGTCGCGAAGGCGGGCAGGCTGCTGGCGGCGTCCCGGCCGCTGCCGGTGCTCGGACTGCGGGCCGCGGCCTCCCAGGCGTACGGCTTCGCCTACTTCGCCGCCAAGGTCCATCCGGACGTCCGGCTGCTGAACGAGGGCGGCACGATGATCCACGACCGGATCGACGCGGCGGTCCGGGCCGGCGCCACCGCCCTGCTGTGCTTCGCCCTGCCTCGCCATCCCCGCGAGGTCGTGGACACGCTGGGCTACGCGAAGGACGCGGGGCTGACGGTGGTGACGGTCGCCGACTCCGCCTTCGCGCCGGTCGCCAAGGCCTCCGACCTGTTGCTCCCCGCCGCCGTCGGCACCGGCCTCGCCTTCGACACGGCCTGCGCGCCGATGCTGCTGGGCCGGGTGCTGCTGGAGGCGATGTGCGACGACCTGCCCGACGCCCAGGCCCGCCTGGAGGAGTTCGACGCGAAGGCGGCGGCGAAGGGCCTCTTCGTCGATTGACGTCGCCTGTGACGCGTCTGCGACGCGCCTCTTAGATTCGTCTCACTTTGTGCCGCTAACCTCCCGCTCCAACGAGCACTGTGCAACGAGCACTGTGTGCCGACGCGGCGAGGAGGCGGGAAGTGTCAGGCGGAGGTCAGGGGCTGGCTCGGGTGGCCGTCGTCGTACGGGCCGGAGCGGCGCCGATGTGGTGGCTCGGCGTGTTCGCGGCGGGCATCGGGATCCTGGTGCCGGGGCTGACGGGACGCCGGATCGGGGTGCTCGCCGGGTCCGCGCTGTTCATCCTCGCGGCGGTCGTGGTGGCGTACGCGCGGCGCAAGCGGTACGTCGCCCTCGCCGACTCGGCGGCCCGCGCGGGCAAGCACGACGTACTCCAGGCCCGGCACACGACCGTCTGGAACTGGCGGCGCGGGCACCGCTGGTGGCTGCTGCTCGCCTTCCTCGCCGCGGTCGGCAGCGCGTTCGCCGTGCCGGTCGCGGGCGGGCAGCTGCTGGCCGGATGCGGGGTCGGGCTGTGGCTGAAGGCGGAGTGGCTCGGACAGCGCGAGCATGCGGAGGACGCGCTGCTGTGGGTGCGGGCCGATTGGCTGACCGGCAACGGCGGACGCCCGGCCGGCAAGGCCGTGCAGGCCTACCGCAGCACCGGCATCGCAGCGGGCGACGCGGGGCCGGGCGGCACCCGCCGCCGCGCCGCCGCCGCGCTGGCCTGAGCCCCGCCTCGGCAGGGCCGGCCGCGACGTCCGGCTCGGCTGGTGGCGGCTGGGTGGGTGTGCGGGCTGGTTGGTGGCGGCTGGGTGGGTGTGCGGGCTGGTTGGTGGCGGCTGGGTGGGTGTGCGGGCTGGTTGGTGGCGGCTGGGTGGGTGTGCGGGCTGGTTGGTGGCGGCTGGGTGGGTGTGCGGGCTGGTTGGTGGCGGCTGGGTGGGTGTGCGGGCTGGTTGGTGACGGCTCGGTCGGAGTGCGGGCTTGGGTGCCGTGGGCTGACTTTGCGGTCACCGCGTCGTCCACCTGGAGCCGACCGCCGTGGGCCTGTCGTGGCGGTCGCCGTCTCTGTCTCCGTCGCCGACCGGCGTATGCGGAACGCCTGGGTGTGATGCGTATGCGGAATGCCGGGGTGTGATGCGTGTGCGGAATGCCGGGGTGTGATGCGTGTGCGGAATGCCGGGGTGTGATGCGTGTGCGGAATGCCGGGGTGTGATGTCCGTGGTCGGCCGGCGTGTGCGGACCCGGGGTGGGGGGTCCGGCGTCGTGCGGACGGCGTTCAACCGGTTCAGGGCGACCCGCTGCCGGGGGTGATGGATGGGGCGTCCGGAAGGTCGGTCAGGGGGTGCGAAGGGTGGTGAGGGCGGAGGCGTGCGCCCCTCCCGATTCGGCCACGATCTCGTCGAGGCTCTGCGGCTCCCGCACCGTCGCGAAGGCGACACCTCCCAAACCGTCCGGCGCGAAGCCGTAGATGCCGGGCCGGACAAGGGAGTTGTACGCGTAGTGGTGCGCGAAATAGTACGCGCCCGTGTCCAGCGCCGCCGCGTAGTCCCCCTGCTCCAGCAGAGGCAGCGCACGCCCCTCGGCGAGCAGGTCGCCCGCGAAGCACGCCGGGCCGGCCACGTCCTGCACCACCTCGGGCCCCTCCTTGGGCCGCCCCTTCCCGTCGTACACGGCGATCCTGAGCGGCCACGACCCCGGCACGTACACCGTCCGCGCCGCCACCTGCACGCCCGCGTGCGTGACCGCGACCGGCCGCCCGCCGGCGCTCTTGGCGTACTCGACCCGCGCCACCACCGTCCCGTGCTTGGCCAGCAGCGACCGCCCGAACTCGGTCACCAGCCCGTACCGCCCGTCGAACAGCCCCGGCACCTCCTCCCGCAGCGTCCGCGCGTACTGCGCGTACGTCGGCGTCGTCGCGTCCGACGCGAAGTTCACCGGCAGCCCGCCGCCGATGTCGATCGTGTCGATCTGCGGCCGCCCGATCCGCCGGTTGATCTCCTCGGCGAGCGCGAACGTCTCCGCGGTGCCCCGCGCCATCAGCGACAGCGGAATGCCCTGCGACCCGGTGTGCGCGTGCAGCCGCGTCAGCCACGGGCGCTCGGCATACGCCCGCACCACCCACTCCCGCGCCCCCTCGTCCCGCAGCGCCACCCCGAACTTCGAGGTCGCCGTGGCCGTGGACGTCGCCCCGATGGAGCCCCCGCCGACCTGTGGATTCACCCGGATTCCCAGGGGTGAGTCGCTGATCGCGGACCTCATCAGCGCGTCGATACGGTCCAGTTCCTGCGGATTGTCCGCGTTCACGGCGATCCCCAGTGCCAGCGCCTCGCGCAGCTCGGCCGGGGTCTTCGCGGGCGAGTCCAGCACCGTCCGGTCCGGCGACAGTCCCGCCGCCCGCGCCAGCGCCAGCTCACCCGGGCTCGCCACCTCCGCGCCGATCCCCTCGTCCCGCAGCAGCCGCAGCACCGGCACCAGCGGGGTCGCCTTCACCGCGAAGGCGTGCAGCACCGGCGTCCCCGGCGCCACGACCGCGTCGAACGCCGTCCGCAGCTCGGCCGCCGACTCCCGCATGCCGGTGACGTCGAGAAGCCCGACGATGGGGGTTTCGGGGCCGAGCAGTCCCTGCCCGACGGCCGCGCGGACGGCGTCGTCGCGGCGGCCGGTCCGATCGAGGCCGCTCTCGCGGTGGTCGGTGATGTTGTCCATGGCATCCCCCGTCGTGTCGTTGCGCCTACCGTCGCAGGCTTGCCGCCCGGCTCGTGTGTCCAGCCAAACACCGGTGACCTACCCGTGCCGCCGGGAGAATGTGTTGACTAGTTCTATTCAGGAAGACAGGATGTGAATAACGACAGTAATGATCCGCAGTACACCCCGCAGTACACCCGCTAGGAGGCAGACCATGTCAGGACCCCGCGCCGTACGAGCCCCGCGCGGTACGGAACTGAGTGCCCTGGGATGGCAGCAGGAAGCCGCCCTGCGGATGCTGCAGAACAACCTCGACCCCGAGGTCGCCGAGCACCCCGACAAGCTCGTCGTCTACGGCGGGACGGGGAAGGCGGCCCGTGACTGGCGCTCCTTCGACGCGATGGTGCGGACGCTGCGGACCCTGAAGCAGGACGAGACCATGCTCGTCCAGTCCGGCCGCCCCGTCGGCGTCATGCGGACCCATGAGTGGGCCCCGCGCGTTCTCATCGCCAACTCCAACCTCGTCGGCGACTGGGCGAACTGGGAGGAGTTCCGCCGCCTGGAGCAGCTCGGCCTGACCATGTACGGCCAGATGACCGCCGGTTCCTGGATCTACATCGGCACGCAGGGGATCCTCCAGGGCACCTACGAGACGTTCGCCGCCGTCGCCGCGAAGAAGTTCGGCGGGACGCTGGCGGGGACGATCACGCTGACCGCCGGCCTCGGCGGCATGGGCGGCGCCCAGCCGCTCGCCGTGACCATGAACGACGGTGTCGCCATCTGCGTCGACTGCGATCCACGGGCCATCGAGCGGCGCATCGAGCACCGGTACCTCGATGTGCGCGCCGACTCACTGGAGCACGCGCTCCAGCTCGCGGTCGAGGCCCGCGACGCCCGGCGCCCGCTCTCCATCGGCCTGCTGGGCAACGCGGCGGAGCTGCTGCCGCGCATGCTCGCCGAGGGCGCCCCCATCGACATCGTGACGGACCAGACGTCCGCCCACGACCCGCTGTCGTACCTGCCGCTCGGCGTCGACTTCGACGACATGGCGTCCTACGCCGCGAAGGACCCCGCCGGTTTCACGACCCGGGCGCGTGAGTCCATGGCCCGTCATGTCGAGGCCATGGTCGGCTTCATGGACGCCGGTGCGGAGGTCTTCGACTACGGCAACTCGATCCGGGGCGAGGCCCAACTCGCCGGGTACGAGCGGGCGTTCGCCTTCCCTGGCTTCGTCCCCGCGTACATCCGGCCCCTCTTCTGCGAGGGCAAGGGCCCCTTCCGCTGGGCCGCGCTGTCCGGTGAGGCGTCCGACATCGCCAGGACCGACAAGGCGATCCTCGGCCTCTTCCCCGAGAACGAGTCCCTTCACCGCTGGATCAGGATGGCCGGTGAGCGCGTCCACTTCCAGGGGCTGCCCGCGCGTATCTGCTGGCTCGGGTACGGCGAGCGGGACAAGGCCGGTGAGCGGTTCAACGACATGGTGGCGAGCGGTGAGCTGGCCGCGCCGCTGGCGATCGGGCGGGATCACCTCGACTGCGGGTCCGTCGCGTCTCCGTACCGGGAGACGGAGGCGATGCTGGACGGCTCCGACGCGATCGCCGACTGGCCGCTGCTGAACGCGATGGTGAACGTGGCTTCGGGGGCGTCCTGGGTGTCCATCCACCATGGGGGTGGGGTCGGTATGGGGCGGTCGATTCACGCGGGGCAGGTGACGGTCGCCGACGGTACGAAGCTGGCGGGCGAGAAGATCCGGCGGGTGCTGACGAACGACCCCGGCATGGGCGTCATCCGGCATGTGGACGCCGGGTACGACATCGCGGAGTCGGTTTCCGACGAACGGGGTGTCCGGGTACCTATGCGCGAAGGTGACGACGCGTGAACCAGCGTGAAGGCGGGCACGGCAACTCCTCGGTGAGGGCGGATGGCTCGTCGCCGACTGCGCGTCCGGCTGCACGTCCGGCTGTGCCCACCCTTCCCCACTCTCAACTTCGTTCCAGCGGGGGGACTCCCATCCCCCTGCGGAACGACTGCCCACAGCCTGGCGGGGCCTCCGCGCGGTCCGGGGCGGCTGATGACTCGCAGCTCGCGTCGGGTGGAGGCTCCTTTCAGGAGATGTGGCGGGGGTTGTTGCCCATCGGGAGGAATCCCGACTCCCGGGGGTACCGGCGCTTCGCCTGGACCGGTGCCGATGCTGAGTGTCGGGAGTGGTTCAAGGGGCAGGCCGAGAGCCGGGGGCTGGGCTATGAGCTCGACCGGAACGGCAATCAGTGGGCCTGGCTCGGTGATCCCGCGCAGGAGGACGCCGTCGTCACCGGGTCGCACCTTGATTCCGTGCCCGATGGCGGGGCTTTTGACGGGCCCCTGGGGGTTGTGTCCTCCTTCGCCGCGGTTGATGAACTGCGTCGGCGCGGCGTCCGGCTCACCAAGCCCCTCGCCATCGTCAACTTCGGCGATGAGGAGGGCGCGCGGTTCGGGCTCGCCTGTGTCGGGTCGCGGCTGGCCGCCGGGCAGCTCACCGTGGAGCAGGCGCACCGGCTGACGGACGGGGACGGGATCACGCTGCCGCAGGCCATGGAGGCCGCCGGGTACGACCCGGAGGCCATCGGGCCGGACCCCGAGCGGCTCGCCCGTATCGGCGCCTTCGTCGAACTGCATGTCGAGCAGGGGCGGGCGCTGGACCTCAGCGGCGATCGGGTCGGCATCGCCAGTGCCATCTGGCCGCACGGGCGGTGGCGGTTCGACTTCCGGGGTGAGGCCAACCACGCGGGGACCACGCGGCTGGCGGACCGGCGTGACCCCATGCTGTCGTACGCCGAGACGGTGCTCGCCGCCCGCCGGGAGGCCCGACTCGCCGGTGCCGTCGCCACCTTCGGCAAGATCGTGGTCGAGCCGAACGGGGTGAATGCGATTCCCTCGTTGGTGCGTGGCTGGCTCGACTCCCGTGCCGCCGATCAGGAGAGCCTGGACGCCGTGGTCGGCGGGGTCGAGAGGGCCGCGCGCGAGTACGCGGACGCGCACGGCATCGACCTCGACGTCGTACGGGAGTCCTTCACACCCGTCGTCGAGTTCGACCACGCCCTGCGCGACGAACTCGGCCGCATCCTCGGCAAGGACACCGGCTTGAAGGTGCCCGTGCTGGGTACCGGGGCCGGACACGACGCCGGGATCCTCTCCGGGACCATCCCGACCGCCATGCTGTTCGTGCGCAACCCCACGGGCGTCTCGCACTCCCCGGCCGAGTTCGCGGCCGAGGACGACTGCCTGGCCGGGGTGACCGCACTCGCCGACGTACTGGAAGGGCTGGCCCGCAGGTGACACCGAAGACCTACTGGCTGGAGCACGCCTGGCTCGGCACCCACGTCGAGCCGGGTGTCGCGCTCACGGTAGACATCAGCGGCTCCGCCGCGGGCGCCGACGGGCGGATCAGCGCCGTCCGCCAGGGCGTCGACAGCCCGCCCCCCGGCGCCGAGATCCTCCGCGGGCTCACCCTCCCGGGACTCGCCAACGCCCACAGCCACGCCTTTCACCGCGCCCTGCGCGGCACCGTCCAGGTCGGCTCCGGGACCTTCTGGACCTGGCGCGAGGTCATGTACGCCACGGCAGACCGGCTTGACCCGGACAGCTACCACGCGCTGGCCCGTGCCGTGTACGCCGAGATGGCTCTCGCCGGCATCACGTCCGTCGGCGAGTTCCACTACGTGCACCACGCACCCGGCGGCACCCCGTACGCCGACCCCAACGCCATGGGCGAAGCCCTCATCGCGGCCGCCGCCGACGCCGGTGTGCGCATCACCCTCCTCGACACCGCCTACCTTTCCTCCGGCTTCGGACAGCCGCCCGACCCCCACCAGCTCCGCTTCTCCGACGGCGGCGCGGACGCCTGGGCGGAACGCTGTTCAGTTCTCAAGGATCGGGATCACGCGCGGATCGGGGCGGCGATTCACTCCGTACGGGCCGTGCCCGCCGGCCAGTTGGCGACCGTGGCGCGGTGGGCGGAGGAGCGGCGGACCCCGCTCCATGTGCACCTGTCCGAACAGACCGCCGAGAACGACGCGTGCCGTCAAGCCCACGGGTGCACGCCCACCCGGCTCCTCGCCGAGCACGGTGTCCTCGGGCCGCGCACCACCGGCGTGCACAACACCCACCTCACCGACGACGACATCCGGCTGCTCGGCTCCAGCACCACCGGCACCTGCATGTGCCCGACCACCGAACGGGACCTGGCCGACGGCATCGGCCCCGCCGTCGCCCTGCAGAAAGCCGGCTCCCCGCTCTGTCTCGGCTCCGACAGCCATGCCGTCATCGACCTGCTCGAAGAGGCACGCGCGATGGAGCTGAACGAGCGGCTGCGCACCCGCACCCGCGGTCACTGGACGGCCGCCGCGCTGCTGCGCGCCGCGTCCGCCGACGGTCACGCCGCCCTCGGCTGGGGCGACGCGGGCACGATCGAGGCGGGCGCCCTCGCCGACCTCACGACGATCGCGCTGGACTCGGTCAGGACGGCGGGGCCACTGCCCAGGCTCGGCGCCGAGACGGCCGTATTCGCCGCGACGGCAGCGGACGTACGGCACACGATCGTCGGTGGGCGGCATGTCGTACGAGACGGGGAGCACACCCTCGTACCCGATGTGCCGCAAGCTCTCGCGCGGGCAGTCGATGCCCTGCGCGCCTGACGGCCGCCGATCCCAGCACCCACGAGGACGCCATGAGCAGCAGCACCG
The DNA here is from genome assembly GCF_009709555.1 of Streptomyces blattellae. Lineage (GTDB taxonomy): Bacteria > Actinomycetota > Actinomycetes > Streptomycetales > Streptomycetaceae > Streptomyces > Streptomyces blattellae. The sequence goes on along the minus strand of NZ_WJBG01000251.1, from coordinate 26,060 downwards.
TCATCACCAACATCGCCACGCTGGTCACCAACGACCCCTCCTCCGGTGACAGTTCTCCCCTCGGGCTGATCCAGGACGCGGCCGTCGTCATCGAAGGCGACCACGTCGCGTGGACCGGTGAATCAAGCAAAGCACCCGCCACTGACAATCGGGTCGACGCCGGTGGCCGGGCCGTCCTCCCCGGCTTCGTCGACTCCCATTCCCACCTCGTCTTCGCGGGCGACCGGACCGCCGAGTTCAACGCCCGTATGTCCGGCCGGTCCTACAGCGCGGGCGGCATCCGTACGACCGTGGCCGCCACCCGTGCCGCAAGCGACGCGGAACTGGAGGCGAACCTCACCCGTTACCTCGACGAGGCCCTCCGCCAGGGCACCACCACCTTCGAGACCAAGTCGGGTTACGGCCTGACCGTCGAGGACGAATCCCGTGCCCTGCGCGTCGCCGCCGCGCACACGGACGAGGTCACCTTCCTCGGCGCCCACATCGTCCCGCCGGAACACGCCGACGACCCGGCCGCCTATGTCGCCCTGGTCACCGGCGAGATGCTCGACGCCTGTGCCCCGTATGCCCGTTGGATCGACGTCTTCTGCGAGAAGGGCGCCTTCGACGGCGACCAGGCCCGCACGGTCCTCACGGCGGGCAAGGCGAAGGGCCTGCACCCGCGCGTCCACGCCAACCAGCTCTCCTACGGCCCCGGCGTCCAGCTCGCGGTCGAACTCGACGCCGCCAGCGCCGACCACTGCACCCACCTCACGGACGCGGACGTCGACGCCCTCGCCGACAGCTCCACCGTCGCCACGCTCCTGCCCGGCGCCGAGTTCTCCACCCGCGCCGAGTGGCCGAACGCCCGCCGCCTCCTGGACGCGGGCGTCACCGTCGCCCTGTCCACCGACTGCAACCCGGGTTCGTCCTTCACGTCCTCCGTCCCGTTCTGTATCGCCCTCGCCGTACGGGACATGGGCATGACCCCCGACGAGGCGGTCTGGTCGGCCACGGCGGGCGGGGCGCGGGCTCTGCGCCGCGACGACATCGGCCGACTCACCCCGGGGGCCCGGGCCGACCTCGCCCTCCTCGACGCCCCGAGCCACGTCCATCTGGCCTACCGGCCGGGCGTACCCCTGGTCTCCGGCGTCTGGCGCGGCGGCGAGCGACTGGTCTGAGAACCGCTTGCCACCGCGCCCCAGGGCCCCAGGACAGGCAACGAAAAGCGGTCCGGCACACGCATGCCGGGACAACGAAAAGCGGCCCGGCACACGCATGCCGGGACAACGAAAAGCGGTCCGGCACACGCATGCCGGACCGCCCTTCAGGTCAGAAGGCCGTCACTCCTCGACCGTCAGCGCCTTCCGCAGCCGCACCAGCGTCCGCGACAGCAGCCGTGACACGTGCATCTGCGAGATGCCCAGCTCGTCGCCGATCTCCGACTGGGTCATGCCGGCGACGAAGCGCAGCGAGAGGATCTTCCGGTCCCGGGGCGGCAGTTCGGCGATCAGCGGCTTCAACGACTCGACGTACTCGATGCCTTCGAGTCCGTGGTCCTCGTAGCCGATGCGGTCCGCGAGCGCACCCTCGGCGTCGTCCTCCTCCGGCTGGGCGTCGAGCGAGCTGGCGGTGTAGGCGTTGGACGCCGCCATGCCCTCGACGACCTCGTCCTTCGACAGACCGAGCCGCTCCGCCAACTCCCCGACCGTCGGGGCGCGGTCGAGCTTCTGGGCCAGCTCGTCACCGGCCTTGGCCAGGTCGAGCCGGAGTTCCTGCAGTCGGCGCGGTACGCGCACGGACCACGAGGTGTCGCGGAAGAAGCGCTTGATCTCGCCGACGATGGTCGGCATCGCGAAGGTGGGGAACTCCACACCGCGGCTCAGCTCGAAGCGGTCGATCGCCTTGATCAGGCCGATGGTGCCGACCTGGATGATGTCCTCCATCGGCTCGCTGCGGGAGCGGAAGCGGGAGGCCGCGAACTTGACCAGCGCGAGGTTGAGTTCGACGAGCGTGTTGCGGACGTACGAATATTCGTGGGTCCCTTCCTCCAGCGTCTCCAGCCGCTCGAAGAGGGTCTTGGACAGGGCCCGTGCGTCCACCGGCCCCACCTCGTCGTACGGGGGAATGTCCGGGAGACCGGCGAGCAGGTCGGCCTGCGCCGGGGGTACGTCCGTGTCCGCGATGGGCTCCAGATGTTCCGGGGGGGATGTCGACGTCGCTGTATGGGTATGCGATGCGTCGAGCCGGGGTGACATGATGTCCTCCATCGTTCTCGGCATATGGCTGCCGAAGCCTGTGCGTGCACTGCGGTGTGCGGCGCCTCCAAAGCCGGCCGTGTTTGATTTCGTGTCCCTACTAGCCCTACCCGGTTTACCGAGCCTCCCGCAAGTGCGTTCTGTGGGTAAATGTCCGATTCTGGGCGGATGTTCGGGTGTCGGAGGGCGTAGGGAAGGCGTAGTGTTCGAGGGCGTCAGTCAGCAGCCACGACGTCGGGAGAGAGAGACGGCATGGACCGCGGCACGGTCGGCAGCGCACAGTCTGGCCGGCTTCTGGTGGAGGTCAGGGAAGAGGGCCTCAGTGCCGTCGTGACCCCGGCGGGTGAGCTGGATCACCACACCGTCGATCTGTTGCGTGAGCCACTCGAAGACTGTCTGGCCAAAGGATTCAGCAGGCTGGTCGTCGACTGCTCGCGCCTGGAGTTCTGCGACTCGACCGGCCTCAACGTGCTCCTCGGCGCCCGGCTCAAGGCGGAGGCCGCCGGAGGTGGCGTACATCTCGCCGGGATGCTGCCCGTGGTGGCGCGTGTGTTCGAAATCACGGGGGCCGAAGCGGTCTTCACCGTGCATGACTCGCTTGACGCGGCCCTGACCGACCGGACCGGCTGAATCGGCCGGTTCGAGCGCCCCGCCCGCCCCTTCGGGACCGGCGGTTGCCGGGCGGCACATCCTCCGCACCGCCGCTGTGGCTGAAGACGGAAGTGTTCCGCGGGTCCGGCAGGGCAGGAGAAACGCGTACTGCCCGTACAGCTGTACTGGCTGTACCAGCAGCACTGGCTGTACTGACCGTGAAGTGACTTTTGAATCGTGAACCGGTGAATCGGTGAGGTGAAGCGCTGATGAGCACCACCCGGCCCCACTCGCCGGGCGACCGCGGCCATGAGCCTGGCGGCGCTTCCGGGGCGCCCGAGGAGGGTGCGTCCGTACCGTCTGCCGGGCGCCAGTTCCGTCGGCTGAGCTTCGGCGGCGAGAGCGGGGTTGTTCCGCTGGCCCGCGACTTCACCCGGCAGGCGTTGTATGCGTGGGGCTGGATGCCGGCCGCTACCGCGGATCGGCGGGCCGCGGCTGAGGATGTGCTGCTCGTCGTGTCCGAGTTGGTCACCAACGCCTGTCTGCACGCCGAAGGGCCGGACGAGTTGTGGATCGCCTGTGACAACAAGGTGATCCGGATCGAGGTGTCGGACCGGGGGGCGGGGCAGCCTGCGCCGCGGACGCCGCATCGCGCCGGGCGGCCGGGTGGGCACGGGATGTTCATCGTGCAGCGGCTCTGCCTGGACTGGGGGGTTGTACGGACCCCCGGGGTGGCCGGGAAAACCGTTTGGGCAGAGTTGGGGGCGCCGGCCTGAGGGCCGGGCCGTACGGTTTCGGTTTGGAGCCGCATATCGGCCCAGCCCCGCGCCCCTGAAGGGGCACTTCGGCATCAGCACATTTCCAACACTCCCTTTGTCTTCCCTCCTCTCACAGCCGGGCGTACCTTGACGGCTCGATCTGATGTGCCGTCAGGAACTTGTGAGGGAGCGGAACCGTGTCGTACCGGAAACGAACCGCCGCGTTCGCGTCCGTCGCGGCCCTGGCCGGCTCGGCGGTGCTGATGACCGCCCCCGCAGCCCGGGCCGAGGTCGTGGACGTGAACTACCAGTGCGAGACGCCGATCGGGGACGTGAGTGCCGTCTCGCCGATCGACATCACGGGCGTCGAGAGCGGCAACGGCTACAAGATCACGATGTCGTGGCAGGAAGGGGTCTCCTCCAGCCCGGTCGAACTCGGCAGGGGCGCGATGAACCCGAGCGCCACCATCAAGCTGGGCGGTGCCGACAGCGGCACGATGAACGTCACCGGGCCCGCCAACCAGGAAGCCATCCCCGCCAACACCCCGATCAAAATCAACGACTTGACGGGCACGTACACCCCGAAGGAGACCGGCGAGGTCACCTTCACGGCGGACGTCCTCACCATCAAGGCGCTCGGTACGACGACGACCTGCACGCCGTCCAACAGCCCCGGGCCCTCCCTGACCCTCGACGTCACGGCCGCCGCGGGCGCCTCCGGCTCCACCCAGTCCGGCTCGGGCTCCGGCTCCGATGGAGGTTCCGGCTCCGGCGCCGAACTCCCGCAGACCGGCCCCGAGGACTCGGCCATCGCCCTGGGCACCCTGGGCGGCACGGTGCTGCTCACGGGGGCGGCGGGTGTGCTGTGGCTGACACGGAGGAATCAGACGGCGCGCTGACCGTCCGCCGTAACAGCGCTGGAGCCGCCCATGTCGTCCGCTGCCGTCCGTGTCCTGATCCTTGACGTCCCTGCCGTCCCTGCCGTCCCTGCCGTCCCTGCCGTCCCTGCCGTCCCTGCCGTCCCTGCCGTCCGCGCCGTGATCCGCGCCGTCCGTGTCCTGATCCTCGCCGTGCTGGTGCTGTCGGGTGCCGCCCCCGCCGCTTCCGCCGCCGAGGCGTGGTCCCTCGCGCCCTCCGGCGGTGGCCGGCCGTCCTTCTACGCCGAGGGTGCGCCCGGGGCGGTCCTGCAGGACACGGTGTCCGTGATCAACCGGAGCGGGGAGCCGGTCACCGTACGGCTGCGGGGGACCGGGGTCGCGATCGCTTTCGCCGACGGATCGGTGCGGGTGCCCGCCCGGACCCGCGCCGACGTTCCCTTCACGGTGCGCGTTCCGGCGGGGGCCGCGCCCGGCGATCTCGCGGGCTCGGTCGTCGCGGAGGACGGCGACGGGCGGTCCAGGGCGGTCGCGCTGCGGCTGCGGGCCGTCGGGCCCAGGCTCTCCGCACTGACCGTCGAGCACGTGTCGGTGAGCGCCGACGGCATCTCGTACGAGCTGGTCAACCGCGGTACGACCGTCCTCGTGCCGACGCTGGCCGTCCGCGCCGACGGCGTCTTCGGCCGCCGCGTCCTCGACCGGTCCCCGCGCGCCCTCCCCGTCGAACTGGCCCCCGGCCGCCGCATGAAACTCACCGAGCCCTGGGCCGACCGCCCCGCCCTCGACTCGGTGGACGTGCGCCTGACGGTGACGGCCCCGGGCGGGGCGCGGGACGTGGCGGGGGCGTCGGTGTGGTGTGTGCCGTGGGTTGCGGGAGCGGTGGCCGGGGGAGCGGGCGCCGTGACGGCGGGCGCCGCGCTGGCAGTCGTACGACGGCGGCGGCGCCGTACGGCCGAGGACGGCGACGCGCCCGGATCCCCGCGTACGGAAGTCGAGTTGACGGGAGCGGTGACGTGAGCGGCAAGGTGCGGTTTCCGGTGCTCGTGGCGGTGCTCGCGTTGCTGTGGGCGCCGCTGGTGGCACCCGCTGCCGCGGCGGAGAAGCCCGTGGTCGAGCTGTCCGAGTCGCAGGCGGGGACCGGCGGTTCGATCACCGTCACCGGGAGCGGCTGGCGGGAGCGGGCGCTGCTGATGATTCTGATCTGCGGACAGTCCACGCCGTCCCGGGGAGTGATCGGCGGGACCAACTCCTGTGCCAACGCGGACGGGAGGGCGGTGACGACGGACGGTGAGGGGCGGTTCGAGCGGAAGCTGCCGGTCGCCGAGCCGCCGGAGCCGTGCCCCTGCGTGGTGCATGTCGCCACCGTGACCGGGGCGAAGGCCGAGGCCGACGCGGTCTTCCGGGTCGCCGGGCACGCGGTGGAGCCGTTGCCCGCGGAGCCGGCCGGCGGGCGGCTGTCGGTGCTGACGGACACGCGGCTCGACGGGTCCAGCGGGCTGCTCACCTGGTTCGGGGCACCGCCCACCCGCACGCTCGCCTTCACCGTCGGCAACGTCGGCACCTCCACCGTCAAGAACCCGGTCTTCCAGGTCGGCACTTCGCACGGCGTGTTCGCCCCGGAGTGGCAGGAGCAGCAGTGGCGGGGCACCGTCGAGCCCGGCCGGAGGGCCCGTATCGAGCTGCCGGTCGAGCTGTCCGGCGGCGCGCACGGCGACTACACGGTGTCGTTGAAGTACGGCGGGAAGGTCCTCGCCGAGCAGCCCTGGGGCGTGGGGCGGCCCTGGGGCGTGACCCTGTTCTGGGTCCTGCTCTGCCTGGTCGTACCGGCGGCGGTGTTCCGCGTCGGGATGGCGGTGGTGGACCGGGTACGGCCGCGTCGCGGCACCGGCCGCGGGCGGCGCCGTATGCCCGAACTCACCTTTCGCCTGCCCCGCCTGCCCGGCCTGCCTCGCCCACCCCGCCCATCTCGCCTGCCGAAGTTGAGCCCTTCGGAAGACGTACCCTCCCCTGCCACCTCGACCACCCTGCCGTGGTTCACCCCGGACTCCGGTCCGGGCACGGCCGGTCCGCTCTCCGCACCGCACGACGACAGCCCGACGAGTCCTGCGACTCCCACCAGGAAGGGACAGACGTGAGCAAGCCGAGGAGAGTCACACCGGCCCGCGGCCGCAGAACGGGCGCGGCGGGCGTCGCCATGATGCTGTGCGGCGCGGGCATCCTGATCGGCGTCGCCGCGACGCCCGCGCAGGCCGCCGAGGTGTCCTACGCCACCGAGTGCATCCCGCCGTCGATCTCGGGCCTGCCGCCGATCCAGGGCACCACCACGGTGGAGATCACCGCGCCCGCCGAGGCCCAGGTAGGCGACGAGGTCGAGATCACCTGGAAGTTCGTCCAGGCCGCCTCCAAGAACCCCGACATCCTCGACCTGGCGGAGAACACCGTCCTGCCGACCGGGACCCTCAAGGCGGCCGGCGCCCAGACCGGGGACATCGCCATGGAGGGGCCGCGGACCAACCCGCCGATCCCCAGGAACAGCGACATGAAGCTGTCCGACATGAAGGGCACGCTGACGCTCACGACGGCGGGCGAGGTGACGCTGACGCCGGACGCGTACAACATCAACGTCAACCAGCCCATCTCCACCGACACCAAGTGCTCCCCCACGGAGGCGGTGCAGGAGGCCGCGACCATCAATGTGACGGAGGGGGGCGGGAGTTCGGGCGGTACGACGGGAGGGACGCCGACGGGACCGCCCACGGGATCCTCGTCGCCGTCGCCCAGCGCGAGCGAGACCGGCGGTGACACCGGCGGTGACACCGGGGGCGGCTCCGGCACGGGCGGTTCCGGGACCGGTGGTTCCAGCACCGGTGGCGGCGGTGGCGGCGGCGGTGGCGGCCAGACCGACTTCACCGGCGAGGAGGTCCAGGTCCCGTACGAGTGCAAGACGCCCATCGGCGACCGGAACGCGACCTCTCCCGTGCAGATCAACGCCAAGAAGAACGGCGGCAGTTTCGACCTCACGGTCCAGTTCAGGGGGTCTGTGATGGACAGCCCCGCCGCCATCCCGGCCGACTCGGTCAAACCGTCCATGGAGGTGGTCCTGGGCGGCGCCGACACCGGCACGGTCCACGTCGAGGGCCCGACCAACGCGGAGCCCATCGCCTCCGGCGACCCGATCGAGATCCCGGACCTCACCGGCACGTACAGGCCGGGCGCGAGCGGCGAGTCCACGCTGTCACCGGGCGTCCTGACGGTCGAGGCCCTGGGTACGACGACGACCTGCACGCCGGCCGAGTCACAGGTCTCCCTCACCCTGGACACCACGGAACAGGCGAGCGGCGCCTCGGGCGGCGGTTCCAGCTCCGGCGGAGGTTCGGCCTCCGGCGGCGGTTCCTCATCGACGAACGGCGGCCTGGCCGCCACCGGTTCCGACAACAACAGCACCCTGCGGGCCCTGGGCTTGCTGGCGGGGACCGCCGTACTGCTCGGCGGCGCGGTGTTCACGTTCATGCCGGGGAGGCGGCTGAGGTAGGGGACGAAGCGGCGTGTCGTCAGCCGTGCTGGTGATGTGACCGTGGGGCTGCCCGCTTCTTGGCCAGTGTCGTGCTTCCGCGATCCGAGTAAAGGGCGCTTCGCGTCGGCTGCGCCGAAAGCCCTGCGGTCCACCCTTGACTCGGCTCGCTCCAGCACGGGTCGGAAGCGAGCGAGCGACCCGGACAGGCAGGTGGCCCTGGTGAGGGCCGCTTGCGTCGGCTGGGTAGTAGGCCGGAGACGGGGCGCGGGGGGAGTGGGTGGGGGTGGAGCAGCGGGGTTGGAGCCCCCACTGCTCACAGCCGCCCCACCGGTCATGCCCCAGCAGGCAATTGGAAGAAGTGGGCCACGACCAGGCTGGGCAGGACAGCCCTGTCCCGTCGGCCGGTGGCCCACTTCCTCCAATTACTGCTCCCCGATCCGCTCCCGGCCCGGCACACCTGCCGCCCATCCCTGTGCGCAGCCGCCGCATGACCCGGACAGCATCACCAGCAGAGTCACGCGCCTCAGCGGACGGCGACGCGCAAGGCTCACCAGTCGGATCAGCCAACCGTAGTGATCCTGTGGCGGAGTGTGACGCGCGTGCCCGGCGCCCAGGCGACGTCGGGCACCCTCCCGGTCAGGACCTATGTGCCTGACCGGTCAGCGTCCGGAGGGACGTGCCACGCGGGCCGATGGACTCGTCCATCGGCACCAGGGCACGAAGACGATCGGCCTGCATCTCTGAGCAACACTGGGGATCACCAAGCCAGTCAGAGACGCTGGGTCACCGGACGGGGTCCCACCCGTCGGTGCCGGCCAGATACTTCCGGGCGGTGTATTCAAGGGCCTCGGCGTCGGTCAGCTTCGGCGCGTTCTCGCCGACGCCGGCTCCGAGGCCGGAGTTCTTGTACTCCTTGAACCGGGCCCACTGCCAGGGGTACTCGGGGACCATGTTGGTCCAGGGCTGATCCGCCTTGATGTGGGGGGACACCGTGCTCTCACGGACCACCGCCTGCGGCCAGGCCTCCGGCGCGTTGTGCCACGGCCGGCCGAGGTGCATCGTGTTCATCGGCACGTTGCTGTTCGTTATCTCGCAGTGGGTGACGAGGATCCCGTACTTCTTCCGGTAGTCGGTGTTCGGCGCCAGCATCGTGCCGCCGACGTGGTTGAGCATCACGATCTGGGACCGGTCGATCACCGCGGTCGCGTGACCGAAGATGAAGTCGATCGTGCCTCTGATGTAGCAGTTGACGAAGTACTGCCGGGCCTGGTCCGTGACAGCCGGTCCCTTGACGTACAGGGTGTCCTGAGTGCTGATGATCCGGACGTTGTCGAACACCTGCCGGTCGCCCATGGCGAGCACCGCGACGGCCTGGGTCTCGTACTGGTTGATCTCTGGGTGGGCCGCGGGGTCGAACGTATTGACGATCTCGACGGACCGGACGGTCAGCCTGGCCGGCTTGAAGGAAGCCACGGCACTGCCCTGGGTGCCCCACTTCAAGCCGGTTTCGGGGTTGATCATCCCGTGGCACCTGGTGTTGTAGATGCGCACATCCGAGGCGTTGCCGGTGACGCCCTGGATCGTCAGGTTGGTCCTCGAACTCGGGACGTTGATGACCTCGTGGTAGGTGCCCTCGGAGATCCAGATGGTGTGCGCGCTTCCGTCCGAGGGAGCGGCGTTGATCGCGTCCTGGATGGTCGTATGGTCGCCCAGGCCACTGGGCAGGACGCAGAACGAGTCGACATCCTCTTCGGAGAGACCCTTGCCCCTGAAGTCCTTCGAAGTGTGATGGGCCGTCATCAGTGCCCTCTGCAGGGCGAAGGCCGTGGCGAAGACTATGCCGGGGCCGAGTTCGAGGGGAGCCGCGAGGGCGACGCCGACACCCAGGGCCGTCAAGCCAATTATCGCCGCGCTCATTCTGAACCAGTTCACGTGAAACGTTCTGTCCCGGGCGGTGAGGGTGTACCCCTGACCGAGGCCGAACGCGTTCGCGGTGTTTTCCGCCTGCTCGCGGAACCGGGTAGCTTCAGCGATTGACACGATGAGCTGGAGGATCGCATGTGCCGCGTCCCCGTTTGTCAATCTGTTGGTGATTTGCGGGTTTTCCGCCTCTGCGTAGAGGCGGTGGAGCTGGTTCACGGCGTTGTTGATGCTTTGGACAGAGATCGTCAGGTTCTCGGTGGTGGCTCCGAAAGTAGCCAGGTTGGTGTAGCTTGCCAGCCCTCCGTTCCGCGCTGTGGTGAATCGAGGATCCGTGTACTGCATCGTGGAACCCGGCAACGGGTACGCGGGATCGGTTCCGCTGTCGGACGGCATGGCCGAAGGCTCCAGCGGGTAGAACGGGGCCCAGTCCACGCTGAGGGCGTCACCGCCGTCGAAGCCGGGCCGGAATCCCATGACGTAGAGGTCCGTCCGGTGTATGAACACCCGGACGAAGCGGCCCCCGCCGTCCTCGGGGTAAAGGTCGACGGAGAGGTACGTGCCGGCCGCGGTCACGTCGGTGACGCGGACGGCGGGGGCCGACGGGTCAGGCTGGTGCCGACCGGCCTCCACCGCGTTCCTGAGGAAGTTGATCAGGCCGAAGTAGCCCTTCTTATCGTCCGTGGGCTCACCCGTTATCTTCCATGAGTGGTTCGAGCCGGACGCGGCACTGGCCTTGGGGGCAGTGCCGAGCACCACGCCGCTGGTTGCCAGAAGGCTGACGGCCGTTGCGCTCGCGATGGTGAGAAATGATCTACGGGAGGGGCCAGCAGGCGTGGTACTTGACAACGTGAGTTCCTTCTTGTTGAGCCGTGCGACACACAGGGCCCATGTGACTGGGCCCTGTGTGAGGGGCACGGAAACGGTGACGCCCCGTCGGGCGGGTTCCGGTCACCGACCGCGGGCGGTGTGCGTCGTGCCGAAAGGCTGTGCGCGGACCGCGCCCCCCGGCAATAGGTACTTCTACCTGCTCGGCCCCGCCCCGAGACCAGGTATTTCCACGGGGTTGTCCTACGGGAGCGGTGCCTGGTTACCTGTCCACCAGGAGGCGATCTGGACACGACAGACGAAGTCGAGCTTGCCGAGGATGTTCTGGACGTGGCCGTCGACCGTGCGCGGTGAGCGTCCGAGTGCGGAGGCGATCTGCCGGTTGCTCAGGCCCTCGGCCACCAGCTCGGCCACTTCCCGCTCCCGTGGGGTCAGCGGGCAGGGGGAAGGGACGGGCGCGGGCGGCTCGGCTGTGGTGCGCAGGGCGTAGGCGATGGCGTCGTCGGGGCCGCGGTGGCCGGCGCCCTCCGCGAGCGCCTTCGCGTACGCCGCCGGGCCCAGGGCCCGTACGACGTCCTCCTCGCACCGGTCGTGCTGCTCAGCCAGGTGCGGGCCGAACGTGAAGATGGGGGTGTCGATGTCCCGCCACAGGGCACGCGCGGTACCCAGCAGTCGCCCCGCCCGCCGGTGGTCGCCGCGCGCGGCGGTGACCCAGGCGAGCTGATCCAGCATCAGTGCGACCCTGACGTAGCCGTTGAAGCCCCGCTCCGCCTCCAGCGCGGTCCGGATCAGTGCCGCGGCCTCGTCGAGTTCGCCCCGCCGCCAGGCGTCGTAGCCGAGCGTCCACTGCGCATGCGCGCGGGCCAGCCGCTCGTCATGCGCCTCAGCGATGGCCATGGCCTGCCCGCAGGTCTGTGTGGTGCGTGGATCGCCGAGGTGGGCCTGGGCGGCGGCCATCAGAGTCAGCGAGTAGACCGCCCCGATGATCTCGCCTGTTCCCGTGAGAGCGGCCACGGCTTCGTCCAGCAAGGGCACGGCCTCCTCCAGCCGGCCGCTGAACAACGCCAAAGTGCCACGCAGGCTCTGGACGTGGGCGCACACGACCGGGTCGTCCAGCCTTTCGCCCAGCTCCGCCGCCTCGTCCAGCCACTGGCGAGCCGCCGCGTGATCGCGCTGCATCACGGCCACCCAAGCGGCGGCCCACAGCGCCCTGACCCGGGCCGGGGTGGGTTCGGGTGCGGCGGCGAGTGCCCGGTCGAGCCAGTGGCGTCCCTCACCGAGGAATCCGCCGTCGCACCAGTGGAAGCGCAGCGCGGCGGCCAGCGCCAGAGTGGCCTGCGGGTCGCTGCTCCGGTCCAGCGCCGCGCGCAGATCGGCCTGCTCAGCACGGAGCCGGGCCAGACCTTCCCGCTGGCGGGGGCCGTACCAGCCGTCGGCGATGCCCTCGGCGAAGGCCAGGTAGAAATCGTGGTGCCGTCGCAGTATCCGCTGCTCCTCGCCGGACTCGGCGAGCCGCTCCCGCCCGTACTGGCGGATGCTCTCCAGCAGCCGGTAGCGCGGCAGGCCCTCGCGCTCGGTGGGCAGGACGATGGACTGGACGACCAACTGGTCGAGGAGATCGAGCACCTCGTCCCGGCCGATGCCGTCGCCCGTGCAGACGGCCTCGGCCGCGGACAGGCAGAAGTCGTCGGCGAAGACCGACAGCCGGTTCCACAGCAGCCGCTCGGAGGCGGTGCACAGCTCGTGGCTCCAGTCGATCAGTCCGCGCAGCGTTCGCTGGTGCGGCAGGGCGGCCCGGCTGCCGCTCGTGAGCAGCCCGAAGCGGTCCTCCAGCCGGTTCACCACCTCGTCGACGGTGAGGGTCCGCAGCCGGGACGCGGCCAGTTCGACGGCCAGCGGCAGCCCGTCCAGGTCCTCACACAGCCGGAGGACCTGGGCGCGATTGCCGTCGGTGATCCGGAAATCCGAGCGTAGGGCGGTGGTCCGGTCCCGCAGCAGTTCCAGCGCGTCGTCCGGCGCCAGCGGAGGGACGGTGAAGACGTGCTCGCCGCAGATTCCCAGCGCCCGGCGGCTCGTCGTCAGAATGCGCAGCCCCGGGGAGGCCGACAGCAGTGCCTGTGCCAGCTCGGCGCAGGCGTCGGCGAGATGCTCGCAGTTGTCCAGCACGATCAGCGCACTGCGGTGGGTCAGAAAGGCGGCGAGCTGGTCGATGACCAGTCTGACGCCCAGGTCCGGCACCCCCAGTGCGGCCGCTGTGGCGTTCGCCACCAACGACGGGTCCCGCACCGTCGCCAGATCGACCAGCCACACCCCGTCCATGAAGTCCGCCGCAGACGCGGCGGCCACCTCCAGCGCCAGCCGCGTCTTGCCCACCCCGCCCGCACCTGTGAGCGTCAGCAGCCGCGTCGTCCCCTGACGGCGGCGGACTTCGGCGAGGTCCCGGCCCCTGCCCACAAACGTGGTCAGGGGCGCGGGGAGATTCCCCACACCTGATATCTGGGTGGTCACGTTCCTTCTTGCCTTCCAACGGCTCGCAATCGTCCTGGAATTCCAGGACACCTGTAGGACACCTGTTTTCGGTGCAGCACGCTTCGTTGCGGGCGGTTGGTGCACTGTCCTGTCGCCGTCACCCCCAGCCACCATGATCACGTAACGGACACGGCGGCGCGTATGGCGCCGAACAGTACTCAACGGACTATAAGACATCCCAGGTCGGCCCCGCCCCGGCGACGGCTGTGACCGAGGTCTCGTCCGGGGCGGGCCCGGGCCCTGCGGTTTCGCTGTCGAACTCGGGTGACGGCTCACAACGGAGCGGCGGAGAAGCCGGAACGGTTCGATCCGCGCCGAGCCGCCGCCGGCACCCGCGGCGCCCAGGCCGCCAGGGCGAACGCCGCCAGGCTCACGACGGCCCGCACGCTGTTCCACAGCACCCAGGAGTCCTCGAAGTCGGCCCGGGCCCCGGGCAGGTCGGCCGCGTCGCGTCCGGCGGCCTCCAACTCGTCGTTGAGCGGCACGTTCACGCCGATCGTGATGCCCAGCACCACGACGTACAGCGCCAGTGCCGCCAGGATCCACGGCAGGGCCCGTGTCCCGCGGTGGAGTGCGGCGGCGGTGATCAGGGCGATCAGCGAGCCGCCGAAGGCCAGCATGAACCATGGGTTGAGGATGGCCTTGTTGATCTCCTGCATGGCCACCACGAAGGTACGGTCGTCGGCCTGTCCCAGGCCCGGCATGACCGCGTATCCGAAGGCGGCGAAGAGGCCCGCGCTGAGCCCTGTCAGCACGGTGGCGGTGCACAGCGCGAGACCCCGGCCGTTGAACCGCATGGTGTTCTCCCTTGACTCGGGCGGTCCTGGGCTGTCCTGGCTACTTCCACGCGTCCGCGGCTGCCTGTGCGTACGACGTGAAATCGCGCGGCGCGCGCCCGATCGCACGCTGGACGCCGTCCTGGGGGCGGGCGTTGCGGCCGTCCAGTACCCGGGCGAACAGGTCGACGAACAGCGGCACGTACTCGGCGGGCAGTTGCCGCCCGAGGTACTCGCCGTAGTCCGCCGAGGACACGGGCACGTAGCGCACCTCACGGCCCGCCGCCTCGCTGATCTCGGCGGCGGCCTCCCCGAAGGTCAGCGCCCGCGGACCGGTCAGCTCGTACGTCCGCCCGGCGTGCCCGTCCTCCGTCAGCGCCGCGACCACCACGTCGGCGATGTCCTCGGCGTCCACGAACGGCTCCGGCACCTCGCCGGCGGGCAGCATCAGCTCACCGGCCAGCACCGGTTCCAGCAGGAAGTCCTCGCTGAAGTTCTGCATGAACCACGAGCACGAGACGATCGTCCAGTCCAGCCCGGACTCCCTGACGGCCCGCTCGCCCGGCTCCGTCTGCTCCTCCCCGCGCCCGGAGAGCAGCACCAGCCGCCGCACCCCGCTCCGCGCCGCGGCCTCGGTGAACGCGCGGATGGCGGGCGCGGCCCCGGGGGCCGCCAGGTCCGGGTAGTAGACGAGGTACGCCGCATCCACACCGGCCAGGGCCGCCTCCCACGTCCCGGGGTCGTGCCAGTCGAACGGCACCGCGCCGGAGCGGGAGCCGATGCGGGTCTCGACACCGCGGGCGGCGAGCCGCTCCGCCACCCGGCGGCCGGTCTTGCCGGTGCCGCCGGTGACCAGGGTCAGCTGTCGGTTCTCGTACGTGTCGGTGTCGGTGAAGGCCATGGCACAAATGAACCGCCGGAAAGCTGGACGTTCCATGGCTCAGAAGCTCAACGCCATACGCGAACGTCCACCATCGCGGACGCCACTCACGCGCCGTGATCCAGCCGGTGGTGGGAGCGCATCAGCACGTTCGCGTCGCCCACCGCGCTGTAGTCGAACGCCGCCCGCGCCGCGGCCCGCCGCTCCGCGAGTTCCCGGCAGGTCTCGCAGCCGGCCACGGGCAGGGGCGGGCGGCTGACGTCGTACGACGGCCCCACCGCGGCGTGCGCGTCCGTCCGCCTCTCCCGCGCTTCCCTCAACTCCCGCTCACTCCGGGGCCGCCTGGCGCGAGAGCAGCTACAGCAACACCAGCGGCGGCGACTGCCTCGAAGTCGCCGACACCCTCTCCACCCCCCTCATCCCCGTCCGCGACTCCAAGCACCCGCACCCCCATGGCCCCGCCCTCATCCTCCCGGCCACCGCCTGGTCCGCCTTCGTCGCCGCCGTGCGCCGCGACGAGTTGCCCGGCGCCTGACCGGCGGTACCGCCGGTCAGGCGCCGGGCGCGGTTCACGGTTTGCCGATGTCGACGGCCCACACCCCCGTGCGGTCGTAGGCCTCGGGCGTGGCGGTCATTACCCGTCCTGGGGCGACTCCCATGGCTGCGGCATGCACGGCGTGCGCGTAGCCCCATTCCAGGCCGGCTGTCACAGTCTGCTCGACCGTAGCGGTGCCGGCGAAGTCGAGCGGTAGGAACTCCAGGCCCGGCAGAGCGCCAACATGTGCGGCTGCGCCCGGGAGTTCGAGGCTCGCGGCCACCAGGCACAGTGTCGGCACATGCGCGCGCTGATGGGGATCGTCGACCTCGACGACGGCCAGCCCCGACATCATTCGGTGGCCTCGGCACAGGGCGAGGACTGCCGTGTGGTCCAGGATGATCAACGGCGTTCCCCTACGTGCCCAGCCGCGATTGCCGCACGCCATTCCTGTGCCGCGCGGACGTCGTCTTCGGTGAGGTCCGGGCACAGGTTGGCCCGGACGTAGGCGATCGCTCGGGCGGTGCGCTCTGCACGCTCAGCTGCCGTGGGTGTCGCGGAGACCAGTCCTTCGACGTATGCCCGGGTGCTCATTCCGCGTTCCTCGGCGAGGGTGCGCAGGCGGTCTCTTATCGACTCGCTGATCTTGATGGTGGTGTCAGCCATGCCTCAAGAATACAAGTGAATACCGTGGCCTGCGGGAAAACAGAAGGGCCGCCGCACTTCAAGTGCGCGGCCCTCAGTCGGACAGGTCCCGTCTCAGTTGACGTCGCCCATCAGGTCCCTGACGTTCCGGCGGTACATCCACACCGCGACACCGGCGATGACGGCGAGCGTCGCTTCCAGGGCCACGATGCCCGTCTTGTTGAGGTCGACGCCGGCGATGGAGAGCAGGCCGGTCGTGGCGTCACCGGCGGTGACGGCCAGGAACCACACGCCCATCATCTGGGAGGCGTACTTCGCGGGAGCCATCTTCGTCGTGACCGACAGGCCCACCGGAGAGACCGTCAGCTCACCGACGGTCTGGACGAAGTAGATCGCCGCCAGCCACAGCGCCGCCGCCTTGTGACCGCCCTCGGCGATCGACAGCGGGGCCAGGAAGAGGAAGAAGGACGCGCCGATCAGGAGCAGGCCCGCCGAGAACTTCACCGCGGTGCTCGGCTCCCTGCCGCGCCGGGCCAGCGCCAGCCACAGCCAGGCGAAGACCGGCGCCAGCGCCATGATCATGACCGGGTTGACCGACTGGTACCAGGAGACCGGGAACTCCCAGCCGAAGACGGAATTGTCGGCGGAGGACTCGGCGAACAGCGACAGCGTCGAGCCGCCCTGGTCGTAGATCATCCAGAACACGGCCGCGGCGACGAAGAACCAGATGTACGCGGTCAGCTTCGACTGCTCGGCGCGGTCCAGCTCCTTGTCCCGCTTCATCCTCGTGATGACCATGACCGGGATGATCAGGCCGGCGAGTGTGATCGGGACCAGCAGCCAGTTCAGCGTGTAGACGCCGGACACGCCGACGACGGCGTAGAAGACGATCGCGACGGCGGCCCAGAAGCCGGCCTTGCGCAGCGTCGCCGCCTTCTCCGCAGGCGTCAGCGGCGTCGGTACGGCGTCCGAGCGCGGGCTGAGGTGCCGGCTGCCGAGCAGGAACTGGGCGAGACCCAGGGCCATGCCGAGCGCGGCGAGCGCGAAGCCCAGGTGCCAGTTGACGTTCTCACCGACGGTGCCGATGACCAGCGGGGCGGCGAAGGCGCCGGCGTTGATGCCGATGTAGAAGAGCGTGAACCCACCGTCGCGGCGCGGGTCGTCCGGGCCGTCGTAGAGGTGCCCGACCATCGTCGAGATGTTGGCCTTCAGCAGACCGGAACCGATCGCGACCAGACCGAGGCCCGCGTAGAAGCTGCCGGACCAGGGCAGGGCCAGGGTGAGATGGCCGAGCATGATGACCGCGCCCGCGACGGCGACCGTTTTGCGGGGGCCGAGGACGCGGTCCGCGAACCAGCCGCCCGGGAGGGCGAGCAGGTACACGAGTGACAGGTACACCGAGTAGATCGCGGTCGCGGTGGTCGCACTGAGGTGCAGGCCGCCAGGGGCCACCAGGTACAGCGGGAGCAGGGCCCTCATGCCGTAGTAGGAGAACCGCTCCCACATCTCGGTCATGAAGAGGGTGGCCAGTCCGCGGGGGTGGCCGAAGAAGGTCTGCTCGGAACCGGGGGTGCCCGGCGTGGCCGAGTCCTTCGTCAGGCTGGACGCCATGGTCGATCCTTGCTGGTCGGGACGCGCTCCAAGAGCGATGCGCGCCCGGTGGGGGGCGGCCGGCACGGTGGACGGAGCCCACCGGGATCCACGCCCCCACCGACTGGGGGCCCGGCCACAGGTCATTCCTTTCAGGGCCGGCGAGAGCCGGCCCGCACACAAAAGAGACCTTCAGCGTCACATGCGCGCCAAAGGTCCCCGCCGGTGCTACAGGCGTTGGTTCACCATAAGGCAGGACACCAGCCGATATGAAAGGACTTGAGACACGGATCACAGGTGTCGGCGGAAACTCAAGCATATTTTCGAAGGTCATTACGAGGATCGCACCCTACGGCCATAGGTTCGTACCGACGTTGCGGCGAGGTAAGAATCGCTCCATGGGACGGTAAGGGCCGGGCCTTGCGATCACACCCCGGCTCTTGTCATCCGCGGACTACCATCACCTCATGACCCGTGTACTGCTCGCCGAGGACGACGCGTCCATCTCGGAGCCGCTGGCCCGCGCCCTGCGCAGGGAAGGTTACGAGGTCGAGGTGCGCGAGGACGGCCCCACCGCGCTCGACGCCGGCATCCAGGGCGGCATCGACCTGTGCGTTCTGGACCTGGGCCTGCCCGGCATGGACGGCCTGGAGGTGGCCCGCCGGCTGCGCGCCGAAGGCCACACCGTCCCGATCCTCATCCTGACCGCGCGCGCCGACGAGGTGGACACCGTCGTCGGTCTCGACGCGGGCGCCGACGACTACGTCACCAAGCCGTTCCGGCTCGCCGAACTGCTCGCACGGGTCCGGGCCCTGCTGCGGCGCGGCGCCGCCGAGCCGCAGCAGGCGCCCGCCACGCACGGCGTGCGCATCGACGTCGAGTCGCACCGCGCGTGGATGGGCGACGAGGAACTCCAGCTCACCGCGAAGGAGTTCGACCTGCTGCGGGTTCTCGTGCGGGACGCCGGACGGGTCGTCACCCGCGACCAGCTGATGCGCGAGGTCTGGGACACCACGTGGTGGTCGTCGACCAAGACCCTCGACATGCACATCTCCTGGCTGCGCAAGAAGCTCGGCGACGACGCGGCCAACCCCCGGTACATCGCCACCGTGCGCGGTGTGGGCTTCCGCTTCGAGAAGAGCTGAGTAACAGGGTTCCATGCGTCGCCGACTGATCCAGTCCACGCTCGCCGTGGTGCTCGTCGTGATCGCCGTCTTCGGGGTCTCCCTCGTGATCGTCGAGACCCGGACGATCAGCAGCACCGCGCAGGAGCGGGTGGACTCCGAGGCGATCCGGCTGGCCAGCATCGTGGACAGCCGCCTGATCGCGACGGGGGCGGTCACGGCGGACGTGCTGCGGGAGCAGGTGCCGGCGGATCGCTACGCCGTGATCCGGATCCCGGGCGAACAGCCCATCGAGATCGGCGGCAAGCCGGGCGGGGACACCATCAGTGCCACCCGCAAGGGCGAGCAGGGGGAGACGGTCACCGTCCAGGAACCCCGTTCCGTGGTGACCCGTGAGGTCTGGCGGACGCTGGTGATCATCGCGGCGGTGGCGTTGCTGGCGGTGGTCGCCGCGGTGCTGCTCGCCGTACGGCAGGCCAATCGGCTCGCCTCACCGCTGACCGACCTCGCCGAGACGGCCGAACGGCTCGGCTCCGGGGATCCGCGGCCCCGGCACAAGCGGTACGGCGTCCCGGAGCTGGACCGGGTCGCGGATGTGCTGGACGGATCGGCCGAGCGGATCGCCCGCATGCTGACCGCCGAGCGTCGGCTGGCCGCCGACGCCTCCCATCAGCTCCGCACGCCGCTCACCGCGCTGTCCATGCGGCTGGAGGAGATCACCCTCACCGACGATCCGGACACGGTGAAGGAGGAGGCGACGATTGCCATCGCGCAGGTGGAGCGGCTTACGGATGTCGTCGAGCGGCTGCTGACGAACTCCCGCGACCCTCGCACCGGCTCCGCCGTCACCTTCGATCTCGACGAGGTCATCCAGCAGCAGCTCGCGGAGTGGCGGCCCGCGTACCGGAGTGCGGGGCGGGCGGTCGTCAGCTCGGGCAAGCGGCATCTGCACGCGGTGGGTACGCCGGGGGCGGTGGCGCAGGTGCTGGCCGCGTTGATCGAGAACTCCCTCATGCACGGCGGCGGTACGGTCGCGCTGCGCACGCGGGTCACCGGTAACCAGGCTGTCGTCGAGGTGACGGACGAGGGGCCGGGGGTGCCGGCCGATCTCGGGGCGCGGATCTTCGAGCGGGCGATCAGCGGGCGGAACTCGACCGGGATCGGGCTGGCCGTGGCGCGGGATCTGGCGGAGGCGGACGGGGGGCGGCTGGAGATGCTCCAGGCTGCGCCGCCGGTGTTCGGGCTGTTTCTGTCTCGTACGGCCACGAAGAAGTCGGCGGAGGACGCGGAACCTACGGTTCGGTAGCCGGGGTGGGCGCGGTGCCGGCGTCGGTGTCGGCCGGGGTGGGCGCGGTGCCGGCGTCGGTGTCGGCCGGGGGTGGGTCGCGCGGCCCGGCGCTGCCGGGGTGCCGCCTGCGCCCACCCGTGCCGCCCAGGCGGCACGAATGCCCGCAGCTTGGGCGGGGCCCCAGGCGGCACGAATGCCCGCAGCTTGGGCGGGGCCCCAGGCGGCGCGAATGCCCGCAGGTTGGGCCGTCCGCAGTCTGGCGCTGTGATTACGTGGTGGTGCGGCGGCCCGCTGTCGCCGGGGTGGGGCGTTCCTTGAGGGTCGGACCCGTGTGCCGTTCCGTCAGGAACGATTCCGCGTCGGCGACCGCCTCCCTCGCGGGGAGGGTCTTGAAGACCCAGGTGCGGTAGGACCAGAAGCGGAAGAGGGTGGCTATGCCGATGCCGAGGAACTTGAACACGTTGGACTGGAGGGGGCTGTCCCAGCCGAAGCCGTAGGTGGCGACGTAGAGGATGCCGTTCTCGATGACGAGGCCGACGGCGCTGAAGAGGAGGAACAGGGTCAGTTCCCTGGTGCGGCCGCTCTTGTCGCGGTCGCGGTACGTGAAGTACCGGAACCCTATGTAGTTGAAGGCGATGGCGACGACCGTCGCGATGACGCTCGCCCGCACCACCTGGAGATCGGTGACCTGCCGTACCAGGTTGAACACGAGGAGGTTGACCAGGAGCCCCGCGCCTCCCACCGCACCGAACTTGGCGATCTCACGTACCAGCAGGTCGATGCGCTGCCTCAGCGCTTGCGGGGCCGAATGAAGCCCCGAGGAACCATGTCCCATGGTCGTGCAGGCCCCCATCCGTCGGAATCGTCAACCCGGCCATGCTATCCAGCGCTCCTCCCAAACGCCTGTGCGGCCGGAAATACCCGTGGGAAAGGCAGTGGAAAGCTTTGGAAAGCCCTGGGAAAGGCACGCAAACCGCCCGCGCCGGCGTGACCGATACCCTGGGGTGGTGACATTCCCGGTAGTCGGCATGGTCGGCGGGGGCCAGCTCGCGCGTATGACACACGAGGCAGGCATCCCGCTCGGCATCAGGTTCAAGCTCCTCAGTGACACCCCTCAGGATTCCGCGGCGCAGGTCGTCAGCGATGTCGTCATCGGCGACTACCGCGACCTCGACACGCTGCGCGCCTTCGCACGCGGCTGTGACGTGATCACCTTCGATCACGAGCACGTCCCCACGGAGCATCTGCGGGCCCTCGAAGCGGACGGCGTCCCCGTCCGCCCCGGCCCCGACGCGCTCCAGCACGCCCAGGACAAGGGCGTGATGCGCGCGAAGCTGGACGCGATCGGCGTGCCCTGCCCGCGGCACCGCATCGTGACGGACCCGGCCGATGTCGCCGCGTTCGCCGACGAGGGCGACGGCTTCCCCGTCGTGCTCAAGACCGTCCGCGGCGGCTACGACGGCAAGGGCGTGTGGGTCGTACGGTCCGTGACGGAGGCCGCGGAACCCTTCCGCGCCGGCGTCCCCGTCCTCGCCGAGGAGAAGGTCGACTTCGTACGGGAGCTGGCCGCGTGCGTCGTACGGTCGCCGCACGGGCAGGCCGTCGCGTACCCCGTCGTGGAGTCCCGGCAGGTCGCCGGCGTCTGCGACACGGTCATCGCGCCCGCCCCCGGCCTCGACGCGGAGCCGGCCCTGCGCGCCGAGGAGATGGCGCTGCGCATCGCCAAGGAGCTGGGCGTCGTCGGCCATCTCGCCGTCGAGCTGTTCCAGACCCGCGACGGCCGCATCCTCGTCAACGAACTGGCGATGCGCCCCCACAACTCCGGTCACTGGACCCAGGACGGGGCCATGACGTCCCAGTTCGCCAACCACGTACGGGCCGTTCTCGACCTCCCGCTCGGCGACCCGCGCCCGCGCGCCAGGTGGACGGTCATGGTCAACGTCCTCGGCGGCGACTACCCCGACATGTACTCCGCGTACGTGCACTGCATGGCCCGCGACCCCCAGCTCAAGATCCACATGTACGGCAAGGACGTGAAGCCCGGCCGCAAGGTGGGACACGTCAACACCTACGGCGACGACCTGGACGACGTGCTGGAGCGCGCCCGTCACGCTGCCGGCTATCTGAGAGGCACGATCACCGAATGAGCCCTGTAGTTGGCCCTGTAGTTGGCATCGTCATGGGGTCGGACTCCGACTGGCCCGTCATGGAGGCCGCCGCGCAGGCCCTCGACGAGTTCGAGATCGAGTACGAGGTCGATGTCGTCTCCGCGCACCGGATGCCGCGCGAGATGGTCACGTACGGGGAGCAGGCCGCCGAGCGCGGGCTGAAGGTGATCATCGCCGGCGCGGGGGGCGCCGCCCACCTCCCGGGCATGCTCGCCTCCGTCACCCCCCTCCCGGTCATCGGCGTCCCGGTGCCGCTGAAGTACCTCGACGGCATGGACTCGCTGCTGTCCATCGTGCAGATGCCGGCCGGTGTCCCGGTCGCGACGGTGTCGATCGCCGGCGCGCGCAACGCCGGTCTCCTCGCGGCCCGTGTCCTCGCCGCCCACGACGAGGAACTCCTCGGCCGGATGCGGGAGTTCCAGCAGGAGCTGAACGACCAGGCCACCGAGAAGGGCAAGCGCCTGCGCGGCAAGGTCGAGGGCACGAACGGCTTCGGCTTCGGGACGTGACGGCCGTGAGCTCATCGCAGACAGCCCGGGAACTCCTGCACGAGTTCCCCGTCGTGGACGGGCACAACGACCTGCCCTGGGCACTGCGTGAACAGGTCCGCTACGACCTCGGCGCCCGCGACATCGCCACCTCCCAGAGCGCCCATCTGCACACCGACATCCCGCGCCTGCGCGAGGGCGGCGTCGGTGCGCAGTACTGGTCGGTGTACGTCCGCGCGGACCTGCCCGACCCGGTCCCGGCGACGCTGGAACAGATCGACTGCGTACGGCAGTTGCTGGCCCGCTACCCGAAGGACCTCAGGCCCGCGACGACGGCCGCCGACATGGAGGCGGCGCGCGCGGAGGGCCGTATCGCCTCGCTGATGGGCGCCGAAGGCGGCCACTCCATCGCCAACTCCCTCGCCACGCTACGGGCGTTGTCCGCGCTCGGCGTGCGCTACATGACCCTCACCCACAACGACAACGTGGACTGGGCGGACTCGGCGACGGACGAGCCCGGCGTCGGCGGCCTGACCGCCTTCGGCCGTGC
The DNA here is from genome assembly GCF_009709555.1 of Streptomyces blattellae. Classification (GTDB taxonomy): domain Bacteria; phylum Actinomycetota; class Actinomycetes; order Streptomycetales; family Streptomycetaceae; genus Streptomyces; species Streptomyces blattellae. Next base: position 2,764 of record NZ_WJBG01000251.1, on the reverse strand, counting down.
GGTGGTGCGGGAGATGAACCGCGAGGGCATGCTCGTCGACCTCTCGCACGTCGCGGCGACGACCATGCGGGACGCGATGGACGCGACCCTGGCGCCGGTCATCTTCTCCCACTCGTCCGCGCGGGCCGTCTGCGACCACCCGCGCAACATCCCGGACGACGTCCTGGAACGCCTGTCGGGCAACGGCGGCATGGCGATGGTGACCTTCGTGCCGAAGTTCGTGCTCCAGGCGGCCGTGGAGTGGACGGCCGCCGCCGACGAGAACATGCGCGCGCACGGCTTCCACCACCTGGCCACCACCCCCGAGGCGATGAAGGTCCACCGCGCCTTCGAGGAGCGCAGCCCCCGTCCCGTCGCCACGGTGTCCACGGTCGCCGACCACCTCGACCACATGCGCGAGGTCGCCGGCATCGACCACCTCGGCATCGGCGGCGACTACGACGGCACGGCCTTCACCCCCGACGGCCTCAACGACGTCTCCGGCTACCCCAACCTGATCGCGGAACTGCTCGACCGCGGCTGGTCCCGCCCCGACCTGGCCAAGCTGACCTGGCAGAACGCGGTACGAGTGCTGGGCGCCGCGGAGGATGTCTCCCGGGACCTCCAGACGACGCGGGGCCCGTCGAACGCGACGATCGCGGAGCTGGACGGCTGAGCACGAGGTGAAGTCGTACCGGAATGTCGTACCGATGTGGTACCTTGCTTCGGTACCATAGGCCACGGAGGTGACGGCACATGACCATAAGCGCCAGCGAAGCGCGCCGGGATCTGTTCCCCCTGATCAAGCGCGTCAACGACGATCACACCCCTATGCGCATCAGCTCCAAGGGCGGCGACGCCGTCCTCATGTCCGCCGACGACTACGAGTCCTGGCAGGAGACGGTCCACCTGCTGCGTTCTCCGGCGAACGCCCGGCGCCTCATGGAAGCGGTCGCCCGTGACAAGGCGGGCACAGCCGCGGTTCCCAAGACCTTGGAGGAACTGGAAGCCCTGGCGGGTGACGAGTGAGGAGCGTTCATTTCGACCCGGACGGCTGGGAGGACTTCCTGTTCTGGCTCGGCTCGGACCGCAAGATGGCCCGTCGGGTCACCCGCCTGATCGCCGAGATTCAGCGCGACCCGTTCACCGGCGTCGGCAAGCCCGAACCCCTCAAGGGTGACCTGTCGGGCTATTGGTCGCGCCGGATCGATGATGAGCACCGGCTGGTGTACCGGGCCGACGACAAGGAAGTGAAGATCCTCAAGGCCCGCTATCACTACGACTGAGGTGCGCGCCGGGCCCCGAACGCCTCATCCGCCAGGAAACTCCGCGGGCCTCGTGCGACGGTGACCGTATCTCCCCGGGACGATCACGACGTACGGAGCCGGCCATGGCAGACCTCCAGGACGAAGTGCACACGACGACCGACGTCGACGGGGCGGCCGGGCCGTTCGGGGACGAGGCCTGCCGGGCGGACCGGGCCGACCTGGCGGACCTGGCGGAGGCCTTCGTGCCGGTCTCCGACCCGGACACCGAACCCCTGGAGCGCGCTCACGCCATCCTCGCCACGCACCCCGTGGCCGACGGCTACAGCGGGCTCCCGTGGGCGCTGCGGCATCTGCCCTGGTTCGACCTGGAGACCGGTGAGGCCGCCGTCGACACGGACGTGCCGCGGCTGCGGGAGGGGCATGTGGGGGCGCTGTTCTGGTCGCTGCATCTGCCGAAGGGGCTGGACGGTGACCGGGCGGTGGGCGCGACGCTGGAGCAGCTGGATCTGGTGCGGACGGTGGTCCGTACGCACCCCGAGGGACTGCGCCTGGCCTGTACCGCCGGGCAGGCCACGGATGCGCGCCGGTGCGGTCGGATCGCCGTGCTGCTCGGGCCCGCAGGAGCCGCCGCGATCGGTGAGTCGCTGGGCGTCCTGCGCTCTCTCTTCGCCCTCGGCCTGCGTGTCCTCACGCTGTCCGGGGTGTCCTGGGCGAGCGAGGCCGGGCTGACCCGGTTCGGTGAGGAGGTGCTGCGGGAGATGAACCGGCTCGGCGTCCTGGCCGACCTCTCCGGCGCCTCGGGGGAGACCGTCCGCCGTGCCCTCGTGGTCTCCAAGTCCCCTGTACTGTGCACCCGTTCCGCCGCGCACGCCCTGCGCCCGCACCCCGCCAACCTCCCCGACGACCTGCTCGCCGAGCTGGGCGCGGCGAAGGGCCTGTGCATGGTGCCGCTGACCGCCAAGCAGACCGGCCCGACCGTGCACGACGTGGCCGACCACCTCGATCACGTGCGCGCGCTCGCGGGCCCGGAGAGCGTCGGCCTCTCGGGCACCTACGACGTCGGCACCGCGCACCCGCGCGAACTCGCCGACGCCTCCTGCTACCCACGCCTCATCGCCGAACTGCTCGGCCGAGGCTGGACCGAAGCCGATATCACCCTGCTGACCTGGGGAAACGTTCAGCGAGTGCTCCGCAGCGCCGACTTCACGGCCCGCGCCGCACAGCAGCGCCGCGAGCCGTCGACGGCGAAGATCGCCGAGCTGGACGGGTGATCACGCCCCCGGGATCAAGCACAGGCAGAACGGGTGCCCCGCCGGATCCGCGTACACACGCCGGCTCCCCGAGCGGTCGGCGGCGTCCAGCGGCTGCGCACCGGGGGTCGGCACGCCCTGCTCGACTGGAAGGCGAGCGACTGGCCGCCGGGGCCATCAAAGACCGGCGAAGCCACCCGGGATCTCCTGGGAATGGGAAGAGGTCCCCGAGATGTGGCCGAGGTGTGGAGAATAGGGGTGGACGCC
>NZ_WJBG01000250.1 GCF_009709555.1 Streptomyces blattellae | reverse complement strand
GACCGCGCGGGAGGAACTGAGCGCCCGGCTCGCGGTGAAGAACTCCGGGAATCGGTGGGGGAAATGATCCGGGCTTTAGACCGGTACGCGGGTGTCCTGTTCATCATCATGGTGGCGGGATCGTGCGGGCTGGTCATCGGCGTGGCCATCGCGTCGTCCGGACCTTAAGCGGCCCGCCCGGTTGGTGCTGGGGCACTTTCCGGGCGGGTCATCCACGCACGACCGACCATATGGAGCGGTGAGACGACGATGAGGGTACGCATCGACCTGCGCGCCGACGGCGACGACGACAACACTCCTGGCCAGCCCTGGCAGCCTCCGCAGGACCCGCCGAGCCCCGACGGGTCCAGCCCGGAGGGCGACGGGAAGCACCGCAAGTGACAACCGACGCTCTACGTAGTGACCGCCCCAGCCGCAAGGAGCTGGGGCGGGTCCTCATGGACTCCGGCGCACTGTCCTCGGACTGGGTGCCGACGTTCGCGGCCGTGGACCGGGCCATGTTCCTCCCGGACCTCATGTGGCCCTACGACATGAAGGCCCGCGCGAGTGTTCCCGCCGACCGGCGGGAGGACCCGGACGCCTGGTACGACGCGGCGGACAGCAACGTCCCCATCGTGACCCAGTGGGACGACGGGGCCCACCAGGGCCCTGGCCCGGGAGAGCTGTCCACTGGCTCATCGTCCATGCCGTCCGTCGTTTACTCCCTGCTCCAGGACCTGGACGTGGAGGAGGGCATGCGCGTTCTGGACGTGGGCACGGGCACCGGTGAAACGGCCGGCGCACTGGCCCACCGCCTGGGCGGGGAGAACGTGACCACGCTTGAGGTGGACGCGTCCGTGTCCGCCAGGGCCCGTGAGCGGCTGTGCCAACACGGTCTGTACCCACACGTGGTTGTGGGGGACGGATACAAGGGCCATCGGGATGCGGCTCCCTATGACCGCATCCTGGCGACGGTCGGAATCCGCAGCGTGCCCCCGGCATGGATCGAACAGACCCGGCCCGGCGGGGCCATTCTCGCGCCGTGGGGGACGTTGTACAGCAACGCGGACGCCATGGTCCGGCTGGAGGTCACCGGGGATGAAGCCGTGGGCCCCTTCACCCGCTCCGTGGAGTTCATGAAACTCCGCGCGCAGCGGGGCCCCACGGTCCACCACGCCGACTACCTGTCGGCGGGCCCTCTGGAGGACGCGGAGCAGAGCACCACGGACACTACGGAGGACGAGTTCGTCACCGGCCGGTTCACAGACCTGCCGTTCGTACTCGGCCTCCGGGTGCACCAGTGCCGCCAGTCCGTGGCGGAAAAGCGTGACGGACAGCGGCCCGTGTGGTTCTACGGTCTGGCAGACCAGTCCTGGGCGTGCGTGATGTTCCGGGACGGGGAGCGGCGTGCATCCGTTTGGCAGTCAGGACCCCGGCGTCTGTGGGATGAGGTGACCGACGCCCACCGCTGGTGGAAAGACCAGTGGTCTCCCGAACTGACCCGGTTCGGACTCACGGCCACGGCGCACGGACAACGCGCATGGTTGGACGACCCGGCAAACGAAACCTGGCCCGTCCAACCGCCTGAGTGACCCACCCCGCAGGACCGGCCCGCCCGTGCGCCTCCCCCGTAGCGCATGGGCGGGCCTTTGTGTTGCAGGGCTATGCGGCGGTGGCCACCAGGGTGTCCAGGACTCCGCCGGTTGGAGGGCCACACGGACGGCGTGGGCCGTGGCGGCGGACATCCGGTGGCCGGGGCCAGGGAGGAGAGTCGCCAGGTATTCGGCGGCCTCCGTGTCCCCGCCCACGTTGCCCAGGCACGCCCGGAAGGTGGCCACAGCACGGGGTGGCACATGCACGGTCGGCGGAGTGGCCGCGTAGTCGGCCACGGTCCGCGTGATCCGGAGATAGGTGTACGTGGAGAACTTGGCCCCGCCCTCCGGGTCGTACCGCTTCAGGGCCTCCAGGGCGGCCACCCGGCCCTCCTGGACCATGTCGTCCACGTCCATCCCTGGCCGCCAACGGTGTTGGACCGCTCGGCGGACGATGCCCTCCACGGAGTCCAGGACGGCCAGGGTGGCCGTCTCGTCACCGTTCTGCGCGGCCCGTATGGCGGCCATCATGCGGCCACCGCCGGGGACACAGGGCCAGCGTCTCCGTGTCCCGGCGGGCCGTACGGGCGGACACGCCCACCAGGCGGCCGTACGTGGTGCCGTTGACCGGCTGGCCAGTGGCCTTCAACTCCTCCACGGCCGCCCGGATGTCCTCCAGCGAACGGCCGGACTTGGCGTGGACCTGGGCCACCTTGACCGGCTCCGGCTCCTCCAGGCCCGAAAGCGTGTCCGCCTGGGCTGTTAGGAGCGTCCAGCGATCACGGACAGCTCAGCCAGCCGTGACTCAACGTGCATTAGTTCCGGCTCCAGGGCCTCCAGGGCCTCCAGGTCCTAGCCGTCCACGGCGTCCGACTCCGGGACGTGAGGGACGGCCGCCAGGTGGAACATGTGCGCCACCACGACCGGCTGGACGGCCGACATGGCGGCCACCAGAAACGCGGAGGGGCACGGCGCACCCGGCCGCAAACAGGTGGCGGTCACATGGGCAGTCAGGGGCCATCGGCGCTCCGGGACGGCCGTTCCCCGGCCTGGAGATCATGCCGAGGTCCGGGCTCCATCAACATGGCCCGCCAGGCACGTAGACGGTGGAGACGGGCACCCGTACGAGCCAGGACACGGCCAGGGACCTACCGACCACCGGGCCAACTGGTACCACCAGCGGCCAGGACATCTAGGACGGCTGAGCCCTGTCTGTGGGCACGGCGGAAGGTCAGGACTCCGTAAGTGCTCCGATTACGTGACCACTCACAGACAATGGGCCTGTGCTGGAGATGACACGCGACAGGTTCGAAGAACTGGTGAGTGAGGCCCTGGACCAGATCCCGCCGGAGTTGACGCGGGTCATGGACAACGTGGCCGTCTTCGTGGAGGACGAGCCGCCCGCCGACGACCCGGAGCTACTGGGGCTGTACGAGGGGACCCCGCTCACGGAGCGCGGCGAGTGGTACGCCGGAGTCCTTCCGGACCGCATCACGATCTACATGGGCCCGACCCTGCGCTTCTGCGAGACATCGGAGGACGTGGTGCACGAGGTGGCCGTGACGGTCGTCCACGAGGTGGCGCACCACTTCGGCATTGAGGACGCGCGGCTCCACGAACTGGGCTGGGGCTGATCTCCTGGCGTCTTTCCGACGCCCCCACCTGCCCCCTGACCAGGAGTAATAACAGGCCCTCCGGGGATGTCACCCAACTGGCAGGAGACCAGCAAAAGAGGTGTACGACGGGGTATCCTGCACCACCGTCACCTCGGTCTCCTCCACGACCTCCTCCCGCGACTCGCACATCCGCAGCGTCGGACCCCGGTAGATCGTGATCCGGTCCGGCAGCACCCCGGCGTACCACTCCCCGCGCTCGGTCAGCGGAGTCCCCTCGTACAGGCCGAGCAGCTCGGGATCGTCCGCGGGCGGTTCGTCCTCGACGAACACCGCGACGTTGTCCATCAGCCGTGTCAGCTCCGGCGGGATCCGGTCCAGGGCCTCGGCGACCAGTTCCTCGAACGCCTCGCGCGTCATCTCCAGCACAGGGCCATTGTCCGGTACGGAACCGTCGTAGGAGAGTCACGGCGACGGTATGAGAGTCACCGCTGTCCGGCATATCCACTGGCGGACTTGGGCATACGGGACCAATGGCCGCCCGCGTTCCCAACGTCGCCGTCCTGAACCGCGTACGCCGGGCACCGCGTGCGCTCGCCCGCCGCTATCGTTCCCGCCGACCGCACCCCGCCGTCGAAGTCGAACTCGTCCCGCAGCCGCACCCCTGGGGCCGTGCCCTGGGGCTGGTCGCGGTCGTGCTGCTGGGCGCCTGGCTGGGTCTGCTGATCGTCGGGAACGTCCGGGTTCCCGTCGGGCCCATGGACACCACCATGACCCTGCGCCCCTCACTCACCGGCGGTACGAAGATCAACGTCTCGCCGCTCGGCGCGCTGCAACTGGAAAGCCACACCGCCCCGGTCCGCCTGGACGTGAACGTCGACCAACTGGACCCGGCCCGCTCCCAGGCCCTCGTCGACCACCCCGAACGAATCTCCGGCCTCCAGGACGAGGTCGCCGCCGACGTCGGCCACGGCACGCTCGACCTCGCCGTACGCTCCTGCGTCGCCGTCGTCTCCGGCGCCACCGCCCTGGGCCTCGCGGTCTACCGCCGCCCCCGCCGCGCCCTCGCGGCCGGCGGTCTCGCCTTCACCCTCCTCGCCGCGTCCGGCGGCACGGCAGCCGCCACCTGGAATCCGAACTCGGTCCTCGAACCCAGGTTCTCCGGCCTGCTCTCCTCCGCACCCTCCCTGGTCGGCGACGCACGCAGCATCGTCACCGAATTCGACGTCTACCAGAAGGAGTTGGCCCGTCTCGTCACCAACGTGACGAGGCTGTACGACGCCACGTCCACGCTCCCGGCCTACCAGCCCGACCCGACCACGATCCGGGTCCTGCACGTCTCGGACATCCACCTCAACCCGGCGAGCTGGCAGATCATCGCCTCGCTGGTCGAGCAGTACAAGGTGAACGTGATCGTCGACTCCGGCGACACCATGGACCACGGCACGGCCGCCGAGAACGCCTTCCTGGACCCGATCGAGGACCTGGGCGCCCCGTACGTCTGGGTCCGCGGCAACCACGACTCCGCCACGACCCAGCGCTATCTGGAGGGCATGAACAACGTCCATGTCCTCGACGACGGCCGAGGGGTGTCGGTCGCGGGACTGCGCTTCGCGGGCATGGGTGATCCCCAGTTCACGCCCGACCGCACGAACAAGGCCGGAGCCGAGCAGTCGCAGGAGCTGGCGGGCGCACGGCTGGCCTCCGCCCTGCGCGACCAGACGGCCGCCGGAACCCCGGTCGACGTGGCCGTGGCCCACGAGCCGTCCGCGGCCCGGGTGACGGACGGCCAGGTGCCGCTGGTCCTGGCGGGCCACCTCCACCACTCCGAGATGGAGGTCATGCCGTTCGGCACCCGTCTGCGCATCGAGGGCTCGACGGGCGGCAGCGGCCTGCGCGCGGTGGAGGGCGAGTACCCCGACCCGATCGAGACGTCGATCCTCTACTTCGACCGGGACACCCGCCGCCTCCAGGCCTGGGACGAGATCACACTGGGCGGCCTGGGCCTGACGACGGCGGAAGTGGCCCGCCACCTCCCCGAGGAGAACCAGCCAGGAGCCTCCCCGTCCCCCACCCCCACCCCGACCCCCTCACCCTCGCCCAGCCCCGCGACCCCGTCCCCGTAAACCGTTTTGGCGATACCTACCGCCATCCCATATGCTGCTCACGTCCCCGACGCGCTGAGAAGCGCCCAGGCGGGCCGATAGCCCTCATCGTCTAGCGGCCTAGGACGCCGCCCTTTCAAGGCGGTAGCACGGGTTCGAATCCCGTTGGGGGCACGCAACACCGTGTGCGACACTGTCGTACGCATCGCTTGGTCCTGTGGAGCAGTTTGGAGTGCTCGCCACCCTGTCAAGGTGGAGGCCGCGGGTTCAAATCCCGTCAGGACCGCTGAGGTTCCTCCCGGAGCCTCGTGGCTGGGTAGCTCAGTTGGTACGAGCGTCCGCCTGAAAAGCGGAAGGTCGCCGGTTCGACCCCGGCCCCAGCCACAGCCCAAGGGCCCTGCTCAGCGAGCGGGGCCCTTGATCATTTCGCCTTGGCGCAGGGGAGACGACGAGTCGGGACGAGGCTCAGGCCATTCCGGATGACGAGCTGGAGGAGCGCCGGGCGCGGTACGGGCTGCTCGCGGTGATCATCAGTAACCTCGCGATCTCGGGCGTGGCGATCTTCGGCGTCCGGCAGCTCGACGGCGACAACGCGGTGATCGTCGGTGTGCTCACGGCCGCGTTCACCGCGGTGAGCAGCATGACGACGGCGTACCTGGGGATCAAGGCCGTATCGAATACGGCGAAGTCCATCGCTCGGGGGGAATCGAGCCGGCGACGCCCGTCGAACTCCACGACCACGACCGCGACCACAAGCACAAGCACGACCACGCCTCCGTCGCAGCGCACTTCCTGAGGCCGGTCCGCCGAAGGAACCCGCTCGCCGGCCGCAGCCGGTCCGCCGGAAGAACCCGGTCACCACACCCAGCCAGTCCACCGGAAGAACCCGGTCACCACACCCAGCCAGTCCACCGGAAGAACCCGCTCGCCACACCCAGCCAGTCCACCGGAAGAACCCGCTCGCCACACCCAGCCAGTCCACCGGAAGAACCCGGTCACCGGACGCAGCCGGTCCACCGGAAGAACCCGCTCGCCGGACTTAGCCGGTCCGCCGGAGGCAAAAGCGTTCGCCACCGATTTCCCCGGGATGAGATCCTGGGTCGCGTATGTCTACGCACCCCGCCCCCGGCGCCCCCGCCCTCGGGACCCTCGCCCCCCGTCTGGCCGAACTGTCGCTGCGCGACGCGCACCGGCTCGGTCGGCGGCTCGAAGGTGCCCGCAAGATCCGCAAGCCGGAGGCCCGCACCGCCGTCCTCGCCGAGATCGAGGCCGAGGTCGCCAAGGCCGAACAGCGGATGGGTGAGCGGCGGGCCCGCGTACCCGCCGTCACCTACCCCTCGCAGCTTCCCGTCAGCCAGAAGCGGGACGAGATCGCCGACGCCATCCGCGACCACCAGGTCGTGATCGTCGCCGGTGAGACCGGCTCCGGGAAGACCACGCAGATCCCGAAGATCTGCATGGAACTCGGCAGGGGGGTGCGCGGGATGGTCGGGCACACACAGCCCCGCCGTATCGCCGCCCGTACCGTCGCCGAGCGGGTGGCGGAAGAGCTGGACACCCCGCTCGGCGAGGCCGTCGGCTGGAAGGTGCGCTTCACCGACCAGGTGAACCCGGACGCCACCTTCGTCAAGCTGATGACCGACGGCATCCTGCTCGCCGAGATCCAGACCGACCGCGAGCTGCGCGCCTACGACACGATCATCATCGACGAGGCCCACGAGCGGTCCCTGAACATCGACTTCCTGCTCGGGTATCTCGCGCAGTTGCTGCCGAAGCGGCCCGATCTCAAGGTCGTCATCACCTCCGCGACCATCGACCCCGAGCGCTTCTCGCGGCACTTCGGGGACGCCCCGATCATCGAGGTCAGCGGGCGCACCTACCCCGTCGAAGTCCGCTACCGGCCGCTCCTCGAAGACGACTCCGACGACGCCGACCGCGACCAGATCACCGCGATCACCGACGCCGTGGAAGAGCTGCAGGGGGAGGGGAAGGGCGACATCCTCGTCTTCCTCTCGGGGGAGCGGGAGATCCGGGACACCGCCGACGCCCTCGTCAGGAAGCAGTACCGGTTCACGGAGGTGCTGCCGCTCTACGCCCGGCTCTCCCACGCCGAGCAGCATCGCGTCTTCCAGCCCCATACCGGCCGCAGGATCGTTCTGGCGACCAACGTGGCCGAGACCTCCCTCACCGTCCCGGGCATCAAGTACGTCATCGACCCCGGCTTCGCCCGGATCAGCCGGTACAGCCACCGCACGAAGGTGCAGCGGCTGCCCATCGAGCCGGTCTCCCAGGCCAGCGCCAACCAGCGCAAGGGCCGCTGCGGACGGACCAGCGACGGCATCTGCATCCGGCTCTACTCCGAGGACGACTTCGAGGCCCGTCCGGAGTTCACGGACGCGGAGATCCTCCGTACGAACCTCGCGTCCGTCATCCTGCAGATGACCGCCGCCGGCCTCGGCGACATCGAGAAGTTCCCCTTCATCGACCCGCCGGACCACCGCAACATCCGCGACGGCGTCCAACTCCTCCAGGAACTGGGCGCGTTGGACCCGAGCCAGAAGGACGTACGCAAGAAGCTCACGGACACCGGCCGCAAGCTCGCCCAGCTGCCCGTCGACCCCCGGCTGGCGCGGATGGTCCTGGAGGCCGACAAGAACGGCTGTGTCCGCGAGGTCATGGTGATAGCCGCCGCCCTGTCCATCCAGGACCCGCGCGAGCGCCCGGCCGACAAGCAGACGCAGGCCGACCAGCAGCACGCCCGCTTCAAGGACGAGACGAGCGACTTCCTCGCGTATCTCAACCTCTGGCGGTACATCCGCGAGCAGCAGAAGGAACGCGGCTCGTCGTCCTTCCGCCGGATGTGCAAGCAGGAGTATCTGAACTTCCTGCGCATCCGCGAATGGCAGGACATCTATACGCAGTTGAGAACGGTCGCCAGGCAGATGGGCATCCATCTCAACGAGGAGGACGCGCCGGAGCAGAGCGTGCACGTCTCACTGCTCGCGGGGCTGCTGTCCCACATCGGCATGAAGGACGTGAAGGAGGGCGCGAAGAACGAGTATCTGGGCGCCCGGAGCGCCAAGTTCGCGATCTTCCCGGGCTCGGCCCTCTTCAAGAAGCCCCCGCGCTTCGTGATGTCCGCCGAGCTGGTGGAGACCAGCCGCCTGTGGGCCCGCGTCAACGCCCGCGTCGAGCCCGAGTGGGTCGAACCCCTCGCCGAGCACCTGCTCAAGCGGACGTACAGCGAACCGCACTGGGAGAAGGACCAGGCCGCGGTGATGGCGTACGAGAAGGTCACGCTCTACGGCGTCCCGATCATCGCCGACCGCAAGGTCAACTACGGGCGGATCGACCCGGAGGCCTCCCGCGAGCTGTTCATCCGCAACGCGCTCGTCGAGGGCGACTGGCGTACGCACCACAAGTTCTTCGCCGACAACCGCAGGCTGCTCACCGAGGTCGAGGAGCTGGAACACCGCGCCCGGCGCCGGGACATCCTCGTCGACGACGAGACGCTCTTCGACTTCTACGACCAGCGGGTCCCCGAACACGTCGTCTCCGGCGCCCACTTCGACTCCTGGTGGAAGCACAGACGGCACGAGCAGCCCGACTTCCTCGACTTCGAGCGCGAGATGCTCATCCGGGAGTCGGCGGAGGCGGTCACCAAGGCCGACTATCCGGACTCCTGGCGGCAGGGCAATCTGAAGTTCCGGGTGACGTACCAGTTCGAGCCGGGCGCGGACGCCGACGGTGTGACCGTCCATGTCCCGCTCCAGGTCCTCAACCAGGTCACGGACGAGGGCTTCGACTGGCAGATCCCGGGACTGCGGGAGGAGGTCGTCACCGAACTCATCCGCTCCCTCCCGAAGCCGATCCGCCGCAACTACGTGCCGGCGCCGAACTTCGCGAAGAGGTTCCTGGACGCGGCCGTGCCACTCCAGGAGCCGCTCACCATCACCATGGCCCGCGAGCTCAAGCGCATGGTGGGCGTTCCCTTCACCGCGGACGACTTCGACTGGACCAAGGTCCCCGACCACCTCCGCATCACCTTCCGGATCGTCGACGAACGCCGCCGCAAGCTGGCTGAGGACAAGGATTTGGAGGCGCTGAAGCTCCGCCTGAAGCCGAGGGCGCGCAAGGCCCTCTCGCAGGCCGCGGCGGCCACGGCCGAGCGAGAGGGCGGCGAGTTGCTGGAGCGCAAGGGCCTGACCGACTGGACGATCGGCTCCCTCACCCGCCTCTTCGAGACCCGGCGTGCGGGGCAGCCCGTGAAGGCGTACCCGGCGCTGGTCGACGACGGCGACACCGTCTCCGTACGCCTCTTCGACACGGAGGCGGAACAGCAGCAGGCCATGTGGCAGGGCACGCGGCGGCTGCTCCTCCGCAACATCCCGGTGAACCCGGCGAAATTCGCGAGCGATCGCCTGACGAACGCCCAGAAGCTCGCCCTGTCCGCCAACCCGCACGGCTCCATCCAGGCCCTGTTCGACGACTGCGCGATGGCTGCGGCGGACAAGCTGATCGGGGACTTCGGCGGGCCGGTCTGGGACGAGGAGTCGTACCGGAAGCTGTACGACAAGGTGCGCGCCGAGATCGTCGACACGACGGTCCGTACGGTGGGGCAGGCGCAGCAGGTCCTCGCCGCGTGGCAGGCCTGTGAGCGCCGCCTGAAGGCCGTACGGAGCCCCGCGCTGCTGCCTAACCTCGCGGACGTACGGGCGCAGCTGGACGGTCTCGTGAAGCCGGGGTTCGTGACGGAGACGGGGACACGGCGGCTGCCGGACCTGATGCGGTACCTGGTGGCCGCGGACCGCCGGCTCCAGCAGATGCCGACGAACGTCCAGCGGGACACCACGCGCATGGAGAAGGTCCACGAGATGCGGGACGAGTACGCGTGGCTGCTGGAGCAGATGCCGCAGGGCCGCCCGGTGCCGGCCTCCGTCCTGGACATCCGCTGGATGATCGAGGAGCTCCGGGTCAGCTACTTCGCCCACGCGCTCGGCACGGCGTACCCCGTCTCCGACAAGCGCATCGTGAAGGCGATCGACGCGGCAGTGCCGTAACCGGTCCCGCACCCTAAGTGAGTTCGACCAGGCGGCCCCCCTCCTGTACAGTCTCTTCTCGCAGCACAACGCACCGACAAGTGCCGCGAAACCAGGTCCTGTGGAGCAGTTTGGAGTGCTCGCCACCCTGTCAAGGTGGAGGCCGCGGGTTCAAATCCCGTCAGGACCGCAGCGAGAAGAGCAAGGCCCGCAACGAGCAAAGTTGCGGGCCTCCTTCATGACCCCACGCAGCATGGAGAGAGCCCGGGTCTTCGGAGCCGGGCCTTGTCGTGCTCTCGCCTTGCTTCGCGGCGGCCCCCTGACGCCGTCTTGACGCCGTCTCCATCCCTCGGTACCCAGAAACCAGGGGCGCTTCCCCGGCGGCCCGACGGAGGTGGGGTATGGCGGCATCGGCTAGGCACGAGACGCGGGCGTTGCTTCGTGCGCATCTGGCAGCCGCCTCTTCCTATCGCCATCTGACGCGCCACTGCCCGATCTGTCACCAGCTGCTGCGGCTGGCGATGGACACGCCCCCACGGGCCGCCCAGGATCCACAGGAGGCCGTGGAGGACGAAAGCCCATCGCCCGCGTGAGGAAGACACGAAGGCCCGGGCCAACACCGGCCCTGCGCTGGGACGCTGGAGCGTGTGACGCTCAATAGCGCACGGGAGCCCGAGGCAACAAGAGTCCCGCGGTGTGACGGGTGTCACTGGGCAAGTTTTTCAAACATCGGTTTTTAACCGGCACCTACAACAGGTCAATTTAATATGTGCAATTGCACCCGCCTGAGGCGTCTCCTCAGAGCCGGTACACAGGAGATCCGACACCCCTCCCCAGACTCCGACAAGGTCGCTCACAGAGCCTGCCGAACCAGTCGCGACAGGGCACAAAAAAGATCGCGCTGGACCCGGCGGAGTCCAGCGCGATCGACGACGCACCCTGTGATGTGCTTCATAAGCTCTGTGGAGCCTGGGCGTGGGCCCTGTTGGGGCAGAACCCGCGTCGCTTGGAGCTAGGTTTCCGAGCACCTCGGCCGATGGGGGGACCTGCCGATTTGCCCGGTTTATTCAGTTGTTCAGGCTTCGCTGCGCTGCTGCGGAATGCCCGCGAGCAGCGCACGGACCTCCGCCTCGCGGTAGCGGCGGTGCCCGCCGAGCGTGCGGATCGACGTAAGTTTCCCGGCCTTCGCCCACCGCGTGACCGTCTTCGGGTCCACGCGGAACATGGTGGCGACCTCAGCCGGGGTCAGCAGCGGCTCGGCATCAGGGGTGCGAGCGGTCATGAGCGGCCTCCTCGGGAGAACCGATCGTTCTCGGTTCTTTCCTCTAAATTCTGCACCTTGACCCGCGTTGCCCGAAATGGCGGACGCGGGACGAGTCGGTTATAGGACGAACGGCTTGTCCTCGGCACTACAACTACACCATCTGTCCAGCCGCGTCGGCCAAACCGATGGAATTGCCCCCCAGGTGTTCATCGGCGACGGAAGCCGATGGACCATGCCATAGCGGACAGTCACGCCACTGTGACGATCAGTCACAGGACGATCAGGAGTCGCAAGACCCCCCAAAGCAGGCAATGCTGAGATTCCGCCCACAGTGGAACACAGCGGGACGGACGGAGCCCTCCCCGGACTCCTTGTCCTATTTTGACATGAGGAGGGGCAAGGGAGGCAAGGGCCGCGTACGTGCGGTCCGTCACGCTTGGGACATACGCCCGGATCGGGGCCTACGTCCGCTGCTGACGAAACCTCAGGAACCTCAGGACGAGGACGAAACCCCAAAACGGGCGTCAGGTCAAACGTCAGTTCCCCGACCGCAGGTCAGGCGTCCTACCGCCGAACGGCGATCAAACTCCGGATGTCAGTTCGCCGACCGCCGGTCCCGCACCGACCGCCACCGCTCCACGAGCCGGCCGTACGCCTCGCCCGCCGTCTCCCCGTCCCCCTGCCGCAGCGCCGCGATCCCCTCGGCCACATCGGCGGCCGAGTGGTCGTCCTCCAGCTCGCCGGCCGACAGGGTGTGCACCAGGCCGCCGTAGTCCAGCTCGACCAGCGAGCGCGGATGGAACTCCTCCAGCCAGCGCCCCACGTCCATCAGGCCGTCGATCAGCGGCCCCTCGTCGATGGCGTCCTTCAGCGTCCTGAGCGCCCGCGCCACCCGCCGCCGGGCCTGCACCATCGGCGTCCGGTAGCGCAGCATCGGCGGAATCTCGCCGGAGCCCTTGTCGAAGCGCCGCTCCTCGTCCACGACCAGCACGAACCAGTGGAGCGGCACCTGCCAGGTCGAGGTGCGGATCCACGGGCGGGCGTCGGGGTTGCGGGCCAGCCAGCGCTCGTAGTCCTGGGTGGCCTGGCGCCGTACGACCGGGGGCAGGACCGCGTCCAGGACGGGCGGCGGGAGCTCCTCGGCGAGGTCGCCGAGCGCCTGCCAGCCGCGCAGCCGGGTGCGCCAGGGGCAGACGCAGACCACCCCGTCGACCTCCAGCACGAAGGCGTCGCTGCTCTCGTGCACCGGCACCGGGACGGGCGGGGTGGGCAGCAAGTCGGCCAGGGCGCGGCGGAGTTCGTCCTGGTAGGTGGGCCGGTCGGGGCGCCGGGCGTAGCGCGCCCAGTGGTCGCGCTCCCGTTCCGGGAAGGCGGCCAGCGGTTCGTACACGCGCAGATAGGTCGCGTACGGGACGATCACCGAGGACACCTTGGGCACGCCTGCTCCCTCCCCTGCCGTCTGCCAGGAAAACCTGCGGAACCCGCTCACAAACGTGCGGGAAAACTATGCAAATCGTCGCACGGGCGTACTCCGGAAGTAGGTGATCCTGAGCACGTCGCGGCCGGCGGGGCGTACAGGCTCTAATCTCGTGCTGGGGCCTGTCCGGCGGATCAGGCCGACTGCACGGAACGGCACCTCATCAGCGCAGGTGAGACCCCGCGCGCCGGCTTGATCCGCCGGACCGGCCCTGGCCGCCCCCGCCACCCCTACGGGGGCCCGTCCCAACCGCCGCTACTTACCCAGGAGTCACCACCGTGACCGACGTAACCGACGGCGTCCTGCACACCCTGTTCCATTCGGACCAGGGCGGCCATGAGCAAGTCGTGCTGTGCCAGGACCGAGCCAGCGGCCTCAAGGCCGTCATCGCCATCCACTCCACCGCCCTGGGCCCCGCGCTCGGCGGTACGCGCTTCTACCCGTACGCCAGCGAGGAGGAGGCCGTCGCCGACGCGCTCAACCTGTCCCGCGGGATGTCGTACAAGAACGCCATGGCCGGGCTCGACCACGGCGGCGGCAAGGCCGTGATCATCGGTGACCCCGAGCGCGACAAGACCGAGGAGCTGCTGCTCGCCTACGGGCGTTTCGTGGCCTCGCTCGGCGGCCGGTACGTCACCGCGTGCGACGTCGGCACCTACGTCGCCGACATGGACGTCGTCCACCGCGAATGCCGCTGGACCACCGGCCGCTCGCCCGAGAACGGCGGCGCCGGCGACTCCTCCGTCCTCACCGCGTACGGCGTCTACCAGGGCATGCGGGCCAGCGCCCAGCACCTGTGGGGCGACCCCTCCCTGCGGGCCCGGCGCATCGGCATCGCGGGCGTCGGCAAGGTCGGCCGCCATCTGGTGGAGCACCTGGTGGCGGAGGGCGCCGAGGTCTTCGTGACCGACGTGCGCGAGGAGGCCGTACGGCGGATCACCGAGCGGCACCGCGGTGTGCTGGCCGTCCCCGACACCGAGGCGCTGATCCGCGTCGACGGCCTCGGCATCTACGCCCCCTGCGCGCTGGGCGGCGCACTCGACGACGACACCGTGCCGGTGCTCACCGCCGAGATCGTGTGCGGCGCCGCCAACAACCAGCTGGCCCACCCGGGTGTCGAGAAGGACCTGGCCGACCGCCACATCCTCTACGCGCCCGACTACGTGGTGAACGCGGGCGGCGTCATCCAGGTCGCCGACGAGCTGCACGGCTTCGACTTCGAGCGGTGCAAGGCGAAGGCGGCGCAGATCTACGACACCACGCTGGCAATATTCGCACGTGCGAAGGCGGATGGCATCCCGCCGGCCGCCGCGGCCGACCGGATCGCCGAGCAGCGGATGCACGAGGCGGCGGCCGAGCGCGGACGCTGAGTGCTCCCGGGCCGGTCCGGGAGGTTTGACCGGTACCCGTCGGTGGGCACTTAGAGAGAACTCTCACTTCGATCGGCGGGTCGACCGCCAGGAAGTGGTTAAAATCGCGGTTGACCAGCGAGGACGGGGCGCCTCGAAGGTTCTGTGCACACGCGGCTGCTGCGGGCGACGTACCGTATGGGCGCGGGCTCAGGTACCGTGGAAGCCCTACGGACCGGCCTCTCCACGGAGAGTCCGTTCCGGATCATGAACGCGTGTCAGACTCTGGGGCCGTTGAGCCCCGTCGTTGAGGGGGTCGAGCCATGGGGCGCGGCCGGGCCAAGGCCAAGCAGACGAAGGTCGCCCGCCAGCTGAAGTACAACAGCGGTGGGACAGACCTCTCACGCCTGGCCGAGGAGCTGGGCGCATCGTCGACATCGAATCAGCCGCCGAACGGCGAGCCTTTCGAGGACGATGAGCAGGACGACGAGCTCTATTCGCGGTACGCCGACCTCTATGAGGACGACGACGAGGACGAGGACGACGAGTCCTCGCAGCAACGTCGCGGCGCTTGACCTTGCACTGAGCATCAGCCCGGTCGGTGGCTTCGGTCACCGGCCGGGTTCTGCGCTGCTCAGCTTTCTGTGCTGCTCAGCTTTCTGTGCTGCTCAGCTCGCGTAGTCCCCTACGAGGGCCGCGCCCGTCCCGTGATCACCCCTGTCCGTGATCTCGCCGGCCACCCATGCCTCCACACCGCGGTCGGCCAGGGTCGCCAGGGCCGCGTCCGCGGATTCCTCCGGGACGACCGCGATCATGCCGACGCCCATGTTCAGGGTCTTCTCCAGCTCCAGCAGCTCCACGTCGCCGGTCCTGCCGACGAGGTCGAACACCGGTGCGGGGGTCCAGGTGGAGCGGTCGACGATCGCGTGCAGGCCGTCCGGGATGACGCGGGCCAGGTTGGCCGCCAGTCCACCACCGGTGACATGGCTGAACGCGTGCACATCCGTCGTCCGGGTCAGGGCCAGGCAGTCCAGCGAGTAGATCTTGGTGGGCTCCAGGAGTTCCTCGCCGAGGGTGCGGCCGAACTCGGCCACCTGGGCGTCCAGCGCCATGCCCGCGCGGTCCAGCAGCACGTGCCGTACCAGCGAGTACCCGTTCGAGTGAAGGCCGGAGGCCGCCATGGCGATCACCGTGTCACCCGTACGGATACGATCCGGGCCGAGCAACCGGTCGGCCTCCACCACGCCCGTGCCGGCGCCGGCGACGTCGAAGTCGTCCGGGCCGAGCAGGCCGGGGTGCTCGGCGGTCTCGCCGCCGACCAGAGCGGTGCCGGCGAGGACGCAGCCCTCGGCGATGCCCTTCACGATGGCGGCCACCCGCTCGGGGTGGACCTTGCCGACGCAGATGTAGTCGGTCATGAACAGCGGCTCGGCGCCGCACACCACGATGTCGTCCATCACCATGGCCACCAGGTCGTGGCCGATGGTGTCGTAGACGCCCATCTGACGCGCGATGTCGACCTTGGTGCCGACGCCGTCGGTGGCGGACGCGAGCAGCGGACGCTCGTAGCGCCCCAGGGCGGAGGCGTCGAAGAGGCCGGCGAAACCGCCGAGGCCACCGAGGACCTCGGGGCGCTGCGTCTTCTTCACCCACTCCTTCATCAGCTCCACCGCGCGGTCGCCCGCTTCGATGTCGACGCCGGCAGCCGCGTAGGAAGCACCGGAAGCAGCATGAGTCTCAGACATTGCCTGGGATCTTTCGGGTTGGTTTCTGCGTGGCTTACGGGCGACGGATCGCGTCGGCCGCGGCCGTGGCGGCGGGCCCCGCGGCCAGCTCGGTCTCCAGGAGCTGCTTGCCCAGCAGCTCCGGGTCCGGGAGTTCCATCGGGTATTCGCCGTCGAAGCAGGCGCGGCAGAGGTTCGGCTTGGCGATGGTGGTCGCCTCGATCATGCCGTCGATGGAGATGTACGCCAGGGAGTCGGCGCCCAGGGAGGTGCCGATCTCGTCGATCGTCATGCCGTTGGCGATGAGCTCGGCGCGGGTGGCGAAGTCGATGCCGAAGAAGCAGGGCCACTTCACGGGCGGCGAGGAGATCCGGATGTGGACCTCCGCCGCGCCCGCCTCGCGGAGCATGCGGACCAGGGCCCGCTGGGTGTTGCCGCGCACGATGGAGTCGTCGACGACGATCAGGCGCTTGCCCTTGATGACTTCCTTCAGCGGATTCAGCTTCAGCCGGATACCGAGCTGGCGGATCGTCTGGGAGGGCTGGATGAACGTACGGCCGACGTATGCGTTCTTCACCAGACCCGCACCGAAGGGGATGCCGGAGGCCTCCGCGTAGCCGATGGCGGCCGGGGTGCCGGACTCCGGGGTCGCTATGACGAGGTCAGCCTCGACGGGCGCTTCCTTCGCCAGGCGGCGGCCCATCTCCACGCGGGAGAGGTATACGTTCCGGCCGGCGATGTCGGTGTCCGGGCGGGCCAGGTAGACGTACTCGAAGACACAGCCCTTGGGCTTCGCTTCCGCGAATCGGGACGTTCGCAGGCCGTTCTCGTCGATGGCGACGAACTCGCCCGGCTCGATCTCGCGGACGTAGCTGGCGCCGCAGATGTCGAGGGCGGCGGACTCCGACGCGACGACCCAGCCGCGCTCCAGGCGGCCGAGGACCAGCGGGCGGATGCCCTGCGGGTCGCGGGCGGCGTAGAGGGTGTGCTCGTCCATGAAGACGAGGGAGAAGGCGCCGAGCACCTGCGGGAGGACCGAGTGGGCGGCCTCCTCGATGGTCAGCGGCTTGCCGCCCTCGTCGACCTGGGCGGCGAGCAGCGCCGTGAGCAGGTCGGTGTCGTTGGTGGCCGCGACGCGCGGGGTGCGGCCCTCCTGCTTGGGCAGGTCGGCGACCATCTCGGCGAGCTGGGCGGTGTTGACCAGGTTGCCGTTGTGGCCGAGCGCGATGGAGCCGTGCGCGGTGGCGCGGAACGTCGGCTGGGCGTTCTCCCACACGGAGGCACCGGTGGTCGAGTAGCGGGCGTGACCGACCGCGATATGCCCCTGGAGCGAACCGAGCGAGGTCTCGTCGAAGACCTGGGAGACGAGGCCCATGTCCTTGAAGACGAGGATCTGGGAGCCGTTGCTGACCGCGATTCCCGCGGATTCCTGGCCCCGATGCTGGAGGGCGTAGAGCCCGAAGTACGTGAGCTTTGCGACCTCTTCGCCCGGAGCCCAGACACCGAAGACGCCACACGCGTCCTGGGGGCCTTTCTCGCCGGGGAGCAGATCGTGATTGAGTCGACCGTCACCACGTGGCACGGCTCCGAGTGTAGGCGAGATCGACCACTGGTCCGAATGCGTGAGGAGTGGGCTTGCTTACTTCGCGCGCGCCAGAAGGCCCTCGCCGAAGGACCGGGTGATGGTCAGGGACTTGTGTTTCTGCTGGTAGGAGACCTTGCCGGAGAGGATCTCAGTGAGTTCCCGCTCGGTCTTCATGACCGGCTCCGAGCACACCATGCGCGTGGTCGCCAGAGGGCCGATCTCGATGGTGCCGTCCTTGACGGTGGCCTTGGCGTTGAAGGTGTTGCAGCCGAGGCTGCCGGTGACGGTGTTGTTCTTGGTGAGGGTGAGATGGGCCTTCGCCCCGGCCGGCAGGGACTCGGCGACCGGATCGCCGCTCTCGCGCGACAGCAGGGTGTTGATCGTCCACCGGGTGCCCTGGAGAGGCGGGGCGGTCCCGGAGGTGCCCTCACGGAGGCTGATGCGGTCGCCGTTTCCGCTGGTCAGGGTGAGAGTCTTGGTGCCGTCGTGCTCTCCTGTGGCGGCCTTGAGGCTCCCGCGGAAGACGTGGAGGAACTTCGCCTCGAACTCGCCTACGGGCCCGGGGCAGCCCATGTTCGTCGTCACGAGGTCGGAGACCTTCACCGTGTCGCCCTCGATCTCGATGTCGGCGCCGAAGTGGTTGCAGCCGACCGTGCCTCCGGATTCGCCGCCGGGGACGCCCGGGTCGGCCGCGCCCGGCTTGAAGGTGATGCGGGCGTCCTCAAGGTCGAAGGAGTCCGCCCCGGGCAGGGTGTAGTCCTTGCCGTCGACGGTCACGCTCTGGGGCACCCAGCGGGTGTCAGCGATGGTGGAGACGTCCTTGGTCTCGCCCTCGCCGGCCGTGCTGCTGCCGGACTCCGTGCCGCAGGCGGCCAGGACGGCGGTACCGGCCAGGGCCGCGGCGGCGGAGTACGTCATGTTCTTCGCTGTCCGCTTCATGGCTCTTTGACGCGCGGGGCGGGCCATGGGTTCGGTCCGTCATGACTCTGTTGTCATGTGCCCGACTGTCATATGCCCGACGTCAGCGAAGCAGCGGCAGGAACGGCCCGAGATCCGCCCGCTCCCCACTGGCGCTGACCTTGGCGTCATGGACGGCATCCTTCCACTCCACCCGCCCCGTCGCGAGCCGGATCCAGGTGAGCGGGTCGGTCTCGACGACGCTGGGCGGGGTGCCGCGGGTGTGCCTCGGGCCCTGCACGCACTGCACCACGGCGTACGGCGGGATCCGCACCTCGGTCGAGCCGCCGGGCGCCTTGGCGGCGAGGGCGTCGGCGAGCAGCCGGGTGCAGGCGGCGAGGGCCTGGCGGTCGTACGGGATGTCCAGGCCGGGGACGGCGGCGTTGAGGTCGTCGGTGTGGACGACGAGTTCGACGGTGCGGGTGACCAGGTAGTCGGCGAGCGTCAGGGCGCCCGCGCTGGTGGGGAGCAGCCGGCTGTCGGGCTCTGCGGCGATGCGGGCCGTGAACTCCCGCTCGATGTCGGTGAGGTGGCTGCCCAGGTCCGGATACTGCTCGGCCCGCAGCCGGGCGGTGCCGGCGATGTCGTCGGCGGCGTCGGCGATCGCGGGCAGCCAATCGGACAGCACCGCGTCCTGCCGCGCCGGCTCCGCTTCGTCGAGCAGCCGCACCACGGCCGCCGGCGCCATCCCCGTGTGCGCCACCAGCTCCCGTACGCTCCACTGCCCCAGCCGCGTCGGCAACGCGAGCTGGTCGGATGTCAGGGTGCGTACGGCGTCTTGTACGTGCCCGAACTGGGTGAGCACGGCGGCGCGGATCTTGGCGGGGTCGTAGGTGCGGGGGCGTTTCCTGGCCGGGGGCATGGGGGAAGCCTATGCGGCCCGCGATTCCGTCACCGGCGCCTCGAACGTCTCACCGTTACGGGGAACGCCGATCCCGCGCCAGGTGAAGGGGAGGCCGTGGGCGGTGTCCGGGTCGGGGCCGTCCATCAACTGGAGGTGGAGGTGCCGTTGCCGGCAGCGGGCGAGGCGTCGTCCCGGTCGGCTCCGGTTACGCCGGGATGGACGCCGAGCACGCGTTCCTGTGGACCCGGCTGGCCGACCACACCGAGCGGCAGTGACTCGTCAGCGAGACCGAACTCGTCGCCCGTGGGCGGGAGTCATGAGGGCACTGCTCCGCCGCCGCCTCTTCCGGCGCCGACGCACGACAGAGCCGGCCACGGCACTCTCGGTGCCCCCATCGCCGTACCCGGCGCACAACCCGCGAGAGCGGCACACGCTGCTGGAGTGGGGAGTGTCCTGGCTGTACGTCCCTCACAGGAGCGAGATCGGCATCAACCACGCCAAGGCGAGTGAGGACGACGCCCTGTGCGACATCTGCGGGGTCGGGCGGACGCCGTTCCCGCGGTACGGCACGGTGAAGCGTACGGGCGCATGTGTCGGAAGTGCCTGCACCGGACCCGCATCTGCGCCCACCCTCGTCATCGCACGGCACCATGCGCGGCTACTCGCCCACGTGCGCCGCGTGGGCAGACCTCGCGGCGCGCACGACCTGATCATCGCAGCGGCTGCGGGCGACCGCGAGGGTCGAGGTCACATACGACAAGCAGGCCTCTTTCGCTGAACTGCCGGGCGTGTGCACGGTCGCCCGGACACCCTCTGGAAGTGACGAAGCCCCCGCCGGAGCGGAGGCTTCGACAAGAAGGAGCGCGGGCGTCAGGTCAGCAGCGCCGGGATCGTCCCCTCGTGTGCCGATCGCAGTTCCTCCAGTGACAGTTGGAACTCGCCCTGGACCTGCACCGCGTCGCCGTCCACAACACCCACGCGCGTCACCGGCAGGCCCCGCGCGCCGCACATGTCGTTGAAGCGGACCTCCTCCGAACGCGGCACGGCGACAACCGCCCGCCCCGCCGATTCCGAGAAGAGGAACGTGAAGGCGTCGAGCCCCTCCGGTACGACCAGACGCGCGCCCTTGCCGCCGAGCAGTGCCGACTCGACCACCGCCTGGATCAGGCCGCCGTCGGACAGGTCGTGCGCGGAGTCGATCATGCCGTCGCGGGAGGCGGAGATCAGGATCTCGGCGAGCATGCGCTCGCGCTCCAGGTCGACCTGCGGGGGCAGGCCGCCGAGGTGGTCGTGGATCACCTGCGACCAGGCCGAGCCGCCGAACTCCTCACGCGTGTCGCCGAGGAGGTACAGCAGCTGGCCCTCCTCCTGGAAGGCGACCGGCGTGCGCCGGGTGACGTCGTCGATGACGCCGAGGACCGCGACCACCGGGGTCGGGTGGATGGCCGCCTCGCCGGTCTGGTTGTAGAGGGAGACGTTGCCGCCCGTGACCGGGGTGCCGAGCTGCTGGCAGGCGTCCGCAAGACCCCGTACCGCCTCCGCGAACTGCCACATCACCGCCGGGTCCTCGGGCGAGCCGAAGTTCAGGCAGTCGGAGACAGCGAGCGGCTTGGCGCCCGTCGTGGCCACGTTGCGGTAGGCCTCGGCGAGGGCCAACTGGGCGCCCGCGTACGGGTCCAGCTTCGCGTAACGGCCGTTGCCGTCCGTGGCGATCGCGACGCCGAGGCCGGTCTCCTCGTCGATGCGGATCATTCCGGAGTCCTCGGGCTGGGCCAGCACCGTGTTGCCCTGCACGAAGTGGTCGTACTGGGACGTGATCCACTTCTTGGAGGCCTGGTTCGGGGAGGCGACCAGCTTCAGGACATGGTCACGCAACTCGTCCGAGCTCGCCGGGCGGGGCAGCTTGTTCGCGTCGTCCGCCTGCAGCTCGTCCTGCCAGGAGGGGCGGGCGTACGGGCGCTCGTAGACCGGGCCCTCGTGCGCCACCGTGCGCGGGTCGACGTCGACGATCTTGCCGCCGTGCCAGTGGATCTCAAGGCGGTCGCCGTCGGTGACCTCGCCGATCACCGTGGCGATGACGTCCCACTTCTCGCAGATCTCCAGGAAGCGGTCGACCTTCTCCGGTTCCACGACCGCGCACATGCGTTCCTGCGACTCGCTCATGAGGATTTCCTCGGGCGAGAGGGTCGAGTCGCGGAGCGGGACGTCGTCCAGGGTGACGCGCATGCCGCCCGAGCCGTTCGACGCCAGCTCGGACGTGGCGCAGGACAGGCCCGCCGCGCCGAGGTCCTGGATGCCGACGACCAGCTTCTCCTTGAAGGCTTCGAGCGTGCACTCGATCAGCAGCTTCTCCTGGAAGGGGTCGCCGACCTGGACGGCGGGCCGCTTCGACGGCTTGCCCGTGCCGGAGGCACTGTCAGATGCAGTGTCGAAGGTCTCGGACGCCAGGATCGACGCGCCGCCGATGCCGTCACCGCCCGTGCGGGCCCCGTACAGGATGACCTTGTTGCCCGCGCCGGACGCCTTCGCGAGGTGGATGTCCTCGTGCCGCATGACGCCGATGGCACCGGCGTTGACCAGCGGGTTGCCCTGGTAGCAGGAGTCGAAGACGACCTCGCCGCCGATGTTGGGCAGGCCGAGGCAGTTGCCGTAGCCGCCGATGCCGGCGACGACGCCCGGCAGGACGCGCTTGGTGTCCGGGTGGTCCGCGGCGCCGAAGCGCAGGGGGTCGACCACGGCGACCGGGCGGGCGCCCATCGCGATGATGTCGCGGACGATGCCGCCGACGCCGGTGGCCGCGCCCTGGTAGGGCTCGACGTAGGAGGGGTGGTTGTGCGACTCGACCTTGAAGGTGACCGCGTAGCCCTGGCCGACGTCCACCACGCCCGCGTTCTCGCCGATGCCGACGAGCATCGCGTCGGACTCGGGGGCCTTCTCGCCGAACTGGCGGAGGTGGACCTTGGAGGACTTGTACGAGCAGTGCTCGGACCACATGACCGAGTACATGGCGAGTTCGGCGCCGGTGGGGCGGCGGCCGAGGATCTCGACGATCCGCTCGTACTCGTCCTTCTTCAGGCCGAGTTCGGCCCAGGGCAGCTCGACGTCGGGGGTCGCGGCCGCGTGCTCGACCGTGTCCAGAGGCGTCCGGCTCATACGTTGACCAGCTTCTTGAGGATCGAGGTGAAGAAGGGGAGGCCGTCGGTGCGGCCGGAGCCGATGAGCGGCTCGACTGCGTGCTCCGGGTGCGGCATCAGGCCTACGACGTTGCCGGCCTCGTTGGTGATGCCGGCGATGTCGCTGAGCGAGCCGTTCGGGTTGAAGTCGAGGTAGCGGAAGACGACCCGGCCCTCGGCCTCCAGCTTGTCCAGCGTGTACCGGTCGGCGACGTACCGGCCGTCCATGTTCTTCAGCGGGATGTGGATCTCCTGGCCGGCCGTGTAGTCGCTGGTCCAGGCGGTGTCCGCGTTCTCCACCCGCAGCTTCTGGTCGCGGCAGATGAAGTGGAGGTGGTCGTTGCCGAGCATCCCGCCCGGGAGGAGGTGGGCCTCGGTGAGGATCTGGAAGCCGTTGCAGATACCGAGGACGGGGAGGCCGGCCTTCGCCTGTTCGATGACCGTCTCCATCACCGGCGAGAAGCGGGAGATGGCGCCGGCCCGCAGATAGTCGCCGTAGGAGAAACCGCCGGGGAGGACGACCGCGTCGACCTGGTGGAGGTCCTTGTCCTTGTGCCAGAGAGCGACGGGTTCGGCACCCGCGAGTCGGATCGCACGCCGAGTGTCCCGGTCGTCGAGACTGCCCGGAAAAGTGACGACGCCAATACGAGCGGTCACTTGGCCGCCTCCGCCACTTCTTCCACCCTGACCGTGAAGTCCTCGATCACGGTGTTGGCGAGGAAGGATTCCGCAAGATCATGGATGCGGGCGAGCGTGGCCTCGTCGACCGGGCCGTCAACTTCCAGTTCGAATCGCTTTCCCTGACGTACGTCCGAGATGCCTTCGAAACCCAGCCGCGGCAGTGCGCGCTGCACCGCCTGGCCCTGGGGGTCGAGGATCTCCGGCTTGAGCATGACGTCGACTACGACGCGTGCCACTGGCACTCCCGGTGTTGTGGTGCTGAGCAGGTTCCTGCAGTGCCTTCAGACTACCCGCACAAAATTTCTACGCGCGTCGACTTGTAGGTTCCTACGTGATTGCCGTCACGATCCGGCATCGGGAGCCGAGCGCACGAAAATTTCCGGGAAAGATCCCCGATCGACACCCGATAGCTATTGCGCCCACCGGTCTCCCACCACCACCCTCAATCGAAGTCGCTCGGGCTCCCTCTTGATTTTGGACACGCGGAGGGATTTAGTCGGACTTCACATTGCATTGCCGGGCACTGTACAAATGAATTGGCAAAGTGCCGCATGAAGGGACCGATATTCGTGGCGCAGAAGGTCGTGGTCACCCTCTTTGACGACATCGACGGTTCCGAAGCGGCGGAGACGATCGCCTTCGGACTCGACGGCAAGTCGTACGAGATCGACCTGAATCAAACCAATGCCAAGAAACTGCGTAAGGCGCTCGCGCCGTACGTGGAGGCCGGCCGCAAGCGGTCGCGGTCCGGCAAGGCCTACCGGCAGACCGAGGTCGCCCCCGACCCGGCGGCCGTCCGGGCCTGGGCCCAGGCCAACAAGATGGACGTACCGGCACGCGGCCGGATCCCCAAGAGGATCTACGAGGCGTTCGCCGCCGCCCAGTGAAGTGCCGACCGCCGTTGTCCTCAGGACGCGTCAGCGGGCCCTGGGGACAACCGACTTGCGCTGCACCCCCGCCGATCAGCTAGAGTCTGGAGCACGCCGCCGGGCAGGGCCGAAAAGGTCCAGCTCACGGAGTACATGCGGGTGTAGTTCAGTAGTAGAACATCCCCCTTCCAGGGGGAAGGCGCAGTGTGCAATTCCTGTCACCCGCTCTGCACTGCCGTCCGGACCACTGTCGTGGATCAGGTAGGCTGGTGCTCGCGCCGATCGGTGAGAGCCGGTCGGAGGCAGTGCGGACGTAGCTCAGTTGGTAGAGCGCAACCTTGCCAAGGTTGAGGTCGCGAGTTCGAACCTCGTCGTCCGCTCTCTTTCGAAGACCCCGGTCGATCCGACCGGGGTTTTTCGTGCCGCGTCTGCCCTACCGGCCGTTCAGTCCCTCCGACCGTCCCTCCGGCCGTTCAGTCCCTCCGACCGTCCCTCCGGCCGTTCAGTCCTTCCGGCCGTCTGACATTTGTCATGTCGAGTGGTGACAGCGTGCACTGCTGCCGGGCCCGGTCCGACGGCACGCTGAGGTCATGGACTCAAACGAACACGAGCACGTGATCGAGGTCACCGACCTGAGGCGTGTGTACGGGGGCGGGTTCGAGGCGGTGCGCGGGGTCAGCTTCTCCGTGGCCCGCGGCGAGCTCTTCGCACTGCTCGGCACCAACGGGGCCGGCAAGACGTCGACCGTCGAACTGCTGGAGGGGCTCGCCACGCCCGCCGGGGGCCGGGTGCGGGTGCTGGGCCATGATCCGTACGTCGACCGGGCCGCCGTACGGCCGCGGACCGGGGTGATGTTGCAGGAGGGCGGGTTTCCGTCCGAGCTGACCGTCGCCGAGACGGCGCGGATGTGGGCGGCCTGCACGAGCGGGGCGCGGCCCACGGAAGAGGCGCTGGGGCTGGTCGGGCTGGTGCGGCGGGCCGGCGTACGGGTGAAGCAGTTGTCCGGGGGTGAGCGGCGGCGCCTGGATCTCGCGCTCGCGCTGCTCGGCAACCCCGAGGTGCTGTTCCTGGACGAGCCCTCGACCGGGATGGACGCCGAAGGACGCCGGGACACCTGGGAGTTGGTGCGGTCGCTGCGCGAGGGCGGTACGACCGTCCTGCTGACGACGCACTATCTGGAGGAGGCCGAGCAGCTCGCCGACCGGCTGGCGATCATGCATGACGGGCGGATCGCGGCGGCCGGTACGCCCGCCGAGGTGACGGCGTCCCAGCCGTCCCGGATCTCCTTCGAGCTGCCCCCGGGGTACTTCGTCGGAGACCTGCCGCCGCTCGCCGAGCTGGGGGTGAGCGGGCACGAGGTGGACGGACGCGTCGTACGGCTGCGGACCCGGGAGCTGCAGCGGACGGCCACCGGTGTGCTGATGTGGGCCGCGCGGGCCGGGGTCGAGCTGCACCGCCTCGATGTGCGCGCGGCCTCGCTGGAGGAGGCGTTCTTGCGGATCGCCCGGGAGGCGTCCGGAGCTCCCGCCACCGAGAGGGAGCGCGTATGAGTACCGGAGCGCGTGTGAGTACCGGAGCACGTGTGAGTACGGTGACCACTCCCGCGGGGCGTATGGGCGCCCTCGCCCGCGCCGAGCTGACGCTGTTCGGGCGCAGCAAGGCGACGCTCTTCTCGGCGCTGTTCGTGCCGCTGGTGGTGCCGATCAGTACGCGGTCGGCGTTTCCGGAGTCGGATCTCGATGAGGCCGGGCTCACCGTCGGGCTGGTGATGCTCAACGCGGCGATCGGGTTCTCGCTCCTGTTCGCCGTGTATATGTCACTCACCGCGATCTTCACCGCCCGGCGTGAAGAACTCGTCCTCAAGCGGCTGCGCACCGGCGAGCTGCGGGATACCGAGATCCTGGCGGGGGCCGCGATACCGGCCGTGGTGACGGGGCTGCTGCAGTCTCTGCTGCTCGCGGTCGGACTGACGGTCCTGGTCGACGTACCGGCGCCCGAGGCCGTGCATCTCGCCGTCCTGGGGGTGCTGTTGGGACTGGTGATGTGCGTGGTTCTCGCGGCCTTCACCGCGAGCTACTCGCGGACCGTGGAGAGCGCGCAGGTCACCACGCTGCCGCTGCTGTTCGTGTCGATGTTCGGCTCCGGCATCGCCGTCCCGATGGAAGTGCTGCCCGACCGGCTGGCCTCCGTCCTGGCACTGCTGCCGCTGTCTCCGGTGATGAAGCTGGTGCAGGGCGGCTGGAGCGGGGACCTTTCGGCGAGCGAGGCGCTCGGCTCCATGACGCTCGCGCTGGCTTGGACTCTGGCCGCGGTGTTTGCTGTACGGCGGTGGTTTCGGTGGGAGCCGCGGCACTGACGGACGGGAGGAGCGAGGGTATGCGGGGGCCGGAGGGCTGGTGGCGGGGCAAGAGCACGCCGGCGAAGGTGGAGACGTACACGCGGTGGTCGTTCCACAGCTTCGCCGTGGTGGAGGTCGCGACGGTCGGGGTGGCCGGGTTCGGCGAAGTGGGGAACCCGCTCGCGGCGTGGCTGTTCGTGACGGTGTGCGCGCACGCCCTGCTCGGTACGTGGACCGTGGCCCGGGCACTCGACTGGACGCGCGGTCGCCGCCCGCAACCCCTGCGGCTGCTGTGGGCGCTGGGGGCGGTCACGGCGCTGATCGGGACCGGCTCGCTGCTGCTCGCCCATCGCGGCCTGCCCGGCTCCGCCTCCGACACCGCCGCGGGCGGCATCATCGGCACGGTGGTGATCTACGGCGTCGGCATCGTGACGCTCGGCATCCGCGACCGGCGGCGCGTGCTGATGCTGGTGGCGGGCTTCACCGCGGGCGCCGCTCTGGTGCCGCTCCTGCTGGGTGCCGCCGGGACCGCCGCGCTGGCCACGGCCGTCGCGGTGCTGGCCGGCGCCGGCTTCCTGTCCTATGCGTCCGTCTTCTCCGTCTGGCTGCTCAACGCCGTCTACGCACTCGACGAGGCCCGCGAGACCCGCGCCCGGCTCGCCGTCGCCGAGGAGCGGCTCCGCTTCGGACGCGATCTGCATGACGTGATGGGGCGGAATCTCGCGGTGATCGCGCTGAAGAGCGAGCTGGCCGTGCAGTTGTCGCGGCGCGAGCGGCCGGAGGCCGTGGAGCAGATGATCGAGGTGCAGCGGATCGCGCACGAGACGCAGCGGGAGGTGCGGGATGTCGTACGGGGATACCGGGAATCCGATCTGTCGGTCGAACTCGCCGGTGCGCAGGGCGTGTTGACGGCGGCCGGGATCGGCTGCGAGGTGTCCGGCTCGACCGAGGGGCTGCCGGTCGAGGTGCAGTCGGCGCTCGGGTGGGTGGTGCGTGAGGCGACGACGAATGTGCTGCGGCATGGGGATGCCGGCCGGTGTGCGGTGTCCGTGCGGAGGAGGGAGGGGCGGGTGGTGCTCGCCGTGGAGAACGACGGGGCCCGTACCGCGTCCGGCTCCGGGTCCGGCTCCGGGTCCGGCTCCGGCTCCGGTGGTTCGGGGCTCGCGGGGCTGCGGGAGCGGCTGGCGGCGGTGGACGGGACGCTGGAGGCGGGACCGGTGCGGGAGGGTGTGTTCCGGCTGGTGGCCGAGGTGCCGGTGACTACGGCCGTGGTCAGTGCCGTAGTCAGTGCCGTGGTCAGTGAGGTCGCTTCATGACCGTCCGGCTGCTGCTCGCCGACGACGAGCACCTCATCCGAGGTGCGCTCGCCGCGCTGCTCGCGCTGGAGGACGATCTCCTGGTCGTCGCCGAGGCGGCCACCGGGCCGGAGGCGCTGGCGATGGCCCGGGCGCATGCGCCCGACGTCGCCGTGCTCGATCTTCAGATGCCCGGCGCCGACGGTGTGAAGGTCGCCACATCGCTACGGGCCGAACTGCCGGCGTGCCAGGTGCTGATCGTGACCAGTCATGGCCGACCGGGGCATCTGAAGCGGGCCCTGGCGGCCGGAGTGCGCGGGTTCGTCCCGAAGACGGTGAGCGCGCGGCGGCTCGCGGAGGTGATCCGCACGGTGCACGCCGGGAACCGTTACGTCGACCCGGAGTTGGCCGCCGACGCGATCTCCGCCGGGGACTCGCCGCTGACCGCGCGCGAGGCCGAGCTGCTGGAACTCGCCGCCGACGGGGCGCCCGTATCGGAGATCGCGGAGCGGGCCTCGCTGTCGCAGGGGACGGTACGCAACTATCTGTCGTCGGCCGTCTCCAAGCTCGGGGCGGAGAACCGGCATGCCGCCGTACGGCTCGCACGTGAGCGAGGTTGGGTATAGTTGCTCTCGCGCCATGGCGCAGTGCGGACGTAGCTCAGTTGGTAGAGCGCAACCTTGCCAAGGTTGAGGTCGCGAGTTCGAACCTCGTCGTCCGCTCTGTATGAGTCTTTGTATGAGACCCCGGTCGGTCCCTCCGACCGGGGTCCCTTGCGTTCAGGCCCAGCTCATGCCCGTCAGCAGCTCGTACGCCTCCACGTACTTGGCGCGGGTCGCGTCCACGATGTGCTGGGGCAGCGGCGGCGGGGGCTGCTCGCTCTTGCGGTCCCAGCCGGACTCCGGCGAGGTCAGCCAGTCACGGACGAACTGCTTGTCGTACGACGGCTGCGGGCGCCCCGGCTCCCACTGGTCGGCCGGCCAGAAGCGGGAGGAGTCGGGGGTCAGGACCTCGTCGGCGAGGACGAGAGTGTCGCCGTTCTCGAAGCCGAACTCGAACTTCGTGTCCGCCAGGATGATCCCGCGGTCGCGGGCGATGTCGCGGGCGCGGCCGTAGACGGCGAGGGTGGCCTGGCGCAGCTGGGCGGCGGTGTCCGCGCCGACCTGGCGGGCGACCTCCTCGTACGACACGTTCTCGTCGTGCTCGCCGACGGCCGCCTTGGTGGCGGGGGTGAAGATCGGAGCGGGGAGCTCCGAGCCGTCGCTCAGCCCCTCGGGGAGGGCGAGGCCGCAGACCGTACGGGACTCGTTGTACTCGGCGAGACCCGAGCCGGTGAGGTAGCCGCGGGCCACGCACTCGACCGGGATCATCCGCAGCGACTTGCAGATCAGGGTGCGGCCCTGCCAGTCGGCGGGGGCGCCGGCGGGGAGGTCGGTGCTCAGGACGTGATTGGGCACCAGGTCGGCGAGCTGGTCGAACCACCACAGCGACAGCTGGGTGAGGACGCGGCCCTTGTCGGGGATCTCGGTGGGGAGCACCCAGTCGTACGCCGACATGCGGTCGCTGGCGACCATCACGAGGTCGCCCGCCTCGTTCTGGTACAGATCGCGCACCTTGCCGGTGTGCAGGTGCACCAGACCCGGAACCTGGATCGGCTCGGGCTTTTCTACGAATCCGGACACGGTTCCTCCCCGTGGGTCTGTCTCATGGGCTTGATTCTCCCGTATGCCGGAGATCGGCCTTGGGCCGGGGTGTGGGGCAGGGGGCGACGGCCGTTTCTCGGCCGCCGTGCGTCCGGGACCGTCCGGGACGGCTCAGTCACGTTTGCAGATGCGGTCCAGGAGGTTTGCTGTGGCGCGCTGGATGCGGGCGTCGACGTGGCCCGGTCGGTCCAGCGCCGGGGACCACGCGAACGTTCCGGACGCGAAGACCAGCGAGCCTGAGGGGGCGCGGTAGAGGGAGGTCTCCTGGTGGCGTAAGGCGCCCTCGCTGTCGCGGTACGGGGAGTGGGCGAGCAGGATGCGGTTCTCGTGCTCGGGGAGCGGGGTGCGCGGGAAGTAGCGGTCGGCCTCGCCCGCGACCAGGCCGTCGATCTCGTCGCCCTCGTGCGCGCCGGTCGCCTCCCACAGCCAGTGCTCGGCGTTGCGCACGATCAGGGGGTGCGGCTCGGGGACGCGGCCCGCGTACTGGATGCCGACGAGTTGCTGCTCGGGGCGGTCGATCTCGCGCCAGAGAACCGGCCTGCCCGGCCCTTTCCGTTTCCGGCAGGTGAGCAGACGGTCCGGAACGCCGGACGGGGACGGGCCCAGCTCCACTTGCCAGTACATGGTGTTGGCGGAGAGGAAGACCAGGGAGGTGCCGTGCTCGCGGGCGAGTTCCGTGGTGCGGCGCATCGCCGGCGACCAGTACTCGTCGTGGCCGGGGAAGACCAGGCCGCGGTAGCGCGCGGGGTCGACGAGGCCTGCGTGCAGGTCGCGGGCGTCGGCGTAGGCGAGGTCGTAGCCGTAGCGCTCGGCCCAGCGGATGAAGTCGTAGGCGTGGCCGACGTGCAGGGGGAGGCCCGCGCCGGCGTACGGGCGGTCGAAGGAGACCGTGGTCGCGGCATCGGCCTCGCCCAGCAACCGGCCCTGCTCGTCCCAGGCGTGGTAGAGGCTGGCGCCGGTGCGGCCGTCCTCCGGGTAGAGGTTGTAGGCCTGCCAGGTGATGTCGGGCAGGAGGAGCAGCAGATCCGCGGGGTGGTTGTCGCGGACCGTGAACGGCACGTGGGAGCGGTAGCCGTCGGCGGTGGTGAGGACGGCGACGTAGGCGCCGACGCTCCAGTAGGAGGGGATCTGCAGCCGCCAGGACAGCCACCAGTGGTGGCAGGAGACGGTTCGGTCGGCGGTGAGCGGGGGTGGCTGGACGATGCCGGAGAGACGGGGGCTGGTGGTGATCTTGGCTGCGCCGTCGCCGCCGTAGTGGCCGATGCGGTAGACGTCGACGCCGAATTCCTGGGGCGGGTCGACGGTGATGTGGAAGTCGATGGCCTCGCCGGGCGCGACCGCGCCGGTGGAGACGAAGCCCTTGATCTGGCGCTTGACGTCGTCGGCGGCGCGCGGGCCGCCGCCGGTGGCCGAACGCGGGGCGGGAACGGCTGGACCGGCTGGACCGGCGGGAACGGCTGGACCGGCGGGAACGGCTGGACCGGCGGGAACGGCTGGACCGGCGGGAACGGCTGGACCGGCGGGAACGGCTGGACCGGCGGGAACGGCTGGACCGGCGGGAACGCGGGGGTTCTCGCCGGTCGACTGCGCGGGGCCCGGATCCACATACCAGGGGACGACCTGGCCGGTGTCGTCGAAATAGGTCTCGCTGCCGCGCAGCCAGGGGACGGGGCCCTGGCCGAAGGGGTCCGTGACCGCGTGCGCCAGCGCGCCCGACTCCCAGCGGCGAATCTGCTGCGACCCCATGATCGCTCCCCTCCCTTGGGCCCCGTGTGCGTTGTGATTCGTGCGGGTTGTTTCGTGCGGGTTGTTTCGTGCGGGTTGTTTCGCGCGCTCCGTTCGTGCCTCGTGTGCTTGTCTTATGTCGCAAGCCCTTGCCATGTCCGCTATCGGTCCCAGCACATCACATAACGCACGCAGGCTGTCACTATTCGTTGCGAATTGGCCGAAAGTGGAATCCGACCTTCCGGTGGGACCTGGTCCCGGAGGCGGCCCCGGAGGCGGCCCCGGCTTCCGACGAAGGTCCGTCACCGGAGGCGGCCCCGGCTTCCGACGGGGACCCGTCAGGCGAGGCGGACCGGCTTCTCCGGACGTATCCCCGACTCCACCAGCCAGGCCCGCAGCGGTGCAGGGTCACCGTCCTCAATCAGGCTGAGGACTCGGGAGGTCAGGTCGGCGGCCCGCTCTCCGTTGACGATGAGGGACGGACCGTCGAGCCAGTCAAGGCCGGGAGTCGCCCCCGCGGTGTCCATCGCGGCGCAGCACACCATCGCCGTGACGTGGTCGGCGAGCAGTTCGCGGGCGGTGCGGGGTTGTTGCAGCGGGAAGAGCGAGAGCGTGCCGTCGTCCCAGAGCGCGGTGTCGGGGCCCTGGCCTGCGGTTGAGGACGCTGTTCGGTTGGTGGGGGTTGCCGCTTCTTCTCGGGCCAGTTCGGCGGTGAGGCCTGCGGCGAGGGCGGAGGTGCGTTCGGTGGGGGTGGGCGTGGTGGTGGTGTCTGGGGCGGGGGCGGGGGCAGTGCTGGGGTTGGTAGCGGGGCCGGGGTCAGTGCCGGTGTGGGTGTGGGGCTCGGCGTTGATGTGCGGGCCGGCGTTGTTGTCGGTGTCGGCCTCGGTGTTCGGTGTGGACGACAGGTGGTCGAGGACGCGGGCGAGGGTGTGGTCGTCGGCTTCCGGGGCGGTATGGCCGGGGGAGCGGCGGACGCCGAGGGCGTCCAGGACGCGGTGGAGGCGGGCCGCGTCGGTGCGCCATTTGCGGTCGACGACTTCCTCCGGATACTCCTGCCAGTCCACCGGGGACCAGTCGGGGCCGGGCTCGGCGGGGCCGCCGTGGAAGAGGCGGGCGGCGAGGAGTGAAGCGGCCTCGTCCACCGCGCCGGGCTCTTCGAGCAGGTCGCAGGCGGGGCGCTCGCCGAGCCGGGAGGCGAACCCCTCGGCCAGCCGGTCACGGCGGGACAGCTCGGTCAGCGCGGCCACCACGCCCGCGTCCAGCCGGGACGGCCAGCGGCCCATCCGCCAGGCGGGCAGCGCGACCCGCGTCAGCAGCCGGTCCCAGCCCGCGTACGCCAGCCCTACCTGCTCCTGCGCGACGATCCGCAGCCCGTAGTCCACAGCCTGTGCACGCTCGGCGGCAGCGGCGGCCACGCCCCGCTCCATCTCCGCCGCATGCCCCCGGCAGCTGCGCAGCAGGACGCGGGCGACCCAGCCGACACCCGCGAGCACCGTGCGCGCCACGGGCCCGCGATGAGGCGCCGAGGTGACGGCCACCGCCGCGTCCAGCCCCCGTACGAAACGGCGGGCCGCCGCTATGTCGGGGTGCGCCGAGGGTCCCGTACCGGCGACGACCGGGGCGAGGACCGCGCGCAGCTCACCGACACGCATCCACCACAGGAACGGCGAGCCGATGACCAGGACGGGCGCTGTGGCGCTGCGACGGTGGGCGTGCTTGCCCAGGCCCGCCATGTCGTCGTCCCCCGGCGGGGGCGGTCCGTGGGACAGGTGCGTACGGTCCTCCAGCCAGCTGTCGCAGTCCGGTGTGAGCGCTATGGCGGAGGGGGCCGGGACGTCGAGGCGGTCGGCGAGGTCGCGCACCATTCGGTACAGATCCGGCGCCGACTCCTCCCCGACCGGGACCGTCGGGCTCACGGCAGGGCGGGAGCGGGCGACAACCAGCGCGATGCCGCCGGCGGCGAGCAGCACGAGCACGGCGACCGGCGTCACGACCCAGCGCGCGGCGTGCCAGCCCGCGCCCACGAGATGGCCGGTGGACGCGCCGGCCAGCAGCACCACGGCGAGTGCCGCGGGCAGCAGTGCGACGGCCAGCGCCCGGCTGCGGATGTGCAGCACGGCGAGAGCCCGGGAGCGCGCGGACTGTGTGCCCGCCTCTCCACGCATACCGGTCATGATCGGTCGTCACCCCCTCCCTGCTGTCCCATACGGCGGCAAGAGCGACGCCCGTCGTGACGGTGCCCGTCACTGTGGCCGCCGCGGACTGCCCTGGCGTTGCTCACTCCCCCACTGTGGCACCCACCACTGACATCGCAATGCCGGTGGGCCAAGTGCCGGAACGCTTGCGCCGCACCCTAGTTGGGGCCCCGGCCCTCGTCAGCCGTATGGGGCACCGGTCACTCGATGGAATGGCTTTGGGGAGAGGTGGATGACGGACAGCGAGGATCAGGCCCCGGATCCATATACGGATTCGGGGCCTGAGGATTGGCCGGTGACGGCATTTTGGGGTGGTTATGGGTGTTTTTTCGGGTCCTGGCCCGGACCTGATCGTTTACGCGCCCGCCGCCTTCGCCGCGATGTCCGTGCGGTGCTGGGAGCCGTCGAGGTGGATACGGGAGACGGCCTGGTAGGCGCGGTCGCGGGCCTCGGTGAGGTTCTTGCCGGTGGCCGTGACGGAGAGGACGCGGCCGCCCGCGCTGACGATCGCGTCGCCGGTGCGCTTCGTGCCGGCGTGCAGGACGTATGCGTGCGGGGCGTCCTGAGCGGCCACCTCGTCGAGGCCGGTGATCGGGTCGCCGGTGCGCGGGGTGGCCGGGTAGTTGCGCGAGGCGACGACCACGGTGACCGCGGCGTCGTCGCTCCAGCGCAGGGGTTCGAGGACGTCGAGGGTGCCGTTCGCCGCGGCGAGCAGGACGCCGCCGAGCGGGGTCTTGAGGCGGGCGAGCACGACCTGGGTCTCGGGATCGCCGAAGCGGGCGTTGAACTCGATGACCCGTACGCCCCGGCTGGTGATCGCGAGACCGGCGTACAGCAGGCCGGAGAAGGGAGTGCCGCGCCGCCGCATCTCGTCGACGGTGGGCTGGAGCACGGTCTGCAGGACCTCGTCGACCAGCTTCGGGTCGGCCCAGGGCAGCGGGGAGTACGCGCCCATGCCGCCGGTGTTCGGGCCCTCGTCGCCGTCCAGCGCGCGCTTGAAGTCCTGGGCGGGCTGGAGCGGGACGACCGTCTGGCCGTCGGTGATCGCGAAGAGGGAGACCTCGGGGCCGTCCAGGTACTCCTCGATGACGACGCGCTCACAGGCGTTGGCGTGCGCCGCGGCCACCTGGATGTCGTCGGTCACGACGACGCCCTTGCCTGCGGCGAGCCCGTCGTCCTTGACGACGTACGGCGTGCCGAAGGCGTCCAGGGCCTCGTCGACCTCGGCGGGCGTGGTGCAGACGTACGACCGGGCCGTGGGGACGCCGGCCCCCGCCATGACCTCCTTCGCGAAGGCCTTGGAACCCTCCAGCTGCGCGGCCTCCTTGGAGGGGCCGAAGACCGGAATCCCCGCCTCGCGCACAGCATCGGCGACCCCCGCGACGAGCGGCGCCTCCGGGCCTACGACGACCAGATCGACGCCCAGCTCGCCGGCCAGCGCGGATACGGCGGTGCCGTCCAGGGCGTCCACCTGGTGCAGCTCGGCGACCTCGGCGATGCCGGCGTTGCCGGGGGCGCAGTGCAGCGCGGTGACGTCGGGGTCGAGGGACAGGGAACGGCACAGGGCGTGTTCGCGGGCGCCGTTTCCGATGACGAGGACCTTCACGGGGGTCAGCCTAACCGGCGAGGGGCCTGGTGAATTGTGCGGGTTGCTGAGGCGTCCGGGGTTGGTCGATTGGAGGATCCTCCGAGGTGCGCTTCGATCCTGACCGACGGTTTCCGATCCTGACCGGCGGTCTGCGGGAAACGGCCGCTGCTCGCTCTCTGTCTACGGGAAACGGCCCCTGCTCGCTTCTCCACTCGTCTCCCTGCTCGCTTCCCTACTCGTTCGTGAACTCCTCAACCACCGTCGCCCCCAGCTCCTTCACGATGAGGTCGTGGCCGGAGAGGGCGGACTCGTCGAGGTCCGGGTCGTCGTCCTCCGGGATGTCGTCCTCGGGAGAGACGGGGGGTGGCTCCGGAGTGGACGACGAGACCGAGGGCTGGGAGGAAGGCGCGGCGGGAGCCGGGGTGGCTGCGGGTGAGGTGGGAGCGGGCGTGGGTACGGGCCGGGAGGACGCCGGGGGCGGGGGTGTCGTACCTCCGCTGCCGTGGCCGGTGCCGCCACCGCCGTAGCCACTGCCCCCGCCAAAGGCACTTCCACCGGCGCTGCCGCCGCCACCGACGCCGTTGAAGCCGGAGGCGCCGACGGAACCGGGCGAGCCGTGCGACGTCGGGGGTGCCGAGCCGCCGGACGGGTCGACGACGGCCTCGATCTTCCACTGGACGTTGAACTGCTCGGCCAGCGCCTGCCGCAGCACGTCCTCACTGCCGCTGCTCGCGAAGTTGTCCCGCGCACCAGCGTTGACGAAGCCGAGCTGGAGGGTGGTGCCGTCGAAGCCGACCACCTGGGCGTTCTGGCTGAGCAGGATCCAGGTGAAACGGCGGCGGTTCTTGACGGCCTCAAGGATGTTCGGCCAGAGCATGCGGGGGTCGAGGCCGCCGGGCGCCGGGGGGGAAGCGGGGGTGGTGGTCGGAGGGGTGGGTGGTGGCGGGGACGCGGGTGCGGGAGCAGGCGCCGGTGCCGGTGTGCTGGCAGCCGCGGGCTGGCCGCCGCCCGCCGGGGCCGCCGTCGGCCAGCCGCCGGGGCGTCGGCCGCCACCGGCGGGGGTGGCGGTCGGCCAGGCGCCGGGGGCGGAGGCGGGGGTTGGTGCAGGGCTGTGCACGTCTTGGCCAGGTTGGGACTGTGGGGGCTGTTGGGGCTGCTGATGCGGCTGCTGAGTGTGCGGCGGCTGATCGCCACCGGCGGGTCCGCTGTCCGGGCCGATGCCGGAAGGTCCGCCGCCCGGCACGGTGGCGGCAGGGGGAACCGCCCCAACCGCCGACGCCCCAGCCGCCGACGCCGTACCGCTGTCCGGACGGGTGGCACTCACCGCGCCGGACCCAGGACCGCCGAAGCCGGAACCGGAGCCGGAGTCCTGGGCGCCCACTCCTCCCTGCGCCCCCGAGCCCCGCACGGCAGCCCGAGCCGCAGCGGCCCCGCCCCCGGTAGGAACCGAAGGAGCGGAGGGAGCGGAGGGAGCGAAGGGGGCGGAAGGAACCGGAGCCCCCATCCCCCCACTCCCAGCCGCACCGGTATGCGCCTCGGGCCCTGGCACATAGCCCATGGCGGGTGCACCGCCCCCGGTGGAGAAGTTCACGCCGCGCTCAAGCCGGTCGAGGCGGGCCATCACCGAACGCTCGTCCCCGTATGCGGCGGGCAGCATCACGCGTGCGCAGATCAGTTCGAGCTGGAGTCGGGGCGAGGTGGCGCCCCGCATCTCGGTCAGACCTTCGTTGACGAGGTCGGCGGCACGGCTGAGTTCGGCGGCGCCGAAGGTGCCTGCCTGGGCCTGCATCCGCTCAAGGACATCAACGGGGGCATCGATGAGCCCCTTCTCCACGGCATCGGGAACGGCGGCGAGGATCACCAGATCCCGCAGCCGCTCCAGCAGATCGGCGACGAAGCGGCGCGGGTCGTTGCCCCCCTCGATGACACGGTCGACGACCTCGAAGGCGGCGGCCCCGTCACCCGTGGCGAAGGCCTCGACGACGGAGTCGAGCAGCGAGCCGTCCGTGTAGCCGAGCAGCGAGGTGGCCATGGCATACGTGACGCCGTCGGCACCGGCCCCGGCGAGCAGCTGGTCCATGACGGACATGGAGTCACGCACCGAACCGGCCCCGGCGCGTACGACGAGCGGCAGCACACCGTCCTCAACAGGGATGTCCTCCCGACCGCACACCTCGCCGAGGTATTCCCTCAGCGTCCCCGGCGGAACGAGCCGGAACGGATAGTGATGGGTCCGCGACCGGATGGTCCCGATGACCTTCTCGGGCTCGGTGGTGGCGAAGATGAACTTGAGATGCTCCGGCGGCTCCTCGACGACCTTCAGCAGCGCGTTGAAACCGGCCGACGTGACCATGTGGGCCTCGTCGATGATGTAGATCTTGTAGCGGCTGCCGGCGGGCCCGAAGAAGGCCTTCTCCCGCAGCTCACGCGCATCATCGACACCACCGTGCGAAGCGGCGTCGATCTCGATGACGTCGATGGAACCGGGCCCGTTCCGAGCAAGGTCCCGACAGGACTGGCACTCGCCGCACGGGGTTGGCGTAGGCCCCTGTTCGCAGTTCAGGCACCGCGCCAGAATCCGCGCACTCGTCGTCTTGCCACACCCGCGCGGACCGCTGAACAGGTACGCGTGATTGACCCGGTTGTTCCGCAGCGCCTGCTGCAGCGGGTCGGTTACATGCTCCTGCCCGATGACCTCGGCGAACGACTCCGGGCGATAGCGGCGGTACAGCGCAAGAGACGACACGCATACGAGGTTATAGGCGCCCACTGACAACGCGGACCGCCCGGATACGGCAACGCCACGCGAGGCACCCCGCGGCGACCACGGCCCCCTTGCCCCAGTACCCCCGTAACGCGCAAGACCCCCCACGCACCCGCCAGAGCCAACCTACCCTTGCTGCCTTCCGGCCCTGGGGGAGTTCAGTCAGATAGCGCCGCGTGAGGGGCTTCCCCCAGCCTACCCGATCCCCTCACCTCCCTCGCCCACCCCTCCCCACCGGGGAACGAGTTCGCTAGCACTCCTCTCGGTCATGTAATGTTTCCGGCGGAGGATTCGCCTAGAGGCCTAGGGCGCACGCTTGGAAAGCGTGTTGGGGGCAACCCCTCACGAGTTCGAATCTCGTATCCTCCGCAGCCGCCTGAACAGGCGAAACGAGGAGCCGAGCCGCAATTGCGGCTCGGCTCGTCGTCATGCACTGGTTGCAGTTTTGGTTGCATTTATAGGCGACATTCGGAACATATCGACCGACAGGCAGGCGCACGTCCCGCGACTCCCGGCGGGCGGGCGGTCGGCACCGACTTGCACTGCGGAGTCCTGTGGAACTTGGCGGTGGACGTCCCGGCGATTGCCGACGGTCAGGATCCACACGATCAACTGACGATCCTCAGCGGGGCAGACAACGCGGCGGTCGCCGGCCCCAGTCAGGGACGTGATGGCCCTCAACGAGCAGATCGCCGAGTTGGACGAACTCGTCGAGAGCCAGTTTCCCGAACACGGACTCGCTGACCGTCCAGAGCGTCCCCGGCATAGGCGCCGCCTTGGGCGTGGAGTTCCTTTCGGCCTTCGCCGGCGTCGCTCCCGCGCCCCGCGTCTCGTGTCACGGCCTCGTGTCGACCCCGGCCTCGCCGGGAAGGTTCCATGTCGAGGCCAGCCAGGCCAGGTCGGCTCCGGCCTGACGGCGGGTCGCCCGCTCGCGCGAGAACAGCTCCTCGGTCTTCGTCAGCACCAGCGTGTACGGGCGTCCCTGCCTCCTGGTCACATGGCTTACGGGCAGCTCGGCCGTGTCGATCCTGCTGTGCACGTGCCGCCGCCCGTCCTTCGCCAGCGGCCACTCCAGCGTCCGCCGCGACCGGGAGCCGAGAAACTCGCCCAGGCCGCCACACAACTCACAGCCGCACCCGGTCCACGCCACCGACCAGTCGTCCGCGGCGCGTGGCGCCCGGCGCGCGAGCGCGCCGAGCCGGTCCCCGCACTCCCGTGCCACCGCCGCGAGGCCGGCCGCCCGGGGCTCGCCCTCCGTCTGTTCCCGTGCCGCGTGGCGCAGCAACGGCAGCAGGCACTCCAGGACCGTGTCCTGGTAGGAACGCAACGCTGCCATGATCCGGCCGCGCAGCTTTCCGTCAGCCGCTTCCAGGATGCGCAGCAGCGGCAGGCTCAGCCGCTCCAATCGCGCGCGGCGGATCTCGGCCGGCCCGGTTGCGGCCCACAGCCGCAGCTCACCGTCCACCTGGGTCCAGGCCCCGGTCAAGAGCAGCTCGGCCACTGCGGAACTCCGGGCGGAGCACAGCGCCGCGCACAGCTGGGGAAGCCGCTCGGTCCAGTCGTACCGGTGTTCCTCGAAGCGGTTCCGCGCGCCGCCGAACCAGCCCTCGGTGACCCGGCCCAGCCACGGGACGCCGTACCGCTTCGCCACCGCGGCCAGGTCGTCCGCGTCTTCCGGAGTGAGCGCGTCGATCCGGAACGGCTCAAGGAGCATCGCGGCGGTCCCGGGCGCCCGAAGGCCCTCGGCCACCCGCAGTGCGCTCCCCAACTGCCCGGGCAGTACACCACTGCCCTTCCAGAACGGCGCGAGGGACTCGGCCGCGGCGCGTGCGCCGTCCCGGTCACCCGTGGTGATACGGGCCTGCAGTTCCTCGAGTGCCCACCGCGATCCGGCCTCGCCGCGCGCCGCGAAGGCCCGCTCCCGTGGCCACACCACGACCGCGGCCCTCCGGTACCAGCGGTCCAGTGTGTTGCCGTAGTTGCCCATGTAGCCCTCGTACCGGGAGTCATAGGGCTTCAGGTCCGTACTCGGGGTACTGGCGCAGCTCTCGTAGTCGCGGACGTAGAGCGAGATCTCCTCGCCGTCGGCGCCGTCCGGACCGGTCCACCAGCCGAGGGTGATCTCGTCGTCGACCAGCTCGCCCAGCTCGTAGTCCTCGTCGGCACCCGCGCCGTCGACCGCGGCTGCTTCCTCCCCCTCTTCCTCTTCCTCTCCCTCCTCCTCGTCGTAGCCGTAGTCGTCCCAGGGGTCGTATCCGGCCGGAGTGGCGTCCCAGGTCTCCTTCACCTCGGCGAGGGCGAGTACCGTCTCGCACCCCGCCTGGGCGGCCGCGGCGCGCAGCAGCGCGGCACGCTCCGCGTCGGCGCCCTTGAGCCGGTCCCAGCCGAGACCCCGCTGCGTGTATTCGTGATCGAGCAGGTAGACGAGACGACGGGGCGGATCGGAGTACGGGCCGCCGTAGCGCGGCCTGGCCGGTGCGTCGAAGTGCTGTTCCAGGCAGTGCGCCAGGTCGTCGAGTGGGCCGGACTCATGCTCCGGGACCCCTCGCTCGGCCAGCAGGTTGAACGTGAGGGTCACCCGGTAGCCGGTCCTGACCGGTGTCACCTCGTGCGGGCAGTCGGCGTAGAAGGCCACCAGGCTCAGCTCCGTCCTCGACGCACGGTAGGTCCGGCTCTGCCCGGCGTGCCCGATGACCAGCTCGCCGCCGGTGTGCGCCGAGGGCAGCGACAGCACCAGCGTGCCCACCATGGCGTCGTCCTTCTCCGAG
Organism: Streptomyces blattellae; assembly: GCF_009709555.1. GTDB lineage: Bacteria > Actinomycetota > Actinomycetes > Streptomycetales > Streptomycetaceae > Streptomyces > Streptomyces blattellae. The sequence goes on along the minus strand of NZ_WJBG01000250.1, from coordinate 11,006 downwards.
TCCTGGTGGGGGAGGAAGAACTGCCCCTTGCCGTACACGAGGAGCGCGTGCGGCTCGGCCCTCAGCCGGGTCGACGCGGGCAGCCCGAGCTCGTCCCGGAAGTACTCCAGCGCGCCGTCGAGCAGCGTCGGCCAGGCCGGGCCGCCCAGCGTGACCTGGTCCGGCCGGATCTGCCACGTGTCGCGCACACTGCTGTCGCTCAGGGTGTCCTCCCCCCGGCCGAACAGCGCCGGACGCGCCACCGCGATCAGCTTCTTCACCTGCGGCGCGCGCAGCGGCAGACGCACCGGTCCGACCCCGGCCACCTCAAGGCCGACACCGTCCGCCGGTGCTTCGAGCCGGGCGCTGAACTCCGCCGCCCTCGACCCGCCGAGCAGCACGCCCAGCCGCTCCCTCGCGCTCCTGGTCATCAATGCGCCCTCCCTGTTCCCGCGGCCGTGCCGCCTTGCCCCGACTCTACGGAGCGGCGGGACCGCGGGTGGCGGTCTCACCCGTACGGGAACGCTCTGCCTCGCGCGGACGGACGGGGCCGGGAAACGCCGGCTCGGGCCTGCGTGCCCACGCACGTCCCCCATCCGGGGACAACGGGAACAGCCGACCCCCCGCACCTGACGCCCCGGCGTTGCGGAACAATGGCCCCGTGAACGACGACGACGCTCAACTGCTGTCCCAGGTACGGTCACTGCGGGAGAAGGGCAGCGGACCGAAGCAGATCGCGCGGGCCCTCGGGCTGAAACCGGCCCGGGCGAGCGCGCTGGTGCGCCGGGTGGCCCACGAACAGCAGAGCACGGCCGCGCCGGCCGCGCGCCCGGTGGTGGGCTGCTGGGTGAACGCCGGCTGGAGCACGGGCCTGGAGCTGTCCGAGACCCCCGACTGGGCGCGCGCCGACGCCGAGGGCGCCGAGGATCCCGAGGCGGCCGGTTTCGCCCAGGTCCTGATCGCCCGACAGGAGCGGGCCAGCCGGGTCACCGTCTGCGGGTTCCTGGTCGACGTCTACTGCCTCGGCCTCAAGGACACCGTCGGCCCACGGGTGATGGGCGGGGGATCGCTGGACGCCTACGTACGCGACTACTACCAGGCGTTCGACCGGCCTCCGCTGCGGATCGGCCTGGAGCAGGCACAGAGCATCGTGCACGGTGGTGTGGCCTACGCCCGCACCCTCGGCTTCGAGCCCGCGCCGGACTTCGCGCAGGTCTCCGTACACCTCGGTGAGCCCGGCCCGGCCGCCCCGCGGATCGGCTTCGGCCGCCAGGGCAAGCCGTTCTACATCAACGGCCCCCGCGACGACGCCCGGACGATCGTACGGACGCTGGAACACACCTGCGGCGAAGGCAACTACGACTACATCCTGGCGACGGGGCCGCTGTGACCCTCGACCACGACGAGCACCAGGTACGCACGACCGAGCACGAGGCACAGGCCAACCTGAAAGCGGTGCTCCAGCTGTGCGCGGCAGGCCGACTGCGCTGCAGCGAGAAGACACTCCGCCCGTCCGCGGCGACGGTCAAGGCGGTCGTGGAAGTGCTCAGCGGCGGTGACTTCTACGCCGAGGAGTCAATCGCGTCCTTCGCCTGGCCGCTGCTGCTCCAGGCCGGCGGACTCGCCGAACTCGCCTCCGGGAAACTCACGCTGACCGCACGCGGCAGGGCGGCGCTGACCAAACCGGCACACGACACGCTCGCCCTGCTGTGGCGGCGCTGGCTCAGCCACGGCGTGATCGACGAGTTCTCCCGCGTCGAAGCGATCAAGGGCCAGCGCGCGGCGAACGTCCTCACCGCCGTCAAGCCGCGCCGGGCCCAGGTCGGCGCGGCCCTGGCCGCCTGCGCCCCCGGCGAGTGGACCGACGTCGACACGCTCTTCCGCACCATGCGCAAGGCCGGTCACGATCCCAGGATCGCCCGCACCGAGCGCGCCCTGTGGAAGCTCTACCTGGAGGACCCCGAATACGGCAGCCTCGGCTACGACGGGTTCCACGACTGGGAACTCCTCCAGGGCCGCTACACCCTCGCCGTACTCTTCGAGTACGGCGCCGTCCTCGGCCTGATCGACGTGGACTACCGGCCACCGGTGGGCGCCCGCGACGACTACCGCGACAACTGGGGCGCCGACTGGACCGACTGCATCAGCCGCTACGACGGCCTCCTCGCCCTCCGCCTCAACCCACTCGGCGCCTACGCCACCGGGCAGACCGCCACCTACCTCCCCACCCCCGCACCGGCCGACACCGCCCCGAAGAGCACTGGCGGCCTGAAGGTCCTCCCCAACCACGACCTGGTGGCCCTCGACGGACTCACCCCCGCCGAGACCCTCCTCCTCGACGCCTTCGCCGAGCGCACCGGCGACCGCGTGTGGACCCTGACCCCCGCCTCGCTGCTCGCCGCCGCGGACACGGGCCGCGACCTCGCCGAACTCCGCCGTCATCTGGAGGCCGCCGCTGGTCCGCTCCCGCAGACGGTCACCACGCTCCTGGACGATGCCACCCGCCGCGTCGGCCAGGTCCGTGACACCGGGCCGGTGCATCTCATCGAGTGCGCGGACCCCGCCGTCGCGGCCCTCCTCGCCACTGACCGCCGCACCCGCGCCCACTGCACCCGCCTCGGCGAACGCCACCTCGCCGTCCCCCTCGACAAGCTCCCCGCATTCCGCAGGTCCGCCCTTGCCCAGGGTTACCCCGTCGGCTGACACGCACCCTCGGTGTCTGGTGCCACCCGCGCGAAGCGGAACCCGTCTTCGCTCTCTGCCGTATCCACGGCGTGCTGCCCACGGAGGGACTGGCAGCGCCCAAGGCCAGGCGCCAGGAAGCGTCACCTCGTGGACACCTTAAGGGATATACTTGGAACCATATTTGATATCATGGAGGCCCTTGTGAGTAGGACGGTTATCGACCTGGACGACGACCTGGTCGCGGACGTGGCCAAAGCCCTCGGGACGAGCACCAAGAAGGAGACGGTCAACACCGCTCTTCGCGAGGTGTTGGAGAGCCGGCGTCGCGCCCTGGCTCTCGCCCGGCTGCGGGCCGCGGCCGGAGACGGCGCATTCGATCTGGAGCTGTTCGAGAGCAAGGGGAACTACCGCCGGTGAACGCGGCCCAGTTCCTGATCGACACCAGCGCGCTCGCTCGGTTCATGCGCGAGGACGCGGAGCAGTACGGCTGGGACCAGGCGGCAGCCGCCGGGCTCATCGCCACCTGCCCGATCACCGAGCTTGAGTTCTTCTACAGCGCCCGGTCGGCCGCCGACAGGGCGCGCGGCATCGAGGACATGCGGCTGATCTTCGGTTGGGTTCCCGTCGACGACCGCGCCTACGACCGCGCCTGGCAGGTCCAGGAAGCTCTCACCAAACAGGGAAAGCACCGCAGTGCGGGTGCGGTGGATCTCGTCGTGGCCGCGACAGCCGAGCTGCAAGGACTCACCCTCCTGCACCGCGACCACGACTTCGCCTGCATCGCGGCCGTGACCGGCCAGGCTCTCCAGTGGTACGGCCCGGAGAGCGGCAAATAGGCGGGCGACGTCGTCGGGTTTGTCGTCGAGGCCGACGAAGCCGAGGTCGGCCAAGGCGCCGAGGCCGGTTTCCCGCAGGTGTTCGGTGATCTTGTTGTGGCGGGCGGTGGTGATCTCGCTGGACCGTCCGGGCTTGGCCGCGGAGATCCAGATCAGGTTGCCCTTCTCGTCGGTCAGCGCGAGAAACAGCAGGCCATGGGCCTTGTGCTTGCCTGAGTAGTTCTTCCGGTCATCCTTCCCGGTGCGGCGGTGGGTGCGGATCAGGGTGCCGTCGAGGAGGACCACGACCCCGCCGCTGCGGGCGATCTTCTTCAACGCCCGGTCCAGGCGCGGGGACCGGGCGGCCAGCAGCTTCACGACTTCCTTCACCCAGTGGCGGACGGTGGACTCCCCGACACCGTTGCCGCCGGTCATGTCGGCCAGACGCGGGTCGTGGCGCAGGACGGCGAGCACGATGACCGGCCACACCCCAAACTCCCGCGAATCACCCCAACGAGGCACCCTCACAAGATCTGCACCCAACCGGCATGGAGCAAGGCCCGTCTCGGTCCCTCCCCCTGGTCATGGACCTGGCACAACCGCACCCACTACCTCATGGCCGTCCCTCAACGGCTCCCGGATTCTGCTGCTCGGCCTCGCGTACAAGGCCAACACATGAGGCGCCCCGAGATCAGCCGAATCCGGGTGATCGACAACCTCTCCACCGGCTGCAAGGAGAACATCGCAGGTCTCGACGTTGACTTCTTCGAGGGCGACATCCAGGACGCTGCGCTCCTGAACCAGGCATTTCACGGCGCGGATGCCATCGTCCACCTCGCCGCCTTGCCGTCCGTGCCTCGGTCCGTGAAAGACCCCCTGGCCAGCCACCATGCCAACGTGACCGGAACCCTCCAGGTCCTCGAAGCAGCCCGCCGAGCCGGCAACCTGCACGTGATCGCCGCCTCCTCGTCATCCGTCTACGGGGCGAACCCGCACCTCCCGAAGCACGAAGACCTCACCACCGCACCGATGAGCCCGTACGCGGTCACCAAACTCGCCACGGAGGCGTACTTGGGCGCGTACCACTACAGCTTCGGCCTCCCGGTACTGCCCTTCCGCTTCTTCAACGTCTACGGGCCCGGCCAGCGCGCCGACCACCCCTACGCCGCGGTCATACCGAAGTGGATCAGCGCCACGCTCAACGGGCGCCCCCTGACCGTGCACGGTGACGGCACTCAGACACGCGACTTCACGTACGTGGGCACGGTCTGCGAGGTCCTCACCGACGCCCTCCTGCGCCGAGTCGTCGAACCCTGGCCAGTAAACCTGGCTTTCGGTACACGAACGTCCCTCCTGGCCCTGATCCCCGATATCGAGGCCGCAACCGGGTTCCGCGCTCAGCGGGAGCACACAGCCGACCGCGTTGGTGACGTCCCCCACTCGCAGGCCGATGGCACCCGCCTGCGAGCGCTCTTCCCGACCGTCGCGCTCGCACCGCTGCAGGAAGGGATATCGGCTACAGCAAAATGGCTCCGTGCTTGATTGGTCTCAGATTTGGTCTCATTCACCCCCGTCCGGCGCCGTCCGAAACTCCCACCAGCGCCCGCTCCACCGCAGGTCAGGACGCCCCCGTCCCGCCCCGGACACCCGGGCGAACATTTGGAAAGCGTGTTGGGGGCAACCCCTCACGAGTTCGAATCTCGTATCCTCCGCCAGTGCCTCACCGGGCACGATGTCGAAGGGCCCCACCGTTCGCGGTGGGGCCCTTCGTCGTGCGTGGTTGCAGTTTTGGTTGCAGTTCCCGGCTACCGACCGTTGAGGACGGCCCGGCACACGCGGCAGTACATCGCCGCGTACCGCCCGTACCTGCGCATCAGCTGGCCGCACCCGGCACACGGCCCCAGCTCCCACGTCGGGCATCCCAGCGCGGCGGAGGCGGCGGTCCGCTCGACAGGGGTGATCCGCATCGGATCACGAGAGCCCTGCACGGGCATGCGGGGAAGGGTGATGCCGCCAGTCGGCTGGCCGAGGTCGCGGATGGGCCGGGTGTCGCTGACGAACCAGCCTTCTTCTCCTGCCCGGCAAGTACGGTCGATCTCCTGCTCGGCGAAGGTGATCACGTCGTCGTCCTCATCGGCCGAGGCTGGAGGAAGAGGCGTCCGTTCACCGACGATCTCCTCCCACAGCGTGCGGTCGTCCGCCGACACCCACATGTGCCGTCCGGCCCGGCCGTTGCCGCGGCTGGGCACGTAGACCGGGACGCTCTCCCCCGTGGCGCTCTGCAAGACCAGGTCTTCGATGTAGACCGGCTTCTTCTCGGGCACACACAGCGCGGGGACGAACCAGTCGGCGTGAATCGCGCCGCAGTGACCGGCACCCTCGCTGACGAGGCAATGGCGGTCGCTGCTGGGTACGCACTTCCATACCTCCAGGTGGCGGTACCCGCCGCGGATCACCATCTCCTTGCCGTCGGCGATGTCCTTCCACGGCAGGTCGTCCACGCGTGCCCATGGGGCTCGGTCGATCAGTGAGGCCGTCCGGTCCTTCGCCACCCAGAGGGGTGTGATGCCGTGCTCCACAGCGTTGGCCGAGCGGCGGTGCACGCTGCTGGGGCTGAGGTGGTGGTACTGGATCTCCCAGCCGATCCGTAGGCCGCTGGGCCCGGTGACGACCGCGTCGGTGACGCTCCGCCGGTTGGCTACGGGAACCTCGGCCTCGGAGTCCAGCCCGTACTTCGCAGCGGTCTCGACGACCCGTTCCTTCGTGGCCTTGTGCTGTGCACTCTCCGCCGTAGTCGGCTTGTGGGTGACCGGTAGGTGAGAGGCAACCAGGGGCCTTCGGCCACCCACCCTGCCTCGACGGATGAACATCCACGGAGACTTCCCACCTGTCTCCGACTGGCACTCCCGCCCCTTGTGGTGTGCCAGGCACTCAAGCAGTTGCGGGTCTCGGTCGGTGACGCGCGCGGTGATCTCGCCGAGCAGCTCCGGACGGCCCGGATGCCCGAGATCGGGTAACGAGAGATTGATCTCTATGCCATATCCGGTGTGCCACACCCCGTTAGCCATGCCCTCCACGATAGGAACGGCCACTGACAGTGGGTAGAGAGCCACGAGACATGACCTGGAGCCGGCCCCGACAGTGCGAGGCCGGCTCCAGGTACGAAGATGGGTCACCAACCGAGGCAGGTGATCAGCGACGCCACCTCTCCCACACCCACGCGATCGCGGCCACAGTGGCGCCTCCGATCACCTGCTCCGCCTGAGTGCCGACGCCGGCGGAATAGCCCGCGGCATAGCCGACAGCGACAGCGGCTACCAACACGTCATACCTAGGCGGTCGCTCGCCTTCGGCCAAAAGCACACGCATACTGGACAAGGTCCTTCTCCTCATTATTTCGACGGGGTTGGGCCATCCGCCGGAGCCCGGAGATCTGTGGAAGGTGACACGGGGTCCGGCGGAAGTCTTTGTACTCAGGGGTTTGGGCTGGTGCCGCCCTCCCCCATCTGGTCGGAGAGCTCGGAGCTGATCAACTCGCCCAGCCGGATCGTCAGGTCGCGGCGCTGCCCATCGGAGAGGCCGCGGAAGGCACGCCAGGCCAGTTCAACAGGTGAACTTGGGCGGTGCCCCATGGCGATCCAAGCCATGAGGAGTGACCTCTCGGTCGAGGAGAGATCTTTCAGCTTCTCCCAAACTGCTTCCGGATCCGGTGGGTTCCGGACCTGTAGCCGCTCCGCAAAGCTCGGGCGTAGTTCCTCGGGTCTGCGTGGCGACCGCCGTATGCCCGGCTCCCAGACGGGTTCGCCAGCGCGCACGAAGCGGGCCTCATGAGGAGCCAGGGCCGCGTCATCCCGGTTGGTATCCAGCACCCACCCGTGCGCTCGGAGATCCCTGAGGCGCCTGTCGATCTGCGCGATGTCCGGGAACGCCGTTCGCAACTGGTCCTTGGTGTAGACGTTCCCCTCCCCGACCTGCGTCACGAGCCACAGGGCCGCGCGGACCATGCTCCCCATCTTTTCGTTCGTCCAGTCAGGCAACTGGGTTTCCGACACCAGGGTCACACCTCCTTCACTGACGGCAGTAAACCATATTCGGCAGAGTTCGGCGACGTTCGGCGAACTTTCCGGCGCCGATCGGCAACCTGCTGGGCGAAGCCCTGCGGGGCACAAATGAGCGACGGGCGTCAGTCAGGTGCTGTAGCGGCGGCGCATGCAGGCCGACCTGTGGATAACTCTCGTGGCCGAGATCCTCCCTAGTAGTGTCAAGACGTGGCCACTCCTCTGTTCCCTGACACCGATCTCCACGGTCTCCCTGCTCTTCCCGCGGAAGCCGTGGAGCACGGCGAGGTCTTCACGCGGCGCTGGGTGGTCGACCTGATCCTCGACCTCCTCGGCTACACGGCCGACAAGGATCTCTGCGACGTAAAGCTCGTAGAGCCGGCCTGCGGCTCGGGTGCCTTCCTGGTGGCTGTGGCATCGCGGATCAGCGCCTCCTGCCGTGCACACAATCGACCGATTACAGACGCGCTCGCGGCCGTTCGTGCTCTGGACCTGCTGGAGCGCAACGTGAAGCAGAGCCGTGCGGTCATCGAGAAGCAGCTGGTGGACGAGGGATGGCAGGCCGAGGAAGCTCAGCGGGTGGCAGCAGCATGGATCGAAGAGGGCGACTACCTGCTGCAGTCCGACGCAGATCACCGCGCCGACTACGTGGTGGGCAACCCTCCGTACATTCGCCTTGAAGACGTCCCCGACCATCGGATGGCTGCCTATCGCAGCGCCTGTCCCACGATGGGCGGCCGCGCGGACATTTACGTCGGCTTCTATGAGATCGCGCTGCAAAGCCTCAAGCCCGGAGGCCAGCTGGGCTTCATCTGCGCGGACCGCTGGATGCGGAACCAGTACGGCCGTCGGCTCCGGCAGCTGGTGAAGCGTCACTTCAGCATGGATCTGGCACTCGTCATGCACGACGTGGACGCCTTCGATGATCAAGTTTCGGCCTATCCGGCGATCACGATCATCTCGAACCGCTCCCAAGGTGAGGCGGTGGCAGCGGACACAACCCGCGCGTTCGGAAGCACCCAGGCCCACGCCTTCGCCGACTGGTATTTGAAGGGCACGTCGGAGTCGATCGCTACTGCGACCTTCCAAGCCGCGCGTATGCCGCACTGGTTCCCGGACGAGGACTCGTGGCCGTCCGCGTCACCAGCCAGGCTGGCGGCCCTGGAGGAGCTGACCGAACGTTTCCGGCTGCTGGAGGACGACAGGACCGGAACACGCGTCGGCATCGGCATCGCCACCGGCGCCGACAAGGTCTTCCTCACAAACGACGACAGCCTCGTCGAGCGTGACCGGCTGTTGCCGATGGCCATGGTCCGTGACACCACCAGCGGCACTCTGAACTGGCACGGCACCTACTTGGTCAACCCGTGGACTGCCGAAGGCGACCTCGTAGACCTCACCGCACACCCCCGGCTCTTCAAGTACTTCGAAGAGCACGGTGCCTCCCTGCGTAAGCGCTACATCGCGGTCAAGCAGCCTCAACGCTGGTACAAGACGATCGACAAGGTCGACCACCGCCTGACCGGGCGTCCCAAGCTGCTGTTTCCGGACATGAAGCTGACGATCCATCCGGTCCTCGATGAAGGCGGCCTGTACCCTCACCACAACCTGTACTTCATCGTCTCGGACATCTGGGACATGCGCGTACTCGGTGGTCTGCTGCTGTCCAAGGTCGCGGAAGCGTTCGTGGAGGCGTACGCGGTCAAGATGCGAGGCGGGACCCTCCGGTTTCAAGCGCAGTACCTCCGCAAGATCCGCGTACCCGACCCCGCAGCGATCAGCGAGAGCGACCAGGCTGCCCTTGCAGAGGCTTTCGACAAGCGTGACGTGAAGGCCGCCACGGAGGCCGCGCTTCGCGTCTACGGACTCGCCGAGCTGCCTGACTAGGGAGGGACGGATCTTGACGGTCACCCGCCAAGACTTCGAAGACGCTATTGCGGCCTACTGGGGTGCGAAACAGCTTCAGAACGAGCAGTCCGCGATCAAAGCCGCGGTTGGCGCCGGCACAGCCGGATCGGTACGCGGTGGCAAGCACTTCGACGTGATCGCGACCCTCTTGGCGAAGTTCTTCCTGGACGCCGGCTTCCCGCCCGAGAGCATCCGGGTCAGCAAGTCCCAGGGTCTGGAGCTGCCCGGCTACTACCGGCCGCAAAAGCAGTGGGACCTCGTAGTCATTCACCAGGGCGTACTCGTCGCGGCCTTCGAGATGAAGGCGCTCGGAGGGCCGTCGTACGGCAACAACTACAACAACCGGGTAGAGGAAGCACTCGGCAGCGCGGTGGACCTCCGCCGCGCGGCTCTCGCCGAGCTGTACCCGAAGGAGACCCTGGCTCGGCTACTTCTTCATAATGCAGGACGGCGAAGGCTCCCGGAGGCCGGTCAAGACCGCGAAGGGCGCCCTGCCCTCCGACGAGATCTGGCACAACACCTCGTACCAGGACCGGTTCGGGATCTTCTGCGAGCGTCTCATGGCCGAACAGCTCTACGACGCCGCGTGCTACGTCACGTCCTCGGCCGAGAACCCCAAGCCCATCGAGCTGGTGGAGAGCCTCGATTGGAGGCACTTCTCAGCAGCGATCAATGCGCGCCTCACATATTTGAAGGACCTCGGGCTTCCCGGTTAGAGCCAATGCCGTTCAGTTAAGCGGTAGAGGCGAGTCTGATCGTGGCTGGACCGCTGTGTCGAGTTCCGGTGTCGTGGGGGCGTTTGACGCGGTAGGAGTTGTGGCGGGCTCGCTTGACGACTCGGGGGTAAGTGCGGTGCCGGCGTTCGGGATTGGGGCGCTGGAGGAGTTCGGTGATGGCCGCTGTGCGAGTGGCGGTACGTGGGTGGTCAGGGGGGAAAGGCCGCCTGGTCGGTGACCTGGCGGCGGGTGATGCGGACGGCGCGGAGGAAGGAAAGCCGGTCGGGGTCGAGTTCGGCCTGGTCGGCGGCGCGGGTCATGAAGGAGCGGACGGCGTAGTGGGTCAGCAGCAGTCCGTAGATCTCCTGCTCGACCAGTTCCGGGCTTTTCGAGCGCAGGACGGCGGCCGAGCCCAGGAGCTGGGATTTCATCTCTGCCAGTGCCGTTTCGTGTTCCCAGCGCTGGTGGTAGGCCCAGGCGAGCTCACCGGCCGGGAGGTGCGCGGGGTCGAGCAGGTCGGTGGCGAGCACGATGAGCTCACCGTCGGGGTTGCGGTCGGGCACGGTGTACTCCACCACCCGCACCAGCTGGGCCCGGTCGTCGTCCAGGGGGTGTCCGGCGCGGGCACTCTGCAGCAGGCGGTGGCGGGTGGGAGCGTGCAGGCCCGGCGCGTACAGCAGGGCCAGGTACGAGCCGTCGTCCAGCGCCCGCACCAGGGGCAGCTCCACGCTTGCGCCGATGCGCCAGCACAGGTGGGCACCGCGTTCACGGGCCCGCTGCCACAGCTGCCAGGAGTACAGCCCGGCATCCGCCAGCAGCAGCATGCCGTCCTGGAGGCAGCCCAG
>NZ_WJBG01000249.1 GCF_009709555.1 Streptomyces blattellae | reverse complement strand
CTCGCGGCTTTCCTCCGGGCGCTTCCCTTCGGTCTTGCGTTTCCGACTCTATCAGATCTTTTCGGGCCTGATTCCCAGTCAGCGGGCTTCGCCTTCCCGGCCGTTGGGCCGTTCCGACGTCTCAAACCTTAGCGGATTCTCTCGGCGATTCCCAATCGGGCCGCCGAGCCCCAATTCGAATTGAATTCGAGCATGCCGAAATCAACCCTGCCGGGAGATCGTGCTGATGGTTTGGTTTGCCGCTTTCGCGGCGGGAGGTGCCGTCGCAGAACCGTTACGGCTCCGCGGCAACCCGAAGAACATTACGGATCGAGGAGAGTGCTGTCAAGCATCCCCTGTCAAGATCTTTCAGTCGAGGTCCGCGAGACGGCCGCCGGCGTCCGGCTGGGCGTGCTCCACCCTGCGCAGGAGGCGGGTGAGGACCTCGCCGAGGGCCGTGCGCTCCTCCGGGGACAGGTCCTGGAGGAGGTCCTCCTCGAAGACCGTAGCCAGACGCATCGCCTCCAGCCACTTCTCACGGCCCTCGGCGGTCAGTTCCACGATGACCCGGACGCGGTTGGACTCGTCGCGTTCGCGGGTGACCAGGCCCTCGGTGACCATGCGGTCGATCCGGTGGGTCATCGCGGCCGGGGTGAGACCGAGTCGCTTGGCGAGGTCGCCAGGGCCCATGCGGTAGGGGGCGCCGGAGAGGACGAGTGCCTTGAGGACCTCCCACTCGGCGTTGCTGATGCCGAGAGCGGAGGTCTGGCGGCCGTAGGCGACGTTCATACGGCGGTTCAGGCGCGACAAGGCCGAGACGATCTTCTCGACTTGTGGGTCGAGGTCCTGGAACTCGCGCTGGTAGGCGGCGATCTGCTCTTCGAGCGTCGGCTCGGTGACGCCAGGGGTCTCGGCCATGTGCGCAGTATCGCATGATGCCCCTTTGCTTCGAAGTCCTTCACTGTGTAAGCTTTATCTTCAAACTTTAGTTCTGAAGTCTTCACTCCTAACTAGTGAGAGAGGTGAACGTGACCAGGGCGATGGGCGCAGCGATGCGCCGGATTCATGTGGGCAACGCACTCAGCGCGTTCGGGCTCGGTTTCACCGTCCCCTACCTGTACGTCTACGTGGCGCAGGTGCGGGGGCTGGGGGCGATGACGGCGGGTCTCGTGCTCGCCGTTTTCGCCGTGGCCGCGCTGGTCGTGCTGCCGTTCGCCGGGCGGGCCATCGTCCGGCGGGGCCCACTGCCGGTGCTGCTCGCCGCCCTGGTCACCGCCGCGATCGGTGCGCTGAGCCTGGGGCTCGCCGGCAACGCCACGGCCGTACTGCTGTCGGCGGCCGGCCTCGGGGCCGGGCAGGCCGTGATGCAGCCGGCGCTCGCGACGATGATCGTGGACTGCTCGTCGGCCGGGACACGGTCGCGGGCGTTCGCGACGCAGTTCTTTCTGCAGAACCTGGGGCTGGGTGTCGGTGGCCTCATCGGCGGGCATCTCGTCGATGCCACGCGCGTCAGCTCGTTCACCCTGCTGTTCGCGATCGAGGCGGCGATGTTCCTGCTGCTGGTCGTGGTGATGGTGACCGTGCGCATGCCGCACTCGCCGCGGATGGACCGGGTGCCTGCCGGATCGGCGCAGGGCAGCTGGAGGCAGTTGCTGTCCAACCGGGCCATGGTGCAGCTGTGCGTGCTGGGCTTCGTGCTGTTCTTCGCGTGCTACGGGCAGTTCGAGTCGGGGCTCAGCGCGTACGGGGTCGAGGCGGCCGGGATCTCGACGTCCGCGCTGGGGACCGCGCTGGCCGCGAACACCGGGATGATCGTGGTGGCGCAGTTCGTCGTGCTGAGGTTCGTGGAACGGCGGAGGCGGTCTCGGGTGATCGCCGCCGTGGGGCTCATCTGGGCCGTGGCCTGGATCGCGGCCGGGTATGCGGGGCTGGGGCACGGCAGTCAGGCCATGGCGACGGCCGCCTTCATCTCGACGTACGCGCTGTTCGGGCTGGGTGAGGCGATGTTGTCGCCGACGGTTGCCCCGCTGGTGGCCGACCTTGCGCCCAGTGGGCTGGCCGGCCAGTACAACTCCGCGTTCGCTCTGGTCAAGCAGTTGGCGCTGGCGGTCGGGCCGGCGGTGGGCGGGCCCATGGGGGCGTCGCTGCATGCGCCGTACATCGTGGTGTTCCTGCTGTTCTCGCTGGGGATCACCTGCCTCGCCGTGCGGCTCGGGCGGCAGCTGACGGACGTACAGGATCAGCCGTGGCCGGTGAGGAGCCGGGTGGTCGCTCGGGGTGGGGCGGCTGCGGAGCCGGTGGCCGCGGAAGCGTGACGGGCCGGGGGCTCAGGTCGTCCTCGGGAGGGCGAACTCGCACCACACCGCCTTGCCGCCGCCTGGTGTTCTGCGGGAGCCCCAGTTGGAGGCGATCGTGGCGACGATGGCGATGCCGCGCCCGGACTCGTCGCCCGGTTCCGCTCGGCGGCGTCTGGGCAGGTGGTCGTCGCCGTCCGTCACCTCGATGATCAGGCGGCGGTCGGTGCGGCGGAGCCTCAGGCGCATGGGTGGGGTGCCGTGCTGGAGTGAGTTGGCGACCAGTTCGCTGGCCGCCAGGACCCCCAGGTCGTGGAGGTCGGACGGGAAGCGCCAGCTGGTCAGGACCCCGGAGGCGAAGGCACGCGCGCGTGGGGCCGCTTCCACGCCGCCCAGGAGTTCCAGGGCCGCGTTGCGGAAGAGGTCGCTGTCGGGGCCCGTGCGGGACGGGTGCTGGAGGACCAGGACGGCCACGTCGTCGTCGTGGTCGGCCGTGACGCCCGCTGTGCGGACGAGGCGGTCGCAGACGACCTGGGGCGTGCCGGTCGCGCCGGCCAGGGCCCGCTCCAGGCTGGCGATGCCCTCGTCCAGGTCCTCGTTACGGCGTTCCACCAGGCCGTCCGTGTAGAGGACGGCCGTCGAACCCGGGCTGAGGGCGACCGTGCCCGATGTGTGCATCCAGCCGCCGGTGCCCAGGGGCGGGCCGGTGGGCTCGTCCGTACGGACGACCTGGCCGTTCTCGTCCCGGATCAGGATGGGCAGGTGGCCGGCCGAGGCGTACACCAGCCGTCCCTCGTTCGGATCGTGGATGGCGTACACGCAGGTGGCGATCTGGTTGGCGTCGATCTCTGTCGCCAGGCCGTCGAGGAGCTGGAGGATTTCGTGCGGGGGGAGGTCGAGACGGGCGTACGCGCGGACCGCCGTACGGAGTTGGCCCATGACCGCGGCGGCGCGCACGCCTCTGCCCATCACGTCGCCGATGACGAGGGCCGTGCGGCCGCCGCCGAGTGTGATCACGTCGTACCAGTCGCCGCCCACCGCGGCCTCCGTGCCGCCCGGCTGGTAGGTCGCGGCGATGCGCAGGTCGTCGGGCTGTTCGAGGACCTGGGGCAGGAGGGAGCGCTGGAGGGTGACGGCGGTTTCGCGCTGGCGGCGTTCGCTGGCGCGGAGGCGTTCGGCGGCCTCGGCGTGGTCGGTGACGTCGGTGGCGAAGATCAGCACGCCGCCGTCCTCGGTGTCCGTGACCGGGGTGCAGGCGAACGTGTAGGAGCGGCCGTCGGGGGCCTTGCGGGACTTGACGGTGCGCGGCTTGCCGCTGCGCAGGACCTGGTCGAGGAGCGGGAACAGGCCGAGTTCGTCGAGTTCCGGGAGGGCCTCGCGGGCCGGGTCGCCGAGGGGGCGGGGGCCGAACGCCGTCACATAGGCGTCATTGACGTAGGCGAGGCGGTGGTCGGGGCCGTGGACGAGGGCGACGAGGGCCGGGACGCGGTCGAGGACCTCGCGGACCGGCAGTTCGTCGACGGCGGGCACGCACGGCGCCTCGTCGGTGAGCTGTTCGGCGCGGGCGGCGGGCACGGAGTTCTCGCCCCGCCGGTCCGAGGGGACCGCTTCGGTCCGCGCTGCGGCGCGGCGCTGCGTTCCGGGGAGCCGGGCGCTCCAGCGCGTGAAGTTCACGAATCCTTGCCTCGTGTAGTCGTCTTCGGCCAGCTCCGGACCCGGCCGGGGGTCTGGGGGGTGGCACCCCGGGGTTGCAGCACTGTGGGTGAGCCTCGTGGGTTCGAAGGGCGAGCAGGTGCCCGTCCGTGGGAGCGGTGACCAGTCTGGCAGGGTGGCCGGCCGGGCCGACATCCGTCAGACGCCGGGCCCGGCGGTGGAGTTCCCGGGTTCGGTCAGGTCGACCCCTTCGGGTCGTCCGAGGGTTTTCCTGATGACTTTCCACCGGCCGCGAGTTCGAACTCCGCTCGGGGGTGTTCGAGCGAACCGAGGGAGACGATCTCCCGCTTGAAGAGCCCCGACAGCGTCCACTCGGCCAGTACGCGGGCCTTGCGGTTGACGGTCGGCACCCTGCTGAGGTGGTAGACGCGGTGCATGAACCAGGCAGGGTAGCCCTTCAGCTTGCGTCCGTAGACCTGTGCGACGCCTTTGTGCAGTCCCAGGGAGGCGACCGAGCCCGCATATGAGTGCGCGTACGTCTCCAGCGGCTCGCCGCGCAGTGAGTGCACGATGTTGTCGCCGAGAACCTTGGCCTGGCGCAGGGCGTGCTGGGCGTTGGGGGCGCATTCCCGGCCGGGTTCGCCCGCGGTGACGTCGGGGACGGCGGCGGCGTCTCCCGCTGCCCACGCGTGCGTGGTGCCCGCGATCGTCAGCTCGGCGGTGGCTTTCAGGCGTCCGCGGCCGTTGAGGGGGAGGTCGGTGGCGGCGAGGATCGGGTGGGGTTTGACGCCGGCCGTCCAGACGACCGTACGGGTCGGGAAGCGCTGTCCGTCGCTGAGTACGGCGATCCGGTCCGCGCAGGATTCGAGGCGGGTCTGCAGCAGCACCTGGATGTTGCGGCGGCGCAGCTGGGTGACGGTGTAGCGGCCCATCTCCTCGCCCACCTCGGGCAGGATGCGGTCCGAGGCCTCGATGAGGATCCACTTCATGTCCTCGGGCTTGATGTTGTGGTAGTACCGCGCGGCATAGCGGGCCATGTCCTCCAGCTCGCCGAGCGCCTCGACTCCGGCGTAACCGCCCCCTACGAAGACGAAGGTGAGCGCCGCGTCGCGGATCGCGGGGTCGCGGGTGGAGGAGGCGATGTCCATCTGCTCGATGACGTGGTTGCGCAGGCCGATGGCTTCCTCGACGGTCTTGAATCCGATGCCGTGGTCGGCGAGGCCGGGGATGGGGAGCGTGCGCGAGATCGAGCCGGGCGCGAGGACCAGTTCGTCGTACGACAGCTGCCGCGCGCCCGTGCCCTCCTCCTCGGTGGCGAGGGTGGTGAGCGTCGCGGTGCGTTTGGCGTGGTCGATGGCCGTGGCCTCGCCGATGATGACGTGGCACTGGTCGAGGACGCGGCGCAGCGGCACGACGACGTGGCGGGGGGAGATGTTGCCGGCGGCGGCTTCGGGGAGGAACGGCTGGTAGGTCATGTACGGGTCCGGGGTGACGACGGTGATCTTGGCGTCGCCCTGCCTCAGTTCCCGTTTCAGCTTCCGTTGGAGGCGCAGGGCCGTGTACATCCCGACGTAGCCACCGCCGACAACGAGAATGCGCGCACGTTCCTTCACCATCCCATGACGCACCCGGCGCTTGAGTTTGTCCACAGGCTCGGCAATTTGTGTGACCGGGCGCCGGGGGCGCCCTCAGTTGGCCGAATTGTCGGAGTGCGAGAGGACTTCGCAGGTCAGCGGGTGTGCGCCGGGCTGGGGGCAGGGGCGGAATCAGGACGTATCCGACCCGTACTCCGATCGGGGAGCGCTCCCTCCGGAACCTGCCCCTTCTGAATTGACTCCCGCTCAACTATGTTCGTGTGGCGACGGGGTGTAGGGGGATACGCCTTCGGGCCGGCTCAGAGGGTGGCCCGTGATCCGGGTTTGTTCCCAACGCCCCGGCGTCCAGAGGGCGGGGAGAGTCTCCGGGGGGAGACGTCATTACCGGGGGAACACGTATGCATATTCAGGACAATCATTGGTCGTCTGCGTCTGCCATCGCGTCCAGCGGTCCGGTCGGCATGACGGCGGGCAACGGACGCGCGGGTGGAGGGCGGTCGACACCGCTGCGCGTGGACGCACAGCGCAATCTGGAGCACGTACTGCGTGCGGCGCGCGAGGTCTTCGGCGAGCTGGGGTACGGCGCTCCGATGGAGGACGTGGCGCGACGCGCCCGGGTCGGTGTCGGCACGGTGTACCGGCGCTTCCCGAGCAAGGACGTCCTGGTGCGGCGGATAGCCGAGGAGGAGACCTCCCGGCTGACCGACCAGGCACGGGCCGCGCTCGGCCAGGAGGACGAGCCCTGGTCGGCTCTGTCGCGCTTCCTGCGGACGTCGGTGGCGTCCGGTGCCGGGCGGCTGCTGCCGCCGCAGGTGCTGCGGGTCGGGGTCGCCGACGACCCCTCCGGCCTCGACGAGGCCCGGGTGCCGCAGCAGCGCGCCCAGCCGGGGGCGGGAGAGTTGCGGCTGGTCCCTGAGGGGACCTCGTCGGACCCCGCGGACGACGCGGGCGCGGCGGCGCTGCTCGATGTCGTGGGGCAGCTTGTGGAGCGGGCGCGTGCGGCGGGCGAGCTGCGGGCCGATGTCTCGGTGTCGGACGTACTGCTGGTGATCGCGACGGCGGCGCCCTCGCTGCCGGACGCGGCGCAGCAGGCGGCGGCCTCGGCGCGGCTGCTGGAGATTCTGCTGGAGGGGCTGCGGTCGCGGCCGGTGTGAGCGTGAGTGCCGCTGGGTGGAGTGGTGGCCTGGTGGGGTGGCGGCTTGCTTCGTTGTGGCTTGGTCGCCTGGTCGCCTGGTCGCCTGGTCGCCTGGTCGCCTGGTCGCCTGGTCGCCTGGTCGCCTGGTCGATGATGTGACCGCGGGCGGTCTGGTGGCCTGGTCGATGACGTGACGCCGGGCGGGGGTGGAGTGCTGCCCCTGCTCGGAGGGCTACGGGGCGTGGCGCTGCCGAGGTGCCATGGGCAGGGCCACGTGATCTGCCGGAGCCAGGTCGTCGCCGACGACGGGGGCCAGGACGTAGCGCGCATTTCGGTCGTGGTGTTCAACTCCTGTGCGGCAGAACGTTCGTTGAGGCTTCCCCGTTTGGGTGACGGCTAGTACTACCGCGCGGCAAGTCGCCACGGACGAGTGGATGGGCCGTACCGCTGGGTCCTGAACAAAAGCCAATATGGCACCCTGGCCCCTGTTCGGGGCTGGTTGGGCAGGCGGCGGGGGCTTTCCGCGATGAGCGTTGACGGGCGGGACGAGTCACTCGGTGACGGCGAGGCGGAGCCCGGTGGGCTGACGTCGCCGCAGGTGCCGAGCCAGGGCGGGCGGGTGGATGTACCGCCGGTGCCGGGCCAAGGGGGGCGGGGGCTGGCGGATGTGCCGCCGGTACCGGAGCAAGGTGGCCGGGCGGAAGTGCCCCCGGTACCGGAGCAAGGTGGCCGGGCGGATGGGGCATCGGTCGGGGGTGCGGCGGAAGGGAGTGTTCCGGCGCAGCGCGACTGGCGTGAGGACGGGTGGCGTGAGGACAGCGTCCTGCCGCCGCCGATCGAGCTGCCGCCGTCCGACGCCGACCTGATCGAGCGGATGCGCTCGGGCGACGACACGGCGTACGAGGAGCTGTACCGGCGCCATGCGGACGCCGTGCGCCGGTACGCGCGCACCTGCTGCCGGGACGCCCACACCGCGGACGACCTCACCGCCGAGGTCTTCGCCCGCATGCTCCAGGCGGTGCGCGGCGGCTCCGGCCCCGAGCACGCCATACGCGCGTATCTGCTCACCTCCGTCCGCCGGGTCGCCGCGAACTGGACGAAGTCCGCGAAGCGCGAGCAACTGGTCGACGACTTCGCGGTGTTCGCCGCCGAGGCCACGCGGGTCTCCGAGGTGTCCGACACCGCATCCATCGGCTCCTTCGGGGCGGGCCTCGACCTGGGCGCCGATGTGCGTGCGATGCACGAGGCCGAGCAGTCCCTGGCGATGCAGGCCTTCCGGTCGCTGCCGGAGCGGTGGCAGGCCGTGCTGTGGCACACCGAGGTCGAGGACGAGTCGCCGAGCGAGGTCGCCACCCTCTTCGGGCTGGACGCCAACGGCACGCGCGTGCTCGCCAGCCGCGCCCGCGAGGGCCTCAAGCAGGCCTACCTCCAGGCCCACGTCAGCGCCACCCTCGCCGCCGACGAGGAGTGCGCCCGCTACGCCGACCGGCTCGGCGCCTACGCCCGCGGCGGCCTGCGCACCCGGGCCGAACGGGGCTTGCGCAAGCACCTGGAGGAATGCGCCAAGTGCCGGCTGGCCGCGGGCCAGATCAAGGAAGTCGCCGGCGGTATCCCCGCCGTCGTACCGGTCGCGGTGATCGGCTGGTTCGGCGCCGCCGGGTACGCCAAGGCGGCCGCGCTCATCGCCGGGGGCACCGGAGCGGGCGCGGCGGGTGCCGCCGGTGCGGCCGCGGCGGCGAGCGGCAGTTCGTCCGGCGGGGCAGGGGCCGGCGGCGGTGCGGCGGCCTCCGAAGGGCTGGGTGCGCCGGTCAAGGCCGGCGTCGCGGCCGGTGTGGTCGCGGTGGCCGTCGCCGCGGTGGCGCTCGCGCTGGTCGGCGACGATGAGCCGGCCAACAAGCCGGTGGCCAGGCCTCCCGTGTCCTCGCCGGCGATACAGCCCGTGGAGGAGACACCGGCCCCCTCGAAACGGGAACCCGCGCCGAATCCCCCGGTGATCGCGTTCGAGCCGACCCCCACCCCGACGCCGACGCCGACTCCCACACCCACGCCGACGCCGACGCCGACGCCGACACCCTCACCGAAGCCCACCCCGAGCCCGACACCCAAGCCCGAGCCCGAGCCCGCGCCCACCCCGACGCCGAAACCCCCTCCCCCTCCAGCCGACTACCAGTGGAGCGAGCTGGCGTACGACGTCAGCGGCGACGGCACCAAGCCGGAGATGCGGCTCGCCGAGAGCAGTTGGGTGTGGCAGCGGTACGGCATCTCGATCGCCGACAGGCAGTACGCACACGGCGTGACCGTGCACGGCAGGTCCTCCGTCACCATCGACCTCAACCGTGAGTGCACGTCCTACGACGCACAGGTCGGCGTCGACGACCTGGCGCTGGGACTCGGCAAGGTCTACTTCTCCGTCCACGCCGACGGGGTCCAGCTGTGGAGGTCCGGTCTGATCAAGGGCGGCGACCATGCGATCCCGGTCCATGTCGACCTCACCGGGCACAAGACCGTACGCCTGGTGGTCGAGCCGCACAGCCACTTCGACAACCTCATGCTCGCGGACTGGGCGGAGTCGAAGTTCGCCTGCGCGTAGGGCTCACGGCGCCTGCCCGGCCGGGTGGCTGCGCACCGTTTCGGCGAGTTCGTTCTGCACATCACGAGGGGTGAGGGCGGCACCCCGGGCGCGCTCGGCGGCGTACCGGCCGGCGTCCAGGGCGGAGGCGAGCGGCGGCCTCGGTCCGCTCGGCCATCGTGCGGCCCGGCAGGGGGCGGGGGTGGCCCTCCCGCCAGTCCTCTGAGGCAGCGAGCAGGCGGACGGCGCGGGCGTGGTCGCCGAGCTCGGACACGAACCGCGCCGCGCTTCGACGAGTTCTGCCGTGCTCCATTCGGCGCACCGCCGGCCCACCGCCTCGCCCAGCGTGTCCGCGAGGATCGGCAGTCCGTGCTGCGGGCCGGACTCGGCGGCCGTGACCAGCGCGTCGAGCGCGTTCTGCGCCACCGTGAACTGAGGCGGCGGTGTGCCGTGCTCGGTCTCCGCGCGGGTCGCCTCGCACAGCTCCCGCGCGCGTGCGCCATCGTGCGCCTCCGGAGCCGTGTGGGCCCGCAGCATCAGGACGAACGCCCGGGCGTCCGCCACTCCGTACCGGTCGGCGGCGGCGCTCGGGGTCAATCGTCGAAGACTCTGCTGCCGGCCCGAACGGGGTTCGTGCGGTGCCGGCCAGGGCGTTGGCGTCGTATGCGCGCATCCACGTCATGCAGATCTGGTGGGTCGCGCAGCCCGGCGCTGACGGGTTGCCGCCTGCGCCCACCCGTGCCGCCCCAGGCGGCACGACTGCCCGCAGCCGGGCGGGCCATTTCACCGCCTGCCAGGCGGGCGCCGCCCCCAGACACAGGACCGCCCGCAGCCTGACGGCACGACTGCGCGGCGTGCCGCGTATGCCGCCACGCACCCGCAACCGCCTACGCGGCCACCCGGCGTACCGCCGATGAGCCCACGCACTCCCAGTCGCCACACGGCCGGCCGGACGACCCAGGGTGCCGCACATGCGCCCACGCGGACCCGCGGTCGCGAACGGGGGGGAAGAGGACGTGGTGGTGCCCGCCGACGTGGTGGGGGTGCCCGCCCGCAGCGGTTGTCGCGTCAACGCGGGGCAACCGGCCGAGGGACCGAGCCGCGACGTTCCGAGGACGGACACCCCCGCCGCGGCCCCGCCTCCACCACGAACCCAAGGCGCTACGCGCGCCCCCACCAGCCCGCGCCTCCCGCCGGGAGGCACCCCCGCTCCCCGAAGAGGTCACCCGCACCCCCGCCGGAAGGCACCCCGGAGCAGCCCCGTACGGAGCGCTGCACGCGCTGCCATGGGCGAATGCGACCGGCGGCCGTACACCCCCACCCCCACCCCGCGCCCCCGCCGGAAGGCGCTCCCGCACCCCCGCTCCCCGCCGGAGGCCCGCTCACCCCCGCCGAGCCGCAGCCCCAGCCCCCAGCGCCCGCCCCTGGGGCGCGATGCCGGCCGGTACCGCGCGGGTGCGTGCCGGGGTTCCGGTCCAGCAGGTTCCCCTTCGGGCGAGCAGGCGGCGGAGCCACAGTTCCAGGGAGACCAGGTCGGCCAGGCCGTCCAGGGGCAACGGCTCACCCTCGGCCGCCGCGCGGATGGCCTTGCGGACGACGCGGGCTTCCACGAGACCGGCCTCGGCGAGGAGAGGCGTGCCGAAGAGGGACATCAGGGTCTCCGCGGAGACCCGCAGCCCCATGCGGGCGGCGGCGGCAGAGGAGGCGTGCGAGGGGGCGCCCCACCCCGGCGGGAGATCCGTGACGCCCGCGCCCTCCAGCACCGTACGGAGAATCGCGGCGCGCGCGCCGGGGCGTACCCGTAGTGCCTCGGGAAGTGCGCGGCAGGCTCGGACGACCTGGTTGTCGAGGAACGGCGCGTGGAGGCGCTGGAAGCGGATCTCGGCGGCCTGTTCCAGGACCCGCAGGTCCGTGGCCTGACGGGCGAGCGCGGCACGCGCGCGGTAGTCACCGGGCCGCTGCCCGGGCCCGACGCCCGAGCGATTCGTCGCCCCCTGCAGGAGAACCGATACTTCAGCGAGCGCCTCACCGGTCAGCCACCGGGCGGCGGGCCCCGGTCTGCCCCAGGTGAGCGCGGCGAGGGACGCCCCCACGGCACCTCCGGGTTCGTCGAAGCGCCGACGCAGCAGACGCTCGGCGAGGCTCTCCAGCCCCGCCCGGTACGGCGTACGCGCCAGCCGCCGGGCGGCGCCGTACACGCGCGCGGGGACCAGTACGGACCCCCCGTCCGCCTTCGCCAGCGCGGCCACCGGCCGCACCAGATGCCGCCGTTTGCGGTCCATCAGCAGATCGGCGAGGCGCGCAGGGTGCGCGTCCAGGACCTGCCGGGCGCCGTGCCCGGTGAAGTGGTCCGCGCTGCCGGCGGCGAGCCGCGCGCGATGCCGGGCCGCCGTGACCAGGCAGGGACCCGGCTCGTCCGTCAACGGCCCGTCCAGATCGGCGTACGGAAGCGTCTCCTCGCCCCCGGTCACCACCACATGGTGCAGCCGGGGATTCGCCGCCAGCGCCCCCGCCCGCTCCAGCTCGGCCTCCCGGCCGCCCACCGTCAGGTCGTTGAAGGTCACGGCCAGCAGCCGCTCCCCCGCCCCCGTGCCGTGCCCGAGCACGGTCCCCGGCATCCCCGGCAGCCCGGCGGCGAGCAGCGCCAGCGTCCCCGACGCGGGCCCCCCTGACAGGTCCGCCCCGATCCCCGGAACCGGCATCCCGCGCGCGGCACGCCGTTCGGCAGGCCCCATCCCGGGCACCGGCCCGGGGTCTATGTCGGCGCCGGGCACATGCCGGGGCGCGGACAGACGCGCGCGTACGGCCTCGATGAGCGCGTCGCGCACCGCGTCGACCGCGTGGTCCGGGTCGGCCGAGGGCGCGGCGACGGCGAGGGAGGCGACCGGCTCGTACCCGGCGATCTCGCGCGCCCCGGTGCGCAGGATCAGCGCATGCCCCGGCGGAATGCGCCGTACGCCGTCATAAGGGGTGGAGTCGTGCAGGGCGGCCGGCACATCAGGGGCCGCCAACAGCGCCGCCAGGTGCCCGAAGTCGAGATTGGCCTCGATGAGATCGGCCAGCGGCAGTGCGGCCGTCGCATACGCCGTACCGCCCGCCCAGGGCGTGTAGAACACGGGCCTGGCGCCCGCCAGATCACCGCAGACGGTGATCCGCCGCCCGACCTGGACGACGGCCGTATAGCTGCCGGGCCAGGCGGTCAGATGCCGAAGTGCCCCTCCGCGCGCGGCGAACAGCCCGACCCGCAGCTCCTCGTCCGTCGCACCGCAGGTGCCGAGCACCGCGATCCGGGTCTGCGGGTCGGCCTTCACCACCCGCACCTCGTCCGGGCGCCAGTCGCCGACCGCCCACAGCGGATCGGGGTCGCCCCACAGGAGTTGGGAGCCCACCGGGTGCAGGCTCTCGCCGTCGTAACCGGTCGCTCCGGCCGATCCGGGCTCGACGGCACCCGCGGCGGTGCTGCTCCATCCCACAAACCACCGCATCGACGCCTCCACAGGCTGTGGACAACCAGTGCACCGCACGAACCGGTTCACCATGCTGCCATGAAGGACGCGCCCCAGAGGGGCGGCGGTACCGCTTGTGCTCGGGAAACGCGCCTCTGAGGAGATACCCGGAATCGCCCGAACACCCGCACGGGAGAAGGCATCTGCGACTCGAATGCGCCCCCGATACGCTCCCCAAAAACCCCGGATGCGCCCTCAACTCCCATGGTGGGAGGGCTGATCACCCAGAGAGGGCGGGGTCGATTTTCGGCCAAATCCCCGACGCAAGGGCGCGCGTGCACACGCTCCGTGCACGCTCCGTACACGCCCTGCCCCTCGCAGGACGTACGCACAGTCCGGGAGGCGGAGTTCGCCTCCCGGACCGGTCCGCCGCCCGCGGGGATGTAGGCGGCGGTGTCCCCCAGCCCGCTGGATCCAGTACAGCGGGCCGACCCACGCACGATCCATGGAACCGCTTCCCCGATGGCCGGAGAAGAGCGCACGGCCGGGCGCACAGCCACACAGCGGGAGCACGCCACAACAGTCCGTACCTGAGCCGCACTTCAGTACGGACCACAATCCCGCCATCCGGAAGAATGCCCCTTAACGCTTGGGATGCGGCGAACTACGCTGGGTTTACGAATGCCGCGTGGTTATGCCAGCGCGGCAGCCGTCTGTGTCGAGGGGTGGCGCATGTCCAGGGAGCAACGCGGGCCGAACGAAAAACTCGGCGCCGTTCTCGCCCTCGCGGGAATCAGCAACGCAGGACTCGCGCGACGCGTCAACGACCTCGGCGCTCAACGCGGGTTGACTCTTCGCTACGACAAGACGTCGGTGGCGCGCTGGGTGTCGAAGGGCATGGTGCCGCAGGGCGCGGCGCCGCACCTCATCGCCGCCGCCATCGGCCAGAAGCTCGGCCGCCCGGTGCCGCTGCACGAGATAGGCCTGGCGGACGCGGATCCCGCACCGGAGGTGGGCCTCGCCTTCCCCAGAGACGTCGGGCAGGCCGTGAAGTCGGCGACCGAGCTGTACCGTCTCGACCTCGCCGGGCGCCGGGCCGGCTCCGGCGGCATCTGGCAGTCGCTGGCGGGGTCGTTCGCAGTCAGCGCATACGCAACGCCCGCCTCCCGGTGGCTGATAACCCCGGCCGACAGCTCGGTGGCACGCGACGCGAGCCCCTCCGAGGGCTCCGGGTCACCGCACAAAGTCGGCCACAGCGATGTGCAGAAGCTGCGGGAGGCCGCGGAGGACGCCAGGCGCTGGGACTCCAAGT
Organism: Streptomyces blattellae; assembly: GCF_009709555.1. Lineage (GTDB taxonomy): Bacteria > Actinomycetota > Actinomycetes > Streptomycetales > Streptomycetaceae > Streptomyces > Streptomyces blattellae. The sequence continues at coordinate 20,354 of NZ_WJBG01000249.1, read as the reverse complement.
ACGGGGGCGGCGACTGGCGTTCGTCGATGGTTCCGGAGTGTTTACGGGTGGAGGCGGCACCGCTGCTGCTGGGGTCGTACTCGGACGAGGTCGGCAGGGCGCTGTTCGGGGCGAGTGCCGAACTCACCCGCCTCGCCGGGTGGATGGCCTTCGACACGGGTCAGCAGGAGGCCGCACAGCGGTACTACATCCAGGCCCTGCGGCTCGCCCGCGCGGCGGCCGACGTCCCCCTCGGGGGGTATGTGCTGGCGTCCATGTCGCTCCAGGCGACGTATCGCGGCTTCGGCGACGAGGGCGTCGATCTCGCGCAGGCCGCGCTGGAACGCAACCGCGGGCTCGCCACAGCCCGCACCATGAGCTTCTTCCGCCTGGTGGAGGCGCGCGCGCATGCGCGCGCGAGTGACGCGCAGGCTGCCGGGGCGGCCCTGAAAGCCGCCGAGGGATGGCTGGAGCGGTCCCGGGAGGGGGACAACGATCCGTCCTGGCTGGGCTTCTACTCGTACGACCGTTTCGCCGCGGACGCGGCGGAGTGCTATCGCGATCTGAAGGCGCCGCGACAGGTGCGGCGCTTCACCGAGCAGGCGCTGTCGAAGCCGACGGAGGAATTCGTGCGGTCGCACGGTCTGCGGCTGGTGGTGTCGGCGGTCGCGGAGCTGGAGTCGGGGAATCTTGACGCGGCGTGCGAGCAGGGGGTGCGGGCGGTGGAGGTCGCCGGGCGCATCTCGTCGGCTCGCACCACCGAATATGTGAAGGATCTTCTGCACCGGCTGGAGCCGTACGGGGATGAGCCGCGGGTCGTCGAGCTGAGGGAGCGGGCTCGGCCCCTGTTGATGGCTCCGGCGTAGGAGCCGCCCGGCGCCGCGGATCCCTGCGTTTGAAGTGACTGTTTGAAGCGACTGTCAGTGGCGCAGTGCACTATCGGAAGCGGGAGGTGGTGCAGGTGCGGCGCGGGAGCGGTGACGACTGTGACGTGCTCGTGGTCGGCGGCGGGATCGTCGGGCTGTCGACGGCGTATGCGATCACGCAGGCCGCGCCGGGGACGCGGGTGACGGTGCTGGAGAAGGAGGGGGGACCGGCCCGGCACCAGACGGGGCGCAACAGCGGCGTCATCCACAGCGGGATCTACTACCGGCCGGGCTCGCTCAAGGCGCGGTACGCGGTGCGGGGCGCCGCCGAGATGGTGAAGTTCTGCGCGGAGTACGGCATCCCGCACGCCGTCACCGGCAAGCTCATCGTCGCCACGGACCGGGACGAGCTGCCGCGGCTGCACGCACTCGTGCAGCGCGGCCGGGAGAACGGCATTCCGGTGCGGGAGCTGGGCCCCGCCCAGGTCGCGGAGTACGAGCCGGAGGTGCGCTCGGTCGCCGCGATACACGTCGGGACGACCGGCGTGTGCGACTTCGTGGGCGTCGCCCGGCAGCTGGCCGAGGCATCCGGGGCGGAGATCCGGTACGGCGCGGAGGTCGTCCGCGTGGACCGGCGCCCGGCACTCGGAGTGGCCGTACGGACGCGGGACGGGGCGGTGGTCCGGGGGCGGGTGCTGGTGAACTGCGCGGGGCTGTACTGCGACGAGGTGGCGCGGCTGACCGGGGACGATCCCGGGATGCGGATCGTGCCGTTCCGCGGGGAGTACTTCTCGCTGGCGCGGCCGGAGCTGGTCCGGGGGCTGGTGTATCCGGTGCCGGATCCGGCGTTTCCGTTCCTCGGGGTGCATCTCACGCGCGGGATCGACGGGGGTGTGCACATCGGGCCGAATGCGGTGCCCGCGCTGGCCCGCGAGGGGTACGGCTGGGGGACCGTGCGGGTGCGGGAGCTCGGCGGGGTGCTGGTCTGGCCGGGGGTGTGGCGGATGGCTCGGCGCCACTGGCGGTACGGGGCCGGGGAACTGCGGCGGTCGGCGTCGAGGGACGCGTTCGCACAGGCCGTGCAGAGGCTGATGCCGGCAGTGACGAGGGACGATCTGGTGCCGGCTGCGGCGGGGGTACGGGCGCAGGCGGTGTTGCGGGACGGGACGCTGGTGGACGACTTCATGATCCGGGAGGGGGACCGGGCGGTGCATGTCCTCAACGCGCCGTCACCTGCGGCGACGGCTTCACTGCCGATCGGGCGGGAGGTGGCGCGGCGGGCGTTGGCCGTGCTGGGCGGGGATTAGGTGCAGCGGGGATGGTGCTTGGGTGGGGTGCGGGGGCCGACACTGACGGGGCAGCGCGGGCTGGCGCTGGGCGGGGTGCCGCCTGCGCCCACCCGTGCCGCCCTGGGGGTCCCCCCAGGCCCTTAAGGCACTGGGGGAGGCACGACTGCCCGCAGCTGGGTGAGCCCTCATAGACACGAACGCCCGCCGCTTGGCCGGCCCCCTTAAAATCGACCTACTGTGTCTGACATTCACCACGCTCCCGAAGCTGATCACGCCCCCGGCATCCCCGTCCGTCACACCCGTGCCAAGGGGGAGCCGCGTTTCCCCGATGGGCCGAAGGCCGATCCCGCCGGGTCTCATTTCGAGCGGCGGATTCGGAGTTTTCAGCCGCGGCGGAGCAGGGTGACCGCGGGGCAGGCGGACGCGTTGCAGCGGCTGTGGCCCAAGTGGGGCCTGGACATCGACGGGCGGCGGGCCATCGAGCTGACCGAGCTGTTCGGGAACGCGAACCCCGTCGTACTGGAGATCGGGTTCGGGATGGGGGAGGCCACCGCACAGATGGCGGCGGCGGACCCCGGGACCAACATCCTCGCCGTCGACGTGCACACCCCCGGCCAGGGCAATCTGCTCAGCCTCGCCGACCACCACGGCCTGTCCAACATCCGTGTGGGCAACGGCGACGCCATCATCCTGCTCCGCGAGATGCTCGCCCCCGACTCCCTCGACGGGCTGCGCGTCTACTTCCCCGATCCCTGGCCCAAGAAGCGGCACCACAAGCGGCGGCTGATCCAGCCGGAGTTCCTCAGTCTCGCCGCGTCCCGGCTGAAGCCTGGGGCGACCGTGCACTGCGCGACCGACTGGGAACCGTACGCCGAACAGATGCTGGAGGTACTGACCGCGCACCCGGACTTCGTGAACACACAGCGCGACGGCGGTTTCGCGCCGCGTCCCGGCTTCCGGCCGCTCACCCGTTTCGAGGGCCAAGGGCTGGACAAGGGACATGTCGTGAACGACCTGCTCTTCCGTCGCGTATCGGATGAAGGTCCCCAGTAACCTTCCCTCGTTAGGGTCAAAGCCGTGGCCACCAGTCCGCTGTATCCGCCGCACACCGGAGATCCCGCCGGTGTCGTACTGCGGCACGCGCACTGGTGGCAGAAGCGATGGGTGCGGTACGGCGCCCTGAGCACGCTGCTCGCGCTCTCCGGGCTCGTCATCCTCGCCCTGGTGCGCGAGCAGACCGGCACGGAGGGGTTCCTGGTCGGGCTCGGGCTGTCGGTGTTCCCCGTGCCGCTGCTGATAGCGGCCTTCCGCTGGCTCGACCGGGTCGAACCCGGCCCCTGGCGCAATCTCCTCTTCGCCTTCGCCTGGGGCGCCTGCGCGGCGGCGCTGATAGCGATCGTCGCCAACAGCTTCGCGACCAGATGGATAGCGACGGCCACCGCGGATCCGTCCAGTGCGGACACCCTCGGGGCGACCGTGATAGCCCCGATCGTGGAGGAGTCGGCCAAGGCGGCTGCCGTACTGCTCGTCTTCCTCTTCCGGCGACGCGACTTCACCGGGATCGTCGACGGGGTGGTGATAGCCGGGGTCACCTCGACCGGCTTCGCGTTCACCGAGAACATCCTCTACCTCGGTACGGCCTTCGGGACCGACCAGCTCACCGGCGACCGCGGCATCGCCTCCGTGACCGCGGCGACGTTCTTCGTCCGCATCGTCATGTCGCCGTTCGCGCACCCGCTCTTCACCGTCCTCACCGGCATCGGCTTCGGAGTCGCCGCGCTCTCGGCAGAACGGCAGCATGTCCGGCGCGTGCTCCTGCCGCTGTCCGGGCTGCTGCTGGCGATGGCCATGCACGCGATGTGGAACGGCTCGTCGAGCTTCGGCGAGTACGGGTTCTTCGCCGTGTACGCCGTTTTCATGGTGCCGGCGTTCGGGCTGCTGACCTGGCTGGTGATCTGGACGCGGCAGCGGGAGCTGAGGACCGTACGGGCCGAGCTGCCCGCGTACGTCACGGCGGGCTGGCTGAGGCCTGCCGCGCCCTTCGTACTCGGGTCGATGCGGGCGCGACGGCTGGCGCGAAATTACGCCCGCCACAACTTCGGCAGGCCTGCGGGGCGGGCGGTGGCGCAGTACGAGGCGTACGCGACGTCGCTGGCGTTTCTGCGGCATCGGGGGCGGCGGGGGCGGGCCGGCGCCGACTTCGTCGCACGGGAGCGGGAGTTGCTGGATGAGCTGTGGCAGCGGCGGGGGGTCGCGGGGCCGGCGCTGGACCATGCGGCGCGGGTGACTGCGCCGCGTTTGCCGGTGTACGGGGGGTATGGGAACGCGCTGACGTATCCGGCGTACAACCCGTATAGGACGTAGACCGCGTTGCGAGGTGGCCCGGCGCCACCGCCGAGGAGTTGGACGCGCGGCCCGGCGCTGCTGCCGGGGGTGGGGTGCGCAACCCGACGCCGCTGCCGAGGGGTCGGGGCACACGACCCGACGCTACTACCGAGGGTGGATACGCAACCCGACGCTACGGCCGAGGAGTTGGACGCGCGGCCCGGCGCCACTGCCGGGAGGTGGGGTGCGCAGCTCGGCGTTTGCGGGGTGCCTCCCCCACTCTCGGCCTCGCTCAGGCGGGGGGACCTCATCGCCCACCCATGCCGCCCCAGGCGGCACGACTGCCCGCAGCTGGGGCGGAAGCGGAAACCGGCAGCCCTGACGTCGAGGGTCGTCGTCAGAACTGCCGGGAAAAGGGAGGCACAGGCTCACAGGACCGCGCGCTCCGGAGCGGAGCAGAACTGCCTCAGGGGTTGAGCCCCTTGCTCCGCAGCCAGGCCATCGGGTCGATGCCGCTGCTGGAACCGTCGGGGTGGACCTCAAGGTGGAGATGGGCGCCGGTGACGTTGCCGGTGGCGCCGACGCGGCCGATGACATCGCCGGTGGCGACCTTCTGGCCGACGCTGACACTGATCGAGGACTGGTGGGCGTACCACAGCTCGGTGCCGTCATCGAGGGTGAGGACGGTCTTGTAGCCGTAGGAGCCGTCCCAGCCGGCCTCGGTGATCGTGCCGCTGTGGATGGCCTTGATGAGCGTGCCGGTGGGGGCGGCGAAGTCGAGGCCGGTGTGGTAGCCGGAGGACCAGAGGGAACCGGCCTGACCGAAGGTCGACGTGACGGTGTACGAGGAGGTCGGCAGCGCGTACTGCTTGGCCAGCTGGGCGAGCCGCTCGGCCTCCGCCTTGGCGGCGGCCTCCTCCTCCGCCTTCTGCTTCGCGGCGGCGGCCTTGGCCTCGGCCTCCCGCTCCGCCTTGGCGGCCGCTTCGGCGGCAGTCTTCTCGGCCGCGGCCTGCGCGGCCTCGGCGGCCTGGGCCTCGACCTGGGCCTGCTGATCGTCGGCCTGGGCGAGGATCCGGGACCGCAGCGCCTCACCGGCGTCGGCGGTGCTCTGCTCGCTGTCGGTGGTGGAGGCCACGCTGACGTTGCTGAGCGCGGTCGCGGTGTCCGCCGTGTCATCGGCGGAGTCGTCCGAGATGATCGAGCCCACGGACGGCAGGTCGGGCATGGAGATGGACACCGGCGGCTTGCCGGTGTTGGCGCTGGCCATGCCGCCGGCGCCGACGGCGGCTATGACACCGACGCCCAGAACCGTGGAGCTGCGGGCGAACCCGCCATTGCGCTGCTTGCTGACGCGGTGCCGGCCGCGTACAGGACGAATGGACTCCTCGGTGGGGTTCCACTCCTCCAGCGGGCCCTCGTCGTCGGTGCGGTGGCCGCCGTACACAAGGGTGTCGGCGGGGCGCTGACTCGGCACGAAGGGGGCCTCTGGGGCAGGCCGGTTGGACGCCACGTAGGCGTACTCCTTTCCTTCCTTCTCGCCTACCGGGTTAGCTGACGGGTTCGGAGCAGGAAGGTCTCCTACGCGCGTATACCAACCGTGCTTCCACGGCGGCATCCACGCGATTCACCCCAAGGTGGTGGTTCCCCGGTTCCCTTGCGGGATTCGGCGCGTGCGCACGGAGCCGCCTCTTGTGACGGCTGGGACGACCGCGCTGCGTTATCGAACGTTAATAGACGCGGGGGCCGGATTCCAAGCGGTTCCGCTTGATCGTTAACGTTTTTGCCCAGGACGTACGGGTCATGACCGGTGAAAATCGGGCGAGTTGACCGCACCTCGGCGGCGACTCAGCTGTCACATCAACTCTGACGTTGTGTCAGTTGTTATCGGAGCGAGATGGTTCCCTCACGCCCGGTGACAACGATCACGCTCCCTCCTCGCGCCCGCTCAGACACCCCGGCGGGCACGCTCGATGATCTCGTCCTCCTTGAGCGGCTGGGCGTGGTGGCTGAGGCAGACCGGCACCTCGATCTTGCTGTATCCGGTCCCCTCGGTCGCGGCGTTGAAGGTGCCGCGCGGGAGACCACCGAGGGTGTCGAGGACCGCGTTGCGCGACTGTGCCATGGCCTCGACCGCGTTGATCTGAGCGGGTGCGGTGACGCGGCCGATGAACTGGTTCACCGTATTGCCCAGCGCCTGGTTGTGGATGCCCCTGGGTGCCTGTGAGGCGAGGACGATTCCGAGCCCGTACTTGCGTATCTGACGGATGAGGTCGACCGTGCTTTCCGTGCTCGGATTCGACGCGCCGGAGGGTACAAAGTTCTGCGCCTCGTCCATCACCAGCAGTCCGCCCAGGGCACCGTCGGCGGCGGGGTGTGCCCGGAACCATGAGAACAGGGCCGCCTGGAGGCGGCTGACGAACCGGGCCGGCCCCTCGCCGGACAGACCGATGAAGCTGATCACCGAGATGCGGGCGGACTTTCCCGGCGACGGGGTCAGGAGCAGGCCGGGGTCGGCGGGCGTGCCGGACTCCCCGAACAGCGCGTCGGTCTCCATCGCGGCCTCCAGCGTGTCCGCCATCTGCACCGCGAAGCGACTCGTCCTGTTGTTCACGATGTCGGCCGGGGGCTCGGCGAGCAGTTCGACGAAGCCGGCCAAGTCCTGGCCGCCGTCGCGCGCGTACCGTTCGAGCGCGCGTTTCAGGACCCCCAGCTGCTGGATCGCGCGAGCACTGCTGCCCCGTACACCGGCGTGCGGGGCGAGTGCCGTCACGGTCGACATGACCAGACGCGGGAAGTCGTCCTCGTCACCGAGCACGGGACCGAAGTCGGGCAGCGGGTGAAAGGAGAGCGGACGCCCCCGGCTCAGACCCGGTGTCCAGACCACCACCTCGGCTTCCTCGAAATAGTGCCGGGCGTCGCGCTCCTCCTCGTCCGTCCAGCCGTCCGGCGAGCGCGGCCAGGGGTCACCGAGCCGGGCGAGGTCGTCGTTCGGATCCAGCACGATCGCCGAGACGCCGCGCAGGGCACACTGCTCCACGATGCGCTTGATCAGGACCGTCTTGCCCGATCCGGCCGCGCCCACCACCGCGGTGTGCATCCGGAGCCGTTCGGTGTCCACCACAAACGGACGGCGCCCCCGAACCGTGGTGCCCATGACGATCCCAGGGCGAACGGCGGTCTCCCGACGGACCGGCCCGGCGTCCTCCGGTGTGTCCGACGCGTCCGCGCCCGCCCCGAGGCCGGCCTCCGTGGACGCGGTGCCGAGATACTGCCGTAATCCGGCCAGCACCGGCGCGAAGACCTCGGTGCGGGAGGCGGGACGCTCCCGTCGCAGCCATTCGTCCAGGCCCGACGGCCGGTCGCCGAGCATGGTCCGGAGAGCGGCCAGGCTCCGGAGATCGGCGGCGCCGACCGGTAGCGACACCCCACCCCGCGCCTCGAAGTCGTCCTTGATCGCCTTGGTCTTGGCGCCGCTCGGATACGGCATGTTCCGCAGCAGGATCAGACGGCGGCTCACCAGGTGGGCGAGCCCGGCCTCCACAGCGGCGTTACGGATCCGGGTCTGGGCGGCACGGGCGTTGTCCGTGGCGATCGCCCGGAAGGACCAGTGGATTTCCTTCTCACTGGTTTCCTCGACGACATAGCGCAACCGGGCGTGCAACGCCGCCTTGCGGCCGAAATCGGTCTCGATGTGGAACCGTGTCTCATCCACACCGAGTTCCCTGACCAGGCTCCGCAGCCCCGCGCCCAGCCGAGCGGGCATCAACCCGTCCTCGGTCGCGGCGTCGAGCGGCCCGAGATCGTCCGCCTCGGCGCGGAGCTTGCCGAAGGACCCGGTCAGAGCGCTCAGGGTGCTCAGGTCGGTGGCCTCCCCCGTCGGGGGCTGTGCGGCTCCCGGGGACTGTGCGGCTCCCGGGGGCTCTCCGGCCGCCAAGGAGAGCAGTTCGGCCACAGTGCCGCGCTGCAGACACTCGGCGATGTGCTTGTCGACGCGAACGAGCAGCCGCCGTGCGGTGTAACGGTGCGGCGCTTCGGCCAGCGCGGCCGAGCTGACCGGCCAGGTCGGATGGCGCGGGGTGAACCCCACCGACTCGTAGTGGGGGCAGAAGCGGCTGCTGATGATGGCGGCGGCTGTGGCTTCGTCGGGAATCGCTCCGAGTGCCGGCAGGACCTCGAACCGATCCTGGGCGGACCGGACCGCCGCCCGGGAGATCTTCTCCCAGGTGTCCTCGTGGCACGCGACGACCATCAGGGTCCGGCGGGTTTCCTCCCGCAGTTCCATCAGGCCTGCGGCGATGTCACTGCTCAGCCGTTTCGCCGCCCGGCTCTCGCCGGAAGCGGGCGCAGTCAGCGAGGACGTCTCCGAGGCGGACACCAGGTTGTCGAGCTGGTCGAAGGCGAACACCAGTGGTCCGACGAGGGCGAACAGGCGCGTGAGGTCGCGGAGCACGAGTTGAGCCGGTCGCCCACGCGGTGACATGCCCCAGGCGGCGCGCTTGCCCCGATCGTCTTCATTGAGCGCGAAGTAGGCGCTGCCGATCTCCACGGACTCGCCGGCGGAGGCGATGAGCGCCAGCGCGCGGGCCGTATCGGCGGCCTCGTTGCCCACCTGCCGGTCGATCCTCCGGATGCCCTGGACAAACGCATCGACATGGGCGCGCGTCAACTCGCGCTCGCCGATGATGGCGTCATGGGTCTGCGTGTCGAGGCCGGACTGGCGCGAAAGCCCGCCGAGCAGACGGTCAAGTTGTTTCTGACCGCCGTCGTCCGGCCGGTACAGACTGTCGACGAGACTGCCGGTGGCGCTCTCCCAGAAGTCCCGGCCGGTCACGAGCTTGATGTAGAAGAAGAAGCCACCGCGCTCCTGGATCTCGTGGCGGGTCCAGCCGAGCAGGTGGGTCTTGCCTGATCCGCGCTCGCCACGCACCACAACCGCGACCGGCGAGTGGGCGCGCTCAACAGCGCTCATCGCCCTCGCCAGCCGCCGGGAGACCTCCGGATGAAGGCCGTCGACGTGGTAGGAAGTCACCGGCGTCCAGACCTCGTCCTGCGTCGGAGCGGTGTTGATGTACAGAGTCTCCAGGGCCGCGATCTCCCCGTTCACGCCGGTCCGATCCGCAGGAGGTGGCGGGGTTCGCCGCCGATGTCGACAGCGGCGTTCCGGTCCTGGTCGCTGAGTGCGCGCTGGTTGAGTTCAGCCATCAGTTGTACGTCCGGCTGCTCGATCATCCGGTCGAGTTCAGCGTCGACGACCCCGCGTGGTGAGTCTTCGAGCCAGGGGCGCAGCGCCGACAGTCTGACCCAGCTGCCTGGTTCGCGGCGAACGGTGAGTTCCGTGTATGCAGCGCGGATCCAGCCCTCGACGTCGGGCTTGAAGAAGTCGCCGAATTTGGTGCCCGAACGGGCCAGGTACTGTCCGACGCTGTCCAGCACCGCGTAGAGCACGCCGGCCGGAAACTTCGCTCCATCCGGGCGTCCGGCCACCAGGGCGGACTCACACCAGGTCTTGCCCGCAGGAGTGAGCTGGTGCGTGTTGACCGCACCACGCTTCCTGGTGGCGATCAGCTCGAGATCGTGATTCGCTCGTCGGCGTATCGCCGCGGTGATCTCCAGCCCGGCGAGATCGCGCAGTTCACGGTTGGTCACCGGTCGTGCGACCACCATCAGGGCGAACAGCGATGCATGATCGCGTACGGTCAACTCCGTCGGCACAGTACCCCTCCTCGATGAGCCGGAAACCGTTCAGATGCCGAGCCCCCGCCTGGGCACCAGTTCCACCCGGCCGGTCGCGCTGGACAACTCGCCCGTCACGGTGATCGCCCTGTCGTACGAGGCCTGGTCCGGGAGCCGCACCCAGACGGCCCGCCGGACCAGTTCGGCGTGTTCGGTGCGCAACTCGCCGCGGACTTTGATCCGCCACCGGTCGTTGCCCGCTGCGTCGTCGTGAAGCCCCTCGACCACACCGCGGAGCGTCGCGTCACCGGTGGCGTTGAGGCCACGGAGCCGGGTGGCCGCCGCGCACAGAAGCGATCCCGAACTCCCGGGAAATGCGACGACGTGTGACGGCGCGTCGAGCGGCTGGGCGCGCGCCCACCGGAAGGTGATCTCGAACGGCTCGCTCCGGTCGGAGCCGGAAAGATCGCTGAGCGCCTTGCACAGATCCGCTGAGACGCCCGCCGTGACCGTTTCGTCGAATGCCGCAGGCTCGTCCGCTGCCACGGCCGCCTGGGCGGCGCTCACCGCTTCAAACATCTGGACCAGCACGGTCCGGCCGGCTACCTCTTCCCCACTCGCGGACCGCGCCGTCGCATCTGCCGCCACCCGGATCTCCAAGGCGTAGCTCCCGGCTTGCGAGGGGCCGAGTTCGGCCGCGCGCAAGAGGTCGCCCACCACCCTTGGCGGCCTGCCGGCGAAGGCGAAGTGCGGACCCTGTACGACGGTGCGCGTCGCCGCGCTCAGGATGTTGCGGACACCCACGACTGCCTGCGCACCCAGGAGCAGCGAGGTGCAACCGGGTTCGTGACCGGTGGGAAACGTGCGGAAGTACTGCTTGTCCAGTTGCGGTCTGGCGATCTCCAGGGCGATGTCGTCCGCCGGCCGGTCCTCCAGCGCGGACAGACAGCGAAGGATCTCCCGAACCCGGCGCTCGTTGTCACCCATGCCGTCGCGGCCAGGTACCAGTACCTCGTAGTCGCCCGGGTGTTGCCACACGCTCGCACCGCGCCAGCCTCGCGGATCCCGCTCCCAGCCCGTTTCGGCCAGATAGCCGGCGATGTCATCGACCTTCAGCGGAATCGTCATACCGGTTCCCCTACCAGTCCGACTGAGTCTCGGTGAGCCGGCGCAGCGAAGAGGCGGTGAGCACGTTCGCTGTCGGAATCCTGACCGGACGTTTCCGGTCACGATCAGGATCTGTGATCCGGTTTTCGGAACGGAGCGATACGAAGTAGCCGAGGTGACGGAGCACGACACCGTCGGTCGTCATGGCCGCGTACGCCTGCTTGTCCACGGGGACGCAGATGACGAACAGGAACCGGGGAACGGTGAAGTCGGGACCGGCCAGCTTGTTGAACTGCCATTCGCTGAGCCCGCGGTAGACCAGGTGGCCCGACGAGCCGGACGGCGCCGACCATGTCTTGATCTGGGCTTCGATGGTGGGTGACAGCACCCGCCCGTATCGGCCGGTGGCACGGAACCCGAGGTCGATCCCGTCCACGTCGAGATCGTCTTTCACGACGATCAGCCCTGCCGCGGAGGCGAGCACGCGGACATAGTCTTCGCCGAATTTGCCCTGATGCTGTCGGGCATCGAGCATCCAAGCCCCCCAACTATGGCGCACAGTAGTCGGGAGCTTACGGGACGCGCCAGAGACTGTCAGCGGCAAAAGTAGACCTTTGGGCAGTCCCGAAGCAGCGCAGAAAAGAGGCACCCTCGAACAGAACTTCGAAGGCGCCTCTTGAACTGCATATTTGGTAGCGGGGACAGGATTTGAACCTGCGACCTCTGGGTTATGAGCCCAGCGAGCTACCGAGCTGCTCCACCCCGCGTCGTTGTGCTCACCAGTGTACGTCATCCGCGGGACACGCAGCACACACGTTTATTCACGCTGCGGGATCGCCCGCGTGGGTGAGGGTCTCCCACGCGACGAAGAGACCGTCGGTACCGGCCGGTCGGGTCCGCTCGGCGAGTCTGCGGGCGGCGGGTACGGAGACGTGGGAGCGGTCTTCCAGGTGGTTCAGTACGACTTCCAGGTCCGGGCCCATGGTCCTGGCGACCTTGCCGCCGCACAGCCAGGCCGGCGCCGGCTCGCCCAGCTGGTGCCGGGCGTGGAGGGACAGGGCGGCCCTGAGCCGGTCCTTGACCTCGCTGTACAGGTCGACGCCCTGCTGCCAGGCCGTCTCGGCGATGTGCGCGGTGGCGGCGAGGGAGTGGCCGACGTGCTCGAAGTCACGGCAGGTCTCCTGGCTGACGCCGTCCTTGTACGTCGACTGCTGGAACCAGTACGACCTCAGCCGTTGTGGGGTGTCCATGCCGGAGCCGGGCGCCGTTCGCGGGTGGGGGCCGTCCTTGCGCAGGTAGAAGTAGGCGGGGACGCGGTCGCGGAAGCGTTGCAGGGCGTGGTCGAAGGTCTTGTGGTCGTCGAGGAAGACGGCGATGCCGATGGCGGCGTCGGTCGAGACGAGATCCCGGTTTCCGTTGACGTCGAGGACCCGGCGGGTGACGCGGGGGAGGTAGACGGTGCGGAGCATGGTCTCGAAGCGCTGTACGCGGTCGGCGGGCCAGTCGGCGCCGGATGTGTGCCGCACGATCTCGGCGGCCCGCGCCCAGGTGGACCCGGCCCAGGCGGCCTGGAGTCCGGCGTTCTGCCCGGTGTGCCGCTTCAGCCTCGCCGACCAGCTGTCCATGATCTCCCGGGCCTTGACGGCATGCTGCCGCTTGCCGGTGACGGTGAACAGCAGGGCCTGGGTGTAGGCGGCGATGGCGTCCGTGCGCTCCTGGATGCAGCCCCGGCCCGCCATGGCACCGGCCGGGCAGTTCACGGACGTGTACGGCTCGGCCCGGTACTTGTACGCCCCGTACCTGCTGTCCCGCATGTCGAGGAACGCCTTCAGCCACGGCTGCCTGCCTGCCAGGACGTTCTCTCGTACGGCGGCCAGCTGGTCCTTGCCGACGAGGACGCCGGGGTGGGTGAACTCGGCGTCCGGCGGGAGGGCGCGGGCCATGGTGCGCGAGCCGTCGGCCGTCCCGCAGGCGGCGAGGAGTGCCGCGGCCACTGGCAGGGTGAGCAAAGCCGCCGTCCGTCTGCGCACCGACCTCATCGCCGCCTCCGTACCGTGATCCACACCCGCTCATTGGCAGCGTCACCTGTACGGCGACGGGGCGCAGGATCTGATGGGCCGAAGGGGAGTTGAGGCCCCGCCGCTCCCGCCATCCCGCCGTCCCCGCCGCTCCCGGCGTCCCCAGCGTCCCCCGCCGTTCCCCGGCATCCCCCGCCATCCCCGGCGTCCCCGCCTCTCCCGCCTCTCCCGCCATCCCCGGCGTCCCCGCCATCCCGCCGTCCTCGCCACTCCCGCCGTCCCCGCCATCCCCGGCGTCCCCGCCATCCCGCCGTCCCCGCCACTCCCGCCGTCCCCGCCATCCCCGGCGTCCCCCGCCGTCCTCGCCGCTCCCGCCATCCCTCCGCTCCCCCATCCCTCCGGTCACGCCGGCAGATGGCGGTTCGGCGCCTTCGCCCGTTCCTCGTACTCCGGCAGTACGACCACGTCCGCGCCCGCCGCCTCCAGCATCCCGCTGCCGTCGGCGGCCACCACGAACGTGTCCGGCTCGCGCCACGCCGTCACCACACGCCGTACTCCGGCGGCCAGAATCAGCCGGGCGCACGGCGCGGGGCGGGATGCGCGGTGGGCGCACGGTTCCAGGCTGCTGTACACCGTGGCGGCGGACAGCCGGGGGTCGTCGGCATCGATCTTCGCCAGCGCGGCCTCCTCCGCGTGGACGACCGAGTCACCGCCCTCCCGGGAGTGGCCCCGCGCAAGCTCCGTCCCGTCGGCCGCGACCACGACCGCTCCCACGCTGAACGCGGTCCGGGAAGGAGGGCACTGCGCGGCCAGTTCGCAGGCCAGGGCGAGCCAGTGGTGGTCGGCTGCGGAGTCCAGCAGGCCGGCGCCGGGTGCTGTCGGCTCGTACCGCATCAGCACGACGTCCTCGATCCGCCGTGTCTCCAGCAGGCGGAGCCGGCCGCCCTGATATCCCCCGGGGCCGAACAGCCTCGGTGCCTTCGGGTCACCCACGAACAGCGGCGCCAGGACCAGCTGCAACTCGTCGGCGAGCCCCTGCTGGAGCAGCTGGGTGTGGATGCGCCCGCCGCCCTCGACCATCAGGCGCCGTACGCCGCGCACCTCGTACAGATGCGCCAGCAGCCGGCGCCAGTCCAGTTCCGTGCCCAGCGGGACCACGTCCGCAGCGACCGGCGTCGCGTGCAGGCGCTGGGCGCCCCGGTCCGTCGTATAGACGACCTTCTCGCCGCCCGTGTGCCAGAACCTCGCCGTCGGGTCCAGGTCTCCGGAGCCGCTGACCGTGACCTTCAGGGGGTAGGCGGGCCGGCCGGCGGCCTCCCGTGCCGCGCGGCGCTCGGGGGAGTTCACCAGGAGCCGGGGGTTGTCGGCGCGGATGGTGCCGGCGCCGACGAGGATGGCGTCGACGGAGGCCCGTACCTCGTCGACGCGGTCGAAGTCGGCCGGGCTGGACAGGAGCAGGCGGTCGGGGCCGGTGTCGTCCAGGCAGCCGTCGAGGGAGACGGCGGCGGACAGCAGGACGTAGGGGAAGGGCATCTGCGTACTCCACCTCGGCGACGGGCGGGCTTGGTTCAAGTTTGAAACAAACCTACACTGAACGCATGACGACCCGCTGGCTCACCCCCGAGGAGCAGCGCGCCTGGCGCGCGTACATCGGCGCCGCCCTCCTGATGGAGGACGCGCTCGACCGGCAGCTCCAGCAGGAAGCCGGCATGCCGCACATGTATTACTCCATCCTCTCCGTCCTGTCCGAGGCCCCGGAGCGCAGGCTGCGGATGACCGACCTCGCGGAAGGGCTGAAGATCACCCGCAGCCGGCTGACGTATGCCGTGACCCGCCTGGAGAAGGACGGGCTGGTACGGCGCGAGCACTGCCGCTGGGACAAACGGGGCAGCATCGCGGCGCTGACCGACGAGGGGATGACGATGCTGGAGCGGGCGGCGCCCGGGCATGTCGAGACCGTACGGACGCTGCTGTTCGACCGGCTGACACCGGAGCAGGTCAGGCAGATGGAGGGGATCTTCAGCAAGGTCGCCGAGGGGTTCGAGGGGGACGCGGCACAGGCGGCGCCCGATGATGTGCCGTGGCGACGCCGGTCGGCCAAGCCCTGTTCGTGACCCGCATCACAAAGCTGACGCACACCACAAAGCAGTTGCTTCAAAATTAAAGCATGGGGTAGTGTTCCGGGCCGAGGATCTGCTTCAAATCTGAAGCAGATATGCCTGAGGACCGGAACCGGAGTACCCGCATGACCGACTTCCCCGCCGCCACCCAGCGCTCCCGCGTCCACGTCCCGCTGCGCTTCGGGGACGGCTACCGCGTCGACGCCGAACTGGTCACCTTCCACGGACTGGCCGACGGCCAGGAACACGTGGCCGTCGTCCTCGGTGAACCAGGGCCCATCCCTCTGGTGCGCCTGCACTCCGAGTGCCTCACCGGCGACGTCTTCGGCTCGGCCCGCTGCGACTGCGGACCGCAGCTGCGCGAGGCCGTCGAGCGGATCGCCGACCGCGGCGGAGTCCTGCTCTACCTCCGCCAGGAAGGCCGCGGCATCGGCCTCTACAACAAGCTCGACGCGTACGCCCTTCAGGACCAGGGCCTCGACACCTACGCCGCGAACACCGCGCTGGGCCTGCCCGAGGACGCCCGCGACTACACGGCGGCCGCGCAGATGCTCACCGCCCTCGGCATCGGCGAACTCGACCTGCTCTCCAACAACCCTGATAAGGCGGCCCAGTTGCGGGACCTCGGCATCAGCGTCCGCGACCGCGTGCCGACCGGCGTGTTCACCACCGCCCACAACGTCCGCTACCTGCGCGCGAAGGTGCTCCAGACCCAGCACACCCTGCCGCTGGGCGAGCTGACGGAGCGTACGGCGGGGTGACCTGGCCGCAGGGCACGACACGTTGCGTCGTGTGCCTGCCTCGGACCGGGGCAACGGATCCTCGGGCGGCCGATCGGGTGGCCGAGTGAGTGGCCGATCGGGTGGCCAAGCAGGTTCCCGAGTGAGTGGCCGAGCAGGTTCCCGAGGCGAGGGCCGAGGACTACTTCATGATCCTCTCGGGGGCCGCAGCTACGCTCCCTGCACGCCCTGTTCCGCGATGCACCGAAACCCGTGGCCGCCACGATCCGGCGGCACCGTCGCGGTGGCATCGGCGTCGCGGTGGCGTCGCGGGTGAGGGCGACCGTGACGTCAGTGCTCCGGTCGTCGGTGGTCGGACGCGATGGATGGGCAGCCGTGCTGTTTCAGGACGCCATGTACGAGATGAAACCGGCGACCAAGATGATCGACAACACCCCGACACCCACCCAGCCCAGCACGATTCCGGCGGTGGCCATGCCCCCACCGTTTTCATGGCGCTCCCTGATCTGCCTGCGGGCCACATAGCCGAAAATCAGCGCGAGGATACTGCCGATCCAGTAGATCCACACGATGCCCAGCACCATGGACGCGATGGCCAACCCGTTGGTCCGAGGGGGTGGTGCGTAGTAGGGCGGGTAGGCAGGCCAACCGGCCTGCGGCGGGTACGGAGCGTTCACCTGCGGGTCCGGGTCCGATGGCGTGGACATGGAGCCTCCTCGTGGCGTGAGCGTGACGGCAGGTTGCCACGCCACGGTCGGGAGGGGTCCCGGGGTCTGGGCGACCGGACGGTCCGAGGATCAGCGCCCCGGCCGACGTACAGCACTGGTCGTGCCACGCGGCACCAGGCGGGTGTCGAGGCGCTGTCGGGATTCGGCGATCGTCCCCTGTTCCACGGCGTCCACGAGCATCCGGCCGGCGATGAGGCCCTGTTCGTAGACGGGCTGGGCGACGGTCGTCAGGTCGAGGAGGTCGGCGATGGGGCTGTCGTCGAAGCCGATGAGCGACATCTGCCCGGGCACGTCGACCGCGGCGCGTCGCAGGGTGCGCAGGGCGCCGGCCGCGACGTCGTCCGCTTCGGCGAACACCGCGGTCGGCGGCGTGCGCAGGGAGAGGAGCTGCGCCATGGCCTGTGCGCCGCCGTCGACGCCCCAGGGGGCGGAGACGATCGAGTCCTGCTGCACGGGCAGTCCGCATTCCGCCATGGCCGCGAGATAGCCGTCCAGGCGGCGCTGGGAGACGCCGCGGTGGACGCCTTCCTCGTCGGTCGCCCGGATCATGCCGATCCGCTGGTGTCCGAGGTTGACCAGGTGCCTGACGGCCATCGCCGCGCCGGCCGGATCGTCGATGCCGACGCTCGGATGTCCGCCGAGGTCCGTACTGGCTCCCACGACGGGCATGCTGCCCAGACCGCCCAGCCGTGCGATCTCACTCTCGGACAGGGAGAGAGCGATGATCACCAGGCCGTCCGCCCTGCGCCGGACGGGCAGCGTCTCGAAGAACTCCCGGCGCTCGGCGATCCCTTCGACGTGGTAGAGCACCACCTCGAAGCCGGCGTTACGCAGGACGTGGTGCGCGCCCGCCAGCGCGCGGGCGTGGAACCAGCGGCTGATGTGCGGCACCAGGACCGCGACGGAGCCGGTTCGACCGGTCGCCAGTCCGGAGGCCCCGGGCGACACCACGTAGTCGAGGCCCTCGGCCGCCCGCAGGATGCGGCGGCGCATCGCCTCCGAGACCCCCGGCAGGCCCCGCAGCGCCCGCGAGACCGTACCGGTCGAGACCCCGACTGCCCGGGCCACGTCCGCCATGGTCACAGCTGACTGTTCATCACTCACCGAGGCAGGCTACCAAGGGGCACGCAAGCGATTGAGCAATCCAGCCCCTTGACGGGGTACAGGGAGTCACGCAAGCTAACGCAAGCGTTTGAGTAAATGTGTTGCGCGGGATGTGTTACGCCGGATGTGCTGCGCGGGATGTGTTACGCCGGATGTGCTGCGCGGGAGAGGAAGAGAGCCGCAGTGATCGACAACCCAAGGCGCCGCACCCTCCGCCTGATGATGCTGTCCTCCAGATCATCCTGCCGCAGGCCGGACCCGGTCTGTTCACCGCCGCGTACACCGAGTTCCTGATGGCGCTGACCTTCGGCAGTGAGGACGCCTTCCGCACCGTACCGGTCGAAGTGGCGCTCTTCGGCGCCAAGTTCGAGGTCCCCTACGGCACGATCTTCCCCGGCTCGATCACGGCCCTGCTGCCGATCGTCGTCCTCGTCCGCGTCCGCGTCCTCGTCCTCCGCCGCGCCGTCGTCTCCGGCCTGACGTCGGGAGCGGCGAAGCGCTGAGCCCCGACCACCACCGCCCCACACAACCGCAACCGCAACCCCCGCAACCGCAACCCCGCAACCCCGCAACCCCGCAACCGCAACCGCACGAGAGGACCCAGTGGCCCCGACCACCATCCCCACCATCCCCATCCCCATCCCCACCCCCGCCCCCGCCCCCATCTGGTGGCGCGAAGCCGTCGTCTACCAGGTGTACGTCCCCAGCTTCGCCGACTCCGACGGCGACGGAATCGGCGACCTGCGCGGGCTCACCGACCGACTGGACCACCTCGCCGGCCTCGGCGTCGACGCGCTCTGGCTCACGCCGTTCTACCCCTCCCCCTGGGCCGACGGCGGTTACGACGTGTCGGACTACCGTGACGTCGATCCCCGCCACGGCACCCTCGACGACTTCCGCGAACTGGTCACCCGGGCTCACGCGCTGGACCTCAAGCTGATCGTCGACATCGTCCCCAACCACTGCTCCGACCAGCACCCCTGGTTCGTCGAGGCACTGGCTTCCCCGCCTGGTTCACGGGCCAGGGACCGTTTCATATTCCGCGACGGACAGGGTCCCGACGGGAGCCTGCCGCCCGCCGACTGGCAGTCCAAGTTCGGCGGCGGCGCCTGGACGCGGGTGCCTGACGGCCAGTGGTACATGCACATCTTCTCCGCCGAGCAGCCGGACCTGAACTGGGAGAACGCCGAGGTCCTCGCCGACTTCCAGGACACCCTCCGGTTCTGGCTCGACCTCGGCGTCGACGGCTTCCGCGTCGACGTCGCCCACGGCCTGCGCAAGGACCTTGCACCGCCCCTGCGGAACACGAACGGACGGGACTCCGCCCCTCTCAACTCACCGCCCCAGGGCACCGACCACCCCTTCTGGGACCGCGACGAGGTACACGAGATCTACCGCGCCTGGCGCAAGATCATCGACACCTACGACCCACCCCGCATCGCCGTCGCGGAGGCGGGCGTCAGCGCGGCCCGGCTACCGCTCTACACCCGCCCCGACGAACTCCACCAGGCGTTCAACTTCTTCTTCCTGCGCTGCCCCTGGACCGCCGACGACCTGCGCCAGGTCATCAACACCTCACTGACCGACGCCCACCTGGTCGGCACCCTGCCCACCTGGGTCCTCTCCAACCACGACGTCGTACGCCACCGCAGCCGCTACGGCCTCCCACAAGGCACCGACCTCACCAAATGGCTGGCCACCGACGGCACCGCCCCCACCCCCGACGACACCCAGGGCCGCACCCGCGCCAGAGCCGCCGCTCTGCTGACCCTCGCCCTGCCCGGCAGCGCCTACCTCTACCAAGGCGAGGAACTCGGCCTGCCCGAGGTCGCCGACCTGCCCCCGCACGCACTGCGCGACCCCATGTGGGAACGGACCGGACACACCCTCAAAGGCAGGGACGGATGCAGAGTCCCCCTCCCATGGACCCGCTCCGGACCCTCGTACGGCTTCGGCCCGTCCGGCAGCTGGCTGCCCCAGCCGGACAACTGGGGCGACCACGCGGTACAGGCACAGCAGGGCCGGCCCGGCTCCTTCCTGGAGCTGTACCGCACGGCCCTGACCCTGCGCCGCCGCTTCCGCGGTGACGAGACCTTCGCCTGGCTGCACTCCCACGACGGCGGACTCGCCTTCCGCAAGGGAGGACTCGAATGCCGCGTCAACCTCTCCGCCCGGCCACTGCCCCTGCCGACCGCCACCCCCGTACTGCTGGCCAGCGGACCGCTGGAGGACGGCACACTCGCCCCCGACACCGCCGTGTGGACAGCCTCAGCCCACCCCTGAAGCCGCCGATGCACCCGCCCAAAGCCACACCCGCTTCGCCAAGTCGATCGTGTCCGCCGTCGCCGCGGGCGCCGGATCGCTGTCCGTCGCCGTCACCGACGACACCGTCACCGCCGCCGAAG